>DAOULV010000022.1:0-226889 GCA_034416335.1 Dehalococcoidales bacterium
TACGTTTCCTGGCTGCGATATTCTTCATTCTGGATGGCTCCTTCTTTACTATAGATTGTGTACTCGCTGTACCTTTCTATTGTAACTGGAGCCATCTTCTTCTGTTATTGGATATACTAAATCCGAGAATTGTTTGATTGCATCGAAACTGAATATTGAGATAGTTGAAAAAGCTGCAAACTTGTTTACACGAACTACAAATTGCTGATTTCAATCCCAATATAGTACTCATATTGTTGACGAGTTTTTTGTACCTGTTGAGTGAATCCATTAGCATTACATATATCAATTGCTTCCTGAAAAGCAGAGTGGAAATTATCCCACTCATTCAATCCAACGTTACAGAGTCTTTATTACTTATCAATCTGCGTTTTTAATCAAATATCGTGTTGTCTGTGTCAAATTGACTAAAGGCCGATATAAATATTACTTAAATGGTATTATTTTGTTGTATTTATATCAGGGTGCTTTGTTACTAAAACTACTAAAATCCTTCAAAGCGTCATAAACTAATTAATATCTAGTACGTGGATGTACAAATTAGTATTATTAAACTAAAATATATAACACTTTCATGAACTAATAATCCGCTTTTATGATTAATCCAGTGAGAGGTGATGCAAATGAATATGCTAATCGATACATCCGATAGTTTTCGTGTGTTCATAAGTTCAACGATGAAAGACTTAGCAGATGAACGTATTGCAGCTAAGGAGGTTGTTGAAGATCTCCTATTTATCCCTGTATTAGCCGAAGATTTAGGAGCAGGATCGAAATCACCTCACTCTGTTACTCTTTCTTATGTACGACAATCCGATATATATATAGGTATTTTTTGGGAAAAGTACGGAGAAGCAAGTTATGAGATGCTATCTCCAACTGAAGAAGAATATCAAACAGCAAAAGAAAATAATAAACCTATTTTAATTTATATAAAAGAACCGGCAATTAATCGCGATAAACTCTTAACAAGGTTTTTACGTGAAATTAAAGATTATAATAAAGGACATGTTGTTAAAAATTTTACTAGTGTTAATGAACTTAAAACTAATATTAAAAATGACATCATAAAAGAGATCAGTGCACTCGCAAAACAACAGATCATACGACATCATCTTGAGACGATCCCATCCTCAGCGTTGGTTATTGAAGAAAAAGAGAACGTTCTTCAATCGAGTGGAATTTATAGAGTACTTCAAGAGAAAATCGTCAAAAGGGCTAAAGATCAACTTGATCCTATGGTGCGTAAATATCAGTCCTGGGGTGCTGTAGAAAACGGTTGTAATACTTTAGTATCGCTGGTGCAGAAAGACAACTATATTCCCAATATACTTATCGGATGGAAAAATGATGAAATCAATTATAAAGGTAGTGAGACAGTAACAAACATTATATCCAAAAAATTAGGCATTCCTTTCAAAATTATCAATATGAGAGAAACTGGTGAAACAAGAGAAGTCATTGACGAGTGTTTATGGGTAAAAGGATGTCAAAATATCTTAGTTATCGATGATGCATGTTATTCCGGGAGTACACTAAAAGCAATTCATAAAAAGATTATTTCAATTCATCCTAAGATAAAAATTCGTTTTGCAGTTCTCAGCACACTTAAAACAGACACATTGCCAGATCTTTATTTTGAATCAGTTCATAATACCGAAGAATTACTTTTTCCGTGGGGATGGTCAAGACTAATTGTTGGGTTTTATGATGTTTATCGTAAATTTGGCATTACTGATCGTCGTGTGGTTACACGTGACAAGCATAAATGGGGGCTACAAGATATAGTGGATGATAAATTTACTGGCTCTGTGCGAGTAAACACAATCAAATCTAAAACGAACGTATATCAAAATCTGTTTGCTGATAAAGATACGTTTTTATATATCTTAAAGGGTGTCTGTGATGTCCGTATTGATGATAAATCTTCGCAGTTCTTACCTGGCGAATATATTTTCATACCTAGAGGAGTAAAGTTTGTGGTTAATTCTACTAAATCAGCACAATTTCTTGAATTGTTATCAGGAAACGAATAACTAATGTATATCTCATTCTAACGGTTTCGGAGAAAATGAGGTTGATATATGCCAATCGATAAAGAAATTTCGAGATATAATTTAGCCATTAGTAAAGGTATTAGATGGTTAGAACATGTTAGAAATATTAACGGCAGTTATGGGGAGAATGTAAATACATTAGAAGCATATTATAAGTCTCCTTTGGCTTTCACTGAAGCTAATAAGAGAGATGAAGGTCAAAAAATTTTAGATTGGATTGAATGGAAATATTTGACTGCTGAAGGTCATTTTCATGATCCAAATCCTAGTGAAATGTCTGACAGATATTGCGATCTTTATCAAGATTTATGGATACTTTGGGGAGCCTATCGTTTACACCAAAGGACACTAGTGGATAAAATCCGTAAATTCATTTTAAGGTTCTTTGATAAAAATAGCGGAGGATTCCAGTCAAACATACTTGATAATCCATTAACCGCCCCACTTGAGTTACGATCTACTGCATTCAGTGGTATAGTATGCCTAATGATAGGCGATGTTGAAATAGCTCAAGCAGCTGGAGATTTTGTAATAAACATGTTGGATTTACAGCCTGATTTATCACTCGGTTTTTTCATTGTACGCGATAGGAATGGTAAAATTGTTGATCATTTTACCTCCGAAAAAGAAAGATTTTATATTATTTCGACAAAACAAACCCGACCTTTATATTATGCTTTAGGTTTATCTTTAGCTTTGTTGGCAAAATTATACCAATACACTAATGAATTAAAATATTTAATTGCGGCTGAGAGATACTTAAATATATGTAAAAGTTATGGATCACAGATTTTCCACCATGATTATAGTGGAAAGTTAGGGTGGGGTTTAGCGATGCTATATCATAGTACTCAAGATGATGAATACTTAAATCTCTCAACGACAATTGCTGACTATTTATTAGGTCTTCAACTACCATCAGGAGAATGGTTTTTACGTAACCTCTACAATAATCGTGAAGAACAACCTTTAGTATTAACACTAGATCGTACGGCAGAATATATAGTATGGTTCACCAATATTGCTAAAGAAGTAATTTAAGTGAATTTTGTTTGTTAGTGATATATCAATTTCAGACCATAACCTAAAGACTTAATTTGGATGTGAAAAAAGGAATTCCTCAAGCTAGTGATATGACGTCAATTGAACAAATAATCAAAGGTATTGATAATACTGAGGTACAACGATTGTTAGCAACAATTTTACAAAAGAAGAAATTCAACGTAGTTGTTCTTCAAAGAGAGATAGAAGAAGGGCCCAATTCTTGGCCAGAACATTATATATCTCTTATTTACCTCGACAAAGCTTGGATGACTGTAGACTTCACAGCAAACCAAATTAATCGTTATAATAATTCGCCATTTGTAGTAGTGGTTAGCGAACCTGATAAGTGTTCACTTAAGAAATCTTTGACAAATGCCTGTAACTGGTGGTTTCAAAACTCACAAGATAAATTACCTCAATGATTCTTGATTAAAGGGAGTATTGAATTGACAGAACAAATAAAAACATTAGCAAAACAATATGACGGTTCAAATATGGCAGAAGTTATAAAACAACTACCGGACCAAATACAAACTGCATGTATGATTAATATACCCAAAACTCCGAAAGGCTCATTTAAACGAGTAATTGTAGGCGGTATGGGAGGATCCGTAATACCGATTGATGTAATGGCGGATGCTTTTGCAGAGAAAATACAAAAACCAATATCAGTGATCAGAAACTATGACTCATCAATTGACCCGGATGATAAGACGTTATTTGTAATTATCTCTTTCTCTGGCGACACTGAGGAGACCATATCTTTCTTTAACAGAGTATCCAAAGTCACAAACAATGTTGTTGTAATTAGTGGAGGTGGTCAATTATCAAGTATCGCTAATGAAAGAAATATATGTTTAATACATATCCCGAAAGAACGCCACCCTTCAACATTCCAACCAAGATCCGCCTTAGGATATATATTTACGTTATTTACTAGATTACTATTTAAAGTAAAATTGATTGAAAATCCGTTAGTTGAACTGGAAGCAATACCCGAATACTTGCGAAAAACTAATATCCGTCAAGATGCTGAGATAGTTGCACGATGGTTAAGTGACAAAATCCCGGTTATTTATACAGATGAAAATCATCTCATGTCAATAGCTCGAGTAGCAAAAATCAAGTTTAACGAAAATTCAAAAAGACCTGCTTTTTTTAATGCATTGCCTGAAGTGAACCATAATGAAATGATCGGTTTTAGCAGTCCTTTAGCCAATTTTGGCATATTATACTTCCATGATTCAAATAGCAATCCTAGAATCCTTCAACGGTATAATACCATGAAGGCAGTTTTTAACAATAAGAGATTTGAGAATGTTGATTTTTATAAATGGGAAATTCCTGGAAACACGAGATTAAAGAAAATCATGAGTGCAATATCATTTACTGATTGGTGTTCATATTCGCTAGCACTCCTTAATAAAATTGATCCCACTCCTATTAAGTTGATCGAGGATTTTAAACATCACTTAGAGACATTATCAGGTATATAAGTTATTATGTGAATATATTATCCGACGAGTATATAAATATCCTTATAAGTGGTTGAAAAATTAGTTATACACGACATCTCATGATGTGCCTATATGACTACCCTTCCAAATCTTAAAACGTGTAAGTTCATGAAATTCTTCTTTATGAGTTAAATAACGCATTTCCGAGAAATGTTACTGATTTTATAGTTGTTATCCCGAACCTGCATAAGTATGTTGATCAGCACCTTATGGCGGTAACCGGAAGAACTACGATTCTGCACTAAAAAGGGGAAGGTAAAAGCCTTTCCCTTGAAATTCCTACTCTTAATTCAGCTACCACTGCACGAACATCGGCATGTCTGTCCAGTGATGCGTATAGTTACTTGATTCCTTTTGAATTTACTGTGGAGTAACGATTTGGACTTTCGTGCAACATAACATCCAAATTTACACTTCAAGAAAACGAAAAACATCATGCAAGTCATGTGCGACTGGAACATCACTGATATATGTATCTTTATTTCTCTGCATGACTATCCCGTTCAAATCAAGTCGAATTGCTGCTTTAACATTGTCAAGGTCATCATCAACAAATAGTAAGTTTTTCGGATTGATTCCTATTTCATCAATGGCTTTTCGATATATTAACTCGTTTGGTTTACAGCAGCCTACTTCGGCTGATATCGTGAACGATTTGAAATAGTGTCTGATCCCCAGGGCAATATATTTATTATGGAGTGATGGCCAGGCATCAGAGATTACTCCTAAAGTTATACCTTTCTTCATCAATTTCTCTAAAACAGATATAGTATCCGAATATAGTTGGAAGTTACATTCATCCACGTATGCATATGCCAGATCATCGATCAATCTGTCATCTGCATTTATGCCCAGATCACTGCAAACAATTCGATAATAGGTCCGGAATTTATCCTTTTCTTCTTTAAGATTGGCAACTAGATGGTTAGTATCAAGATATGCTAGCCCTTCCTCTAAAGCCAATCTCATAATATCGAGATTAAAATGAATATTGATACCATATCGTTGTAGAATTGGTTCAAACTTGGGTCCTGGCCACCATGAACCAAACTTAGGAAAAACTAAAGTATCTCCTGAATCAAACAAAATTCCTTGAATATCCATACTCAAAATATGGCTTTACTATCCCATATCAGGTAACAATCCGCCCAATTGTGACTTCTTACCCTTGGATTGGTCAAAGATTAGTAGGCCTTCCTCAAATAACGGTCTTGTCGCGAGTGCTTTACCATTTTCGTCGACTACAAATCCTCCACCAAAAGCTCCACCATTCAAATCGGTCGTAGCAATATAATTCGACATGAGAGTAAGTGCTCCAATTTGCTTGACTCGGGCAGAGTAATCGGGAAATTCGACGCAGTCCCATTGTTTTTGAGGTTCTTTGACTTCTGGCTTAAAGCATCTAGCAAAAGGAAAGAGTAAAAGGCTGAGCTGAGTATTTACCGTATGAAAAAACGCGGTTTCAAACAAGTCACCACATATAAGAATTGCGGTTTTGCCCCAGGGAGTAACAGCAATCGATAAAGCATTTCCGGAACCATACTCTATCGGGTTGGCGTCTTTTGCTCTCCATCCAGGGCTCAACCTTCGTTGATGCAGGATTATCGTCCCTGATCTGTTCACCAGTAATGCGCTGTCGAATATTGTAGTTCCGACCAATTCTAGAAATCCGAATGCGGTCCACATATTATGTCCTGCAATAGCGTTCACAATAGTCTGGATCAACGGCGATTCGAGTGGAAAGGCTAGCTTCTTATCGATCTCGAAGTTATCAGTTAACGCCAATCCGGTTATCACTGCCTCCGGGAATAGCAGAAGATCGACTCCATTGGACGAGGCGTCTTTCATCATCGATAATATCTTGTCAAGGTTGAGGTTGATATCAGGCGTAATTACGGGCACGGCGACCGCAAAGCGTGTATTCATTTCAGTTTTCTTGTTTTTTCTTCAAGGAAGGCTATACTCATGTCAGAAAGCTTTGTGTCCCCCTTATATTATTCTTATGAAACTCCAGTATCTTACTCATGCAAAAGATTACGCTCCCTTTCATACAAAAACTCAAGTTTAAATTCCTTTTTAGTTAACCATTCCCATCTGTTTTCAGTTGAAGACCTGGGATGCTCATAAATGTCATCAATGGTCACACCGTCAGACACTTTATAGACCCTCCCTCTTGATTTCCCGTTGTGTTTTATCTTTCCATCATCAGATATTGATATAATACTTGGTTTACTCGAAAACGCCTGAGCTAGTTTCTCAATGTGGGTAATACTACTTCCTTTTCGCAGTGTCCCCAGTTCCAAAGGCGATCCGTGGAACCATGTTTTCGGTTTCTTTAGTGACATATCGAAGCTGAGCTTAATCTTATTCTCTAGCTTTGTCAATACAGATTATAAAGATGCAATAAGTTTAATAGGATGTGAGACCAGCCAACAAACCGCTAAATTGTTAAATAACAAATTGAGTTTTTATTAGCTGACATGTGATTAACAGAATCGAGGATTATGGGATATGGCTATACTGTAAATTAGAACCCCCTTGGTTGTAGTCCTGAAGGAGATGAATTCAGGCCAAGATCAACCAAGGGGGCCGCGGAGATGTGATGATTATTTAGTAGGTTAGTATCCCATTGTTTTCTTTAAATTTTCATCCAGCCAAGTCCACATTACCCAGTTAGGTCCGTGCCAGTAACCTACGGTTTGTTCTCCCGAGTAACCTTTCAGCCAGGGCCACCAGAAAGTGATCTGGGGATATATCGGTCGCGAGACCACATATGCCTGATCAAGGACATGTTTCATCAGGTTCTTAAATACCCCCATCGCTCCTTTATAGTCGTCGATGTACATCAACCTCATTTCTCTTGAGGCTTCCTGAATAATCGGATCATCTATCTGGCTGCCGCTGCCACCGACCGAGGTTTTCGCTGTTAAAGTAACCATGTTGTAGAAGACGGTGATTGGGCCTCGTCCACCGAACCATCCGCACATGTCGTAATCCCCGTTGTTATACATGGCTCGTCCAACGCCCATATCCTGGACATCAAGAGTTAAATCTATATTAACTTTAGCCAGCATGTCTTTAATTATTGAGAAATAGTCAGATTCGCTGGCACTGATGAGTACCGAGGTCTTAAATCCGTTGGGATATCCCGCTTCAGCCAGCACCTGTTTGGCTTTTTCGGGATTGTAAACGTACAGTTCCTTAACCGAATCCGGCATCTCCGGGTCATCAAGTCCGAGGTACAGGTCTTCGTACCCGGCTAACTTTTCAGCCGGCCATGTAAGTATCTGTCCGAGACCGTGATTGAGTTCCTCTTTTATGGTCTCCAGATCGACAGCCATCGATATCGCCCGGCGTACTTTGACATTGTTGAACGGTTCGCGTTGTGTATTCATGTAGACATAAATACAGGGACCGCCCAACCATCCTTCGGCTTCCATAAGATCAGGAGCTGTCTTCCTCATAATCTCGGACTGTTCATAGTCATAATTGCTGTCTGTGTCTATCTTGCCAGTTCGCAACGCAGCCTGACGAGTTGAAAGGTCGGGTATGATTATCATCCTTACCGCATCTGCGTACGGTAACTGGTTACCCTGACCGGGGCCGACGGGATCAGTACGCCAGTAACCGGGATTCCTGACCAATTCAGCCGAACTGCCGTTTAAATAGTCTTTAAGTATGAAAGGACCGGTGCCGACAGATCTCTCCCAGTCGCCCATATTCTCGTATTTTTCCACCACTTCATGAGGTACGACTCTGAAATAAGCCCCGAAATGAGTTATAGCGGTTACCAGGGCATCGGCCGAGACCTTGGCTGTAACTTCCCAGGGGCCGGTCTTGGTTACTTCAGCGTTCCTCAACTCCGGGAAAGCTGCGTAAAGGAAAGAAGTGGGAGTGTTTACTACCTGCTGGAGTGAGAAAACGACATCGTCTGCGGTCATTTCCCTTCCACCGACAAGCCGGCTGGCTTCACTGTCCGGGTCAAGGGCAAAATGCGTTCCCTGACGAATCTGATAGATGATCGTGCCTTCATTGTTTTCAATATCCAGATTCCATGACCAGCTCTCTGCTGCGGCTCCGGTGCAGTTTTCCCAGATATCATAAGCGTTTACCCAGTCAGTAACGCCGGCACCGTAACCTCCGCCATTCCCCTTAGCCCAATCGCCTGTCCACAACGGCTCATTTGTGAGCTGGTATGTTGAACCGGCAACGAACCAGGAAGTAACGATATCGTCCCACGCGATTATATCACCCATCAGAGGGAGCTTTATCGTTCCCCCATACTTCGGCTCATCCGAAGTTACCGCTACCGCTTCTTCTTGCTCTACTTCTTGTTTTTCTTCCCCACCAATAGATACTGTTTGCCCGGTATCTTCTTGTTTAACAGTTCCGCCGGTTTCAGTTACTCCGCATGATACTATCACCAGTGATGATACCATCATCATGCTCACAACTAACCATACAATCTTCTTTTTCATTTCTCTCCTCTCCGTATTCAATGAAATAAATACATCCTGTACTAATGCTATTTCATTTATTTGCCTCCAATGATTCTTTTTACAGCTAGCCCTGCCGCTAAGCCCGATTACCCCCAGGGCTCCGGACACGGGAGGGGTCTGGTTATCAATTAAGCCGATGTCAGCTGCCTAAACTCAGCACCCTGGTTTCCCCCGACAGGGCCAGCCGCCTTTCAACCAAGCTGCTCTACCCGCTTCCCGAAAACCGCAGTTATTTTATTTTCAGCCTCATACCAGACCTATTGAAACACTCCTTGAGCATCACCAGATTTACATAATTACTTACCTATGCGGTCAATTTATGTTACAATGCGGACATTTTGGCTCATTATAGACAGCCGATTGTGGAATGTCAATATATTCCATAAGATTATTCATTGCGTGATAACTGGTGGTTTCGATACGGTAATTTTGCCTGGTTTATTTACACTGCGACATAGTCCCGTGATTGATGTTGAGAGAATTACTGATATATAATGCAAGTGTTATGACTGAAGAAGCACCGCTGATATCTTTTTTAAAGGAGTTGATTCGCCGCAATAAAAGTCGGCCCAGTCGACTGGCTGCCGATTTAGGTTTTAGCCATGCTACTGTTAGCAGATGGCTTACCGGCAAGGACGTTCCCAATACGCATTCCTGTTGGAAACTCGCCGAATATAGCGGCGTTCCGCTTGAGAAAGTGCTCTCCATTGCCGGGCACCTGCCTGAGCTAGACGAGGGCGCCCCTCTCGAGTGGCCCGAGTTTCGTGAGTATGCCCGTAGAAAGTATCCCAATGAGCTTGATGAAGACCTTATTATCATGATCGAGGACCTTATCGAGAGGCGAAGACAAAAAAGATATGATAGTGGACAAAATTCCAGTATGGGAAGCTGAACTCTGGTCTTATTTAAGCAACGCGGAAGGTGACTGTTGCCCTTCATACAATAGCTGTCAATCACGACAGATAGGTGATTGGTGTCTTTATGATGTAATCAGTCAATCTCACGGGCTGGAAGGTCAGAAATTCGATATCAATAATCTCATTTTCTCGAGTATGGGTCCACCTGAAAAGAATACTCCATGTTATCGAATACTGGATAGTCTGGAAAATCTGGCATATAAACTCCTGAAAGAGGGAGGGATTAAAGGTCCTCCGGTTCCAACAGAGCTTATTTCACAGTTTGACAGTCAGTATCCCATAGAAGTTAAATTGCTTCCTTTGAAAATGTGTCACGGTGCTGTCTGGCGTTCTGATAGCAGGTGGATAATACAGCTTAAGAAGGATGATTCTCCTGCTACAAGGAGATTCACATTATTTCATGAAGCTTTCCATATCTTAACCCGCAATAAAATTACACCTGAATGTAAGAAACTGGAAGTCCGTCGAGGAGAATTCTCGGAGTTCCTGGCTGATTCATTCGCAGTTTTCATCCTGATGCCATATGAGTGGATAGACGTGAGATGGGCGGAGGTACATGATTTGAATCAAATGGCAAAAATCTTTGAAGTTCCCAAAACTGCGATGTATATTATGCTGAAAACTCATGGTTTGATGCGATAATATTAAAGTCAGTAACAATATCCAATATTACCAGCTTTCTGCTGAATTACCTCTTATAGCACTACTAAAGGGGAAGCTAGCTCAGGTTAAAACTACATAGCTAAAACCGGGTATATCTTTAGATAAAGATAGTAACCACTCAGCTGCTTCCTTCCAAATAACCTCTTATGTATTTTACTGAAGATAAATCACACATTTCCAAGAATTGTTTGATTACATCGAAACTGAATATTGGATAGTTGAAAAGGCTGCAAACTTGTTTAGGTGAACTACAAATTGCTGAAGCAGTCCTGATTATCGTTATCTCAGGTTGGTTCGAAACGAGACTAAATGGAGCTGAGGGGACTCGAACCCCTTACCTTCGCATTGCGAACGCGACGCTCTCCCGGATGAGCTACAGCCCCACGCCATCAAGATTATAGCATATTTCTTGTCAGCCAGTATCATAATTGCTATACTGAATGGGTTTCAGGTACGAATTATATGGACTACGAAACGGTTATCGGGCTGGAGGTTCACGCCCAGCTTCTGACAAAAAGCAAGATGTTCTGCCGGTGCAGTGCGGAGTATGCCGATACTGCGCCCAACTCTCATGTCTGCCCGGTCTGCATGGGGATGCCGGGTGTTCTGCCGGTTATCAACAGCCTGGCTATCGATTATACCATTATGACCGCTCTCGCCCTGAACTGCCCCATATCGGAGTTCACCAGGTTCGACCGCAAGAACTATCCTTATCCTGACCTGGTAAAAGGTTACCAGATTTCCCAGAGCGGTTCTCCTGTCAGCGGAAGCGGCTGGCTGTCGATAGAGGTTGACGGAGTTACCAGGAAGATCGGTATCAATCACATTCACCTTGAAGAAGATACCGCTAAGCTGCTGCATCGCAGCGCACCCGACGGCGACTACAGTCTTGTTGATATAAACCGTTCCGGGGTGCCGCTGATGGAGATAGTCAGCGAGCCTGACCTTCGTTCACCCGAGGAAGCCCGCCAGTATCTTATCAAACTGCGTACAATCCTCCGTTACATCGGGGTTTCTACAGGGAATATGGAAGAAGGCAGCTTCAGGTGCGATGCCAACATAAGCATCAGGCCTATAGGCAGCCAGGAACTGGGCCCGAAGGTGGAAGTGAAGAACTTGAACAGCTTCAGGGCTGTCTATATGGCGATGGAGTACGAGGAAAAAAGACAGCGGAAGGCGTTGGCCGAAGGGAAGAAACTCGTCCAGGAAACCCGGGGATGGGTAGAGGACAGAGGCGTAACCGTCTCCCAGCGCAGTAAAGAATACGCCCACGATTACCGGTATTTCCCCGAGCCGGACCTGCCGCCGATGACACTGGCTAGAGAGAAAGTTGAGGCTATCAGGGCGCAGTTACCGGAGTTGCCCGATGCCAGGCGTACCCGGTTTATGGATGAATTCGAGTTAACGCAGTATGATGCGGACTTACTGACCGGTTCCAGGGAAATGGCCGACTACGAAGAAGAATTTATAAGAGCTAGCGAGTCCGGCGGAATGCCGCTGCCGGAAAGAGCAAAACTTGGCAGCAACTGGATTTTAGGTGAAGTCAGTCGTATAATGAATGCCAGCAGCATAGATATTACCGGGTTCAGAGAAAAAGTCAGTGCTTCCAGCCTTGTCAGGTTGACAGAGCTGAATTCAGAGGGAAAAGTCAGCGCCGCAACCGCTAAATCTATGCTGGAAGAGATGTATAACAGCGGCAAGGATGCCGATACTCTTCTTAAAGAAGGGGACCGCGGTCAGATAAGCGATACCGGCCAGCTTGAAGAAGCTATTTCACAGGCAATAGCAGCAAATGAGCAGGCGGTAGCCGACTACAGAGCCGGTAAAGAACAGGCGGTAAAATTCCTTGTCGGACAGGTGATGAAAGTAACCAGGGGCAGGGCGAATCCTCAACTGGTTAACGAATTAATGAAGAAAAAGCTAGAGGAAATGATAAGTTGAATTCTTACCTGAGTATTGCACAGATAATTATTTCCGTAGCTCTTATCCTGGCTATAATGCTCCAGGTTAAAGGCGGCGGAATGGGTGGTATTTTTGGCCAGGCAGACAGCGTGTACCGCACAAGGCGGGGAATCGAGAAAACGCTTTTCCAGCTTACAATAGTCCTGGCGGTATTATTTGTCATCCTCTCCATCGTCGCCCTCAAAGTCGGCTCGTAACTTCAAGACTGCCTAAAAGGGACGGATATGAAAAGCCGAAACCTTGTACGCACCGATGGTAAGTCCATATTTAACAGAAAATACGTTATCTGACGTCAGCTGGTTTCCCGTCTTTTCTCACTCCTGAGGGATATGGTAAAATTGGGACGTTGCGCCTGCCGCATAATCTCATATACGTAATATGATATTCGGCTGTGCATTGAGTTGCAGAAAATCTGATGCTGGAGGGTAAGTGATGAAGTGTCCGGTGTGTAAAACAGATGCGAGAGTGCATATTTACTATTGTGCTGCCTGCGGAGTCTATATTCATGAAAAGTGCTGGAATGAGCACGAAAAGACCGCTCATCAGGAAGAGAATAAATGAAAAAGTGGCTGATGGTAATCCGGGCTCCCTTTCTCCCCCTTTCAATAGTACTGGCTTTCCTCGGGGCGGCAATGGCCTGGTACGATGGAGCATTTCACGTCGGTCACGCTTTTCTTGCAGGGTTCGGAATATTACTGGCTCATATCAGCGTCGACGTTCTTAACGAGTACTTCGATTACCGGAGCGGGGTAGATTTGAACACCGAAAAAACTCCGTTCAGCGGCGGCAGCGGTGCTCTGCCGCAGGGATTGTTGACTGCCAGACAGGCCCTGTGGCTCGGCCTGGGTGCGTTCATTATTATCATACCTATCGGGGTATATTACGTATTGAGTAAAGGCTGGGCGCTCCTGCCGCTGTTACTGGTAGCAGCCCTGTGTATTCTTATATACAGCCCGGTTATTCTAAAAACCCGGTGGCCAGAATGGGCTCCCGGGCTTGGAATGGGAGCTTTACCGGTGCTGGGTGCGTATTTTGTCCAGACCGGGGAATTCACCTGGCCAGCTGTGATTGCTTCCGTCCCGTCTTTTATCCTGGTTCACAATTTACTCTTGCTGAATGAATTCCCGGATGTGAAGGCAGATGCCGGAGCAGGGCGTAAAACCACCCCCATTACCTGGGGATTAAAAAACACCGCCCGGTTCTACTCCGCAATGACGGTGCTGGTATACGTATGGATTATCGGTGCTGTGATTGCTCAGCAGATGCCTGTAATCACGCTGATCGGATTGCTTACCCTGCCAATGGCGGTGAAGGCTATCCGCGGTTCATTGAAATATGACGATAAACCCGTACTCATGGGTGCGATGGCGGCAAACGTACAGGTCGTTCTTATAACTCAGCTTCTCCTGGGAATCGGCTACATACTTTCGAAGGTCTTCGGTTTGTAATGGCGTCAGACCTTGTTTTACTGCATGCCCCCAGTGTTTACGACTTTCGCAAGAAAACCATCCTTTACGGTCCGGTAAGTGATCTTATCCCGCCTTCTCCTGTTTTCGAAATGTATCCCATCGGTCTTACGAGTATCGCTGAATATCTTGAAAAAGCCGGATACAGAGTGCGGATTGTCAACCTGGCTGTCCGAATGATGCGGGACAGGAATTTCGATGCCGGGGAGATGATAAAACGGCTGGATTCGCCGGTATTCGGAATCGACCTGCACTGGATGGTACACAGTCACGGTTCCATAGAAGTGGCAAGACTGGTTAAGAAATATCATCCGGACTCAAAGGTAGTATTCGGCGGATTTTCCTCCACCTATTTCCATAAGCAGCTGATCGAATATCCTGAGATCGACTTCATAATAAGAGGTGACTCAACCGAAGAACCTTTCCGCCTGCTGATGGACTGTATAACAAAGGGAGGAGAACCTGAAGCTATCCCGAATCTGGTCTGGAAAGACAGCAGCGGTGAAGTTAAAATCAATCCTTTCACCAACGTTCCCTCCGACATCGAAAATGTGATGATCAATCACTACGGTGGAATAATCAAGTCGGTAATCAGGGACCGGGACATTTTAAGCTATACTCCGGTAAGCGACTGGCTCCGCTACCCGATTACGGCAGTGATTACCTGCCGGGGCTGCAATCATAACTGTGTAATCTGCGGAGGCTCGAACGCTGCCTTTCGTGACTACCACCATCGTGACAAACCTGTCTTCAGGTCACCGGAAGTCGTGGTGAATAATATCAGGCAGATTGAACGATTCAGCCGGGGGCCTATTTTCGTTCTCGGCGACCTGTACCAGAACGGCGAGTATTATGCCAGTGAGATATTACGCCGCTTACAGGAAAAGAGAGTAAAGAACCAGCTGATATTCGAGTTGTTTTCGCCGGTATCCAGGGGTGCTCTGCAGCAGATGAGTCTGGCAGCTCCCGGCTTCTGCCTTGAAATATCGCCCGAATCACACGATTACGAAATCAGAAAAAAGGCAGGCAGGAATTATACCGACGAAGCCCTGGAGCAAATGCTGAGCGATGCTCTGGATGTTGGCTGCGGCCGGATGGATGTGTTCTATATGACCGGTCTGCCAAGACAGGACGTGAAGTCGGTGATGGATACCGTTGATTACTGTGGTTACCTGATGGAGAGATTCAACGGCGACAAACGTCTTGCTTTATTCCTGGCTCCCATATCCCCTTTTCTTGACCCGGGCAGTCTCGGCTACGAACAGCCTGATAAATACGGATACAAAGTGCTTTTCAGGAACGTGGAAGAATTCAGACAGGGGCTGGTATCACCGAGCTGGAAGTATTCGCTGAACTATGAGACTGAATGGATGACCCGTGACGAGATAGCGGAAAGCGGATATGAGGCAATCCTCAGACTGGTACGCTTGAAAGCCAGACATGGTATTGTATCCGATGAGGTTGCTGAAATCGGTTTAAGGCGTATCGAAGAAGGCCGGGAGATGATGCACAGGATCGATGAAATCCTTGCCGGTGATAACGCCGAAGAGGAACTCGTCCGGATAAAACCGGAAGTCGACCGGATAAACGCTTTCCCGGTAAGTGAGAAGATTCACCTGGAACTGCCGATGGGGCAGGAGAAACTCCGTTACCTGAATACGTTCTGGTCGTTGATAACAGGGAAGCAGTAGGCCGGATTCACACTGAATTATTCAACGACCACGCCGGTACCGTAGGCAAGGATTTCGGATGCATTCTGCATCACCATCGAAGTGGTGAACCTCATGGCAACCACGGCATTCGCTCCCTGCGCGGTTGCATCTTCTTCCATTCTCTGCAGGGCCTGTTCTCTTGATTCCGCCATCATCTTGGTATATTCGGTAATCTCGCCGCCTACAATACCTCTGAGTCCTGCCATTATATCCCTGCCCATGTGTCTTGCCCTTATGGTGCTGCCCTTGACGAGACCCACTGTCTGTACTATTGTTTTTCCTTCTATGCTCTCGGAAGTTGTTATAATCATTTGTCCACTCCTTTAAAGTCCTCGGTCTTTGCCTGTTTTATCCTATCCCTGATGACTACAAGCAGCAGTGATACTCCGCCGACGGCAACGATTCCAACCAGTATCCTGAATACAACGGGGATTGTGCTGGAAAAGAAGAAACCTTTTGCCATCCAGCCGATAATTGCCAGGACAGCCAGTCCGATGATTATGAAGATAGCATTTACCATACTTACTACCTCCCGGTAAGGTATTCACGCGATATTAAATAATACTTGGCGGAGGGGGTGGGATTCGAACCCACGGTCACCTTGCAGCGACAGCGGTTTTCAAGACCGCCTCCTTAGGCCTCTCGGACACCCCTCCCGGCATTAAATTCTACTCCAGAACAGCCGGCTAAAGCAAAGGTTTCTAGACCGAAAATTATAACCAAAACCGAATAGTACTGAGTACAAATACTCTTGCCAAAGGTACTTGAGTGTGTAATACTAAGGCAAGTTGCTATCAGTGAAAGTTTTGTATATAGAGGAATATCCCTGTGAATAAGTTCAAACTCTCGTCTTCGGTCCTGACCGGTGTCCTCGTTGCCGCGTTAGCCATATTCGCTTTTATTCTCAGGGTCAGTTTTTCTTTCAGCCAGATATTCAAGGGGGACTGGATCAAGTATTCCAGTGCCGATGCCTATTACCAGATGAGATTGGTGGATAATCTTGCTTATAATTACCCGAGTGCATCCAGTTTCGACCCGTACCTGTTGTTCCCCGGGGGAAGCGGAATAGCTGAAAGCAACATGTTCGTCAACGTACTCGCCAGCGTAAGCAGTCTATTCGGACTGGTTACTCCCAGCCAGCACACTGTAGATGTTGTCGGTGTATTTGCCCCGCCGGTACTGGCGGCTTTGACTGTTGTAGTCGTATTTTTTATAGGAAAGGAACTGTTCGGGAAATGGGGGGGAGTATTTTCAGCTGCCCTGTTGGCGATAATACCCGGGGAATTCCTTTCACGTACTAAACTCGGTTTTACGGATTACCACTGCCTGGAAGTATTTATTACCTCTTTCTTTATTCTATTTGTAATCATGGCACTGAAAGCTGCCAATAAAAATAATCTGCGGTTTGAAAACCTGTGGAAGATTGACTGGGTTTCTTTAAGGAAGCCGGGTATTTACAGTTTAATTGCCGGGATTTCACTGGGACTGTTCGGGCTTACATGGTCGGGCGCTCCGATGTTTACCTTCATCATATTTGTTTTCCTATTCATTCAGTTCTTAATCGACCATATGAAAAAGAAGCCAACCGAGTATCTCTCGATTATCGGTACCGTAACATTTTTTATTGCCTTTCTGGTCGTTTTGCCCGGTACCGTGAGTATAATTATCCCCGCATCTTCACTCGTCGGCGCAATTGCCTGTATCGCATTAGGTGTGGTATCACGGTTTATGGCCGTAAGAAACATGAAGCCGGTATATTATCCGGTAGCCGTAATAATAATGGCGGTAGCGGGATTCGGACTGTTTTACCTGATTCTGCCGAATATAGTCACTGCTATGCTTGAAAGATTTTCTATCTTTACACCTTCCGGAACACAACTAACCACTATCGAAATGCAGCCGCTTATCAGTTCCACGTATGGGAATGCTTTTGCTGTCGTCTGGAGTAACTATAACACTACATTTTTTGTAGCTTTTATATCGATGCTGGCGCTCCTTTATTTCGTGATAAAACAAGGGACGGCGGAAAAGACACTGTTTTTCGTATGGAGCGTGATTATATTAATCTCGAATCTTGGTCAGCGCCGGTTCGGCTATTATTTCAGCGTGAATATAGCGTTGCTGACGGGTTTTCTCAGCTGGCTCGTAATTGATTATGCCAGAACACATATTTTCACCGAGAAGGTAAAACAGGCAATTGAAAAGGCGAAAAAAGTGAAGCGGAAAGCTACCCGAAGGCAGCAGAGTAATCCTCGGGTTGCTCCGTATTCGGTGATGTCACTCGTAATAATAGTAGTGTTCTTCACGGGCTATTTCTGGAGTATAGAGCCGGCTATCGATGCCGCCAAAAGGTCCCCTTATGCGCCCAGTGATGCATGGTGCAGCGTACTTGACTGGATGAGAGAAAATACTCCGGAACCGTTTGGCGACCCCGATGCGTATTATGACCTTGTACGATCGGATAAATATCTTCCTTATTCAACTATTTTAAGTACATATGGTAATACTTCCAACAGAACTGACTATTATACCAACCTCGATGTGTACTATCCTTATCCGGAGACAGCTTACGGTGTCCTTTCCTGGTGGGACTATGGTTACTGGATAGCCAGAATCGCCCATCGTATCCCGAATGCAAACCCGTCACAGGACCCCCGTGCTATCAGGGATGTAGCTGCTTTCTTTACCGCACAGGATGAAGCAACAGCGAATAAAGTACGAGAAAAACTGGATACAGAATATGTAGTAATCGACTACGAAACAGCCTATGTCAACCCCATTACTACCAGCGGGAAATTCTGGGCGATTATTACCTGGGGAGGTATGCCGGTTGCCGATTTCTTCGATATGTACCTGATGATGGTAAATCCCGATGATGAAACCCAGTTGATTCAGAGACCCCTCTTCTATCCCGAGTATTACCGTTCGATGGCTGTAAGAATGTACAATTTCGACTGCCAGGCGGTAACACCAGCCAATGTCTGGGTGATTTCTTATCAGGAACAGCGGGATACAAAAAGTGGAGCTATATATAAGATAATCGTCGACGCAAAGCAGTTCGCTACTTACGAAGAAGCCGAGGAGTTTGTTTCATCGCAGGAAGAAGGCAACTATCGAATAGCCAGTATGAATCCGATGATACCCTGTACACCCCTTGAAGCCCTGGAGGATTATGAGGTGGTACACGTTTCGGAACAGGGCCAGCTGTTTACTTCAGGCAACCTGACGTCCGAGGTAAAAGTCTTCCAGTATACGAAATAAACCGTTTACTTTACCAGCGTCCTTCTCAGCTCAAAAACATTTACCACTTCGTGGTCGAGACATGATACCTGGACAACATCAGGGTCTTCCTGTCTGTGTGTCGCTTGGAAAGCCGAATGAAGAAGAATTTCCCCTGAAACTTATCTCCCCAAGGGAGAGCCTAGAATCCTCAGACAGGAGAAATATTGGCTCCGGCGATGGCTATATAGGCAATGATACCGGCAAAGAATAATACTGCCGCAGTGAGAACAACATATTCCTTCTTCATACAGCATTATCCTACCCGATTTGGAAATATCGAAATATGATATTTGTCTCAAGTGGGAAGTTTATTCAGGATTGGACGGCACTTTACCCTATAATGTCCGTGCCCATGAAGTCCTGCAGTACATCAGGCACGCGTATACTGCCGTCTGCCTGCTGGTAATTCTCCATTATGCTTATCATCACTCTTGGCAGAGCCAGGCCCGAGCCGTTCAAGGTGTGGACGAATCGTGGTTTGGAATCGGGTGTCGGGCGGTACCGTACATTCGCGCGGCGTGCCTGAAAATCGGTGCAGTTGGAACAGGAGCTGACCTCGAGCCATTCTTCACAGCCCGGTGCCCACATCTCGAGGTCGTAGCCTTTGGCTGCGCCGAAGCTTATATCGGCGGTACATAACTCGATTATCCTGTACGGCAGGTCCAGTGCCCGGCAGACATCCTCGGCATCGTTTACCATCTTTTCCAGTTCATCGTACGAGGTTTCCGGTTCGGTGAATTTATACATTTCCACTTTATCGAACTGGTGACCGCGCTTGATACCCCGTGTGTCACGCCCGGCTGACATTTTTTCTCTCCGGAAGCAGGCAGTATAGGCTACATAATAGATGGGCAGAGTTCCCGACTGCAGTATCTCGTCGCTGTGCATGTTAGTCACCGGAACTTCAGCCGTGGGAACGAACCAGAGATCGTCTTCCTCGTCATGATAGAGATTGTCCTCGAATTTAGGCAGCTGCCCTGAACCCTGCATAATCTCTCTCTTTACCATGTAGGGAGGGTATATTTCGTAATATCCGTGCTTCGAGGTATGAAGATCGAGCATAAATGCGATTACAGCTCTCTGGAGTCGTGCCCCCAGCCCTTTCAGCAAGTAAAACCGGCTGCCGGACAGCTTTACTCCCCTGTCGAAATCGATTATCCCCAGTTTTTCACCCAGTTCCCAGTGAGGAAGTGGTTTAAAGTCCAGCTTCCGGGGTTCACCCCAGGAACGTACCGGGACATTATCTTCCTCACCTTTTCCCAGGGGGGTGGACTCATGGGGAATATTCGGGACCTGTAACAGCAGCTCTTCCAGTCGGCCATCGAGGTCTCTAACCTCTTCTTCCAGGTTGTTTATCAAACTACGCAGATTGCGGCCTTCTTCTATGGATGCTTCATCCTGTTTTCTTTCACGAGCGGCCTCTTTTCGTTTTCGCCTGAGTTCTTCGAGTTCCGAGACCTTGCCACGCCGTTCCGTGTCAAGCCTGATAATTTCATCCAGGGGTGCGGAATCCTGCCGCGAACTTATAGCTTTTTTCACGGTTTCCAGATTATCGCGGATATATTTCAGGTCCAGCATTTGTTTACCCCTTTAGATTTGATTACCGGTGTAAGGTTCTAATTTATTCCTTATCTCTTAATTGCGGGAAAAGTATTACTTCACGGATCGACTGCTTATCCGTGAGAAGCATTACCAGACGGTCGATACCGATACCGAGTCCGCCGGTAGGAGGCATACCATATTCCAGGGCGGTGAGGTAATCCTCATCTATCGTCCACCGTTCTTCATCGGATTCCTGCCGTTCTTTTATCTGTTCTTCGAATCGTTCTTTCTGCAGCATCGGGTCGTTTAACTCGCTGTAGGCGTTGTCGATTTCGAGCCCTGCGATTATAGTTTGGAATCTCTCGACGACTCGTTCTTCACCCGGTTTGTTTTTTGCCAGCGGCGACATCGAGACCGGGTAATCGTAGACTATAGTCGGCTGAATGAGTTTAGGTCTTACACAGGTCTTGAGGAGTTCATCTACCAGCTTGGCCCAGTTCTTGTTCGGGTCCACTTCCATTCCCTGCGAACGCATTTTCTCCATTAATCCTGCGGCAGTCGGATATTTTACGAAATCGATACCGCTGTATTCCTTGACGGCGTCGCGAAGGGTAATACGCTGCCAGGGCGTTTCCAGTTTTATGGTCTCTCCGGCGTATTCGATAGTATCCGTGCCCAGTACCTGCCGGCTGACCTCGGCAATTAATTCTTCCTGCATTTTCATCACGTCGTGATAATCGGCGTAGGCTTCGTATGTTTCCAGGAGGGTATACTCGGGATGGTGGGTGGTAGAGATACCTTCGTTTCTGAAAACATTTCCTATTTCATAGACTTTGTCGAAACCGCCGACAATCAGCCTCTTGAGATGCAGTTCCAGCGCAATACGAAGGTACAGGTCGCGTTCAAACGTATTGTGATAGGTAATAAAGGGTCTGGCAAGGGCTCCGCCGGAAGACGGGTGAAGTGCAGGAGTTTCTACCTCGATAAAGTCCCTGCTGTCCAGGAATTGCCGGATAGCGCTGATTATCCTGCTGCGTGTTTTAAACATTTCCCTGACTTCATTGTTTGCAATGAGGTCGACGTACCGCTGACGATACCTGGTTTCAACATCACTCAGACCGTGCCACTTGTCCGGCAGCGGCAGCAGTGACTTGGATAAAAGCGTGAAATTTTCAACTCTGACCGTTGGTTCTCCGGTCCTTGTTCTCAGTATATTACCCTCGACTCCTATAAAATCACCTATATCCAGGTCTTTGAATACTTTGAGGTTCTTTTCCTCCATCTGGTTGGTATTCTGAAAGAGGAGTTGAATTTTACCGGATACGTCGCGGATATCTATGAACGAACTCTTGCCCATCGACCGGTTGGCCATAATACGTCCGGCGACACTCATCTTTGCTTCTTTAGCTTCACCTTTTTCAACCGCAGCCAGTAATTCTACTGCCTGCCGGTTTGTGTGAGTACGGGGATATTTATTCGGGTACGGGTCAATGCCGGAATTGCGTAAGTCTTCCGCTTTATCGATTCTCTGTTGTATTATTCGGTCAAGTCTCGATGTCATATCAGTACCGTTTTATTCGGTGTCTTCCTGTTGATTTCTGGCTTTAGCTCTTTCAATGATTTCAAAAATGATGCCGATAATGAGCCCCGCGCCGCCTACTGCCGCAATCCCCGTGAAATACCACGTATTTGCGTACTGGGGAACGTAATCGGCTACCAGCCTGTATAAAACTAGGCTTGCCAGTACGAATCCCAGTCCGAAACCAATAAGTGCCCCGTTCATAAAAGCGGTATTTCTCATCTCTCTTCCTCCTCGGCTGATATAGATACTTTATGGTAGGCTACTTTTCAGGGGTAGTCAAGATTGGAGTGTCTGGCAGGAACTATAGCGAAAGAGATGAAACGGATGTATTTCGGAGCTTATCTGATTTCACAATGAAGAGCCAGTATCCTGTCTCATAAGTTCGCTGATAAGTCATATGGGTTCTGCCGGACTCGCTCATGGTTCGACAAACTCATCATGAGCGGACAGAATATCATGATACCGCTCGTCCTGAGCCTCTCGAAGGATGAGCAGCTTATTCAAAGTATTTTCAAGACGCGATACCAGACACGCTGTAGTGCGAAAACAGGCACTTGCAGGCTACCTTCGGTGTGGTTTCTACTGAGAATGTTTCCCTGTCGTATTCCGGCGGTCTGAAGCCCTCCTGATATACACGTGTCAGATGCCAGACTCGTATTTTAACGAGTCCAGCCAGGCGACCGACTTCAGGTCTTTTTCAAGGAGGTAACGGATATAGCCTCTCATAACCTTTTCCAGTTCGGCTGACAACTCGGGAGGTACTTTAAGCCGGGCTGCGGTGCCGTAATCATTCGATTGAAAAAAACGAAATACTTTCAAAGCGTTAACAGAGAGGCTGAACAGTATGGAAGCACTTTTATAGCTGCATTCGGGGCACAAAATACCTCCCGACGCCGGGCTGAAAGAATTTATAACGGGTTCGAGTTCCTTGCGGCAGTTGACGCAGTGCTGAAGCTGGGGGCGGTATCCTGCTTCGTTGAGAAGATGGATCTCGAAATATCTCAACACCATTTCTACGTCCTCAGTCTGGCACAGGTTTTTTAGAGTATCCAGCAGCAGCTGGAATAATTTATAGTCCTCGTAATGTTCAGGCGTAAACTGGTTGACGAGTTCAATAACGTAAAGAGCGTAAGACATTAAACGGAAATCGGTCTTAAGGGGAACAAAACTGTCTATGGTCTGGCTGCCGGTAATCGTATCGAGATTCCGCCCCCGGGCAAAAGAAACCTGGCTGTGTGTGAGAAGCTCCAGGTGACCTGCCATTTTACTCTTCGTCTTTCTCAGGCTCTTGGCGAATCCCTGGATTTTACCGAGGTTGGGGGTGTAAAAAGTCAGGATAGTGTCGGCTTCACCCAGCTTTGTCTTCTTGATGACGATAGCGTCTGTCTGATAATTCCTGGGACCTGTCATTACTGTAACCGCTTCCAGTATTTTCTTTTCCAGCCGTCTGCTTCCTGATAACGCGAAAACTCATACTGCCAGTCCGGTGAGACGAGTTGGAGGTGCTTGAGTTCATCATCCCTGGATTCTTCGGCTGTACCAGGACAGTGAATGATATAACCGCCTTTACGAGTCACCCGCTCGAATTCCTGCAGCTCTTCCTCGAGGTGCCATCCCAGGGCATGCGAAGTAATCAGAACGTCGGCAAATTCATCGGGCAGCGGTATCGAGTGCTGGAATCCTTCGAGGACAAACACGTTCTTCAGTCCTTTTTCTTCAGCCTTTTCACGAATAAACTGCCTGAGCCGTGTTACCGGTTCGACGGAATAGACATATTTTGCAGTGAGAGCAGCTTCAAGGGTTACACGGCCGGTTCCGGCTCCGGTGTCTATCACCACTTTACCCTCGAGAGGAGTAATCGACGTGACCTCGGTAAAATCCCATTTGTGAAATTCCTGCCTGTCATACGCCTGAGGACACTTGTTGTAGACGAGAAGGTCGGCAATCGTCCAGACTACCGTATCAATGTATTCTTCAAGCTGCTGCTGGTCTTTCGCCGGTCCGTTTTCAGACATTACATGCCCGATGAAGGGGATTATTTCGGGATTTTTCTTCTCAAGGAAGGTTTTTATCGGTGGGTATGCCCAGAGGATTGCGGCGAGTTCTCTCTCCGGCATGTAACCGGGAAAGTAGCTTATCTGGAACGATTCCAGCAGGTACAGGTCGTCTACCTTTAGCGAAACACCTTTGAAGATATTCCTGAACAGGGAATAAGTCACTTGATTTTTCTCCGCAAGGATTCACGCGTTTTCATTAAGGCCGATGAGTCCGGGAAGTTCGGAAAGCGAACGTATTTCGTAATCGACGCCGATATCAGGCGGTCTTGCTTCACTATTCCGGTTCAACCAGATGCTCTTTATCCCGGCAGAAGCCGCCGCCTCAATGTCATTATGCAGTGAATCACCTATATTCAGCAACTCATCGGGAGAACATCCTGCCCTGTCCAGGACGACCCGGTAGAATGTGGGGTCAGGCTTTTCTACCCCGCATTCTTCGGAAAAAACCGTAAAATCGAAATAACCTTCCAGTCCGCAAAGTTCCGGGTAGCTGTTGCCGTTCGAGTGCAGTCCCAGGGCAAACCTGCCTTTCAGTACATCCAGTACGGAAATAACATCGTCATATACCTCGATATCTTCGTAGCGGCGTTTCATATACAGGTCATAAAGGTGATAGGCAAGCGACTCATCCGGTCTGCCGACTATCGCAAGTATCTGCCTGAAAGATTCGAGCCTGACGGCTCGGAAATCGACGACGCTGTTTCCCCACATTTCGGCTACGCTATTCCTGATTTCTATCATCCGGTCAATGTCCATTCGGGTCGATGCACCGGAGTGATGTCTTTCCAGTTCCCGGAGTGAACACTCTAGGGAGTGACGCATCACCTTGATGAAATCGACAAGGGTACCGTCGGTATCGAAAGAGATTGCCTTTATTCCATCGATTCGGTCCACTGTTTTACCTGCAGAGCCCCCTCACTCCGGCTCTCTCCCACGAGGGGAGAGAGTGCTAATATTAAAAATAACAGTTGAAACAAAACCTGACTAGTCTCCTGTTTGATTCTGCTACTCTCCAGCTCCTTCTCCCTTTATGGGAGAAGGCAGGGATGAGGGTGATTATCTTCTCAAAGCCTCCTTTATTGAAAATATTACTCCCTCCAGGTTGTTATTTACATCGTTATTCCAGAATCTCACAACACGAAAACCTTGAGATCTGAGCGTATTTGTTCTTGTCTGGTCGCTGTTTGTTGTGTGAGATTCGGAATGCTGGCCTCCATCTAGCTCGATAATCAGCTTTTTCTCATAGCAGACAAAGTCCACAATATAGGTTCCAATCATTTGTTGACGACGGAACTTAAATCCATCTATCTGTCGGTTTCTTAGCCACGACCACAGAATTTTTTCGGTTTCTGTCTCATTTCTTCGTAGTACCCGGGCTAAGTGAGTGTTCTTGTTTTTCTTAATTCTAATCCCCCTCACTCCGGCTCTCTCCCACGAGGGGAGAGAGTGCTAATGTTAAAATCAACAATTGAAACCAAACCTGCTTATATTGTGGGTTTACTGGCTACGATCATAACCTCCATCTCGTCGGGGTCGAGGGGGCGCTTTCCCCAGTTACCGGCGGTCCCTCCCCAGATGTTTTCTACTTTAAAGCCAGCCGTCCTGAAGAGGAGTACAAGCTCAGGAGGAGTATAGGAACGCTCGCGTACAATCAGAATGTCCCCGGATACGTCACTCTCCATCAGGTGGGTTTCGACCATAGTCAGGGGATCGAATATACCGGCATCTATATCATCCTGCGTGTACTGGCGGATAGGCTTGCAGCCGTTAAGAGTGGTCATGATCATCTTCGCTCCCGGTTTCAGAGCGGAGATGATGTTCCGGAGTATGGTTAAATCACGTTCATGGGGGTCATCGCCTTCTCCCAGCAGGCAGAAAGCGCCTTCACACAGGCATATGGCGGCATCGAATACCGATCCGGACTTATATAGCGCTGCATCGGTATGTATCAGGTCGATTGTTACTCTTTCATCCTTTGCCGCGCTTTCAGCTTCTGCAAGCATTCCGGCGGAAATATCCACGCCTGTTACCGTGTAGCCGCGTTTTGCCATCTCGATGGAATGGCGTCCCGTACCGCAGCCGATATCCAGGATTCTGCTGCCTTCGGGTAATCCCAGTTCTTCGATAAGGAAATCTATCTCCCGCAATGTGGCATAGGTAAAAGGGTTCTGCATATAGCGGGGGGCGTGTTCGTTGAAATACTCTTCCCAGCTGTTTGTTTCAGGCATCTATGGTTTTACCTCGTATGTAATGTATGAAAAATAATAATATCAGAAAATCACAAAAAACTCAGTTATTGAGGAGAGAAGAATAATATAAATACCTCCGGGGCAAGATAACGGGAAATCTATAATTCCTGCCGGCCTTCGAGAGCGCGGGTGAGGGTGACATCGTCGGCGTATTCCAGTTCCGTGCCGAAGGGTAATCCCCTGGCAAGGCGGGTTACCCTGATGCCGAGGTTCGATATCAGGTGATGAAGGTACATCGCGGTCTGTTCGCCTTCCAGGTTGGTATTGGTAGCCATTATTACTTCATCGATGCTGTCGTTTCTCAGGCGGTCGAGGAGTTCTTTTACCCTGATATCTTCGGTGCCTACTCCCTCGGTCGGAGAAATAGCTCCGTGCAGGACGTGATAAAGCCCTTTATAGACCCGGGTGTGTTCTATTGCCAGGATGTCCTGCGGCTGTTCGACGATGCAGATTTTTGTGCGGTCACGTTCCAGGCTGCTGCAAATCCGGCAGGGATTCGAGTCGGTAACGTTGAAACACGATGAACAGAGAGTAATCTGGCTTTTTACCGACATTACGGCGTCGGCCAGATCACGAGCGTTCTCCTCCGGGGCGCGCAGCAGGTGAAAAGCGAGACGCTGGGCGCTTTTGGGACCTATGCCCGGAAGTTTATTTAATTCATTAATCAGCCTGTTTATCGGCTCCGCGGTTGGTTGCGCGTTATCGTTCAATACTCAAGCTCCTCAGGTACTTACATCAGGCCGGGTATTTTCAATCCGCCGGTCAGCCCTTTTAGCTGCTTGGAAGCGAGTTTCTGGGATTTGTCACTGGCATCCTTTATTGCCTTCATAATGAGTTTTTCCAGGTTTTCGGGCTTATCCGGGTCCATCGCTTCCGGCGATATTTTAATGGAGAGTATGTTCTGCTGGCCGTCCATGGTAACCTTCACGGCACCTTTGCCGGCTTCAGCTTCAATAACGGTCTTTGCCAGTTCTTTCTGGGTTTTGTCCAGCTGGGACTTAAGTTCCCGGGCCTGTTTTATCATATCGAAGTTCATTTTTCCTCCTGGTCGATTATTTGGGCTCCCATCTTCAGGGCTGCTTTAAGAAGGTGGTTGTTGTCTTCCTGGACACAGGTAACCCGGCAGGGCCGTCCCAGGAAGTTACTGAGTATTTTTTCAGCCACCTGGTGATTTTCTATTTTTTCCATCAGCTCCTTGTGGTTGTTGTGGCGGAAGGCAAGGACAACCGTATCGTTTTCTATGGAAATAGGATTGATACCGGCGCTTCTGAGTATGGCAAGAGCTGATGATTTCTTAGTGTCTGGTGGTGCCAGTTCAATTACCTGTTTCCAGTTCAGTTTCAGTCTCTCCAGCTCGGTTCCGCCGTTCAGGGCAGACAGGTCGTCCTCGCCTTTGGAATCGATTTCCTGAACAGGCTCAGGTGCTGGGGTCGGGCTGTCTTCCGGTTTTTCCTCCGGTTCGGGTACCGCTTCTGCTTCCGGAACGGATTCGGTATCAACAGCCGCCGGTTCGACCTCCGGAGTAGATTCGGCATCAACAGCCACCGGTTCATGAACTGACGGCTCCTGAGTTACTTCCTGCTTGTTGTCTCGAACGGGTGTCTTTCTGGCTTCGGGTTTGGTCGAGTAAACCGGTTCCGGTGCGGGAGTCTTTATTTTTTGTGGAGGTGCTGATATTTCAGCCTTTTCTACTGTCGGCTCCTTTTCGCCTTCGGAAGTCAGGACACAGTCGACCAGTGCCAGTTCCAGCGGAAGAGTCGGGTAATTATCGAAGCCGATTTCTAGCTGTCCGAACAATCTGACAGCGGTTAATATTTGTTCCAGGGACGTAGTTGAAGCTATTTCCTCAAGTTCCGAAATGTCTTCCGCCACGAGGTCGGCCGAATCTCCGGACCCTGTTTTAATCAAAAGAAGTCCCCTGAGGTATTCGACGAGTTCTCGATTGAACTGCTTCAGGTCCAGGCCGTCGTTATTAACCCCGTTTATCGTAACCAGGCCGGCTGTAATGTCTTTATTCATAATATGCCTGACCAGTTCTCTGGTCCTCATATCACCGGTGATACCAAGTATTGACTGGACCTGCTGCAGGTTTATACCCGACCCGTAATAGGTTGCCAGCCTTTCCAGCAGGTTTATCGCATCACGCAGACTGCCGGTGGCACTCTTGGCTACAAGCTGCAGTGCGTCCGGTTCTATGGTGATGTCTTCGCCCCGGCAGATTTCTTCCAGCCTGGATACTATATCTTTCTGAGAGAGCCGTCGGAAATCGTATCTCTGACAGCGGGAAAGGATGGTAGCCAAAATCTTGTGGACTTCGGTAGTAGCCAGGATGAATACAACATGTGAAGGCGGTTCTTCCAGTGTCTTCAGCAATGCGTTCGAAGCGCTGTTGCTGAGCATATGGACTTCATCGATAATATATACCTTATAACGTGCCTGGTTTGGTGCGTAGTTAACTTTTTCTCGAAGACTGCGGATATCATCAACGCCGGTGTTGCTGGCGGCATCGATTTCTATGATATCCAGTGCCCTGCCTTCGGATATCGCCAGGCACATTTCACAGGCATCGCAGGGTTCGCCGTCCGTGGGGTTGAGACAGTTAACTGCCTTAGCCAGGCTGCGAGCGGTGCTGGTTTTGCCTGTGCCACGGGGACCGCAGAAGAGATAGGCATGTGATATACGTCCGCTTTTTAAGGCGTTACGCAGTGTTTGCGTTACCGGTTCCTGACCGACTACCTCAGCTAATGTCCGGGGTCGCCATTTACGATATAAGACCTGTGAAGCCATATTGCTGTTGCTACCCATTATACCCCAAGAGTGCCGGCTTTCCCAAGAAGAAACGCAGGGAAAATGGATTATTTATAAAAATAAAACCGGCTTCAAAAATTTAGTTTGTTTGAAGCCGGTAGTAATCAATTATACTTTTTTATAATAACGACGGTATATCCTTGGAGGTTTCTTCAATCTCCCGCAATTTATCTACGGTTTCTTCCTGTCTCTTCTTCATTGCCGGAATCAGACTGGTCGACTTGATGTAGTAGTTCCTGATTTTTTCGACGTCACTCAGTTCGGACAGGATTACGCTGACATCGAGTAGACCTCTCTGTCTCGGATAGTCACCGTTTCTTATAGTCGCGAGCGGCGCTATGTTTCTCAGGTAATCACCCAGTTCCTTAATAAGGTCGACGCTCATCTCTCTCGATGGCGCCGAAATCAGGTAAAGCGCTCGCCTGGCATCTTCCGGTTTGCAGTTGAGTGACAGTTCGCTTATGGCGGCGTCCATTGCCTGGATACCTTTCTGGGTCTCAGTCCCCTTCTTCCTGAAGTCTCTGGACCTTTCACCGGGGAATCTCAGCAGGGGGATCTGGGACGTGCCGTACCCTATTACCGTCCATCCGACGATGGTCTGCATAATATCGCCTGCATCAAGGAGTTTGGCACCGATGTATTTCGGCTTTTTCTCCTCTCCGGCACAGAGTATGCCGTAAAACGGCTCGGCAATCAGATTGTTTATTTTTATCAGGTTGTTGGAGAGAGAGGAGTCTTTACGGATATATCTCTGGTTATCGATAAGGAACACTGCGTCAGCGACCGAATAGGTTGATTTAAGGCAGGTAGCCGTATTATATATGGTCCTTTCTTCCGTCTGTTCTTCGTGTTCAAAGGGCAGGATAACTGCGGAGTACACGGGTTTATCGGAATAACGCGCCTTGATGTGCTGTGTCATTACCGGAAGGCTGCCGGAACCGGTACCACCGCCGGCACTCGCTATCAGCAGGAAGGCATCGGTCTCATAAAAGCGTTTGGTCGTCCTGATAGCGTCTACTACTTTATCGGCGTCTTCTTTTGCGATCTCGGCACCAAGTTCGTTAACCTTGCCTACGCCGTGACCTCCTGTTTTTCTTCCACCGATAAGTATCCTGTGCTGGTAGTCCCGCCTTATGGCAGTCAGACCACTCAGGTCGGCAGCATCGGTATTTACGGCGAAAGCGCCTGTTACAATTTCAATGCCGCGCTGGCTTTTTGCCCTGTTGTTCAGCCTTGCAAACTCATCAGCTATCCTTCCACCGCACTGTCCCAGACCAATAACCACAATTTTCATATCCCACCTCGGCACTAACTTTTCGCAATTTTATGCATACTTACTCCATAATGTCAACAATCACGCACGCTTACAGGCGCACCTTACCGGGGTATTCCACTATCGGAATTAATAGAAATATACATTTAGTGCTTGACAAAAGGGTTGTTAATAGTTATAGTCTTTCTAATCAAAATCAAACCGTAAAGGGAGGTTGAGTAATGCAAGGATATTGTGTGAAATGCAGGGCAAAGAAAGAGATTAAGGACGCAAAAGCAATTACCATGAAGAACGGTAAACCCGCCACCCAGGGTGTGTGCCCGTCCTGCGGGACCAAGATGTTCAGGATCGGTAAGGGCTAGAGTTTAATTACCTGAAACATAAAAGGGTCGGCATATAAAAGCCGACCCTTCTACTTTTAGGCTTGTGGACTTCAGGCAGTATCCCGCCTGTCCAGTGCCTGCCTCAATCCGGAAACAAAAGCGGTAACTTCGCCGAGTGATTCGTCGGATTCCATATATTGAACTATTCGACTACCAACAATTACACCATCAGCTAACATCCCTACCTGGGCTGCCTGTTCGGGAGTAGATATTCCGAATCCCACACATAAAGGCTTATCGGTTACACTCCTGACACCGGTAATGAAGTTTTTCAGGTCCGACGGCAGGAAAGTCCTGGCACCGGTAACTCCCATAACGGAGACCAGATAAACAAAACCGCTTGAATGTTCCGCCCCGAGCTTTATGCGCTCGGCGTTGCTCGTCGGCGCCAGAAGGTAGATAAGATCGATACCGTAATCTCCGGAACTTTTCTCAATCTCAATACCTTCTTCGGGCGGAAGGTCGGGAATAATCAGGCCGTCTATGCCTGAATCCGAACATGCTTTACAGAATTTTTCGATACCGTAATTGAAAATCGGGTTATAGTAGGACATGAATACCAGCGGAGTATCTACTTTTTTACTCAGTTCACCTGCCAGTTCCAGGCAGATTTCAGGGGTAATTCCATTCTGCAAAGCATGGTAACTTGCGTTCTGAATGGTGACACCGTCGGCCAGCGGGTCCGAGAACGGTATGCCGAGTTCAATGATATCGCAGCCGTTTTCGGCGAGGAGCGGCACCGCTTTTAACGTGGCTTCGATGCCGGGGTATCCTGCGGTGATGTAGGATATCAGGACAGTATGGCCAGGTCGTTTGAAAACTTCATCTATCCTATTCACTACTCTACCCCCAGTGCGTCTTCCACGATATTCATATCCTTATCGCCACGTCCGGAAAGATTAATGATAATAATCTTATCTCTGCCGAGAGTGCCTGCCAGTTGTGAAGCATGGTAGACGGCATGAGCGGATTCCAGCGCCGGAGTGATACCTTCGGTACGGCACAGCATCTGGAAACCTTCGAGTGCATCCGTATCGTTTACAGCGACGTACTCAGCCCGCCCCGTATCCTTAAGATAACTGTGTTCCGGCCCCACGCCAGGATAGTCCAGCCCGGCGGAAACGCTGTGAGTCTCCTTTATCTGGCCGTTCTTATCCTGCAGGACATAGGACTTCGAACCGTGTAATACCCCAACCGTGCCTGATGCCAGCGTAGCAGCGTGTTCACCGCTCTCGATTCCACGTCCTGCGGCTTCGACGCCTATCAACCTGACATTCCTGTCATCAGTGAACTCGTGGAATATGCCGATAGCGTTACTACCGCCGCCGACACAGGCTACTATACAGTCGGGCAGACGGCCTTCTTTTTCAAGAATCTGCTGTTTCGTTTCTCTGCCTATGACCGACTGGAAATCCCTGACCATTTCCGGGTAAGGGTAAGGTCCTACCACCGAACCAAGGAGATAATAGGTATCCCTGGCATTGGTTACCCAGTCCCTGATAGCTTCATTGATGGCATCCTTCAGCGTCCGGCTGCCGCTTGAGACCGGTCTTACCTCGGTACCCATCAGCTTCATCCGGAAGACATTGAGAGCTTGCCGCCTTACATCCTCTTCTCCCATATAGACGATACATTCGAGTCCCAGCTTGGCGCAGACGGCTGCCGTAGCCACGCCGTGCTGTCCGGCACCGGTTTCCGCGATAATCCTGTGTTTACCCATTTTCAGGGCGAGCAGCCCCTGGCCGAGGGCATTATTTATCTTATGGGCGCCGGTGTGGGCGAGGTCTTCCCGCTTCAGGTATATACGCGCCCCGCCGCTGTGTTCGGTCAGTCTTTCCGCGAAATACAGCGGGGTTGGTCTTCCCGAGTAGTCACGTGATATGGATTCGAACTCGGCCCAGAAACCTTTATCGTTTTTCAGTGCCTTGTAAGCTGCTGCCAGCTCATCCAGCACCGGCATCAAAGTCTCCGGGACGAACTGCCCTCCGTAATCTCCGAAATACCCTTTTCTGTTCTGTGTCAATTATCCACCTCCCGCAGCAGTTCTAACTTCACCGATAAAGTCTTTGATTTTAGAACTGTCTTTTTTACCATCGGTTTCGACCCCCGAGGAAACATCCACTCCCCAGGGGTGTACTTCATCCACCATGCCGGCAATATTTTCCGGGTCCAGTCCTCCGGCGATAATTACAGGCAGTCTTTGGGCTACCCCGGCTGCGATGTGACGGCTGAACGACTGTCCGGTACCACCGTAGGCATCATCTTGCGTTGTATCCAGCAGGTACAAAACATCCCTGCCCTGTAATATTTCGAACCCGTGCTCTATTTCTGCGACCACCCTTTCCACGGAATCATTTTCGGAAATATGGATAACCTTGATTACCGGTCTTTCAATCTCCAGGCAGTACTGCCAGTCCTCATCGCCGCTAAGCTGTACCAGGTCGAGGTCGCATTCGGCGGCGATCCGGTTTACCTCGGCTGCAGGTGTATTTACAAAAACGCCAACCACCGCCGGCGGTCTGTCGATTTCCTTTACGGCTTTTACCATTTCCACCGCCTTTTCCGGTGTAACCTGCCGTTTACTCGGTGCGAATACCATCCCGACGAAGTCGGCCCCGGTTTCGCCGGCCGTTAAAATGTGTTCCACCTCACTTAGTCCGCAGATTTTGATCTTGGTTACCTTTTTCATAGGAACTCCTTCATTGCAGCGGCTATATCCGCGGATGCCATCAGTGATTCGCCGATAAGCACCGCATCCGCATTCCAGTCATTCAGCTTTTGAATATCATTCCGGGTTTTAATGCCGCTTTCACTGACAACAATTCTATTATCCGGTATAAGCTTTCTGAGTTTTCCGGTTGTTTCCAGATCAACGGCGAAAGTCTTCAGGTCGCGATTATTAATCCCGATTATACCCGCGCCGCTTTTCAAGGCGATTTCACATTCAGGTTCGTTATGGACCTCAACCAGGCATTTCATACCGAGCCGGTGGCTTAACTCCAGCAGGTCGACCAGTTTTTCCGGATTCAGGATCGATACGATTAATAGAACAGCATCCGCTCCGGCAGCCCTGGCTTCATAGACCTGGTATTCGTCCAGGATGAAGTCCTTCCTGAGCAGAGGTACCGGTCTGTCCAGCGCTTTCCTGATATCACGCAGGTAGTCGAGACTCCCCATAAAATACTTCTCGTCAGTCAGTACCGATATGGCGGAGGCGCCGTTACGGGCATAAGTCAGGGCGATATCCACCGGATTAAAATCTTCCCTGATAATACCTCTGGAAGGCGATGCCTTTTTTACCTCGGCAATCAAACTTATCCGGTCGCCTTTTAAAACGGAAGCGAAGTCCAGCGCCGGCGGCTGCTCCTCGATTACCTTTTTCAGTTCCTCCAGGGGCAGGCCTCGCTTGCGCCTCTCTACTTCCGGGATTTTATCGGCTACTATTTCGTCCAGTATCATAATGGTCTCTCTCGTTTAGTACAATGAAATATATTTTAAAAAAATCTCTTTAGCTAAAACTTGATGTCAGCTTCACAAGGTTTTCCAGCTTCGCTGCCGCCTTGCCGCTGTCTATGGAGTCGGCGGCGATATCCACTCCCTGTTTTAACGATTCCGCTTTGTTCCCTGCCACCAGCGCGGCGGCGGCATTCATCAACACGATATCACGCTGAGGTCCCTGTTTCCCGTTCAATATATCACGTAAAAGCGCTGCGTTTTCCTCGACGGTACTACCTTTCAGGGTGTCCATTCCAGTCTTTGAAAACCCCAACTCTTCAGGGCTGATAGTGTAGTTTTTAATCTCATTTTTTGTCACTTCGCTGACCTGTGTATTTCCAGTGAGTGTGATTTCATCAAGTCCATCCTCGCCGTGGACCACCAGGGCATGCTGGCAGCCGAGACTCTGCAGCACTCCGGCCATTGTCTCTACCAGTGAGCCGTCAGCCACACCGAGAAGATAGGTACCGGCGTCTGCCGGATTGGTCAGCGGACCTAATATATTAAACACGGTACGTATGCCTATTTCGCGTCGCGGAGGTCCGGCGTATTTCATCGCCGGATGGAATGACGTTGCGAACATAAAGCCAATACCGACGTTTTCGAGGCACTGTTTTACCTGTTCGGGTGTAAGGTCTATCTTCACTCCCAGGGATTCCAGGACGTCGGCGGCGCCGCACTGGCTGCTGGCGGCGCGATTGCCGTGTTTGGCTACCTTTAATCCGGCACCTGCTGCAACGAACGCGGTTGTAGTGGAGATGTTAAACGTGTCACATCCGTCACCGCCGGTGCCGACAACATCGGTTACGGGGTCGGAAATATCCACTTTCAGGGAATGGTTTCTCATAGTCCGGGCAAGTCCGGTGATTTCCTCGACCGTCTCGCCCTTCAACCGGAGTGCGGTGACGAAGGCGCCGAACTGGGCGGGAGTTACCTCGCCCGTCATTATCTCCTCCATCACCTGCGCCGCTTCTTCCCTGTTCATCGATTTTCCGTCTACCAGCATTGAAATCGCTTCTTTAATCATTTAATTATTCCCTCCCCTGTTGCGCTCTTTTTTGAGTTCTTTTCCTCTTCCTGTTTACTGCTTTTTCTGGATACCGTTTTTCAACGGTATGGGTAGTTAGGTACTGTGGTCTTCACCCTTCGACAGGCTCAGGGTGAACGGTAATCGCCGACTATTAATCAACGACTGACTTAACCTTTAAAAAGTTCTTCAGTATATCCTTTCCGGCTTCGGTCATAAAAGACTCGGGGTGGAACTGGATACCTTCGACCGGGTATTCTTTGTGCCGGAGCCCCATTATCTCATTATCGTCCGTCCAGGCGGTAATCTCAAAACAGTCGGGTAATCCTTCCCTCTTCACTACCAGCGAGTGATAGCGGATGGCGGAAAACGGATTCGGCAGTCCGGTGAACACCCCCTTATTATCGTGATATATCAGCGATGACTTGCCGTGCATTATCTTTTTCGCCAGCCCGTACTCGCTGCCGTAGCTGTATCCTATGCACTGGTGACCCAGGCAGACACCAAGCAGGGGTATCGACGAGCCGAAGTGCCTTATCACGTCGTTGGAAATACCGGCATTCAGCGGCGTCGACGGTCCCGGTGATATCACCAGCCTTTCCGGCGACATTTTTTCTATTTCTTGGACAGTAGTTTTATCGTTCCGGATTACCTTTACGTCCTGCCCCAGTTCGCTGAGATATTGAAACAGGTTATAGGTAAAGCTGTCGTAATTATCTATCAGTAAAAGCATTATTTCCCTCCTCCGGCTGCACCGGTTCTTTCCGCCTGGCTGATGGCGTTAAGCAGCGCTCCGGCTTTATTCATCGTTTCCTCGTATTCACGTTCCGGTTCACTGTCGTAGACGATTCCTCCGCCAGCCTGTGTATAGGCGATTCCGTCCTTTACTACCATCGTCCTGATGGATATGGCCATATCCATATCTCCGTTGAAGGAGAAGTAACCGGCAGCTCCGGCGTAGGGTCCTCTCTTTTCCGGCTCGACCTCGGCTATTATTTCCATTGCCCTGATTTTCGGAGCTCCGGATACCGTTCCGGCCGGGAAGCAGGCACGGAGTGCATCGAAGGCGCTCATATCTTTCTTCAGTTTCCCCTGCACATTGGTAACGAGGTGCATTACGTGCGAATAACGCTCTACTTCCATCAGTTCGCTGACCTCAACCGTGCCCGGTTCGCTTACCCTGCCTATATCGTTGCGTCCCAGGTCGACCAGCATTATATGCTCGGCACGTTCTTTTTCGTCGGCGCGTAGTTCCTTCTCCAGGTCAATATCCTCTTCAGGAGTTTTACCCCTCGGCCGGGTTCCGGCCAGCGGACGGGTGGTAGCTGTACCGCCTTCCGCCCTGACCAGGATTTCCGGTGAAGCGCCGATTATATGAAAGTCCTTGAGGTCAAAGAAGAACATATAAGGCGATGGGTTGATAGTCCTCAGCGCCCGGTAGATATCGAAGGGTGCCGCCGTAGTCTTCTGTGACAGCCGCTGCGACGGCACAACCTGTATTACCTCGCCCTCGGTTATATATCTCTTGATTTTCTCGACGACAGCCTTAAAAGCTTCCCTGGTGAAGTTGGACTGCGGGATGCTTTCTGCCGCCGGAGGAGCGGAGCCGTTCATATGCCTGGTTGCCATTGCGGGTTCGTTAAGCCTGGCGACCAGGCTGTCTATCTTTTCCACGGCTTCCGCGTAGGACTTCTCGACATCCCCGTCCAAGTGAACGTGGCTCATTACCCTGATTTTATGCATAACGTGATCGAACACCAGCAGCGTATCGACCATCATAAACATCGATTCCGGTACGCCGAGCGTGTCTTTTTCCGGCGACGGGAGTTCCTCGAAACGATTTACCGTTTCATAACTCAGGTAGCCGACGGCTCCGCCGCAGAACTTCGGCAGGTCTCTAACCGGAGCCATCCTGTAATTACCCATCTCGGCGGCAATACGCGGAAGCGGGTCTGTATTGTCATTACCCCAGGTCTCGAACACTTTATACGGGTCGGTACCGATGAAGCTGTACCTCGCCAGTCTTTCACCGCCCTCGACGCTTTCCAGCAGGAAGGAGTAACCTCCCCGGTCTATCTTGAGGAAAGCGGAGACAGGTGTTTCGAGGTCGGCAACGATTTCGCTGTAGATGGGCACCACATTGCCTTTCCCTCTCAGGTTTTTTACTTCTTCAAGAGTCGGATAATACATTTTCCACCTCCGGTATTCGGGATATAAAAAAGCCCCTCGCCTCAGGGGCGAGGGGCCTGTCCTTCGCGGTGCCACCCTGGTTGACTGCTGATATTCCGGAACTAACCGGATAAGTGGAAAACGCAATCATCTCTTTCAGGTACTGCTCCGATTTTACGGGCTAATACCCCGGGCTCTGTTAACGGTGCCCTCTCCGTCAAAGCCTACTCTCCCGACTGTGTCGTGGATTTTGGTTTGCGGCTCCCGAGTCCATTCAACCCCTGCGTCCGGTACCGGCTCGCACCTTACCCGGCTCTCTGAACCTCGCCCGGGGCATACTAGTCTCGTTCTACGCCTTTAGGTTTATTCGGTTGTTAAGTAATGTTAAGTATAGGATGGATATAAATTTCTGTCAAGCGGGGCTTCTCCCTTTTGTAAAGAGAGATTGAGAGAGATTTTATAAATCTCCTTTACTACCCATTTTCAAAGTGGGAAACTCCAGCTTGACATTATGAAGTCGAAAATCCAGAATATGAATATTTCATTCCGGATTAACAGAGAGGAGAACTGAATTTATGGCTGAATCAATAAAAAGTCCGATGGCTGTTACCCTTCCGATTCGTAAGGGTAGAGACACTCAAATCATGGCTGCGGGAGCGGATATCCTGAATGGTTTCCAGTGTCACTTTATTTACGCCTATGCTTTCAACGAGGGTATCACGGGAATGTCAACCAAACCTCACGTCCATGATTATGACGAGGCTATCTTCTTCATGGGCTCGGACCCCAGGAATTTCGAGGACCTGGGAGCAACGGTAGAATTTTCAATAGGGGCTAATGAGGAGACAAAATTCACCTTCGACAAAGCTACCGCGGTAGTTGTACCGAAAGGTGTCCCCCACTGTCCGATGCGTACTCTGAAAATTGAAAAACCTTATCTCTGCATGGCGGTATCACTGACCGCAAGGAGAGAGGACTAGTTTCAGGTCAGGTAATCAGTAAAGAGGAGGTTACTAATGGCTGAGTATGGCTATGCAGGAGAAATCCTGTACGTTAACTTATCCGACGGTAAAATTGATAAACTGGATACCGCTGATTATGCGCAGAAATATATAGGCGGCAGGGGATTTGCCGCCAGGCTTTACTGGGAGCTTGTTCCACCCGAAGTCAGGGCATATGATCCCGGCAATTGCCTGATATGCGTTACCGGACCCGCTGCCGGGTTCCTCGGTATCTCGGGTTTCAGGTGGCAGGTGTGCGGACAATCGGCGCTGTCAGAGCCGCAGGCGTTTTCCTACGGCAACCTCGGCGGACCCTGGGGAGGTTTCCTTAAATTTGCCGGTTACGACGCACTCGTGGTACAGGGTAAAGCGGAAAAACCGGTTTACCTGTATATCGACGATGACAGGGTTGAAATCAGGGACGGGTCTCATATCTGGGGAAAATCGACCTACGATGCGATAGATATACTGAAAGCCGAACTGGGTGAAAGATTCAGTATCATGACCACCGGGCAGGCCGGTGAGAACCTGGTATCATACGCTACGGTTTTTTCCGATGAAGGTGCCTCCGGCTCGGGTGGACTGGGAAGTATAATGGGTTCCAAGATGCTGAAAGCCGTCGCCGTATACGGTACGAAGAAACCGGTAGCGGCTGACCCGGACAGACTGCAGAAAATTGTCGACCGATTGAAACCGGTTCAGGGTGGGGCAGCTCCGCCGTCGCCCTGGTCTCTACCGGGTATAACCGAACCACAGATATGTTACGGCTGTGAAATCGGGTGTACCAAGACTGCCTACTACGAAGACGGCAGGATGATGAAATCGTTCTGCCAGTCTACCGAGGTTTACCAGCAGCCGCCGGTAGACCTCTACGGGCAGAGTGAACAGGCAACGAAAATGCGGTTACTAGGCACCAAACTTGCCGACGCTTACAGCCTGGATACGGTCGCCATGCAGGCGCTCATCGAGTGGCTGATACTCTGTTACAAGGAAGGTATCATCAACGACAAAGATACCGGACTGCCGCTGGGGAAAATCGGCGCATCCGAGTTCATCGAAACCCTTATGCGGAAGATATCCTACCGCGAAGGGTTCGGGAATATCCTGGCTGACGGTGCCCTGAAAGCGGCTGAATCGCTGGGACAGAAAGCCCTGGATTTGACACCAAGAACGATAGCAACCAGAGCCAGCGAGAAAAAAGACTATGACCCGAGGCTGTTTATCACTACGGCGATTATGTATGCGACCGAACCGAGGCGTCCCATCCACCAGCTTCACGAAGTGAGTTTTGGATTATTCTCATGGCTCGGCAGGAGGACGACTGACGGGGCGAATGCCTTTACCTCGGAGGATTTCCGCAGGATGGCTAAAAAGTTCTGGGGCGGTGAAATCGCCGCCGATTTTTCTACATATGAAGGCAAAGCGCTTGCCGCCAGGTTGATTCAGGACAGGCAGTTCGTCAAGGAGAGTATGATTCTCTGTGACTTTAAATTCCCCAACACGGTCGATTTGAGTTCACCCGATCACACCGGCGACCCGACCCTGGAAAGCCAGGTATACTCGGCGATAACCGGACACGAAAAAAGCAGGGAGAATTTGTACCGGATAGGCGAAAGAATTTTCAATGTACAGAGAGCCGGGAGAATGCGCCAGGGCTGGGGCGGCAGAGAAGGTGACAAATTACTCGATTACCTGCATACGACACCCCTGACGAGAGAAGACCTCTTCTTTAATCCTGAGTGTACCGTTCCCGGTAAGGACGGAGAACCGATGTCCAGGCTGGGGATGGTCGTTGAAAGGGATGAATTCGAGAAGATGAAGGATGAGTATTACGGATACCGCGGCTGGGATGTCGAGACCGGATATCAGACGAAAGCAAAACTCCACGAACTGGAACTCGATGACGTGGCTGCCGACCTGGAAAAGAGAGGACTGGTAAAATAATCACCACTGTCATTGCGAGGAGTTCCGACTTTATCAGAACGACGTAGCAATCTCAGTAAATCTTAGAGATTATTACGTCATTGTACTCCTCATAATGACATTTGAAAAATCCTTACCGGAGGTATGCGAAATTGACAAGTATAAAACTGCCGCAATATTCATGGTTCAACCCAAGAGAAGTGGAGTACCGCCTGCCGGATGACTGGCAGGTCTCGGTGCACAATATCGCCGGGTATGATAAACCTGCCCTGAAACCGGATGAGATCAGGCAAGCAGTAGCTTCACCGATAGGTATGCCGCCCCTGAGAGAGTATGCCAGAGGCAGGAAAGAGGTAGCGATATTATTCGACGACCTTACCCGCAGCACCCGTGTTTTTGAAATCGTCCCCTATATTCTAGAAGAGCTTGCCGAAGCCGGGATAAATGAAAACCAGATACGCTTTATTGCCGCGATAGCCAATCACCAGGCGCTGGACAGGGCAAGCCTGGTAAAGAAACTGGGAGAGGATGTTTTAAGACGGTTTCCGGTCTATAATCACTGCCCTTTTATGAACTGTACGGATCTCGGGACAACCAGCTACGGTACAAAGGCGCTTATCAACAGCGAAGTGGTTCACTGCGACCTGACAATAGGTATCGGACAGATTGTTCCTCACCCGCAGTACGGTTTCAGCGGCGGCGCCAAGATAATCGTCCCGGGCGTTGCTGCCTATGAAACGGTGGTTGCTCATCACGGCAGAACCCACGAACCCTGGAAGCAGGAACGAAGAGAGCATGGACTCCCGTCCGGCGGGTATATCGAAGGCAGTCCGGTAACGGGTGATGCAGTAGAAATGGCGAAGATGGCCGGGCTGGATATGATAGTTGACTGCCTGGTAAACCTCTGGGGAGAAACGGCGGCTATCTATGCCGGTGCTCTGGAGCCTGCATATACCGAAGCTCTAAAGGAAGCGAAAAAACACTATCTCTCCGTAAATACCGGAGATAACGATGTTATTATTGCTAACGCCTTCGATAAAGCAGCCGAGTACAGTATGGCAATGTCCAGCGCTATACCGGCGCTCAAGCCGGAAGGCGGAGACGTGGTGATAATCACTAATTCACCGTCCGGCCAGGATATACATCACCTGTTCGACAGCTTCGGTAAGACGATAAGCGGCGCCCTGGGCCGCTCGATGGGATTACCTCCGCATATCGGGAAACTAATTATCTACACCGAATTTCCCGAACTTCGAATATTGGACAGATATACCGACAGGGAAAAAGTCCTGTTGATGGACGACTGGGAGCAGGTAATAAAATTACTCGAAAAAACTCATGGCCAGGGTACGAAGGTGGCGGTATATCCGAGCGCTGATATTCAGTACTACGGATAATATCCTGTCACACGGTATAACTGCTTCTTGCCTGGTTGAGCTGTTCAATAAAATCTTCACCCTGAGAAGGTGAAATCAAGACGCTCAGGCCGTTCCTGCGCTCTATTTCTACCTGGTAACGCAGGGAAGTACCGAGACGCATTCCCCAGTATACCCATGCCATATCCTTCGTGGCTTGCCTGACCTGGATAATATCCCTGAACGGAATAGCAATTGAAAAAGGCCCTCCCAGTACAATCTTTACCCTGTCTTCGTAAACCAGGAACCTTTTCGGCAGTATACACCAGAAAAGTAGAGCATCGAAAACAGTAATTCCGAACATGATGGTCGCTCCGAGTGTATCCACCGCCAGCAAGACTATACCGACGATAAGGGGAACGGCAATTATGCCGCCGATTATGTATTTATTCCATGAATCATATTCGGGAACATCTTCGTAAACAACCTGTTTAGACTCCATTTTATTCCTGTATCGGCGGGAACTTTTGTGCGACGCCTGCCTGAGTCTCACTCATGACTATATCCATGAACATTATGGGTTTGTTAACAGTCTTGATATTCAGAGGACCGTGTACAAGACCTTTCGGAATCCAGATAAAGGACGTAGAGGTGATAACCTGGACTTCCTCCTCTTCACCGAGTGAGAATTCGACCACGGCACCGAAATTCCTGATGTCATTCGGGTCTCCGCCTATGAAGCAGATAATCTGGTTATAGTCATCATGTTTATGTGATTTCGGAATCATTAGAAGCGGTTCCGTAAGAAAAGACCATCCCACGGTAAGAGGTGTACCTTCCAGATGCCTTTCCCCAAGTATCTGGAACTGCGGTGCCGGCACTTCTTTGAATACCGAAAAGACAATCGAATCTTTCCTGACGTACTTGCTGTATTTCCCTTCTGACATTAAGTAAATTCCTCCTTCTAACCGTGCCGGAACATAGTTTAATGTTGTGAATTAAAGCAAGTATAGTGGTAACAAACGGTGATGTAAAGAAAGGATAAGCGAAGGTGGGTCCGGTTATTGACATCCGTTTTATATATTTATAAAATCCGCCTGTTACCGGTATGGAGGTTGATAATAATGGAGTGGACAGGAGACGTATCCGAACTGGGAGCCTGCGGTATAAACTGCGGAAACTGTGATATACGACTGGCACCGGGTAATAAAGAAATAGCCGGACGTCTGGCGAAAGGATTCAGCGAAAAGGGTATTATTCCGGACGCAACACCGTATATGTTCAGGTGCGGCGGCTGCCGGGGAGATAAAGAAAATCACTGGTCGGCAAACTGCTGGATTCTGAAATGCTGTGTCGATGAAAAAGGGTATGACAATTGCAGCCGGTGCAGCGATTTCCCGTGCTCGAAACTCGAAGAGTGGTCGACACAAAATGAGCGATATGTAAAAGCCATGAACCGCCTGGAAAGTTTATAGGGTTACCTGCCGGCATCAGCCGCCGGCAATCGGAGGGAGAAATACGACAGTATTGTCTTCCGCCAGCGGAGCTTCCATTTTTCCGAGGAGGTAATATTCACGTCCTTCGATAAGTATACGCAGGCCTTGGATTCTTTCCACCTTTTCCCGGAAAGCATCGCCGTACTGTCCGGTAAGATGGTCCACAAGGTCAGCCAGGCGGGAATTGTCATTGATAACGACACTCGTCCGGCTGACCCCTGTAATCTCTCTTAATTGTCCGAAAAAGAGGACGTCAATATTCATTTCGAACGGCTATTTAAGCGTAAATCCCAGGTCAAGTTCTTCCAGTTTCTCTTTGGTGGGGATCCCGGTCTTAACGTCCCAGCCGCGGACCTCATAGTATTCGTCCAGCATCTGGTCTTCTTCAAAGACGCTTCCCGCCGAAGGCCCTTCGGGAACGGATTCTTCCTTGAGACGTTTCGGGAAAGAGTCGTCTTTTCTGCCGAAACCTTCCCTGACATTGAACATTCGCTCAAGATTGGTAATCTTCTCCCCGATTTTCCAGAGATAAGTCGTGTCTTCGAAGTCCTTGATGCCGGTGGCGCTGCGGAGAAGTCTTCCGTATACATCTTCGGAAAGCATGCCCATCGAGGGCATAAAGCTGCACAGGATACCGGTCTCCAGGAATGCCGTCGAGTCCTGGTTCCACTTGGTCAGTTTCCCCTTGCCTTCAGGAGCAAAGCGGTCAACTTCCCAGGGGATGGGTACGCCGAATACTTCCTGTGGGGCGTAGCCTGAATTATGGTCGGCGCCGATATTGGCTGTCAGGAGGTTAAGTCCGTGAGATTTAGCACCGCGGGGGTCATAAGCAGGAAGTTCCAGTCCTTTAACCTGAATACCTAATTCCTCTGCTCCTTTTCCTATCCGTCGTCCTGCTTCACGCGTGCCCTCGGCAAGGACATCGCCGATGCCTTCACGGTAGGCTATCTTCCTTATCATCTCCAGGACCGGCTCGCTGTTGCCGTAGGTGAGTTCGAGGCCGTCGGTATCCGATTTCGTGATTATCCCTTTATCGTAAAGCTCGTAGGCGAAACCGATGCTGCTGCCAGTGGATATCGTGTCCAGTCCGAGGTCGTCACAGAGCTTATCTGCCGCGATTGTCAGACCGATATCGGAGTGTCTGACAGGACCGGAGAAAGCCCATATAGTTTCATACTCGGGACCTTCCGTCCAGGCTCCCGCATATCTGCCGGATGCAATCTTGGCAATGCTACCGCAGTGCACCATGCAACTGTAGCATCGGGTTTTTCGGACCAGCAGCTTGAGATATTCGCTGCTTTCCAGTTTTTCCCATTCAGGGACGAATCCTTCTTGGAAATTTTTAGTAGGATACATCCCCATTGCGTTGAGGGCTTCCGCAATCCATGTGCCATTCTGGGAGAAGGTTGAGAACTGAGGATTTGCCTGGTAACCGGCGACCTGTTCTTTAACCGCCGCGGCGTAGGCTTCTTTGTCCGCCAGTTCGACTTTGCCCCTGCCGCGAAGGGCGATTGCCTTCAGGTTCTTGGCGCCCATTACCGCACCACCGCCGCCCCTGCCGCAGGCGCGGCGTTCGCTGAAGATTCCAGAGAATTTTACACCTCGTTCTCCGGAAGGGCCGATACAGGCGATTCTTACATTATTGTCGCCCAGTTCTTCCCGGATAAGAGTGTGAGTGTCGTCGCAGTCGAGTCCCCAGAGATATTCGGCGTCTCTCAGTTCGTACTTGCCGTCGTTTACCCAGAGAAATACCGGTTTATCGGCGATACCCTTGACAATAATCATATCGAGGCCGGTGAATTTAAGTTCGGCTCCCCACCGTCCTCCACTGCTGGTCTTGAAGTAACCGCCGGTCAGGGGGGACTTGAAGAATGCCTTGTAGCGGGAGAACGACTGGGCGTTAGTACCGGCCAGTGGTCCGGCGGTGAATATTATTTCGTTTTCTTCGCCCAGGGGATCGATACCGGGCTTTAACTCATCGTAGAGAAGTTTGACCCCGAATCCGCGACCTCCTATATAGTCGTGGATAAGATCCTCGTTCAGTGGTTCTTCTGTAATCTTGCGGTTTGTCAGGTCTACACGCAGTATCTTGTTCTGATAACCTCCTGCCATTTTCTTGACCTCCTCTTAAATGATTTATATATAGTCGATTATCAACTCGTAGCTTCTCTTTGAGCTTCCGCGAATATTTTCGCTTCCCGCTCGAGGAATTTCTCCCTACCGTCGGTGTATGAAGGCAGCACCCATTCCATTTCGTTAAGGTTCCGCGTAACGACGGGTATCTTCTGGTAAGGTATTGTAATCAGAATCCATCCCTCTTCGAATATTTCCTTAGCCTTTGCACCGAATGTCATACCGGTGGGTATGTAATTAATCTTACCACTCTGGAAGGGATAGATATAAATCCAGGAGCATCCGAGAGCCGGTGTAAGTTTCGATTCCCACATGTCACCCGTGGAATAACTCGAGGCTCTCATAACGATTTCAGCCTGTGCCGTCCTGGCGGTAAGAATCAGCAGATCGGGATCGAAGGTCAGATTCTCCAGGGTTGAGAAGGCGACATAGTTCACCATCCCTCTGTTAAATGTATGGACATGTCGGTAAAGGGCGTTATTGGCGCGGGCTTCCTGATAGATGCCGAACCTGGGTCCGATGAGCCCTCCCTCAACCGCTGTCTCTATATCCACCATACCAAGCGCGACTTTCCCGACGCAGTCCTCGTCGTCTTTGGTGATATAGAAGGGTTCCTTTTTAAGCTGGGCTTCTTTTATCATTTCGCAGAAAGGCAGACTTTTATCAATCTGTTTTATCCCCTCCGGTCTGGGAAGGTAAAATTTGACTGCAACAGGAGCTTTTTCGAAATCAAACCGGTTATATATCGACAAATCCTGTGATAGAGTTGTCATCGTATACCTCCTGAAAGGGCGTCCCGGCTATGCCGGAATTTTCAGTTCACCTTTTTCGTATTTATCCAGCAGGATTCCGGCAACCACCTTTGCCGTTTTCCTGATAACACATCCATCGGTTATCCCCAGAAACTCTTCCGTCATTGCTCTATCTGTCAGATTCCAGGCTTTTCCGAAGTATTTCCTCATAACGTCTTTACAAAGAATCGAGCCGTATTCTTCGTAGAATTTGGTCAACAGGGCGTCACGTACCTGGGCTCCGGCCATGTCGGCAACGACCGAATTTTTGATATCACTCGACTGCCCGAATGCGAATCCAAATGCCATGGTACCGCCGACCACCGCGCCGCATGTCCCTTCTCCCGTCATGCAGTTTCCTGCTGAAAGAAGGCATATGCCTGCATACATCTTGTCTTGAAGTTCCTCCGGAATCAGCTCGAGCCCTCCCCACCTCAGAGCATCGGTGACGGCGTAAAATGTCGTCTGGGCACAGCCTTTATATATCCCTTCATATTCGATACCGAGTTCTTCAGCCTTCTTTATTATCTCTTCTTTCGATTTCGTGAGTTCCGGCATATACACCTCCCGATATGTCTGGCAGGAGTTGGAGAGTCGGTCCGAGTGTTTAGAAAAATCTGCCAAAATCCTATATTGTTGGGATTGTAATGTCAAGAGGTTTATTCCAGGGTTCTGTTTGTATCTGGTTGTTAATATATGCCTTACCCCCTGCCCCCTTTCCGGCCAGAACCATTGATGTTGGACGAAAGACTTTTCTGGCCAGAAAGGGGGTGAACCAAAAATCACAACCTGAATCAAATAGTATCATTACCAGCTTGACATTACATGCTCATACACTCAAAATAATCACACTCGAAACTCCCCGAATGATAACCATAAGTAATACTGAAGGAGCTGCGCAACATGAAAAACACCGACCAGATTATCCCTGTGGAAGACGGGGCGGAAGCGTTTATCGAGGTATTAAACGCAAACAACGTCGATTATATATTTATGAATCCCGGAACATCTTCGGGGAGTATTCAGGAAGCTCTGGCAAAGTACCAGACTCTGGGTAAAGAAGCTCCCGGAGTTATTACCTGTCTCCATGAGTACGTGGCGCTGTCAGCCGCTCATGGTTATTTTATGGTTTCCGGAAAACCTCAGGTAGTCCTGATCCATCTGGCTCTCGGTACTTTACAATTGGGGGGTGCGCTGTTGAATGCTCAGCGCTGTCGCGCCGGAGCAGTGATATGCGCAACAAGAGTACCGTACGGTCGCGAGGGCAATAAGTCGGGAATGCCGGCGTTTCCGCTGCACTGGATACACGAGGAAGCCGACCAGGCTGCCCCTGTACGAGATTATGTTAAGTGGGAATACGAACTCCGGTCGGTGGATACGCTGCGGGAAGTAATGCAGCGGGCTTTCAGGATATCCGGCACTCCTCCTTCAGGGCCGACTTACCTGGTATTACCCCAGGATTTACTCGGAGAGAAGATTGCCGAAGTGAGAATACCTCCGGTTGAAAGACATACCGGAGTAGTACCTCCGCAAATGGACAACGAAATACTGGCTAGGATTGCCGATATGCTCGTGAAAGCTGAAAATCCTTTTATAATAACGGGGTACTCCGGTAGAAATCCGAACTCCGTCGAACCGCTGGTGAAACTGGCGGAATTTCTGGGAGTAAGGGTTTCTTCGTCGCAGCAGTATATGAATTTTCCGACCAATCATCCTTCGTTCGCCGGCTTCGGGGTCGACCGGTATCTGAAGGATGCCGACTTAATCCTGACGGTTGATTGCGATGTGCCGTATGTTGCCGGGCGCGCAAATATCAACCCGAATGCCAAGTTGATTCACCTCGATATCGACCCGATTAAACTGGATTTTCCGATGTGGGGTTTTCCGGCGGATATACTTGCCCATTGCGATTCTGCCGGAGCATTTACGCAGCTTTACCGGGCAATAACTGAGAAGGCAAAAGACGCCGATATACTGCGTTTTCAGACCCGGTATAAGACTCTTGAAAATGAATTCAAGGAGAAACTTGAAGCGGATGCATCTGATAAATCCACTGTGAAACCGATATCGGCAGACTGGCTGTGCCAGTGTATAAACGAGGTTATCGACCAGGATACTATTATCGTTGAAGAAACGGTGACAAACCGTTTCCCGGTGTTGCGTTATATCGAACGGACCAGGCCGGGAACAATGTTCAACAACCAGGGCGCCAGCCTTGGCTGGGGACTGGGTGCCGCGTTAGGGGCCAAACTTGCCAGTCCTGAAAGTACGGTGGTCAGTCTGGTTGGGGACGGCACATTTATCTTCGGCTGTCCCATCCCCACGTTCTGGGCGGCGGTCAGGTATAACGCTCCTTTCCTCTGTGTGGTCTTTAACAACGGCATGTATAACGCACCGAGGATGGGCATACAGAATCCCGGTGGAGGGCAGAGTTATTCTGCTAGAACGGGAAACTGGGTAGGTACCGAAATAAAACCTTCACCCGATTACGCTGCGGTCTGTATGGCTTGTGGTGGTTACGGAAGAGTACTCGAAGAGCCGGGAGAAGTAAAACAGGCACTGGGGGAGGCTATGAAAGAGGTACGGCAGGGCAGGCCTGCCGTACTCGATGTCCGGATATAGGGTTGATCCACCAGTAATTTCCGTTGTTTGCCTGTCACAGAAGTGAGTATATAAAAAATCCCAGCAGGACGAATATATAGATTACCTTAACTAATGACCCGGCGAGAAAACCTACCAGGGCTCCGGTCGCAGACTTTAATGCCTGACCGGTAGGACGCCGGGCAAGCAGTTCTCCCGCGAAGGCTCCGATAAACGGCCCGAGGATTATTCCCCAGAAACCGAATACCAGAATTCCTACTATGAAGCCGATGAAAGTGCCGGCGATGCCGAATTTACTGGCCTTATATTTTCCGGCTCCCAGCATAGGGGCCAGGAAGTCCAGAGCAAGCGTGAACAGCATAAATACAAAGAAAATTACCGTTGCCAGCACCGATATCTTATCGAAACCGGTACCGATGGCAAAAATGAACAATCCGAGCCAGGCGAGCGGTACTCCCGGTAGAACGGGTAGAAATATACCCAGAAAACCAATTCCGATTAGAATAAATCCGATTATTGCCAGGAAAACAGTCAAGAATCACCCGTAAAAATGCTTATTCTGAGATATCCCGAATACTGTAACATTTTATTACTTCCCTGACCAGTTTGAGTTTTTATCATGGTGGATTTCTTTGGCAGTTCCGGAAACAAGGTGGTATTATAGAAGCGTTCCGTTTATTCCAGGAGGAAATATATGCAGGTAAAATTATCATTTCTCGGTGCTTCTCAGAATGTTACCGGTTCGAAGTTTCTCCTGGAAGCCAACGATAAACGGATTCTGGTCGACTGCGGTCTTTATCAGGAAAGGAAACTTAAACACAGGAACTGGGAACCTTTCCCGTTCGACCCCGCTTCCATCGATGCCATGCTGCTTACCCATGCTCATGTCGACCATTCCGGTATGATACCCAGACTGGTACGGGATGGTTTTCGGGGTAATATTTACTGTACGAAAGCTACGGCGGATATAGCCAGGATAATCCTGCTGGATGCAGCGCATCTCCAGGAAGAAGATGCCGCCTATAAGAAAAAACGGCATGACAGAGAAAAAAGAAAAGGTCCTTATCCCGAAGTGCCGGTTTATACAACCAGGGACGCCGAGGCTTCGTTTTCCCATTTTACAGGAGTGGACTACCAGGAACCGATAAATCTTGGCGAAGGTATCTCAGCCACTTTCCACGACGCTGGTCATGTACTCGGTTCGTCGACGATAAAGGTAATCATCAGCCAGAACGGAGAATCCAGGAGTGTGCTCTTTTCAGGAGATCTCGGCAGAGACAATAAACCGATACTCCGGGACCCTTATGAATACAGTGAAATCGATTACGCGGTTATAGAGTCCACGTACGGAAACAGAGTCCATGAACAACCCATGGATATAGGTGACGCTCTGGCAGAAATTATAAATTCCACCGTTCAGGCCGGAGGGAATATAGTTGTTCCCAGTTTCGCCCTGCAGCGTGCCCAGGAAGTTCTCTATTATATGAATGAACTATTAATCGGAGACCAGATACCCAACATTCCGGTATACCTTGACAGCCCCATGGCAATTAAAATAACGGAAGTTTTCAAACACCACAGAGAGTTATATGACAGAGAAACGGCTCAGTTAATTAGTGAGAAAAAGTCTCCTTTCGATTTTCCCGGGCTTCAGATGGTACAGACATCAGAGGAGTCGAAGGCTTTAAACTATCTAAAAAGTCCGGCTATGATTATCGCCGGTTCCGGAATGTGTACCGGGGGCAGGGTTAAGCACCACCTTGTCAACAATATAACCAGACCGGAATGTACGATATTGTTTGTCGGTTATCAGGCCGTTGGTACTCTTGGCAGGAGTATCGTCGACGGCATTAAGAAGGTGAGGATTCTCGGTCAACGTTATCCGGTACTGGCGAGAATCGCGGAGATTACCGGATTTTCCGCTCATGCTGACAGAAATGAACTCCTGGAATGGATGGCGGATATCAGCCCCAGGCGTGTGTTCGTTATTCACGGCGAGACTAAATCAGCCAAAGAATTCGGAAAGTTTCTCAGGCAGAAAAAGGGCTGGAAAGTCAGCGTTCCGATGTATGGTGAATCGGCATCCCTGGATTAGCCGGAATAAGTGATATTACCTGGTTAAATCCGCCACTCCCTTTTCAGAAGCGAGTACATAACATTATCCCGGTATTCGCCGTCCCAGAAAATATAATCTCTGAGAATCCCTTCTTCCTGAAAACCAATTCGAGATGCCAGGTTCCGTGATCTTATATTTTCCGGACGAATTATTGCTTCAAGCCTGTGAATCTCGGTTGTGGAAAATATGTAGCTGATGATTTCCCTGAGAGCTTCGGAAGCCAGCCCTTTACCCCAGTGCTTACTCACCATGTTGTAACCTACTTCGGCGCGGTGGATTTTCCCTTCTATCGTACCGTCACGTCTGCCGACGTAGTTCATCTCTCCGACGAATGAGTCGTCTTCTTTACTGAATAGACCCCAGAGTACGCCAGTATTATTCGCCAGGATATATTTTCCCCAGTTTATGACTTCGAGAATTTCCCGAGGATTATTTACAGGATGGGTGTCTATATATTTCCATACTTCTTCGTCACTATAATGCGGAATCATTACTTCGATGTCAGCTTGAGTATATTCCCGCAGTATCATCCTGTCTGTTTCCAGCCGCGGGAATTCCTTTGTTTCATTCATTTCTAAAACCTCCGAAGAAAATGCGAAGATACAATTCGGTTTTGGTTGTGATTTTCGGTTCACCCCCTTTATCCCCATCAAACAGTTGCCGTATTTAACAGAAATAGTTCGATTGTTTGAGGGGGAAAGAGTTTGAGAGAGGGGCTTCGCCCCTCTCTCTTATTTACTCCCCTTTTCTGGCCAGGAGAGTCTTCCAGCTATTTTCAATGGTACTGGCCGGAAAGGGGGCAGGGGGTGGTATATATAAACAACCAGATGCAAACTGAACCAAAGCGAGTTAGTATACCACAAAACCCCGCCAGCGTGGTATATTATCAGTTACCGGTTACCTGAGGGAGGATGAAATGCCGAATTATGAAATTAACGAACTTGCTAAAGAAGAATCATGGCGGATGTTCCGGATTATCGGGGAACTCGTCGAAGGATTCGATACACTGACAGGAATAGAACCTGCGGTTACGATATACGGTTCGGCACGGCTTTCACCGGATGATCCCGTATATAAAAAAACCGAAAATATATCCTACCGGCTGGGAAACCTGGGATTCTCTATCTTTACCGGCGGAGGACCGGGAGTCATGGAGGCAGCAAATAAAGGAGCTTTACGGTCGAACAGCACTTCGGTTGGACTGAATATAGATATCCCTCAGGAACAGGCACTAAATCAGTATACAAACGTCTCGATAATGTTTCATCACTTCTTCGTGCGCAAAGTAATGCTGGTAAAATACGCCAGCGCTTTTATCTGTATGCCCGGCGGACTCGGAACAATGGATGAATTGACCGAGGTCCTGACGCTGATTCAGACAAAAAAGATAAAACCTTTTCCAGTCGTACTGGTTGACAGTAATTACTGGCAGGGATTTCTGGACTGGCTGAAAGGCTCTATGCTGAAGCGGGGTGCCATTTCACCCGAAGACCTTGGCCTGCTGAGAGTCTGTGACGAGCCGGAGGAAGTCATCGATATCGTGCAGAGCTGGTATCATAAACAGGAAGTTACCGGCAAACAAGCAATGTAAATGTAAGAATTTCTCTTACCGGCAGGTTGCCGCTCTCTGAGAATAGGTTCATTCCCGGAATCACACGAGTTTATTTATACGTATCGTAGCAGACAATCTCATCAATGGATTTTCTGTCTTTCGGCCTGCCTGCGTCTTTCGGATATCCGAGAGTAAGGAGGGCGACTATTTTGCAGCTTTCCGGAACTCCCAGGACATCGCGTGCCATATCCTGCTTAAAGGCGCCTATCCAGCACGTTCCTAGGCCTTCATCGACTGCCGCGAGAGTCATATGGTCAACGGCTATCGACAGGTCGACCGGGTATCCGGGTACTTCGCAGACCATTATATTCTCGGGCATAGTTCCAACCGCAGCGATGACGACCGGGGCTTCGGCGACATGGCCCTGTCCGCCGGAAGCCGCCGAAAGCTGTTTCCGTTTTTCGCTGTCTCTGACGACTACGAATTTCCAGGGCTGCCTGTTGGCTCCTGACGGTGCCATACGGGCAGCTTCGAGAACTGCATTGAGTTTATCTTCAGGTACGGCTTTATCTTCATAACTGCGTATACTTTTTCTCTGCAGGATTGCTTCTTTCAACTCCATAGGTTTCCTCCTTTACCTCCATAAAATTCTGTCAGTCTACCTACAGTATATCATCATGCCTTGCCGGTACTCCAACCGGTTTGAGTGGAACGAGGCAATCATTCTTGACAGTCATCACGGTGAAATAATAATATATGGTAGGCGGCAACCGGTTGCCGGTGTCTCGTATTTTGAGAAGTAACGTGCTATATTGGTTATGAATGTGAACGGCCCCGTTTACATTTTTTATTCTAAAAAGGGATTAAACAGAGACCTGTAACGATGACTATAGAAGAATTAAGAGACAATCTGGGCGATATAAAAATTACCGATAATATATCAGAGAGAGAATTATACAGTCATGATATCGGTGATATACCACCTGCAATGATGAAAGTACTTTTCAGGAACATGCCGGATTTCGTTGTCCAGCCTGAAAGTATTGAAGATATTAAACGTGTCCTGTCTTTTGCTAATGCGAACAAAATCCCCGTGATAGCCAGGGGTGCTGCGTCGTGGGGTTTCGGCGGCGTTATTCCCGTCAAGGGGGGAATAGTTCTGGACCTTTCGCCTTTCCGTAAGATACTGGCTATCGATACAGAGCAGAAGACCGTTACCGTAGAAGCCGGCGCACGCTGGAGTGACATAGATTTACTGGTAAAACAGCATGGCTTATGCCTGGTGACATACCCTTCAAGTAAGTTTTCCACGGTTGGCGGCTGGATATCAACCGGCGGGATAGGCATCAACAGCTTTAAATACGGTCATCTGTCCGGCCAGATAATGTCGATGAAAATTGTCACGGCTGCAGGAGAGATAAGAGAGCTGTGTCCTTCAGATAATGATTTTGAATACTATATATCAACCGAAGGCGTATTCGGAGTTCTGGTTGAGGTGACACTCAAGTTAAGGGATATTCCTTCAGGCTCATTTCCCCATTTATTGTACTTCTCCGGTGACAGAGAAGCGTTCACATTCATTGACGAGTTTGTAAATACACTGGAGAAAGAGAACCTGGATCCCGATGTCATCCGTTTCCTGGACGAGAATCATCTTTTCGATACCAACAAAACGATGAAGGCCGATATATTCGAAAAGAGTGCCGGAGTCCTGGTGGAATTCAGTACTGCCGAAGATAATGAGAAATTCTCAAAATATATAGAGAAAAGGGCTATTAAAGAAGCCCCTCGATATACAGCGAGATATCTCTGGAACGAGCGCTTATTCGGTATGAAGTCGAAGCGTCTCGGTCCGGCAATACTGGCAAGTGAGGTCACTATGCCGATAAAATCGACGGCTGCATTTATCGAGAACGCAAAGAAAATCGGCGGTAATTTCGGAGTCGAGGTCAGTATCGACTCTTATATCATCGATGCAAATGAAGCACTGGTTATGGCGACCTTCCTGTGCGATTCCAGGACAATGAAATACTACATGAACATACCCCTGGTATCGATACTCACACAAACAGCGCTGACACAGGGGGCGAAACCGTACGGGCTCGGTCTCTGGAATGCCGCGTTTATCAACCAGTTATTTAGCAGCGAGAAACAGCGTGAGCTCAGGACATATAAAACTCAGGTAGACCCCAATAATATCCTTAATCCCGGGAAATACTTTTCCGCCGGTACGAAGGGACTCGTCTCGCCGATTTTCCGTCCGGCTGTATTCGGTTTTCTGATGCAGTTGATGATTGTATTGTCACCGGTACTCGGAAAAATCGTCACTATGTTACTCGGGAAAGAGAAGAAGGTGGATAGCCTGGATTATGAACTCAGTTTACGTGCCTGTGCCAGGTGTGGGAGCTGTCTGGCGAATTGTCCGGCTTATCTGGTCACCGGTAACGAAGCCGTTACGGCTAAAGGGAAAATAGCTCTGGCGAGGAAACTGACGGCGAACCAGCCGGTCTCCAGGGAAGAAGCGTGGGACGCTTTTCTTTGTATGCATTGCAAAGCCTGTGAAGAAATATGCCAGACTAATCTTGAATTAATGTCATTATGGGACACCTTGGAGCAAAAGATAGAAAGCAAATTCGGCAGGCCGGAAGAACAGATTACCGAATTTCTGACGAAAGTCGATGAAAATGACGAATACTGGGATATGGTGGAATTGAAGAGCACGTCATCCACGCATAAACGCATATCAGCGGGGACGGAATAAGACCATGCCGAAGAAATATCACGTTAATGTTCAAAATACTCCCCTGGATATCGGTTATATTTACAAGTTCAGGATAGTGCGTGGAGAAAACTGCATAAATTGCGCTAAATGTACGAAAGTTTGCATTTATGAAGCACATACCCGTCGCGAAGACGACCCACGCAGAATGGCTGATCCGAACACCGTTGTATGCAGGAACTGTTTCAGGTGCATTCAGGAATGTCCGAGAGGAGCCCTGGAAAAGTCTTTGTTCAGTGAATTCACCGAAAGCGGCGGCGAGTACTGGACTCCGGATATACTGCTCAGCCTGTGGAAACAGTCGGAGACCGGGAGTGTCCCCGTTTCCGGTGCCGGTTATCGAGGTCCTTTTACCGGGGCAGGTTTCGACAGTATGTGGACGGATATGTCCGAGATTGTACGTCCGACCCGTGACGGGATTCACGGGCGTGAATACATAAGTACTTCCGTTGACCTGGGGCGTAAATTGAGTCGGCTGGAATTTGATTCCGACGGAAATCTGACATCGAAACTTCAGGATGTAGTCAACATATCTGTTCCCACCATCTTCGATATTTCGGAATTTAATCTGGAACCTGGAATAGTGGAAACGATTGTTCGAGCAGCCGAGGAACTCGATACCTGTGTCGTTATACCGGTAGCCGGGATTACGCAGAATATTCAGAAGTACGGGAATTATTTAATCCCCCGCCTTAAGCCGGCAGAGATTGGCGATAACGAAGAAATAATAAAACAGTCACGACTGGTAACCATCGAATATAGTGATGAACTATCAGCCGATTTACCTGCAATTAAGGAGAAAATTAAAAAACTGGGGAACATCGTTACCATTGTACGCGTACCTGCTGTTGGAAACGTGACAAACATCGTTACTGAACTGGCGAAAAACGGCGCAGAGGTGGTTCATATTGCGGCTGATTATCGCGGACGTGGACTCGACGATTCGTCCCGATCCGATGAGCGTTATATAAAAGATATCATCCGGACTGTCCATTCGTCTCTGGTTGATGAAAAGATTCGCGATGAAATTACCATTGTCGCTTCGGGAGGGATTGCCCTGGCAGAGCATGTAGCCAAGGCTATGCTCTGTGGCGCCGATCTGACCGCGATAGATATACCTTTACTTGTTGCACTGGGTACCAGGCTTTATGAGGAACCTGAGAAATCGTTGATATTTCCAGAGGGACTTGATTCGGTACCTGTGTCAACGCTGATACAGCGGATTGTCAATTTGATAGGTGCCTGGCATTCACAGATTCTGGAAGTTATGGGAGCGATGGGTATCCGTGATATACGCCGTCTGCGTGGCGAGACCGGCCGGGCAATGTTTTTTGAAGTTATGGACAAAGAGACGTTTGGTAAAATTTTCGGTAAAGGGCAAGTAACGGTAGAATGAAACCTTCGACAGTACAGATAAAGAAAACCCCTTCAAGGTTCAGACACCAGGTACCGAAATACAAGGTTACCAGGTCCGACGCCTGTATTAATTGCGGGACGTGCGCCGATACCTGCCCGTACGGAGTACACGAAAGGGTCGAAGGGCATAATCGGGTCAGACCACCGGTTGATTACAGGTGCATCGGTTTCGAATGTCTGGAGAAGGATTTCTGCTGTATCGGCAAGTGTCCCCGCCAGGCTTTGAGCCTGTCGTTGAATCCAATGTATGAAGCACTCGGTGATTATCGCTGGACGGCTGATATGATAACCGGGACTTGGATAATGGCTGAGACCGGCTATCCCCCTGAACGCACGGATATCGAGTATAACGTTGGGAATTCCGGCGGCGGATTCGATAAGCTGAGGTTTAAATTCCCGGCAACTCTGCCGAAAAAACTGGATGCGTCCGAAATATCCACTGAGATACCGCTTAATCGTAGAAACGACGGACGCGGTAATATCGTTATTTCTCTCCCGGTGTATGGTGGCGGCATGTCGTTCGGGTCGGTCAGTCTTCCGACCATGATTGCCAAAGCGCATTGTGCGACGAACTGGAATAGTTTTACCTGCACCGGTGAAGGTGGGTATCCCGATATACTCAAGCCTTATGATGACCACGTTATTACTCAGGTAGCAACCGGTCTTTTCGGAGTACGAGAAGAGACAATACAGCGCGTAAGGATTGTAGAATTCAAGTACGCGCAGGGTGCAAAACCCGGTCTGGGCGGGCATCTTCTCGGTGAGAAAGTGACGGAAAGCGTTGCACAGATGCGTGAGGCGGTAAAAGGTTCTTCTTTATTCTCTCCCTTCCCGTTTCACTCGGTATATTCGATAGAAGACCACAAGAAGCATATAGACTGGATTAAAGAGATTAATCCTACGGCACTGATTTCAGTAAAAGTTTCAACACCAAGCGATGTGGATATGGTAGCTGTGGGTTCTTACTACGCCGGTGCGCATATCATACATATCGACGGGGGATATGGCGGAACTGGAGCAGCGCCCGATATAGCCAAGAAAAATATCGCCATGCCCGTTGAATACGCTATTACCAAAGTTCACGAGTTCCTCAAGGAAGAAGGTGCCCGGGATGCGATGACTCTCATTGCCTCGGGTGGAGTACGTACCGCTCATGATGTTGCCAAGGCTATCTGCCTGGGTGCTGACGGTGTTGTTATCGGCACGGCGGAACTGGTATCCCTCGAATGCGTCCGATGCGGAAATTGTGAATCGGGACGTGGCTGTGCCAGGGGTATTGCTACTACTGATTCGGAGCTGGCTGACCTCTTTGAGGAAGACTGGGCAACACAGCGTGTGACCAATATGTATCACGCCTGGCATATACAGCTTGTCGAGATTCTGCAGAAATTCGGACTGAAGAGCATAAGGGAACTGGTCGGTCGCACCGACCTCCTCGAACACATTGACTATAGCCGGGAAACGGAGCTCGATAATAATGGATAATGTCGAAAAAATACTTCGTTCGCGCCTTGAGATGTGCAATCAGGTGCCGGTTCTTCCTCCCAATCCCGAGGAAGAAGGCGGCTGCGGCGTTACAGGTTTTATCTGTTCGATCCCCGTGACAGGTAAGAACATATTTGAGCCGTCGGTCCAGATGCATAACAGGGGTAATGGTAAAGGCGGCGGTATCGGTGCAGTCGGATTCATACCAGAAGCCCTGGGAGTATCGAGGCAGGTCCTGGACGAAGACTATATGCTGCACATAGCTCTTCTAGATAACAGCGTATCGGACGAGCTTGAAAAAACGTTCGTTACACCGCACTTCAGGATAGATAAGGCTGAAAAACTGCCGACACTCGACGATTACCGCAGTCTGGGGCTGGAGGTAGCGCCCCCGGACGTTATGCGTTATTTCGTACGCGTCAAGGACGATGTGCTGGATAAGTTTATCGATGAAAACCAGCTGAGTGCTATCAGCAGACGTGATGCCGAAGATGAATTCGTGTACCGAAACAGTTTTATGATTAATAACCAATACTACGCATCACTCGGCGAGAAAAAAGCCTTCGTCATGTCCCACGGCCGTAATATGATGATATTGAAGATAGTCGGTTACGCCGAAAATGTCGTCCGCTATTATAAACTGGATGATTTTAAAGCTTATGCTTGGCTTGCCCATCAGCGCTATCCTACCCGTGGAAGAGTATGGCACCCGGGCGGCTGCCATCCCTTTAGTGCTCTTAATGAAGCTCTTGTACACAATGGCGACTTCGCCAATTACCAGGCTGTCTATGATTATCTGAAACAGCGAAACTATCTCCCCCTGTTCCTGACGGACACGGAGGAAGCGGCGCTTTTGCTGGACCTGTGGGGCAGAGTATATAAATACCCTCTGGAGTATCTTATCGAGGCGATGGCGCCGACTTCGGAAATGGACTTCGACCAGCTGACTCCGGAAAAACAGGCGATATATAAAGCTATTCAAACGCATCACGTTTTTTCTTCTCCCGACGGTCCCTGGTTCTTTATCATCGCCCGTAACGACGCTCAGAACGACCAGTTTCAACTGATAGGTATTACCGATACGGCAATGCTCAGGCCTCAGGTGTTTGCCCTGCAGGAGGGTGAGGTACAGGTAGGCCTGATATGTTCGGAAAAACAGGCTATCGACGCAACTCTGCACTCACTGGAGAGAGAAGACTCTCGTTTCAGACCTATTGCCGATAAATACTGGAACGCCCGCGGCGGCAGTTATACCGACGGCGGTGCCTTTATATTCAGTCTAAAGAATAACGGGGACGGTTCGGAAAATAAGCAGCTTATCTGTACCGATAAATTCGGTACGGTTATAGAAACGGAAAGGGACAAGACTATCTGCGTGGTTTCAGCCGGTTCGGAGGAAACTTCATCGGATGACGGAAATGTGGATGAAAATCTGACCGGTCTGTTTTCGGAAACGGATACCTCCGTTGCGGCACAGAATATTTTCCGATACGTGCGAGATAAAATGCCGGAATATGATACTGAAACATTTAAATCCGCGATAAAGTCCATCAAGGACCAGGCACTGCTAAACGATACCTCTAAACAAACGGCTATCACGGCTCTGACGCTGCTGAACGACCGGCGTTACGATACGGGTATGATAAAGCGGAGTTCGGTACTACACGTCCTCAGGGTTAATCTGGAAGAGATACTTGCCGCCGTCCCGATGATCAATGAAAAATCATCTTCGCTATTCAGTCGGATAGATTTTGAATCCCGCGATTTACTCCGGGAACCAAGGCAGGAGGGCCAGACCCTTGTAATCGATGCCGAAAAATTTGAACCTGAAGGTGAAAACTGCGATGCGGTAATGTTGGTTAAAGCTTACAAACTCGGCTGGCGCCGTTTTATAATCTACAAGTATCGCGGTCAGAGGTTCACGGGCTGCGGCCTGGGTCCGGGGACACATGATGTGAGAATCGATGTTTACGGCTCGTCGGGTGATTACCTGGCTTCGGGTATCGACGGGATGGAAATTTATGTGCATGGTAATGCCCAGGACCAGCTTTGCCAGATTATGAAAGACGGGAAACTGGTAGTATACGGTGATGTAGGACAGACCTTCATGTACGGGGCTAAAGGCGGAGCCGCTTATGTTATGGGCAACGCTGCCGGGCGACCGCTGATTAACGCCGTCGGCAAACCTCGTGTCGTTATTAACGGGACGGCGCTGGACTACCTGGCAGAATCGTTCATGGCCGGTAATCCTCTCAGAGGTGGCGGATTTGTTATTGTGAACGGTGTCGGCTTCGATGATAACGACGGCGCCGTTGTCGAGTTCGATTCGCCTTATCCGGGCTCCAATATTTTCTCGCTTGCTTCCGGAGGTGCGATTTACATACGTGACCCGCATCAGAAACTGGTTGATGAACAGTTGAACGGTGGAGAATTTGCCAGAATTACCGACTCCGACTGGAAGCTTATCCTGCCGCATCTGGAAGAGAACGAACGACTTTTCGGTATTGAAATCGACAGGCTGTTAACTGTCGGTGGGAAGAAAATGATGCCTGCCGAAGTATACAGGAAAATCAGGGCGAAGAGATCGGCTGCCGCTGAAGATGACGGTTTGAGCGAGTAACAACCTCATCATAGTGAAAAAAACACCGAAAAGTATTAAACTGTACATCAGTTAGAGGATCTTCTCGAAGTTACCACAGTAAATTAGACTCGTTCGGGTATGGGGGAAATTATCGCAGATGATCGCCGTAATCAATTATGGCGCCGGGAATATTCGCAGCGTCGTAAATGCTATCGAGACGCTTGGGTACCGGGTAAAGGTAACCAGTGAGCCTGATGAGGTACTTTCCGCCGACAGGGTAATATTACCGGGGGTTGGTGCTGCCGGTGATACGGTATCCAGCCTTAAACGACTCAAACTTGTAGACCCTATCCGGAGGGTCATTAACGAAGGCAGACCTTTTCTCGGAATATGTATCGGAATGCAGGTGCTGCTGAGCGTGACTGAAGAAGGTGGGCGGCAGGAGTGTCTGGATATTATACCTGGTGCCGTGCGAAAGCTGCCCGACGGTTTGAAGATTCCCCACATGGGCTGGAACCAGGTCAAGCAAAAACTCGAACATCCTATTTTTACAGGAATACCGGATAATACCAATTTCTATTTTGTTCACAGCTACTATGTCGATCCTGAAGATAAATCCGTTGTTGCCGGGGAGACCGAATACGGCATTAATATATGCAGTGTACTCATTAAAGAGAACCTGATAGCAACTCAGTTTCACCCGGAAAAAAGCGGTGAAACCGGATTAAGAATATACGATAATTTCCTCGGGAATACCGGTAATTCCTGAAAATGGACGATAAGTACCGGGGGAAAACCGGGTATTGAGATAACAGAGAAATGTTGACGAAAAGGATTATTCCCTGCCTGGACGTAAAAAACGGTCGAGTGGTCAAAGGAGTGAAGTTCCGTGACCACAGAGATGCCGGTGATCCGGTAGAATTAGCTGCGTTTTACAACGAAGAGGGCGCGGACGAGCTGGTATTTTACGACATAACTGCTTCGAGCGATGAACGTGCCATAATGCGAGAAGTAGTGGAACGTACCGCCAGTAAAGTATTTATTCCTCTGACCGTGGGCGGTGGGTTACGTACTGTTGAAGATATGCACGCAATGCTCGAGTCCGGTGCCGACAAGGTCTCGATAAACACGGCTGCGGTTCTCAATCCCCGGCTTATAACTGAAGGAGCTGTCAGGTTCGGCAGCCAGTGCATCGTTCTTGGCATGGATGCCAAACGTGTACCCGGAGCTGACCCTGTCCGATGGGTGGTGCATACCCATACCGGAGCCGACGGCGGGGTGTCCGCTGGAATCGATGCCGTCGAATGGGCGATAAAAGCCGTCGAACTGGGCGCCGGCGAGATAACCGTAAACAGCATAGATGCCGATGGAACTAAAGCCGGATATGATTTAGAATTGCTGAGGACGATTTCCGAGAACGTTACCGTACCGGTAGTTGCCAGTGGAGGTGCCGGTACACCAGAGGACATGCGTCAGGCTCTGGTTCAGGGTAAAGCGGACGCAGCCCTGGCTGCCAGCATCTTCCACTATGGTACTCACCCTATCGGTGAGGTTAAGAAATACCTGAAAGAACAGGGAATACCGATAAGACTCTAGTATAGAATATAATAGAATAGTCCTGTTTCCGGTTACTAAACCGGAGATTCATTCCTGCCGGTCTGATATATTTGGGGTAGACCGGGGAGGTACGGTATATGCCTGACCTGCTGATAATAAGCGATAATAATACCAGAGCGCTGGCGGTGCTGCAGACAGAACTTACGCGTAAAGGTTTCGAGTATTCGACAGCTTCTTATGGGGAGGATATTGCCGAGTATGTTTCCAACCAGTCACCAGATATTGTTCTTGCAGAGGTAACCGGTCACCAAACCGGCAATCTCAGCCGTGAGTATATTCATGAAATAAAACTCAGAACATCCATTCCGATTATCGCACTTGTTTCCGAAGAATTATTGGAAGACCTCGACGTTGATCAAAATTTTGACGACTTTATTTCTACTCCGTTTAATCCACGAGAACTGGTCCTGAGGATAAAACGTATACTGAAACGAGAGGTAGTCCCTGATAGTCACGAGACGATTAGCTGCGAAGGACTGGTGATAGATCTGGCAAGGTGTGAAGTTACCGTAGAGGGTAAAAAGATAGAACTTACCTTCAAGGAATACGAGTTATTGAAGTTACTCGCCGGTAACAGCGGCCGTGTCTTTACCAGGGAAGCACTCCTCGACAGGATCTGGGGGATGGACTATTTTGGCGGTGACCGGACCGTCGACGTTCATATAAGGCGGTTGAGAAGTAAGATCGAGAAACCCGGACTGGTGTTCATCGAAACCGTAAGAAACATAGGATACCGATTCAGAAAAGACGCGGACTGACCGGGCGTCACGTAACATAGATTTAACATTTCTGAAATCTGCAGGAAACATTACAGGGCTAGACTATCGATAAAAAAGGAGGATAGCTATGCCCGTTGATTCCGGTGATACCGCATGGATCCTGGTATCATCCGCACTGGTTCTGTTAATGACTCCCGGTCTGGCACTGTTCTATGGCGGAATGGCAAGGCGTAAGAACCTGCTTTCAACAATAATGATGAGTTTCGCCATGATGTGTCTCGCAGGTATTATCTGGGTACTCTGGGGATATAGCCTTGGTTTCGGCTCGAACATCGGCGGTTTTATCGGGGGGCTGGACTTCTTCGGCTTATCAGGCGTAGGTATGCTGCCTTCCGATATATATGCAACCTCGGTTCCCCAGCTGGCGTTTATGGCGTTTCAGGGAATGTTTGCTATTATTACCGTAGCTCTTATCACGGGAGCTATCGTAGAAAGGATAAAATTCAGCGCCCTTCTCGTTTTTTCGGCTCTCTGGGTAACTGTGGTGTATAGTCCGGTCTGCCACTGGGTCTGGGGTGATGGTGGCTGGCTGGGAGCTATGGGCGCCCTGGATTTCGCGGGTGGCGCGGTTGTGCATATAAATGCAGGCGTTTCCGCATTAGCTCTCGTACTGTTACTGGGGCGTAGAAAAGGATTCCCGGGAATGCCCATGGAAGCGAATAATATACCGATGGTTACGATTGGTGCCGGTTTATTGTGGTTCGGGTGGTTCGGTTTCAATGCCGGCAGTGCCCTGGCGGCTGACGGACTTGCTGCTAATGCATTTGTCACGACCAATATATCGGCTGCTGCGGCAGGATTTACCTGGATGACGTTGAGCTGGATACACCGGCGCCCGAGTTTACTGGGTACGGTGACAGGAGCGGTAGCGGGTCTGGTCGCTATTACCCCCGCCGCCGGGTTCGTTTCACCGATGGCGGCAATACCGATAGGTATTCTGGTATCTATAATAAGCTATTACGCTGTGCTGTTAATGAAGGAGAAGCTGGGTTTCGACGATTCGCTGGATGTGTTTGCCGTTCATGGAGTAGGCGGTATGTGGGGGGCTCTGGCTACAGGTATCTTTGCCAGTGAATCGATAGGCGGAGTATCGGGACTGATCGAAGGAAATGCAGGACAGGTAGGGATTCAGGCGATAAGCATACTGGCTGTAGGATCTTTCGCTTTCGTGATGACACTGATTATCGGCAAGCTGGTCGATGTTACTATCGGACTAAGGGTAACCGAAGAAGATGAAACTCTCGGACTGGATATCGCCCAGCATGGAGAACGTGCTTATGGAGGATTGCTGAGATGAAAAAGATAGAGGCGATTATCAGAGAAGAAAACTTTGAAAACGTAAAATCTGCTCTCGAAGAGAACAGCTATTTCGGGATGACGGTGAGTGAAGTAATCGGCAGAGGAAGGCAGAAAGCAATCCCCGTTCAGAGGAGAGTAGGAGAATACTGGGTGGACCTTATGCCGAAAGTTAAAATAGAACTCGTCGTACTCGATGAGGATGTGTCCACTGCAGTCGACGCAATAGTACGGAACTCTAGAACTGGTGAAGTTGGAGATGGTAAAATATTTATCCTGCCTGTCGATGGTGTGGTACGTATCAGAACGGGTGACCAGAATGAAAACGCTATTTAAAAACGATGGATGTAACATGATTGTAACAATTGACGGTTAATATGAACAATGAAGATTAAATTCTGCGCAACAAAATAAAAAATATCTGGAGGTAACTGAATTGAGTGACAGCAGAGAAGAGTCCAAAGCTTATGTCCTTAAGATGGCAAAAGAGCACGATGTGAAGTTCATCAGGCTATGGTTTACCGATATCCTCGGTGTCCTGAAAAGTTTTGCTATCACGGTCGAGGAGCTTGAAGGAGCCCTCGAAAACGGAATGGGCTTCGATGGTTCGTCCATCGAGGGTTTCTGCCGTATCGACGAAAGCGATATGGTAGCCATGCCCGACCCCGATACGTTCAAGTTGCTGCCGTGGAGGCCGCGGGAACATCGCGCCGTGGGAAGAATGTTCTGTGACGTTCTTAAGCCGGGCGGCGAACCTTTTGAAGGTGACCCGAGGTATGTTCTCAAGAGGAATCTGAAAAAGGCGGCCGACTTGGGCTATACATTCTATGTTGGTCCGGAACTCGAGTATTTCTATTTTAAAGGCGCGGATAATACCGAGGGGCTGGATGTGGGTGGTTATTTCGATATGACTCCCCTGGATGTGGCTACGGACCTCAGGCGGGACAGCGTCCTGGCACTGGAAGACCTGGGTATCGATGTGGAGTATTCTCATCACGAGGTTGCCGCGAGTCAGCATGAAATCGATATGAGATACACGGATGCCCTGACGATGGCTGACAACGTAATGACTTACCGACTGGTCGTAAAGCAGGTAGCCCTGAGCCATGGAGTGTATGCAACCTTTATGCCTAAGCCAGTTTATGGTATCAACGGCAGCGGTATGCATGTTCACCAGTCATTGTTCGAAGGAAGCAAGAACGCTTTCTTCGATGCCAACGATGAATACTTCCTGTCCAAGGTAGCCAAGAATTATATTGCCGGTTTGCTGAAGTATGCTCCGGAAATTACCTGTGTTGCCAACCAGTGGATTAATTCCTACAAGAGACTCGTTCCGGGATATGAAGCTCCGGTATATCTCTCCTGGGCAAGACGTAACAGGTCCGACCTTATCCGCGTACCTGAATACAGGCCGGGCAGAGAAAAAGCCACGAGAATCGAGTTCAGATCACCTGATCCTGCCTGTAATCCCTACCTTGCTTTCAGTGTAATGCTGGCGGCGGGGCTGGAAGGAATCGAGAAGGAAATGGAGCCGCCCGCACCTGTCGAAGAAAACGTTTATGAAATGACCGAAGAAGAACGGGCCAGCAGAGGGATAAATACTCTTCCAGCGAGCCTTCTCGAAGCCGTACAGCTTACCGAGAAAAGTGAACTGGTCCGTAAAGCGCTTGGTGACCACGTTTTCAACAATTTCGTCGCGAACAAGAAGATAGAATGGGACGAGTACAGGACCCAGGTAACAGAATACGAACTTAACAAATACCTTCCGATACTGTAAACTATATATTACAGTTTTATGTAATTAGGAGAATCTATGCACCGGCTGCGTATCGGAATAGCTCAGGTTAACACGACGGTGGGTGATTTCGCCGGCAACGGGCAGAAAATTCTCAGTGCGATAGAAGAGTCCAGGTCTTCGGGGGTTGACTTGCTGACGTTCCCGGAGCTCGCAATATGCGGATATCCGCCCGAAGACCTGCTTTTCAAACCTAAATTCATCTCTGAAAATCTGCGTACCCTGGATACAATAATCAAAGCGTCCAAAGAGATAACGGTCATAGTCGGTTTCGTTGATTCGCAGGACGATATTTTTAATGCGGCAGCTATAATTCATGATGGTGCTCTATCAGGCGTCTACCATAAAATTTTCCTCCCCAATTATGGCGTCTTTGACGAAGACAGGTATTTCCGTGCCGGAACGGAATGTTCGGTGTGGGAAGTCGGTGAGGTTAAATTCGGAGTCAATATCTGCGAAGACATATGGTATGAGGCCGGTCCGGCAACTACTCAGGCGTATGCCGGGGCAGAGGTAATCATAAATATCAGCGCTTCACCTTATCATTTCGGCAGAGGCGGCGTCAGGGAACGTATGATTGCCACCCGGGCAGCTGATAATGTGGCTATCTTCGTTTATAACAACCTCGTAGGCGGACAGGATGAGCTGATATTCGACGGCAGAAGCATGATAATAGATGAGACCGGAAGAGTGATAGCACGCGGGAAACAGTTTGAAGAAGACCTGATTATAACCGATGTTGATATCGAATCAGTTTTCCGTACCAGACTGCATGATCCCAGGTGGAGAAAAGAACTTCTGCTGTATGAAGAGCAGGGATGGCGGAATATTGAAAAAATCGTTGTTTCTGAAATCCTGCCCGACAAAGAAAAGCCACCATTACCGTCCAGGGAGATAGAATATCCCGGTCAGAATGCCGAGGTTTATAACGCCCTGGTTCTGGGTACACACGACTATATAAGGAAAAACGGATTTGAAAAAGTACTGATAGGTCTTTCCGGAGGAATAGATTCGAGTCTTGTGGCAGCAGTCGCCGTGGATGCGCTGGGTAAAGAGAATGTCATCGGAGTGGCAATGCCTTCAAGGTATTCATCGCCGGGCAGCGAATCGGATGCCGAGCTTTTAGCGAAGAACCTGGGTATCAAGTTCCTGACAATCCCGATTGAAAAAGCGTTTAAGGCTTATCTTGAAATGATGGAAGAAGCTTTCGAAGGGCGGGAACCCGATGTTGCCGAGGAAAATCTTCAGGCACGCATCAGAGGAAATATTCTGATGGCGTTGTCTAATAAATTCGGCTGGCTGGTACTAACGACCGGAAATAAAAGTGAAACGGCTACCGGTTATTCAACTCTTTACGGGGATATGGCCGGAGGTTTCGCGGTTATAAAAGATGTACCGAAGACTCTGGTTTATGAATTATGCAGATATAAAAATTCTATTTCAGCCGGTGAAATGATACCGGCAACCGTAATCGATAAACCTCCTTCGGCGGAGCTAAGACCCGACCAGAAAGATATCGATACTCTTCCCCCTTACGAAATACTCGACCCGATAATCACGGCATATGTTGAAGAAGATAAGAGCATTGAGCAGATTATTGCACTTGGAGTCGATGAAAAGTTCGTTAAACAGGCGGCACGGCTTGTAGATGCCACTGAATATAAGCGGCGTCAGGCCCCTCCGGGCATTAAAATAACTCCCAGAGCTTTTGGAAAAGACAGAAGATTACCCATAACAAACCGCTTCAAAGGATAGCAATTTTCCTGTACAATATAAATAAATCTCTAAGGAAAGTATGCAAAAGCAGGCAATATTAGCTCTGGAAGACGGCTCCATTCATACCGGCTACACCCTCGGGGCTGAAACTGATACTTTCGGCGAAGTCGTATTCTGTACAAGTATGATCGGCTACCAGGAAATGCTTACCGATCCTTCCTATGCCGGACAGATTCTTATTCCCACTTATCCTTTAATCGGCAACTATGGTATCAACAAACAGGATTTTGAATCCGCCGGCATACGCGTCAGGGGATTTGTCGTCAGAGAAGAATGTCCCGAGCCCAGTCATTATCTGAACCAGAGAACGGTACACCAGTACCTTGCCGATAGCGGCGTACCCGGAATACAGGGAGTCGATACCCGGGCTATCACCCGGCGTCTCCGATCTGCCGGTGTGATGAAGGGTCTCATTACGAGTGACAAGACTCCCGAACAGGCGCTTGAAAAACTGAAGAATTTACCTGATTACGGCTCGGTCGACTATGTTAAGGAAGTTACCACACCGGAAATATATCGCTGGCTGCCCGGCAAATCCAGACTGCCGTACCACGTAGTGGTTCTGGACTGCGGGTTGAAGTTTAACATACTCCGCCTCCTGAACCAGCATGAATGCGGTGTTACCGTGGTCCCCTGTACCGCGTCCGCCGGTGAAATTATGCCTCTTGAACCGGACGGAATTCTGCTTTCACCGGGACCCGGAGACCCGGCGCTGCTGGACTATATAGTGGACACTACCAAACAGTTAATAGACAAAAAACCGATAATGGGAATCTGCATGGGGAATCATATTATTGCCCGTGTTTTCGGTGCCCGTACATTTAAATTGAAATTCGGGCACCGTGGTGGAAATCATCCGGTCCGCGAACTGGCTAACGGCAGAATACATATCACCGCTCAGAACCACGGCTACGCCGTCGACCCTGATACAATCGGTGATGAGCTTGAGGTAACGCATTTAAACCTGAACGACGGCACCGTGGAAGGTATACGGCATAAAGAACTGCCCGTCTTTGCTATCCAGTACCATTCCGAAGCATCGCCCGGTCCGCTGGATAATACCTACCTTTTCGAAAGATTCCTGGAAATGATAAAAGCTGATAAGGGGTAAATATTGACCACTAAACCATCCAAAGTACTCATAATCGGTTCGGGCCCCATAGTAATCGGTCAGGCAGCCGAGTTTGACTATGCCGGCGCGCAGGCTTGTAAAGCAATGCGCGAGGAAGGAATAGTATCCGTACTTGTGAATTCAAATCCGGCAACGATTATGACGGATGAAGGCATCGCGGATATTACCTATATAGAACCTTTAACGGTCGATATGGTGGCCAGGATTATTGAGAAGGAAAGACCGGACGGACTGCTGCCGACACTGGGCGGACAGACGGGACTAAATCTCGCAGTAGACCTTGCCAATGCCGGTGTGCTTGAAAAATATAACGTCTCTTCTCTTGGGACTCCCATCCAGACGATCCGGAATGCAGAAGACCGCGAGTTATTTAAACAGCTCCTGGTCAGTATCGGCGAACCGGTGCCGGGAAGCTACACGGTAAATACTGTGGAGCAGGCCCGGCAAGTGGCAAGAGAACTCGGTTTACCCCTGATTATCCGTCCTGCGTATACTCTCGGTGGTACCGGCGGTGGAATTGCCAACAACTGGGAAGAGCTGGAATCGGTGGTATCAAGGGGACTCTCGAACAGTCCCATTTCGCAGGTGCTGCTCGAACAGTCGGTCGTTGGCTGGAAGGAAATAGAGTATGAGGTTATGCGTGACAGCGCCAACAACTGCATAACCGTTTGTAATATGGAAAATTTCGACCCGATGGGTGTTCATACCGGCGACAGCATCGTAGTCGCTCCCAGCCAGACACTTACCAATAAAGAATACCAGATGCTGCGGACGGCAAGTCTGAATATTATCAGGGCTCTGGGTATCGAAGGTGGCTGTAACGTCCAGTTTGCTCTGGACCCGACCAGCAGCGATTATTACGTTATCGAAGTAAATCCAAGAGTCAGCCGAAGTTCGGCTCTCGCCAGTAAGGCTACCGGATATCCGATAGCGCGCGTGGCATCTAAGATAGCAATCGGAAGGACTCTCGACCAGATTCCCAACCAGGTAACCGGGAAGACAATGGCTTCTTTTGAACCGGCCCTGGACTATGTGGTGGTAAAAATACCGTCCTGGCCGTTCGATAAGTTTTCCGCAAACAACAGGGTAATCGGGACCCAGATGAAAGCCACCGGTGAAGTAATGGCTATCGATAGATGCTTTGAGGCAGCTCTGCAAAAAGCGGTCCGTTCACTGGAAACCAACAGAAAGTCTCTTCTCTGGGAAGACCCGGAATGGGAATGGGCTTCCGATATAAACGCTTTTCCGCTGGAACCGAACGATTTGCGATTATGGGCGATAACCTCAGCACTCAGAAAGGGTATCACTCCAGAGGAAATCTCGGAGCGTACCCGGATTGACCTCTGGTTTACCAGAAAACTCCTTAATATTGTCGAAATGGAAAAAGTACTCGCTACAGAACCGCTGACTCAGGAATTGATGTGGCAGGTGAAAAGACTCGGTTTTGCCGACGAGCAGATTGCCGAACTGGTCGGTGGTTCGAGAAGCCATATAAGCGAATTACGAGAGAGCTGGGGTATTCAGGCCGTATATAAAACGGTGGATACTTGTGCCGCGGAATTCGACGCCAGCACGCCGTACTACTACAGTACCTACGAGATTGAGAATGAGTCCAGCCGGACCGACAGGCAGAAGGCTATTGTCGTGGGCAGCGGACCGATTCGAATCGGCCAGGGAATCGAATTCGATTACTGCTGTGTCCACGCTTCGTACGCACTGAGGGACGACGGCTTCGAAACGATTATGGTTAACTGCAATCCCGAAACGGTTTCAACCGACTTCGATACCTCCGATAAGCTGTATTTTGAGCCACTTACCGTCGAAGACGTGCTGAATATATACAGGATAGAGAAACCGCTCGGTATTATCGTACAGTTCGGCGGGCAGACTCCGCTGAATATCGCTGAGGAACTTGAGAAATCGGGAGTAACAATCCTCGGTACGTCTGTTAACTCGATAGATATAGCCTCGGACAGGGGACGTTTCAGGGAGATGATGCAGAAATACGGCATTCCCATGCCGGAATCCGGAACTGCCGAAAGTCTGGAAGAAGCCCTGGAGATAGCCGGACGCATCGGCTATCCCATAATTCTGCGACCTTCTTATGTGCTTGGCGGACGCGGTATGGAGATAGTTCACGATGAAGCAGGGCTCCGGCAGTATGTGAGTACGGCGGTCAAGGTTATGCCAGGCAGACCCGTTCTTATCGAACGCTACCTGGAGAACGCTATCGAAACGGAAGCGGACGCTCTTTCCGACGGTGAGCAAGTAATCATTCCGGCGATTATGGAGCATATTGAATACGCCGGAGTGCACTCCGGAGATGCCGCCTGTGTTTTGCCTCCGGTCAGTCTGCCCCAGAAGCACATCGATACCATTGAAAAGTATACGAAGCGTATAGCAAAGGAATTGGAAGTTGTCGGTCTGATGAATGTACAGTACGCGATATGCGATGACGTGGTGTATGTAATCGAGGCGAATCCCCGCGCTTCACGCACTGTTCCTGTGGTGTCCAAAGTCTGTGCAATACCCATGGCGCGGCTGGCAACCCAGTTGATAATGGGGAAAAAGCTCAAGGATTTGGGCCTGAATGATTACAAAATACCTCACTATGGCGTAAAGGAATCGGTTTTCCCCTTCACGATGTTCCCGGATGTCGATCCCGTATTAAGACCGGAAATGAAATCGACCGGAGAGGTGCTGGGTATCGCGGATTCGTTTGATCTGGCATTCTGGAAAGCCCAGGAAGCAGTTATACCCCTTCCGAAGGAAGGTACCGTACTCATCACAGTATCCGAAACGGACAGACAGAAAGCTGCCGATATTGCCAGAGAGTTTGTGAACCTGGGTTTTAATATTAAAGCCACAGCAGGAACGGGCGCATATCTAAAGAAACAGGGTATTTCTTCGGAGCCCATACTGAAAGAGTACGAAGGCAGACCCAATATAACAGACGCAATTAAAAACGGTGATATACATCTGGTGATAAACACTCCGTCGGGGAAACTGAGTTCTCATGATGATTCGTATATCCGAAAGGCCGCAATCAAATATCATATACCGTATATAACCACCATGGCTGCGGCAACAGCCGCGGTAAAAGGTATACAGGCTTCTCTACGGACAACACCTTATGTCAAGTCGTTACAGAATTACCATCGCGATATCACGGGAACGGTCAAGAGTAAATAGTGCTATAATAGCATTTAGATGTTCGGAGGATGGATGAAGAGCGATGGACCAGGCTGTCGGTGCTGATGCTGAAAATAAACTCATTACAATACTGAAAATCCTTAGTGAATCTTCGGAACCTCTCGGTTCTATTACGATAGCACGCCGCCTGGAAGATGAAGGCATTTTCCTCAGTGAAAGGGCTGTCAGGTACCATCTCCGTATTGCCGACGAACGCGGTTATACCAGACCTGAGGGGCATGACGGAAGAGCTATCACCGCGCTCGGCCAGCAGGAGGTAAAGGACGCCCTTGCTCCACAGCACCTCGGGTTTGTCCGTGAAAAGCTGGAAATGCTCGCCTACCAGACAACCTTCGATCCTGCAAAAAAGACCGGCAGGCTTTCAATAAACACCTCTGTATTCGATGAGAAGAAATTCAGGAAAGCATTAACCGCGATGAAAGATGCTTTCAGAACCAACCTGTCTGTAAGTAATCTTGTTGCTGTAGCTTCAGAAGGTCAGAAACTGGGTTCCGTAGTAGTGCCGCCGGGAAAAATCGGGTTTGCTACGGTGTGCAGCGTGGTAATAAACGGAGTCCTTCTCAAGGCAGGGATCCCAACCGAGTACAAGTTCGGCGGAGTATTGGAAGTCAGGAACAGTCAGGCGAGGAGGTTTGTCGGGATAATCGATTACGCGGGTACTTCACTGGACCCGTCCGAACAGTTCATCCGGGCAAGGATGACGAGCGTCGGAGAAGCCGCTAAGACCGGAAACGGCAAGGTTATCGGGGTTTTCAGGACGATGCCTGCCGCAGCCAGGGAAGCTCTCGATAAGACCATTGCCCTGCTAAATGACGCAGGGATTCACGGTGTATACAAGATCGGGGAGATAAGCGAACCACTTTGCCAGATAGTCGTGCCGCTAAACCGCGTCGGTGTAATACAGCTCGGAGGCCTGAATCCGGTAGCGGCAGCCGTTGAAGCCGGTATCGAGATTGAAAACATCGCCGAGAGCGGCTTTATCAATTATGAAGAACTGCAGCCTTTCGATAAGCTTCTCAACTAGTACGCTGTAACATTAAAAACTGTTTGAAGCTAGTTATGCAACTAGTCCCTTCCCCCTTGATGGGGGAAGGTTAGGATGAGGGTGATATAAATCCAATTTTCACCCTCACCTTAATCCTCTCCCCTCAAGGGAGAGGAAATAGAAAGAATGTTTTATTCTGAAAAATCTAGCGTTATTTGGTACTAGATGTTCGATAATTACTTTCTCAGCTCGAGTCCGATATTGAATGCTTTACCAACCGGTTCACCGAACGCCTGGTAGTCTCCTCCGGGGCGTGGATTGAATGCAAAAGGTCTGATTTTACTCACGTCAGGCCTGCCATCGGTAAGGCAATCCTCGGTGATGTAGGTTTCCTTTATCTCTCCGACGACAAGTATGTGACTGCCGACATCCAGCATGTGCATAACCCTGCATTCAAGGTTGACCGGGCACTGTTCGATCATCGGGGCTGTTTCAAGCTCCCTGTAAAATACATTGAAGCTGCAGACTTTCACTTTATCCACTTTACTGCCGGACTCAATACCGCAATAGTCGGTTTCCTTGGCGATATCCACCGAGGGGACATTCACCGAAAAAGTCCGATTCTGATATATTCCTTTCAGTGTGTATCGGGTGGGACGTATGCCGACTGTGATGACGGGCGGTTCTCCTCCGGCGATACCCGACCAGGCTGCGGTCATAAAATTCGGTTTACCGTCGACGTTAGACCCGATAAGAAAGGCCGGCATCGGGTATACGACCGTTTTATGTTCGATAGATACTTTTCCCATTCTCAACCTCCCGTGCTCTATACTATCTACTGATATCGTGACGCAATTGCGTAAGTGCGTAAATGTAGCAGCAATTACTATACACATATTGATTATAATTTTCTGCGTCCGGAAATATCAAATACCGATGCTTATTGTGGTAAAATACGGTGTAAAACCGCCTGCCGGAGGAGTTTTCGGAACAGATGATCCCCGTGAAGCTGTCACTGCGGAATTTTATGCCCTACCGCGATAATGTGCCGTCGTTGTACTTCAACGATATACATACTGCCAGCATATGGGGAGATAATGGCAACGGCAAGTCGTCGCTTATCGATGCTATTACATGGGCTTTGTGGGGCAAGACAAGAGCGAAAAGCGATGATGATATTATCCACCTCGGCCAGGATGAAACCGAGGTGGAGTTTGATTTTATTGTAGGGGACAATCTTTACCGCGTTATAAGAAAACATGCCAGGCCGAAACGGAGGCGTGCTTCGGGGCAGTCCCTCCTTGAATTTCAGGTATCGTCGGGTAACGGTTTCAGGTCCATATCCGGCGATACTATGACTCAGACGCAGCAGGAAATTATCGACGTTCTTCATATGGACTATTCGACCTTTGTTAACAGTGCATATCTGCGGCAGGGCCATGCCGATGAGTTTACGCAGCAGCAGCCGGTCAAACGGAAAGAAGTGCTTTCGAATATACTGGGGCTGTCCCGCTACGACAAACTGGAGGACCGGGCCAAGGAACTGGCACGGAAGCAGGAGATGGACAGGACGCTGGCGGAAAACGCAATCCGGGATATCGGTACCGAACTGGCACGAAGACCCGAATATGAAGCCGAACTTGAAAAGGAGCAGGCGGATCTATCTGAAATCGACAGAATAGTCCAGGAGAAAGATAAAAAATTAGTTGAGCTGCGGCAGAGAAAAGAGCTGCTGGAGAACAAACGGCAGCAGGCGGCGCAGATAGACAAACATATGACAGAGAGCGCCAGGACAAAAGAACTGCTGAAAAACCAGCTCAAACAGGTCAATACCCGGATTCAGGAATATGAGGGGCTTATTGCCCGTCGTGGTACGTTAGAAGATGGGTATGAAAAATATACGGAAGCTAAAAAACTGAACGAAGAACTGGACAGGAAATTAAGACTCGTCACAGCACTGAATGAACGGAAGCACAAACTCGAAATGTCCGTAGTCCAGTCCAGCCAGGCATTGCTGAATGAACATGCCCTCGCGGAAAACAACATCGCCAAGCTGGACGAAGAATACGGGAAATTGAGCGACCTGAGAAATGAATTAATGCAAGCCCAGTATGAACTGAACGGACTTGCGGAGCAAGAGGAAGAGGTTAACCGGAAAACGGATACACTCAGGCGGTTACAGGCGGAATTATCTGACCTTCAGTCCGGAAAAACACGGCTCGAACAGGAGATTGCCGAGATTACGGAAAAACTCGGTCTGCTTTCCTCGCAGACCGGCGCCCGGTGTCCTCTGTGTGAAAGAGACCTTGGGGAAGAACATCGGGTGCTGATAGAGAACAAATACACACAAGAGAAGCACGAAAAATCCGATGTTCTTTTAAAATCGACCGAAGATATCACAAGGAAAATGTCGGAGCTTAAATCTACAGAGAATGAAGTTTCTCAATTAAGTAAGAAACTCGAGCAGACCAGGACGACAGTCCAGAGCAGGATAAGTGTTCTTAACCGGGATATTCACGAGGTCGAAAAAGCCGGCAGTCAGCTGGAAGCAGAGAGAAAAAGACTGTCTGAAATCGAGGAACGTATATCCTCCAGAGAGTATGCTGACGAAGACCAGGAATCTCTGCGAAAGGTGGAAGAGGAACTTGCCGGGCTTGATTATGATTCGGACAAACATGAGCAGATAAGGAAGGACCTCGGCAATCTGTCTCAATATGAAGAACCGAAACGAAAACTGGACGAGGCTCTGAAGTATATCGATTCGGAACAAGAATCCGCGTCCAATACTGAATTAAGAATAACCGAACTGGGAAAGAGTATCGAAGAGGACAGGGCCAGCAAAGAAGGATTAGCAGAAGAGCTAACACAGCTTCCCGGGCTTTCCGCTGAGCTGGAAGGAGCCGAGAACGAATACCGGGATTTGAGTGCCAGGCAGAGGCAGGTACAGGAATCGGTCGGTCGTATCAAGGGAGTACTCCAGCGAAGCGCCGAACTTGAATTGAAAGCCAAGGAAAAAGAGCAGGAACTTGAGCAGGCTGTGAAAGAAGAGCAGATATACCGTGACCTTGCCCGGGCGTTCGGTAAGAGGGGAATCCAGGCGTGGCTGATAGAAATGGCGCTGCCTGAAATAGAGGTGGAGGCTAACAAGCTGCTGGGACGGATGACGGATAACCGGATGAGTGTGAAGATAGAGACCCAGCGGGAAACCAAGAAAGGCGATACCGTTGAAACACTTGACATAAAGATAGCAGACGAACTCGGTACCCGTAATTACGAGATGTTCAGCGGCGGCGAAGCTTTTCGCATAGACTTTGCCATCCGTATTGCTCTTTCGAAGCTGCTTGCCCGGCGTGCCGGAGCACCACTGCCGACCCTGATTATCGACGAAGGATTCGGCACCCAGGACAGCAACGGACTTGAAAAGCTGAAAGAAGCCATTATATCGATTCAGGACGACTTCGAGAAAATTCTTGTGGTTACTCACATCGAGGAATTCAGGGATGCCTTCCCGGCCCGTATCGACGTGGTAAAGACAGCGGACGGATCGACCATCGAAGTAAATTGAAGGACTCAGGGTGACAGACTCTTTTTTGTCCCGTCTTAATCGTGCGGCACTGGAAAAACTTCAGGAAGATACCGGACCGGTTGACGCGCTCAATCTGGTGAATTTTTCCAGTGTAAGCAGTTATCGCTGGTACGGACTTTTGCTGTCTCCACTCGCTCTTCTGCGTGGTGGCCGACCGCTGTTCGTTGCGGCACATTGGAAATCCCTTACCGGCGGAAAGACATTCGACGAACTCGTTATCGTTCGATATCCAGGCCTTAGAACATTCACCGGGATATTAACCGGCAGATGCTACTCCAAACTGAACAGGCTTCGCGAGAAAGGAGTCACGTACTTCGAGTTTTCCTTTACGCGGTCTTTCCGTGAAAGCAGTGAATTGTGGAAAAAGGGATTCCGGCTCATTGTCCGGTTCAATTACGGAGAAGAAGCATTCGGGAATGTTCTGGACAGGATAACCAATATACTGGGGAAATACTCCGTCGTCCAGCTTTATGCCTCCAGACAGATTGGAGTAATACCGTTCAATGGTAAAGTAAAACCTTCGGACCCGAATCCGGATAAAAAAACGGGAACGGTGATATTTTCGATACTCGAAGATAATCCCGACAAATTCGTTCTGGAAGAAGAGGTGATTACCAGTCTGGAAACGGCAGCTGCAGACCTGTCCGTGGACGTATACCGGTCACTCGGCGTATGGGAATCAATGCCGTGGGTGAAAAAATACTCTTGCTAAAAAGATAATATTGACCGATTGAAATCCTGCTGGAAGCCTTATTTATGTGATATTTTGATCGATCTCGATTTTTTAACTTCCCGAAGCAGGTAAAGATACATCCAACTGTCGGCATATTTTTCTTGCCAGATTAATATGTATCTCCGTGTGTCTGGGGATTGTGGCAGAACGTCCGTTTCGTGGATTGAAAAATAGCGTATGAGAGGAACCTTCTCGGCTTAAGATACAACCTTCTCTTGTCAGGTGACTGATAAGGTTGCGTCGTTTCATACGATTACACTTGTACCTTTATTTTTCTTTTAACCGTCTCACTGGCCGACTCTTTATCAATCAATTCACGCTGGCTTTCAATGATGAGTTGCACGGCTTCTACCAGATTTTTTTCAACCTCTTTAATAGTCTTGCCCTGGCTGAAAGCACCGGGAACAGCATCTACCCATCCTATATACCAGTTTTCATGCTTTTCAATAGTTGCTTCAAATGTCTGTTCCATATTTATTCCCCGTAATTATTAGTATATACGAGAGATCGGTGAAGTTCTACTACATAGAATACTATAGACCCAGATCTCCGGCTACTCCCTGCATTGCTTTCAAGCCCAGTTCCATAAATTCATCGAGTTCGAGTCCTATCTCGCTGCAGGAGGCGATGCCTTCGCGGCTGGCACCGGCGGCAAAGCTCTTTTCCTTAAAACGCTTTCGGACGGATTTAACTTCAACACTGGCCAGTTTCCTGTCGGGTCTTACCAGCGCGGCGGCGGTAATCAGTCCGGTCAGCGGGTCGGCGCAGAATAATGCCTTATCAAGCATAGACTCGCGGGGGACACCCAGCATTTCATTATGGGCAAGGATAGCTTTAGCAATATCTTCGTCAACTTCCATCTCCCTGACGAGATCGGAACCCAGCATTCCGTGGCTGTTCATATCTCCTTCGGTCAGTTCGACGTCGATATCATGAAGAAGCCCGGCAAGCCCCCATTTTCCCTCGTCTTCACCGAAACGTTTCGCCAGCGCTTTCATTATTGCTTCCGTGGCCAGCATATGCTTGATAAGGTTTTCATTTTCCACGTTGTCTCTTACAGCTTCCAGAGCATCTTCCCGCGTCATTGTTTACCTCCGTTAGAAACAGGTCTCAGGAACAGGGACAATATTATACCTGTAACACCGAATACAACACAAACGATAAACGCGATTGTGTAACTCCCCACAGCATCGTATATGGCACCCGCCATAACTGGACCTACCGCCGAACCGAAGGTAATCGTCGAGACTATTACCCCCAGGATAACACCGTGAGAACGCATTCCGAACAAATCTGCTACAATCGGTGCCTGTGAAGCTACCATACCCCCGTAACCGAAGCCAAAAATAACGGCGAAAATATAAAACGACCACATTTCCCTGGCTATGAACAGCCAGGATACGGCTATCGCCATCAGGGCAAAGCTACCGACGACTATCCACCTGTTACCGATACGGTCGGCAAGGCTTCCCATCGATACCCTGGCGCAGACACTGGCGCCGCCGACAGCGATAAATATGCTGGCGGCGGTAGTACCGGAGATGCCCAGTCCGGTAACGTGGAGGACTATATGGACCATAACGGCCTGAAGAATCAGTCCGAATCCGAAGTAGGCGAGTGTTATCAGCCAGAACGGGCGTGTTTTCCATGCCTTCCGGAGAGAGAGACCCTGCTGCTGAGTATCGATGTTTCCGGTATTATCCGAACTGGCAATTATTTGCTCAGGTGCGCGTTTGAGGAATTGCGCAGCTGACATAATAATCACAAGGACGGATATACCGATTACTATATATGATGTTTTCCACCCATAGCTGTTGATAAGCCAGGTTGCCAGCGGCGGGAAAATCATTGTGCCCAGTCCGACTCCGGCTACTGATATCCCCACCATCAGACCCCTCTTGCTGTTTCCCGTAAACCACCTGGTAACGGTGGAAGTCAGCGGCACGTAACCGCCGCTCATCCCCACGGCTATTATTACTCCGTAAAAAAGGTATATCTGCCATATTTCACCTGTAAGTGACATCAGCATATAGCCCACACCCATAAACAGACCGCAGAGAGACATAACTATCCGGGGACCCAGTTTATCATTCATTTTTCCGGTAAAGATGTAGAGAATGCCGTGCAGTGTCATAAAAAGTGAAAATGCGCCGGAAGTTGCGGCTCTCGTCCAGCCGAAGTCCGTTGACAGTGGCTCGAAAAAGACGCTGAACGTATACAGAGTACCCCCCAGCACCATGTTGATTAACAAGCCCAGGGCTACTACTACGTATCCGTAGAAAAATTTCCCTTTTCCGGTGCGAGTCAGATTACTCATCAACCTGCCCTTTTACTATTGGTTTTATAAACAGTATATCGATCAGTCCGAAAATTACGAGCCCCAGGAGTATGATAAACGCAATTCTGTAGCTTCCGGTGACGTCGAATATATATCCCGATAACGTCATTCCGATACTGCCGCCGAGTGTACCGCAGAATATTGCGATACCGAGAAGCGAACCTTGTGATTTCGTGCCGAAAAGGCCGGCAATCAGGGGGGATATCAGGGCGAAAAATCCACCGTGACTGAAACCATAAACCGCAGCGAACAGGTAAAGCATCCATAATTCATTCGCTGCCTGGAGCCAGGACATCCCGATGATAGCTATTATAAAACAAATCACCATTGCCTGTTTATGTCCGAGTCTGTCACCGAGAAAACCCATCACCAGCCTGCCGCCCATACTGACCGCTCCGTAGGTCGATACCAGGCTGGCTGCCGTTGTATTCTGAATACCGAGGTCCTCGGCGTACGGAACGATATGCGTAAGGTTGGTCATTCCGGTGTAAACGATTGCCATGTAGAAACCACATACCATCCAGAGCTGTTTTGTTTTCAGGGCTTCGATGAGTGAAAGCCCTTCCTCGGTCAGCGAAACAGGGGTGTCGGGCGTTTTTTCATCGCCGTCCGGCAGCAGCCCCATTTCCCGCGGGTCACGCCGGACAAGCTGGGAAAGCGGTACCACCGTTACGAGCACGGCGATACCCAGAAACAGGTAGGCATTATTCCATCCGTACGCATCTATCAGCAGGCTCGAAATAAACGGTACCGTCATCATTCCCAGCCCGGTACCTACCTTCATTACGCCGCTCAATGTGCCGCGTTTCCTGACAAACCACCTGACGACTGTTGCCAGCGGTACTATGTCCGCGGCGCTGAGACCGATACCCGCCAGCGACAGGAACAGGTATATCTGCCATATCGAACTCACCCGCGACAAAAGCAGATAGCCTGCGCCGAAGAGTATCCCGGAAATCGTCAATATCAGCCTCGGACCGAATCTGTCCGAGAGCATGCCGAGCAGCATTGCGGAGACACCCATCACGATGAAAGCGACCGAGTTAGCACCCGAAAGTGCCGCCCGGGTGGAGCCGAAAGCATTCTCGAGGGGGGTGAAAAACACGCCGAAGCTGTTGAAAGCTCCGTGCATTACCACCATTACCAGAAAACAGGCAGCGACGACTATATATCCGTAAAAAAGCCGGGGTTTCCTCGCAGCTCCGGAGAAAGAATCGGGATCAGGCACGGCTATCCCTTTTTACCCGAGCCTGCGTATTCCGCGTCAGTTCGTAAAATACCCTTTAAATATCTGCCGGTGGCGGATGATTTTACCAAAGCGACTTCCTCGGGAGTGCCCGAGGTAACGATTTCTCCTCCGGCTTCACCGGCGCCCGGTCCCAGGTCGATGATATAATCCGCGTTTTTCATAACGTCAAGGTGGTGTTCGATGACTACTACCGTATTACCGGCATCAACCAGGCGCTGCAGTACTCTAAGTAAAGCGGCTACGTCTTCGAATGACAGTCCCGTAGTCGGCTCGTCCAGGATGTAGAGAGTCCTGCCGGTCGAGCGTTTCGACAGTTCCGTAGCCAGCTTCACTCTCTGGGCTTCACCTCCGGACAGCGTGGTAGCCGGTTGTCCCATCCGGATATAGCCAAGCCCCACATCACTGATGGTCGCCAGTTTGTTCCTGATTTTCGGGAAATTTTCGAAGAACGTGAGGGCCTGGGACACAGTCATATTCAGCACTTCGGCGATATTCTTGCCTCTGAACTTGATTTCAAGGGCTTCCCGGTTATATCTTTTGCCTTCACATACTTCACAGGGTACGGTTACGTCCGGCAGAAACTGCATTTCTATCTGGATATATCCGTCACCGCCGCAGGCTTCGCAGCGTCCGCCTTTTACATTGAAGGAGAACCTTCCGGGTGCGTATCCCCGTACCCTAGCTTCCGGGACGGTGGCGAACAGTTCCCGGATATAGGTGAAAGTGCCGGTATATGTCGCCGGATTACTTCGAGGGGTGCGGCCGATAGGAGACTGGTCGATATTCACCACCTTGTCGATGTGCTCGATACCAATTATTTCATCATGGTCGCCGGGGAGGTCTCTTGACCGGTAAAGTGTATGTGAAAGCTTTTTATAAAGAATTTCGTTGACCAGGCTGCTTTTTCCGCTTCCCGATACCCCTGACACGCAGACAAACTTGCCGAGTGGAATATGAACATCTATATTTTTCAGGTTGTTTTCCCTGGCACCCCTGATAACTATTTCCTCGCCTGAGCCGGGACGGCGTTCTTCCGGCATCGGTATCACCTTGTTGCCGCTGAGGTACTGGCCGGTAATCGATCCCTTTTCCTTGATAATATCTTCGATCGTGCCTTCGGCGATGATTTCACCGCCTTTTTCACCCGCGCCGGGACCTATATCGATAATATGGTCGGCGGCTCTCATCATAGCTTCGTCGTGTTCGACTATCAAAACGGTATTTCCGAGGTCTCTCAGGCTCAGCAGTGTCTGAATCAGGCGCGAGCCGTCCACGGGATGGAGACCTACCGTCGGCTCATCGCATATATACAGTACGCCCATCAGTCCGCTGCCTATTTGGGTCGCCAGGCGAATACGCTGTGCTTCGCCGCCGCTGAGGGTGGCGGTCGGTCTGTCCAGGGTGAGGTAGTCGAGTCCGACATTCTGTAAAAACCCGAGGCGTGACCTGATTTCTTTCAGTACCTGATAGGCAATTATATTCTCCCGTTCCGTCAGAATGGAATCCGGAATATCATCAGCCCATTTCAGGAGACGGCTGACGGACATGGCGCTGACGTCCATTATATTCAGGGTGCCTATGGTCACGGCGAGCGATTCCGGTTTCAGGCGTTTTCCGCCGCAGGCGGGGCATTCCCTGAGGACCATGTAGCGTTCGATACCCATCCGGGAGTAATCGGACGAAGTATCCCGATATAGTCGTTCAAGGCGGGGGATGACTCCTTCCATACCGGTGTTAAATTCTCTCCGTCGACCGAAACGGTAGGTTTTTTTCCGGGGCTGCCTGTTTTCACCGTAAAGGACCATGTCCAGATTTTCTCTGGAAAGGTTTTTCACGGGGGTATCCAGCGAAAAACCGTACCTGCGGGCAATCTGTTCCAGGTGATAATAGTACCAGGTATGCCCCCGGTAGGGATGTATTGCTCCTTCCGCAATCGAGAGATCATTGTTCGGTATTATCAGGTCGGGGTCTATTTCCTGTTTGTATCCGAGCCCGGTACAGACCGGACAGGCGCCGTGGGGATTGTTGAAGCTGAAATTCCGGGGGGCTATTTCCCCGAAGCTTAGTCCGCAATAAACACAAGCAAAATGTTCCGAAAAAAGCATCTCCTCGCCGTCGATAATAGACACCAGAACAACGCCGTTACCCAGCTTTAAAGCCGTTTCCACGGAGTCAGCGATACGTGTCTGACTGTCGCTCTGGCCGATTACTATTCTGTCTACTACCGCCTCGATAGAGTGCTTCTTATTCTTGTCCAGCTGGAATTCATCTGATAGGTCGTGTACTTCTCCGTCGACTCTTGCCCTGGCGTAACCGGACCTGCGAAGGTCGTCGAATATCGACTGGTATTCACCCTTCCGGTCGGTTACCAGCGGCGCCATTATCATAATCCGGCTGCCTTCGTCTATCTGCTGGATGGAATCCACAATCTGCTGTACCGTCTGGCTGGCAATCTCTCTGCCGCACTGGGGGCAGTGAGGGTGACCGACACGGGCAAAGAGAAGACGGAGGTGGTCGTAGGTCTCGGTTATCGTTCCCATTGTGGAACGGGGGTTTTTACTGGGACCTTTCTGGTCGATGGATATCGCCGGACTTAGCCCCTCTATATAGTCGACATTTGGTTTTTCCATCCTGCCCAGGAACTGCCGGGCGTAGGCGGAAAGAGATTCGACATACCGTCTTTGTCCTTCTGCGTAGATAGTGTCGAACGCCAGAGAACTCTTCCCCGAGCCTGAGACACCGGTAATAACCACCAGCTTATCGCGTGGAATAATCACGTCGATATTCTTCAGATTATGCTCACGGGCTCCTTTGACGATAATGGAATCGAGCGGCATCAGAACATCCTTTCTAATTGCCATTGTAGCATCTGCCGGTATGGCACTCAAGCTATTTATTTATTATTTTGGCACTATTTTATTTCGATTTTTTGATTGGAAAGGTGAGTGTAAACAACCAGATGCAAACGCAACTTAAAAATAGGATACTATCGGTTTTAGTCGTTACTGTACTCACCCCCTGTATCCCCCTCTCATTTTAACTCCCCTCTCCAGCCGGAAAAGACCAACACCAATTATCAATGGTGCTGGCTGGAGAGGGGTCAGGGGTGAGGTAAACACAAGCAATCAAATACAAACAGAATAAAAAAAAGGGGTATTGACAAATCCTGATTAAAGAAATTAAACTCTAGTCCTTACACTTTAATAACCTGTCCTGTAAATTGCTTCAGGATTCGGGGAACAAATGGCAAGAGTGCAGAGCATGGTGTGCCAGTTATGCGGGAGTGAAGTAGACTCTCGTTCCATTGAAAAGCATTACGTGGTCCCAAAAGAAATTATGGAACAGGCGCGGATGCGCAGGGCTAAAATTATCAGACTATGCCCGAAATGTAATACCGAACTGCGGAACTGGTATAACGCCAAGATTGCCACGACCACGTACGATACCCAGATAAAGCAGTTCAGAGCGAGATTGCCAGCCGAGATGGTTAAGGAATACGAAGGGGCATACAACAGGTTTGCCAAATACAAAAAAGCACAGCTTGTCTGACATACGGGTAAGATATGGCGGATATGAAAAGAGGCACCTCCTGAAACACAGTTTTTATTTAAGGTGTCTCTTTATTTTTACACCTGATTCCAGTATCATTGGTGAACAATAAACAGTGTATAAAATTATGAATAATAGATTTATCCGGGCATGCATTCTGGTTTTCTCCGTACCGGTGATAATGATCTTATCCGGCTGCGGAGATTCCGGCGGGAGTGCCGAAGCCGGACTGGCTCCCGATGATTCGGAAGTAATATGTCTGCCCGAACCACGGTATGACAGCGACGTATCACTGGAGGAAAGCCTGCTTGCCAGACGGTCGGTAAGGACTTACAGCGATGAACCTGTCACTTTGCAGGAAATATCTCAACTTTTATGGGCGGCGCAGGGAATAACCGATAACTCAGGACACAGGACGGCGCCCTCTGCGGTGGCGTTATATCCACTGAGTATCTACGTGGTTGCGAGCAACGTGCCGGAAATACTGGACGGAGTCTACCTGTACGAACCGGAAAATCATGCTATCAGGCGCGTTATCGATGGGGATTTGAGAGACGACCTGGCGGACGCCGCCATGGGGCAGGCTTCGGTGCGGCAGGGGGCGCTATCATTCGTGGTTACCGTGGATTACGGCAAAGTTATGTCAAGTTTCGGAGACAAGGGTGAAAGGTTCGGCACGCTCGAAGCGGGGCACGCGACCCAGAATTTGTGTCTGCAGGCAACTGCTCTCGACCTGGGAATCGTAACTGCCGGAGCCATCAACGATGACGAAGTGGCGAAAGTGCTGAATCTGCCGGAAGCCCTGACTCCTCTGTACGTGATTCCCGTGGGAAAGAAGCAGGAATGATATAGAATAAACAGACATTTTCACGAGAAAGGAGTGAATGAAATGGACGGTGAAACAGTTTTAAGTTTTTCGGACCTGTGGCTGTGGCTGATATTCGTCGGTGCAGGACTGTTGTTCATCCTGCTGGAACTGCTTGTCGGTATAGATACGGGACTCGACCTGGTCTTTATCGGCACAGCCTTTATCATCGGCGGTCTGATAACCTGGCCGTTCAAGCTATGGGTGGTTACACTTATCGTTACCGCAGTGATATGTGTTTTATACGTATTCTTAGGAAGGAAGTACGTCCATAAATGGACGGCTGTAAGATTGGAAAAAACGAATATCGACGCCGTTATAGGCAGCAGCGGAATTGTATTACAAGACATTAAACGGCATGATGTAGGACGCGTGAAAGTCGGTAATGAACGGTGGAGAGCGAAGTCGGAAGAAGATATTTCAGAAGGCGATGAGATTATAGTCACCGGTGTTACCGGGGCTACTCTTACTGTAGAAAAATACGAAGGAGGAGATTAATATTATGTCAGCTGGTTATGTAGTCCTGATTATCATACTGGTGCTGGCAGTGGTACTGCTGGCAAAATCCGTTACCATCATCCACCAGGCGCAGAGAGGTATTGTAGAGAGGTGGGGCAGGTATAAGGAGACCTGGGAACCGGGACTCAGGTTTCTGATTCCTTTTATCGACAATCTGGTATCCCGCATCGATATGAGGGAAACCGTGATAGATATCGCTCCCCAGCCCGTTATTACCAATGACAACGTTACCGTGACGATAGACGCCGTAGTCTATTATTACGTGACCGATGCCAAGGCTGTCAGGTATGAAGTGGCGAATTTCTTTACAGCCGTCAGCAAACTTGCTCAGACTAACATCAGAAACGTTGTTGGTGAAATGACTCTTGACGAATCGTTATCGTCAAGAGAACGTATTAATGCCGCGTTAACGACGACGCTCGATGAAGCTACGGATAAATGGGGAGTCAAGGTAACAAGGGTCGAGGTCAAGGAAATCGAGCCACCGCACGATATATCCGACGCGATGAGCAAGCAGATGAAGGCGGAGCGTGAGAAGAGGGCTACTATCCTAGAAGCCGAAGCCTACCGGCAGAAACAGATCCTCGAGGCTGAAGGCGATAAGCAGAATGCCATTCTTGTTGCCGAGGGCAGCCGTCAGAAAGCCATACTGGAAGCCGAGGGCGACCGGCAGGCGGCGATACTCAGGGCAGAAGGTGAAGCCCAGGCTATTGAGAATGTTTCAAAGGCGGCGGACACCTTCTTCATAGGTAATGCCCAGCTTCTTAAGCAGCTCCAGGTAACCCAGGCTTCGCTGCAGGACAATACCAAGCTGGTCCTGTCCGACCAGTCAAAGCTGATCAACGTCCTCGGACTGGCTGAAGCACTTAAGGAGGGTAATTCGGAGTAGACGACAGCTAACCGGACAATAAAATACTATCCGTATGGATAATATCTTTTTTCTTTTTTTATCCTTACCCCTGTTACGAATAATCCCCTCTCCTTGAAAAGGAAAGGGGATTTTCGAAAATACCACGGTTTTACGCCTGGTTGGTTATCTGAAAGAGAGGTATCTTGCTGTGGAGGATACTCACGACTATATCAAGATACTGCCTCGGAATCTGCTCAACAGTGTTGGATGAGGTTATATGAGTTAAGTCTGTGAAGAAAACAATGTTATTTTCGAGTCACCCTCTGTCCCTTTCAGGGAAAGGGGGTGAACTCGTAACCGGGGAAAAGGGTAAAGAGAAATCCAGGTATTGAAACAAAAATAATTATATTAAAAGTCTGGTACAGTTACGCGATTTATAAAGATCGCCATAGCCTGCGTTAACCCACCTCTGCTAAAGCTATGGCGGACAAGTACTTCGGCGGACAGGCAGCGGATCAGGCATGGATTGCCACGTTATCTGCCTGCGGCGGACTCCTCGCAATGACATCATACTAATGTATCCAGTGAATTTACTTGACTACCCGAAATCGGCTGGAATAAAATCAGTTACTTATTGGGAGGGAAAGAGATGGACAAGATTTTGAATGTAGAACCGCTGTCTATGGACAGGACAGGACTGAAAAAGGATACCCTGAAAGGCGATGTCGCAGTGGTAACAGGAGGAGCAAGCAATATCGGGCTGGGGACAGCCAGGAGCCTGGCGTGGCTCGGGGTAAAAGTCGTGATAGTCGACGTCAATCCCGAGACAGGTTGTGCCGCCGAGGAGTTGATAAACGAGGAGAACGGACCTGACTCAGCTTTATTCGTGGCTACGGACGTTGGCGATGAGACCAGCATGAGAAACATGGCCAAGAAAGCTTTCCGTAAATTCGGCAAGGTGGATATTCTTATCAACAACGCAATGGATATGTCGCTGGGAGGCCAGATACTGACGTCCAGGATTTCCCAGCTGGACAGGCAGTACGCGATTGCAGCGCGGGGAACGATGATAGGGATTCAGCTTTTCGTGCCGGGTATGGTGAGAAGGCACCACGGCGTGGTAACCTATTCATCCACCGCTTTCCGCTACCCCGTAGGACCAAGCAACTACTGCGCGGCAAAAGCCGCCGCCACCTCAATTATGATGTCGCTGGCAAACGAGCTGGGACCGGCGGAAGAAACCGGAGTCGCCGTCTTCTGTTTTATCCCGGCCGGTGTCAGCAGCCCCCGTCCGGCATCTCCAATAGTCCAGCCTTCGATATGGGAACCTGAGAGACGTGCCGAAGGAGGTGCCTTTTTCGGTCGTGGAATGCCGGGTTATGAAGGAATGATTCCGCCGCAGGACTGCGGCGCGGCACTGTCATACTCGATAACCCGGGCAAAAGAGCTTCACGGCTCGGGAATAATACTCCAGCAGGCATTGAGGCAGATGGACTGGCCATTTCCCAAACCGGAAACGGTACAGACTTCCGATCTGGAGAGAATCAGCGAGCACGCTCTTTCGATGATATTCTCCATAATGGGAACCGGATTCCCGGACCCGAAAGTGCCGCTTAACTCCATTAATATGTCCGAAGCGCCCGAAAGTCCTTTCGGATAATATTCAGTATATGCTTAATGGTACTATTCGGTTCTGGTTTTTATTGTACTCACCCCCTGTATCCCCCTCTCACCCAGTACCCTGATTGAGCAGCAAGGATTAGTTTGCGTGAAAGAGCGATGAGGTAAACATCACTAAGCGGATGCAAATAACAACTGCGTAAAAGAGTATTGACGTAATTGCGCAAATGCGTTATAATAACCGGCAGAGGTATTAACCGATGCCGGTTATCTGTATCGCCAACCAGAAAGGCGGAGTTGGTAAAACCACTACCGCGGCTGCACTTGCCGAGGGACTTGCCGAATACGGTAAGCACGTCCTTCTCATAGACTGGGACCCGCAGGCAAGCCTGACCATCACCATGGGATTCACTCCGGAAGACCTCGACCTAACTAGCTACAGCGTTCTGAGCAGTACCATCAGGGAAAACGGCGGCGTTTCCATCAGGGATGTCATACTCAATACCCAAAATCAGAATATTGATCTGGTACCGGCTAATATCGAATTATCACAGGCACAGCTCGACCTTGTAAGCGCTTTTACCAGGGAATCGGTGTTGAGGGAAATGATAGGGCCGGTGCGGGATGAATATGACTACATTCTCATCGACTGTTTACCGAGCCTGGCTCTCCTTACGATCAATGCATTAACCGCAGCCGACAGCGTAATAATACCATTACAGGCTGATTTCCTGGCGATGAAAGGGCTGGCACTGCTGCTGAATACTATTATCAGAGTGCAGGAGAAGCTTAATCCACGACTCGAAATATCCGGCATACTGTTTACCATGACAAATCCGCGCACGCTTCACTGCAGGGAAGTGATAGATGTTACCAAAAGGGCCTTCGGTGACCGGATAAGAGTATTCGATGCTCTTATCCCCACCACGGTCAGGTTTAAAGAAGCCCCGGCTGCGGGAGAATCCATATTAAGCTATGATTCCGGTTCGACGGGAGCCGAAGCTTATCGATTACTCACTAGAGAGGTGATGAATGAAAAGGGCTAGAGTTACCGAAGAAAATGCTTACGGAAAAGCGCTGGACAGGCTGACCGGGGGTGACGGTGCGGCTCCGACACCTGAACCGGTTCGAAAACAGGCTGTCCCGGAGCCGCCATCGACAATGATAAAACTGTCCGTTTTTCTCAACAGACAGGAGGACGCCTACCTGGAGGGCCTTTCATCGACGGCGAAGTTCAGTGGGGGAAAGAAAATAAGTAAAACGAGGCTGGTGGAAAACATGGTTAAAGCGTTCAGTACAACAGACCTGGACGTGCGTGGAGTAACCGGCGATGAGGAACTCCTGTCGAGGTTAAAGGCGCAGTTGCGCAAATGAGTAACCATGATAATTACTAGTCCTTTTTTATTACCTCACCGGTCCTGCAATCACTCTTTCCGAGTATTTTTTGTGGTCAGTCAAGTCATACTTTCTGGGAATTGACCCTGCATCAGGCGTAGCATAAACTCATATTTGTCTGACGTGAGGTAAATATGCCGGAAAATACTGAAATCAGGTGGATACATCCGGAGACCCGAAAAAAAGCCGCTCTTAAAGCCAGGTACGCTGCCAGCGCTTCAAGATGGAACCTGAACACCGCTCTCTCCCTTTTCGGGCTGATAATCCTGGTACTGGTTATGGGCATGGTGAAGGTTAATTTAATATTGACCGTAGCTGTTGCGATTTTCGGTCTGTCTACCGTCTGGCTCCTTGCCCGCAGGAAGTCGAAAAAATTGTTCGGACGGTACTACGAATGGGAAATAGCCCGTCATCCCGATGAGTGGAAGGACTACTACAGGGTACTTGGTATAGGACCAAATGCTGACAGCGAGAAGATAAACAAAGCCTTCGAACGGTTGTCCGGGATATATTCCGAGGTTCTTAGCGACAAGGCCAGAACAATGCCCTTGTACTCCATGATGTTCAGAGAGGCTAAAGAAGCCTATGAAGCTCTGAAAAATCCTGTCATAAAAGCCGACTACGACCGCGTTTTCTGGCAGAGATATAACGGCGAGAAGACAGACATCGAGGTACCTGCCAGGTCGGCCATCGTCGACCTTTCACACTCTATTACCCGTGAGGTTTCCGAATATCTGGAGAGATTCGGCTGGAGACTTCCCGGTTTCAGCAGGACCCAGAAAAGAGTATGCCTGGCAGTTGTCGCAGCGTTGCTTGCTCTGGGTGTATCGGGTACTTCACTTGCCTTTGCCAGACCTGACAGTGCCCTGGCTGCTCCTTTCAGAGGAGCGGCAATGACTATCGCTCAGATAACTTCGGGAGCAATCAACCTTATCGACGAGGTTCGTTCTATCGGAGCATCTTCCGAGAGGCAGATAGTATCCACCTCACTGCAGTTAATGAGAATTACCGAAGATGTAAGACATATGAACCCGGTAGCAGAGCCAACCAATGATATGTCCTGTTTCCCTTCCGCCGAGCACAGCCTGTATCCTTCATACCTGGACAGAAGATACAGCCAGTTCAGCTATACTGTAGACTCGTACGGTATCATAACGGTCTATACGGATACGGCAACGACCGGTCCGGTGCTCGAGAAAATCAAGAGCATTCTTGTTAACCTCGAGTAGGCAGAGACTACCTCTGGTAGTAACCTGAAATCCTGGTCTGTTCCAGGATATGGCCTTGAATCCCAGCTAATACGCTGCTCTTTGTCGCGGCATACGGTGAAAGATCGAGCACTATGTCGACTGCATACAGTACGAAACGGTATTCATGTCTTTGACCCGTAGGAGGACATGGCCCTCCGTATCCGTGTTCGGCAAAATTGTTAATTCCCTGGATACTCCCATCGGACAGGTTTTCCTCTTTAGGTATATTTTCGTGGAGCGCCCTGGCATCCGGAGGTATGTTATATATTACCCAGTGAGTAAAAGTACCCTGCGGTGCGTCGGGATCATCCATAATAAGGACGAATGACGCGGTATTGGCGGGAACGCCGCTCCACGAGAGTTCCGGTGAGATATCCTCTCCATTGCATGAATATAGTTCGGGTAAGTTCCCTTCATCGGTAAAAACCGGGCTCGATAGCGTCAGGTCTCCTGATTCCTCGAAGACGGCTGTTATAGATGTATCATCGATAATATTGAATGATACGGTTTCACTCGTACCTGATATTCCTCCACTCCAGTGGTGAAACTCATAGCCGTCCGCCGGCATGGCGGTAACGGTCAGCTTCGCGTTCGTGTTATATTTGCCGCCTGAAGGGTCGACAGCGCCGCTGTTTTCTGGGTAGACGGAAGTGGTAAGAGTGAACTGTTTGATTGTATCGGTTCCCTGAATTACCTCGAAATAGACTGTTATCTCCTTGTCACTATCCATAGTAACGGCGACCGAGCTCGAGATACCGGATATGTCACCGCCCCATTTGCTTACAGAATAACCGAGTTGAGGTATTGCCACCAGTGTTACAGTAGTCCCTTCCATAAATTTTCCTGCCGAAGGTGTTACCGATCCGGCATTGGCGGGTTCGGCTCGGGCAGTCAGAGTATAATATACCGGTTCAGGTTCAGATTCGGACAAAGCTTCATCAACGGTTTCAGGTTCGGGTTCTGTCATTTTGAAATGAGCAGTAACGGTCTTATCAGAATTCATTGTGATTGTCTGTTCGGAACTGGACCCCGAAACGTCACCGCTCCACCCGTCGAAGGCATAATTTTCGGCAGGCGTTGCCTTGATTCTCACATTACTGCCTTCATCGTAAGTTCCTCCGGGTGATACTGTTCCGGCGCCGGCGGGTTCTACGGATGTGGTGAGTTCGTACCGGGCTGATGAACAGGCACCGGGCACTGTTAACGCCGCCAGCAGCGAGAAAATCATTGCCAGTTTAAAGATTTTCTTCATCACGGTATCCTCCCGGTTTCTACATCTTATCAGGTAAGTGGAGTTATTTTAGAAACTAAATATTGAATTGTCAATCGTGAAACGCATATTTTTTATGATACTAATGGGTATATCACGTAAGTATTACTTACTACGTTAATATATGTTATATTGTTACCCAGAACATGTTAGCCAAAGTTATAAGTTGTGCTGTCGTAGGGCTCGAAGGAGCTATCATAGAAGTCGAGACGGATATTTCACCCGGTCTCCCTTCATTTACGGTTGTCGGATTGCCCGATACTGCTGTACAGGAGGCTAGAGAGAGAGTCAGGCCTGCTATACGCAATTCGGGCTGTACCTTTCCGATGAGGCGGATTGTGGTCAACCTGGCTCCGGCCGACCTTAAAAAAGCCGGTCCGGCATATGATTTACCGATAGCACTGGGAATACTCCTGAGCTCCGAACAGGTATTCGCCGATGTTTCGAAAACGCTTATCCTTGGAGAGCTTTCACTGGACGGCGGCCTGCGCCATACCAACGGCGTTCTGCCGATGGTGGCCATCGGGGTAGAGCAGGGATATTCCACGGTTATCGTACCTGAAGTAGACGCGAGAGAAGCTGCACTGGTGGGAGGCGCGAATATAATTGCGGTAAAATCACTTCCGCAGCTTGTCAGCTATATGAGGGGTGAAATAGAGGAGCCGGCATACAAGCCCGAAGAAATCGAGGAGTATGACGCTCCGGTATCGACTGAAACCGACCTTGCCTACATCAAGGGACAGGAACACGTTAAAAGGGCGCTGGAGGTAGCGGCGGCAGGAGCCCATAATACGGTAATGATGGGTCCGCCGGGGAGTGGGAAAACACTGCTGGCGCGGACTCTGCCGTCTATATTTCCGCCGATGACCAACGAGGAATCACTCGAAGTCACCAAGATTTACAGTGTCAGCGGTCTGCTTCCTTCGGATACGCCGCTTATCAGACAGAGACCGTTCCGTGCTCCGCACCATACCATATCGAACGCGGGGCTTGTCGGCGGCGGGCACCTTCCCAAACCCGGAGAAATAAGCCTGAGTCATCGCGGTGTGCTCTTCCTGGATGAACTGCCGGAATTCGGACACGCACTGCTGGAGACACTACGCCAGCCGCTGGAGGACAAGGTTGTGACAATCAGCCGCGCCCAGGGCAGTGTCAGCTTTCCGGCAAACTTTATGCTGGTTGGAGCTATGAATCCCTGCCCCTGCGGTTATTACGGGGATCCGCTCAGGCAGTGCACTTGCCCTCCCGGAGTAGTAGCACGATACCAGAGACGTATCAGCGGTCCGTTTATCGACAGGGTAGATATATTCGTCGAAGTGCCGCACATAGAATATGAAAAACTGTCCGATGACAGACTGGGCGAGGAATCAGCCAGAGTACAGGAGAGAGTAGTAGCCGCCCGGGAAATTCAGCGGAAGCGTTTCACCGGTACGAAGCTGACTGCGAATTCGGAGATGACCCCGGCCGAAGTCAGGGAATTCTGCCAGGTTGAAGATGCTGCCCAGAGCCTGCTGAAGTCGGCAATGAAACAGCTTTACCTCTCAGCTCGTGCTTTTCACCGGATACTTAAACTGGCAAGGACTATCGCCGATCTGGAAAACACCGATATAATTAAAGCCCACCATGTCGCCGAAGCTATCCAGTACCGACCAAGAACCCAATTATTATAGTATACTATTCTTCGATGAAGAACGAAGAGAAGTATTATCTCCGTTATGACGACCGTTACCGACGTGTGCGCAGCCAGGGATTCGAAAGATGGATTTCCAGTTCGGGGGAAAATAGCGGTGTATTAACCAGTATCGATAAATTCCTCGATTATGCAGGCTGCAGCAAGGACGTGACGAAAATAATCGAGTTCGGCTGCGGGGAAGGATTCGTTGCCGAACACCTGCTTTCGCTCGGATATAATTACCTTGGTCTGGATGTGTCCGAGTCTGCCATACGGAAAGCCCGTGAACTTGCGGGGGCAAGAGGTGAGAGTTCGTTTAGGCAGGCGGATGTTGTTAATGACCTCCACCTGATAGCGGACATTTCTTTTGACATAGCGATAGATAACCAGTGTTTTCATATGCTGGTCACGGATGATCACCGACAGAAATATCTGACTGATGTCAGACGGATATTGAAACCTGACGGGATGGCATTTTTCCGCGAGAATATACAGGAAGATGAATTCACTCAGGATATAGAAGATTTTCAGGACTGGCTGGAGAAGACCGGCAACGAATACTCGGCACTTCACGACTATCCGGCATACAGGAATGGTAAGCGTTACACAGTCAAGCTGCCAAGAGTACCGGCGAGGTTCAATAATGAGTCGGGATACCGCGGGGAACTGGAACAAGTCGGTTTCACAGTAGAGCACTTCGAGTCGGACGGCAGGATGTGTATAGTATATGCTGGTAATCAATAAAAGGGGTATAAATTGTCTGAAAAGCTTTCAAGGGCGCAGTGTATCGTCATAAGAAATAACAAGATATTGATGGTAAAGCTGCGTCTGCGGGAGGACGGTCACGAATTCTGGTGTATACCGGGCGGAAGGATTGAAGAAGGAGAAACACCGGAAGAAGCGGCCGTACGGGAGTTGAGAGAAGAGTGCTGTGTGGACGGTAAGATAACAGGTGTTTTAAACATTAATGAAAATCCGTCAGAGGACACAATACTTACCTATCACAGAGTGCATTCATTCCTGATGGATATCGGTGTGCAGCAGCCATCGAAAGGCGAAGATCCGGACCACCCCGATGAAGGAATACTCGACGTACAATGGCTGGCACTCTCCGATGTACCCGAACGGGATCGAGTGTTTCTCTGGATGGCCGGACTGGTTAATATTGAGGAATTCAAAGACGAAGTTTTAAGCTGGGGAAACGAAACCAGTTATCCCGGATATGATGGGGCTGACACTGCATAGAAATTTCTGGATTCCGGTTTACACCGGAATGGTTGAAAAGATTTATATGGATTGCCACGTCCCGACAAGTCGGGACTCGCAATGACAGTAAAGAATTGGAGAAGGTGGTGGACAATTATAATCTGGACAGCAATAAGGAAATGTGGAATGACTGGGCGTTACTGCATGTAGATTCGGAAGAATACGATGTCGATGGATTCAAAAAAGGAAGGTGCTCACTCCGTCCGGTAGAAATCGATGAAGTGGGGGATGTTTCGGGGAAATCGTTGCTGCATCTACAGTGCCATTTCGGGATGGATACGCTTTCATGGGCACGACGCGGTGCCAGGGTGACAGGGATAGATTTTTCGGAAAAAGCTATCGATATCGCCCATTCTCTAGCAGAGGAATTAAAGCTGGACGCTAGTTTTGTATGTAGTAATCTGTATGACTTGCCTGAAAATCTGACCGGTCAATTCGATATCGTTTATACCTCCGCCGGAGTGCTGTGCTGGCTGCCGGATCTGAAAGGGTGGGCTGACGTAATTGCGCAATTCCTCAAACGCGGAGGTTTCTTTTATATCCTGGAAGGCCATCCGTTTCTGCATGTATTCCTTGATGAAAACCCGGATGCTGAAGAACCAGAGATTGTACGGTCATATTTTTATACTCCCGAGCCAGAAGTATACCAGAGCGACGGTTCATATGCAGGAGTGACAACTGAAAAAACTCACACCGGGAAGGAATGGACTCATAGCCTGGAAGATGTTGTTAACTCGCTTATATCAGCGGGACTAAGGATAGAGTTTCTGCATGAGTATCCGTATATTTTCTACAGGGCAATGCCTTATATGACAAAAGACAAAGATGGTTTCTGGCGGATACCAGGAGACAGGATACCGCTGATGTTTACACTAAAAGCGACAAAAGACTGAAATAACGGTACCGGCGATAATATCACTTTGAGATAGAAATGAACCTGACCCTGTTAGGGCGGCGATTTGACAAGATAAACGTGAAAATCTAGAGTATAAGTCGAACGCACCGTGATGACCTCTCTACATCAAAGATATAAAACAGCCTGTAAATTACGGTGCACAGAAATTCCGATATTATCTGATATTTGTCGGTGGTTACTTTTCCGGGTGTTATTACTCTTTCACGCGGGAATGTGCATATGAAAAGCGATAAAGAAAAGACGAAAGACGAACTTATCCGGGAAATAGAGGAATTACGAAAACGAGTTGCATCTCTGGAAGGGTCCGGAGATGTGGAAATCTCACTCCGGGCTCAGCTCCTGGATAATGCCAGCGACGCTATCTGCCTTTTTAACCCCGACGGCGAATATGTGTATGTAAATGACATATACTGTACGTTTCACGGTCGCACCAGAGAAGAACTGATAGGAACGAATATACGTAATATGGACGCCAATGCGACCGATGAATGGCTGGTATGGCTGGAATCCGAGCTCAGTAAAAAAGGTTCCGTAGTCTTCGAAACAACCCACTATCGTAAAGACGGTTCAGCAATCGAACTGGAAGTACATTCCACCGAAATGGAGGTTGGAGGTATTCGATATAATCTCAGCCTGGAACGGGATATCACCGAGAGAAAAGAGGCGGAAGTATTATTCCAGAGTATAGCGGAAAATTCCCCGGTAGGAGTGTACATCGTTCAGAAATCGAAATTCGTCTATACAAATCCCCAGTTTCAGAAAGATACCGGATATACCGAAGAAGAATTACTGGGAATGAAATCGATAAACCTGGTGCTTTCCGAGGATAGAGAGACGGTTAGAGAAAATACCATCCGTATGTTGAAGGGATTGCGAAAGACCCCGTATGAATTCAGAACGGTCAATAAAAACGGAGAAACCAGATGGGCTCTTGAAACGGTAGCCTCGATAAGTTACAGGGGAGAACGGGCTACTATCGGAAGCTACCAGGATATCACGGAACAGAAGAAGATACAGGAGAATCTATTGGTTACCGACAGGCTTGCCTCCGTCGGTGAACTGGCGGCTGGTATAGCCCACGAATTGAATAATCCGTTAACCGGGGTTATCGGGTTTTCCGACCTGCTGCTGGAGAGAGATGATATACCCGTGGACATAAGAGGGGACCTGGAAATCATCAACAGGGAATCCGTTCGTGCAAGCCAGGTTGCCAGACATCTTCTGACTTTTGCCCGCAAACATCCGGATGAAAAAGCGCCCGTGGATATCAACCAGATTATACGTACTGTTCTGGACTTGAGAGCCTACGAACATAAGGTAAATAACATCACCGTCGAGGCTCAATACGATCCCGATTTACCCGAGGTGATGGGTAACGATTTTCAGCTTCAACAGGTTATTCTAAACCTTGTTATCAATGCCGAATATTTTATGATAGAGGAATACGGAAAAGGTACCTTATGGATTGTCACCGAACATTACGGGGATGTGGTGAGAGTATCCATTTCCGACAGCGGTCCCGGAATTTTACCCGAACAATTAACGCGTCTGTTCGACCCGTTCTATACCACCAAGGAAGTGGGTAAAGGTACGGGGTTGGGGTTAAGTATCTGTTACGGCGTCGTAACAGAATACGGCGGCAAAATATGGGCGGAGAGCGAGCCGGGGGAAGGCGCAACGTTTGTTATCGAGATGCCGGCCTATAAACAGGGATAGCCGGTAAATCTCCACCGTGCACTTTACGCTTTCCGGGGATTACGCCTTAAGCAGAAGGGCGCGGCGGCATATCGCGTTTCTGCATAAGTTCGATTACCACACCGCCGACTTTTCTGGCATCCATATAAGCGTAAATTCCACTGGCGTGATACATCGCGGGGACTCCTTTTGCTTCGAGTTCAGCTACTTCCTTATCGAGGTCATCGACTACGTATGCGATATGATTGGCGCCTTCACCGTGTTCATCCATATAGGTCTTGTTGAAATTGTCACCTTCGACAGGTTCGGTGAGTTCAAAGGTTAATGGTCCCAGATTTAGCATTTTTATCTTTATCTTCCAGGGAGGGGCATCATCTTTTCCATAAGTTTTCAACCCGGCGATATTTTCGCTGTCAAGGATGTGACCGGGACTGTCATCCGTGGTACCGCCCAGCGATTTAAAGTAGTTAACGGCTTCTTCCATATTTTTCACGGAGAGTCCTACGTGTATTAACGTCCAGTTCTCTGTTCCCATTTTGTAAACTCCTTCCGGGATGCTTTTCAGAATTCAGTGTATGATATGCCGCGAAAAATTACAAAGCATTCTCCCGGCTACGCACCGAGTCCTTCAGGAAGATGGATCCGATGAAGGCAACAACGGCCATCCCAGCCCAGAGGATAAACGGATAGCGTGGGTCGATATCGGCAAGGCTGTTGCCCGCCGGCGGAGAAACTATCTCTCCGACACGCGATATCATATGGAGAAGGCCTATTGCCGTACCGGCATATCTCGTGCCTATCTCTTTAGTTTCCAGCAGCATCGTCATCTGGAGCGCCATGAAGCCGTCGCGGACGGTACCAGCCACTACCATAGCCAGCCATACGTTGCTGCCGCTGCCGATTGTTAGAATTCCTACCCCGACCGCAGTCATCAGAGTTGTAGCCAAAAGCATTATTTTCCTGGAGCCGAGTTTATCGGACAGCAGGACGATAGGAACGGTAAACAGTGTACTCAAGCCGTGGAATGTTGCCATCGCTCCGTCGGCAGCGGTGGCGTTCCACCCCATATTCCTCAGGTAAATAGGCAGGTAACCAAGCGTTCCCTGTATGCATCCTATTTGCCACATAACGATAGAACCCAGAATCCAGATACGCTTTATACGTATCACCCTGAAAAGGGTTTCTTTAAATGAAACGGACTCAGTGTTTTCTGCGGGAGTATCTTCGTGTTGAGGGTCGTTCTTCGTAAAATACTAGAGGATACTTGTTACAATCGATGCCAGACCGTAAGCGATAAGGACGTTCCGCCAGCCGCCGAGAAGCGGAGAAAGGACGGTAGCGCTTATCATTGAGCTTAAGAGGAAGCCGAAGCCAATACTCATCGAGAGAATTCCGTTTGCCAGTCCCAGGTGTTTTCCGGGGAACCAGATCGTAGACGCCCTTATAAGTGCCGGAGACGTGATTATCTGGAGAATTCCGAAGAGGAACATCGTTGCCGAAAGGGTAACGAAACTGTCCGAAAGACCCCGCAGAATACCAGCCAGTCCGGTAAGGAAACATCCGATGATGAGGACACGCCTGGTACCGAACCGGTCGCTGAGAAGTCCCCCGAAGAGGATTACAAACATACCGGCAAATGGAATCATTCCCCAGATTACCCCGACCTGGACAAGGTCCAGCCCCAGGTCGGTCGATATTTCCTTGAACAGGACCGGCATACACATCTGGGGCATAGCGACGAATACACAGCCGGTCAGGCCAATCATCGCCAGCATATTCCACCGACTTTTCAGAGGGGTATTTTCGTCGATAACCGTACTCATCAGAATAAAATTTCCTTCACACAAAAGAATGGGGCAGGTATATCCGGCCCCATTTTCTCAGATTTCAGAAAAAATATGCCATTAATCAGGCTAAAAATTTATTCTTCGGCTTCGGTCTGTTCGCCGTTTTCCTGTTCTTCCTCCGGTGCGGTATCTTCGGTTGCTTCTTTATCAGCCGATTCTCCATCTGCTGCCTGTTCGAGCTGCTGAGAACGCTCGCGCAGCCAGCGGTGGATTTCATCGAGGGCGGGCGGTGCCACGCTGAAAACCTCTATATCAGACGGGAATTGTATCCGGTGGTTTTCCCGTATGAAGAGGATTGCCGCATTGTCTTCGCCGAGGGTTTCGTTTATCCGGCTGGCGATATATTCGTATCTCTTCCTGGATGCTTCGGCGAATAGTTCGGAGACAGTCCGGGCAACCTTATTGCTGATAAACCCCATCATAAGGTGACGTTCCCAGTCCATGGTCTCCTCGGTCAGCTCCACGTCTTCGACGACTTCCAGTTTAGCTCCCGAACGGCACCTTTCCCGGGTGATTTCACAGCTCAGGGGGCTGAGTTTCTCCATAATTTCCAGCCCCTCGTCGCCGGCGATGGTTACCGATTCGTGATAGATAAGGTCGACAGTGCCCATTTTTGATTCGAGATTCCCGATATGTTCTCCCACCTGTTTCCAGTAAAGGGTGTATTTATCGGTGTAATCGGCGGGAGCCCCTTCGAAAGAGTATATAAGAGGAACCAGATATAGCTTTCTCTTACCTTCGAACTGCTGCGCTTCAGGTTTCTCTACTTTGCCGATTTCATCCGTCATTTCTAACCCCTGCTGAATACTTTTCTTATCTCAGGGTGAAGCTTTTCACCCAGTTCCGCTACAGCTTCGTATCTGATTCTGTCCAGTTCCGCCTGTCTTTCCGCGAAATCGGTACTCGAAAACAGTTTCTCCGGATGGACGAAAATATCGTCCACGACCCTGATAGCAGCTGGTGTCTGAAAACCAGTGGGAGAGTCTTTCCAGTCTTCCAGACCGCCTCTGAGAAGTGAATCGAGAATACCCATGGTATATTCGAGTTTAATATCCTGGTAATGTTCGCTGTCGCCGACTCCACCGGTATTCAGGAGATAGAAGTTTATATCAGGCAGATTTTTAACCAGATTATAGAAGATATTGGCATGTTCGGTAAGGTCACCGGCGACAAACGGGTCATAAAAGAACTCTCGCCTGATGGTTCCTGCCTTAGTCGGATCACCGGCGGATGATTCCATAGCCTGCCCCAGTACCATCAGGGCAACCGCCTGTTCACAGGTCAGCTTCGATATTGCCGGGATGAGGGGTCCCCTGGTGATAATAATAAAATTATCAATCTTCGGTACATCGATATAGGGGCTGGCGTGCATAAAGTCTTTTCGCATAACTACCGCCCGACCGTTCGATGTACGCTGGAAGTTATAGAAATCGAAGTCGCCCTCTTCAGTCACATAGACATTTTCATGGACTGTCTCCGGTTTGAGAAGGCCGTACAGAATCTCGGTCTGGTCTCCGGCGTTGACCGCTTCGGTCTTGACGAAAATTCCTCCGGCTTCAAAGCCGTGGAATGAACCGTCGGGCATCAGAGTTCCGCCGTCATCCTGGATCAGCCAAGAAATCTCATTGCCTTTCTTGGCAAGTATACGGCTGGTGGTAGTCGTTTTACCGTTGGCACTCAGAGCGATAAGAAGCGTTCTCACGGTCCTGTAATTGCCATGCACCGACTGCAGGTAGTCCTCGCGACAGCCGGCATGGAGGAAGATGCCGCCTTTCCTGGTCTTGGCAGCCCAGTCTTCCGCGGCGAAAACGCCCTTCTTATATTCACCGATATAGTTACCGTTCCTGATTATCTTGACGTATTTACCGTCGGGAAGCATCGCCAGCCTGATGGTAATATCTTTTTCGGGTAACGGCCTGGATCCATTGGCTTTATAATTCTCGTCGAAGTAGAAGATTATACGGTAGTCGGGTTCCTTCACCTCTCCGTTTACCGGCCAGAAAAGGTTTCCACCGCCATAGGCGACATGGGCGAAGCGTTCCGGAACGATAAGACGGACGATAGGTCCGGTCTTGATATTGCCGACTATTCTATCGGTGCAGATCAGCCTGTGTTTTGCCAGCTCTGTTTCACACTGTTCCAGAATTTTCAGTTCCTCATCACCAAATTGAGTATCAACGCTGTTTTTGGTGAACATAGCCGCTCTCGATGTAGGTTCACTTTCTGCAACGTAGTTTCCGTATACGGTTTTTTTAACCCCCGGTTCTTTTTCAACCATGGCTCTCATTTCCTCAGCAGAAGGATTCTCCGACATCCTTCCTTCGGAAATTGCTTTTTCTCTTATCCTGTCGAAAGTCTTTATAAATTGTGTAAGATCAAATTCCGGCACTTCACCTCTCCGTTTCATTCATTTGTATCGGACTTTCCATTTACTGGAGTTGAACGATTCATTATAACATTTTCGAGTATAAGTGTTATAATCCGAATTGAAAGAGGGCAAGGACAGATGATCCGGAAATGCAACCGGGAAGATAAGGAACGCATATATTACATTGTTAACAAAGCTGCGAAGAAATACGAGGGTGTAATTCCAGAAGACAGATACCACCAGCCATATATGCCGATGGACGAGCTGGAAGCGGAAATGGAAAGGATGGAATTCGTCGGCTGGGAAGAGGACTCAAAACTTATCGGTATAATGGGACTAGAACCGGTTGAGGATACGACACTTATCAGACATGCCTATGTCCTGCCGGATTACCAGGGTAAAGGCACCGGCAGCAGGCTTCTCAAGTACCTGATGGGGACGGTAACTACTCCCGAACTCCTGGTGGGGACCTGGGCGGACTCATACTGGGCGATCGGTTTTTATCAGAAACACGGATTTACCCTCAGACCCGATAAGGACGAATTGTTACAGGCATACTGGGATATACCGGCACGGCAGATAGAAACATCGGTGGTGCTGTCCCTTAAAATGGAGGATGAACAGTGACAGAGGAGAAACTTTTTCAAGAAGAATCAGCACGGAGTATCATCGGCGAGATAAACGAATTCTCACGGTCGAGCCCGCTGAACATTATGCCGGGCGTAGAAAGTTTAAGGATATTCGATAAGCCGCTGGTAAAATTCGCCGACGGGAACGACCCGTTTTTTATCGAGTTGAAATCCATCATCGCGCCCACTCATATGACTCCGAGGGAAATCCTGGCACTGGCATATGAGAAAAAATCGGAAAAATTACCGGAGAAGATTTCCGTGATAAGCTGGATTTTACCGATAACACAGGCGACACGCAGGTCCAATCGAGAAGAGACTTCCGGGCCAAGTCGATACTGGTCTCACACCCGCTGGTTCGGCGAAAAATTCAACGATGCCCTGCGAGAATATGTAGTGGATATACTTACCGATATGGGGTATATGGCGGTTGCACCGGCTACCCGACCTTACCTCAAGATGGATACCAACGAAAGAGGCCCGTATACAAACTGGTCGGAACGTCATATAGCTTATGCAGCCGGGCAGGGTACGTTCGGATTATCCGACGGATTTATCTCGGAAAAGGGAATAGCCCATCGCTGCGGAAGCGTCGTGACCGATATGGCGCTGCCGGCAAGTCCGCGAACAGCCAGAGGCCCGTATGACAACTGCCTGTTTTACTTCGACGGAAGCTGTGGAGTCTGTACTACGCGCTGTCCGGCGGATGCAATAACCGGCGAAGGGCATGATAAGAACAGGTGCAGTAAATATCTGCATGACCTGGGCTATTCACCGAGACAATTCGAAGTCGAGTACGACCTTGAAAAGAGTGTGGCGGGCTGCGGTCTCTGCCAGACGAAGACGCCCTGCGAATACAGGATCCCTCTCAAGATACAGAGGAATAGGAAACAGAAGTAAGGTATACGCGCCGTTGTGGTTCGACAGGCTCACCACGAACGGCCTGGTTATCACACTTTTCTGAGCAGCCGGGAGCTATAGTTCCGCTTCGAGAAGGGTGGTGGTGTCCTGGACACCCTGGACGCCGCGAACTTCACCGACTATCATCTTGGTGAGTTCGAACATCGTTTTAGCTTCGGCAATGGCAATAGCGTCCCACTGACCGAATACGAGCGTGACGTCCGTTATCCCTTGGGTAGCGCGAATCTGTGACAGCGCTTCAGCTTCCAGCCCCGGTACCAGTTTTATTAAAAGATAGCCTTTTGACATCGTAGAGTATTATATTCCGTGGGTGCGCGGATAGCAAGCAGTCTTTTTATCCTTTTTCGACCTTGCTCCACATACCGTCCTTGTAGAATTTTCCCAGGATAACAGGGGTTATGCGGTTCGAAAGGTCCGTTTTACTTCTCGTGTAAACCCTGATGTAGTTCCCGGTATATCCGGACCAGATGCCGCCCGACTGTTTTTCCCATAAAACGCCCATTTTCCTGCCCGTAAATCTCCGCCTGAATGATTCGGCACATTCTTTACTCAATGCCCCCAGATTTTTATTTCGCTGCGTCTTAACCCTATCCGGTACCTGCTCCGGCATAGCTGCAGCGGCTGTCCCGGGTCTCCGGGAGTAAGGGAAGACATGGATTCGTGCAAATCCAGTCTCGCGGCACATTTCACAGCTTTCACGGTACTCTTCATCCGTTTCGCCGGGGAAACCGGCGATGATATCCGTCGTTATCGCAGCATCCGGCAGGCGTGATTTTATCAGGAACACAGCTTTCCGGTAATCCGAGGTGTCGTACCGCCGGTTCATTCTCCGGAGTACGGAATCGTTGCCGCTCTGGAGAGAAAGGTGGAAGTGAGGGCAAAGTCGGCCATTATCCCAGAGACTCAGCAGTTCAGGAGTTATTTCATCCGGCTGCAGGGATGACAGCCGTATCCTTTCCGCGCCGGTTTCGGAAAGAACCATTGCCAGCAGTTCCGGGAGTCTAACTCCATTCCAGTCGTAGGAACCGATTTCCGTTCCGGTGAGTACGACTTCGCGTATCCCGCCGGAGACGCGGTCGTTTATCTGCCTGATTACATCATCTGCGGGAATGCTTTTCTCTTTTCCCCTGACGAAAGGAACGATACAGTAGGAGCAGTAACGACTGCACCCGTCCTGGATTTTTATAAAGGAACGGGTTCTGGAGCCGGGTATATCTCCATTAATCCTGGAAGGTGGCGACACATCGGGTTTTTCGAGGTACCCGCGTTCTTCGAGTATTTTGGGCAATCTCAGCTTGTCATCGCTGCCGATGGTTACCGATACTCCTTCTATCGCGGCAACGCTTTCCGGTGTCCGCTGTGTATAACAGCCGACAGCCACAAGTACGGCATCAGGGTTATGGCGGCGTACCTTGCGAAGAAGCTGGCGGGACTTGGCGTCCGCGGTATTTGTTACGGTACAGGTATTCAGGATATAAATATCGGCGTCATCTGCTGAAGCGGTAACCGTATGTCCTGCTTCCACAAACCTGCGGGACAGGATTTCGGTCTCGGCTTGATTAAGCTTGCATCCCAGCGTATCCAGAGCAATTTTCATAATAAAACGGTTGGAAATTTCGGTTCACAACTTACCCTGATGTTTTAGCTGCCAAATTGACTAATTCACCTTAAATACATTATACTAAGCCTGATTTTACACTCGCAAATCAGGAGGAAAATTTGGCAGAAAACTCGTACAACAGGGTAGTAATAACCGGGATAGGATGTTTTTCTCCTCTCGGTCACGATATCGATTCTACATGGCAGAATCTTATCGACGGTAAATCAGGCATTGCCGAGATAACGCTTTTCGATGCCAGTAATCTGGATACGCGGATTGCCGCGGAAGTGAAAAACTTCGATGTTAATAACTACATCGACCGTAAGGTATCGCGGCGAATGGACCGTTTTTCCCAGATGTCGGTCGCTGCCAGTATGCAGGCGGTTGAAAGATCTGGAATGGAAATCAACTCTCAGAATGAAGACCAGATAGGGATTATCATGGGAAGCGGAATAGGAGGCCTTACGACTCTCTATAACCAGACGAAAATACTCGTCGAACAGGGACCCAGCAGGGTCAGCCCTTTTCTGGTACCGATGATGATATCCGATATGGCTGCAGCCCAGGTATCTATTACTCTCGGCATCAAAGGAGTAAACCTGTGCACGACTTCAGCCTGCTCGAGCAGTTCCGACGCCATCGGAGTCGCCTATGAACTGTTGAAAAGAGGGGATGCCCAGGCGGCTATCGCCGGCGGCAGTGAAGCGATTGTCAATCCGCTGGGAATAGCATCCTTCAGTGCCCTGAAAGCCCTGTCGACGAGAAACGACTGTCCGGAGGAAGCATCGCGTCCTTTCGACGCGGACCGCGACGGTTTTGTTATCGGCGAGGGCGCCTGCGCTCTTATTCTCGAGACGCTTACTCACGCCAGAGAGCGGGGCGCGAATATTCTCACTGAAATAATTGCCTACGGGGCAAGCGGCGACGCTTTTCACATTACGGCTCCTGATGAGAACGGAGACGGGGCTGTAAGAGCGATGCGCCAGGCTTTAACCAAAGCGGGGCTCGAGCCTAAGGACATCGATTATATCAACGCTCACGGTACCTCCACTCCGCTAAACGATAAAGTTGAGACCATGGCTGTAAAGAAAGTATTCGGTGATGAAGCTTACAGGACACCGGTAAGCTCGACCAAGTCGATGACGGGACACCTGATAGGCGCCGCCGGTGCCATGGAAACGGCGATATGTACGATGGTAATTCAAAACGGAATTATACCTCCGACAATCAATCTGATAAATCCGGACGAAGGATGTGACCTGGATTATGTTCCGAATACGGCCCGTAAAGCACGGGTTGACACGACTCTGTCCAATTCGTTCGGATTCGGCGGTCATAACTCGGTGCTGATACTGCGAAGATACAGTGAGGATTAGGCTTGAGCCATAGCCGGTGGAATCTGCTGCCATCTGTTCCTGATGAGGGTATCGGTGGCGATGGCGTACCTCCCCTGATAAAACAGCTTCTTTATAATCGCGGCATTACCGATTCTTCCGAAATAGAGACTTTTCTGGCGGCTGATGAGCGTCTTTGCGGCGATCCCAACACACTGCCGGGAATGCATGAAGCCGTAGCCCGGCTCTACCGGGCACTGCTCTCCCGAGAAAAAATAGCCGTCTATGGCGACTTCGATGCCGATGGTATAACCGCTACAGCCCTGCTTGTGCAGGGCTTATCCATGCTGGACTGCGAAGCAATTCCGTATATTCCGAACCGTCTGAGGGAAGGGTACGGTCTGAAAGCAGCCGCCCTGGAAACTCTTCAGAAACAAGGTGTCAGCCTGGTGGTGACGGTCGACTGCGGGATTACCGCAATATCCGAGGTTAAAAGAGCCAGTAAGATGGGGCTGGATGTGGTGGTTACCGACCATCATGTTCCCCTCAATGAAATCCCCTCAGCCAGTGCGGTTATCGACCCGAAACTTCCCGGTACGGATTACCCCACCATTGAACTGGCCGGTGTGGGTGTAGCCCTGAAATTGCTTCAGGCATTATTTGCGGGACTTGGTAAGGAACAGAAGCTGGACGAAGTAATCGACCTCGTGGCTCTGGGTACGGTCGCCGACATGGTACCCCTTCTGGGAGAGAACCGTTACCTGGTAAAACAGGGTCTCCGGTTGTTGAACAACTCCCGGCGTCCCGGCATACGTGAGATAATCAACCTGGCAGGTCTCGATTCAGCAAATATCAGCAGTACCAACATATCCTGGACGATAGCCCCGCGACTGAACGCTGCGGGAAGAGTCGAAGACGCCATGAACAGCTACAGGCTGCTGATGACCGACTCGACGGAAGAAGCCCGGCAGCTTGCGGAATGGCTCGAACAGAAAAACCTGGAACGCCAGAAAATGACCACCCGTGCCCTCGACAGGGCCAGGGAGCAGGTAATTCCGCAGGCGGACCAGCCCCTGCTCATCGCCGGCGATACGAGTTATCCGGCGGGGATAATGGGGCTTGTTGCCGGCAGGCTTTCGGAAGAATACTACAGACCGGTGCTTGTTATCAGGACCGGGGACAGGTTCTGCGGCGGCAGCTCACGAAGTATTCCGGAGTTCAACATGATAGAGGCCCTGAACAGGTGCAGCCACCTGCTGAGCAAGTTCGGCGGCCATTCGAGAGCAGCGGGGTTGAGTCTGTATACCAGAAACCTGCCCCGGTTGAAACAGGCGCTGCTGGAGATTGCAGCGGAAGAACTCGAAGGAGTGGACCTCCGGCCCAAGATAGACGTAGACGCGGAAACGACCTTACCGGAGTTGGGAGGCGATACGTATCCAACAATCCTGAAGATGGAACCTTTCGGACAGGGAAATCCGTCGCCGACCTTCCTCAGCAGAGGAGTAGAGGTTATATCATCCACCACTATGGGTAGCGATAACTCTCACTTGAGAATGAAGCTGAAGCAGGGGGAGATGCTTTTCGATGCGGTAGGTTTCGGACTCGGAGACTATGCGAACGAGGTTTCATCGTCCGTTGATATAGTATATAACCTGGAACTGGACAACTGGAACGGACAATCGAAATTAAGACTGAATATCCTTGACCTTGAGCTACGATAATGAAACGTTGTCAATGTGTAACAAGGAGGTAAAAAGATGAATAACCCGAATGCTCCTTATCCCGGAAGACAGATATTTCTCGGTAAAACCATACAGGGGAGTCCCTGTTTTGCCTATCTTGTTACGGGCAGAAGTCCTCAGAGCCGGGAAAGAAGAGCAACCAAAACCGGGCACGGTCTTATTATGGGACCTATCGGAAACGAACAATATGACTGGTTGAGGCATTATACCGCCGTTATGACTGATAACAGTATCGGCCTTGCCGCCGTTACCAACGGGATACAAACGGAGGCCATTTTTGAAACATACCGGCTGCTGTACCACACCAGTGCCGCACCCGATGCCGAATATATGACAACTATTATGACCGGCGCTCAGCACGAGCCGGACAGTCTTCGTACTCCCAGGATTGCCGGTGTGATAACGTACCGCCCGGGTGAGAATGAACCTGTTTATATCATGAGTATTATCACCGATAATCCTCCTGCCAGCACGTGGGTAATAAAACCGGAAAAAGCGACTCTGACAGGCGTGTCCACCTATAACGGCAATATTGAAGACCCCGGGTCGTTCGATGTATCCGGCGATCTGCCGGTAATTGAGAACAGGTGCAATACGCCGGGGGAAATCGCCGAATATATCTACGAAATATCTGCCGCGACCAATAACGGCGACGATATAAGGGTAAGTGCGATCGGCGGAGTGCTTTCAACCGACGGTAAAACGTGGGATATCTCGATGATAAACCGGCACGGGGATTAGCGGCTGATTTATTATCCGGTTTTACGTTTCCGGATAATCCCGCAAACCGGCAAGGTAAAGGTATCGCCGAACAGGGCGGTGAGACGCCGGAACACAGGATTTATCTTTATTTCTCTTCGGTTTCACCGTTTTCCGGTTGTTCGCCAGCATCACTGTCAGGAACTTCATCGGTTTCAGGTGGAGGTGGCGAACCTGGTTGTGCGGTATCTACGGTATCTTCCACCTCAGGTTTACCCCACCTGGTTTTTACTATCATCACGGGGATAATTATCAGCAGGACGATTGTACCGATTATCTGTGCCTGGTGAAGCCCGAAGAGAAAATCAGTACCGTCGCGCATGAAACCTATTCCAATCCGCCAGGCGGAGTACATTCCGAGATAGGTAAAAAACAGAGAGCCTTCCGGTTTCAGGCGACCCCGCAGGAACATAATTATTCCGAAAGCAATCGCCAGGAAAAATATTTCGTAGACTTGTGTCGGGTGAACGGCAACGGTTGTAGGTCCGAAGGTATTCGGGTGAGTATAGATGATTGCCCAGGGAAGGTCGCAAACCGATCCATAGCAGCAGCCGTTTATCGTGCAGCCTATTCTGCCGATTATCTGTGCCAGTATAAGTCCCGGGGCAAGAATATCCAGAAAGTAGTTGAACTTAAACCTGGTAAACCGGCTGCATATCCAGATTCCAATCACGCCGCCGAGAATGGCTCCCCAGATAGTCATTCCCGATCCGCCGATAATTTCACCGGGATTCTGGCTGTAATAGTCCCAGAGGTCAATCACGTGTAAAGCCCGTGAGAATATCACGCCGGAGGGTATGCCGACCAGCGCGGCGACGAATACAGTATCAACGGAAATCCTGCTGTCTTTTCGTACATGCCAGGCCAGCCATGTAACGAGTACGGCTATGGCGAGGGCGACCATAATACCGTACCACCTGACTGACAGAAATGCTACGGGATTTATTCCGATTTCAATCATAGATTAGTCGGTAAAAGGTCCTTTCTCATAGTCCCGCGGCAATCTGGAGGATTCTTCTCTTTTACGTCTTTTCAAATACGAGCCGATGTACGAACCGATAATTCCGCCGGCAAGACAGCCGGCAATGACCCCGATGAATATCATCGTGGGGCCGGCGGTTTTAACCGCAATATAAAATCCGAGTGCACCGCCAATTATTATCCCCGCGATCGAAGCAATGAACAGATATGAGTCACCCGGTTCCGGAGGAGGTCCCTGCTCGGGATCCCGGCTGTCCCTGTTTTTCAACCGCATCTCGCTGTCGCTCGTGGTTTTAAAAGCGAATGGATCGCCCCACGTTAATACAGTAGATGCCGATGTTTCACTAAACATATCCTATTGTACCATTTTATCTTTCGGCAGTACCCTGAAGTGATAGTCCCGCTAAACATCCGGATATCGAATGATTATTTTATGAACGGCCCCTGAGAATCCCGGTCCGGTTCTTCAGGATTGGTCTTGCTATCCAGTTTCCTGATATGCCGCCGCTTCAATAATTCTCCCACGTACAAACCTCCAAACCCACCGATAAGTATACCGGCTACAAGACCCAAGAAGACTCCGCCGAATCCGGCCACGTTTGCACCGATAATCACTCCGGTAATACTGCAGAGTACTATTCCGATAATAGTGGATACCAGTACGTACGAGTCTCTGGGGTCACGATGGGGACCCTGTCCAGGCGAGCCACGGCTCCGGTGCTGGTGATACATCTCGGCATCGACGGTCTGCTTGAACTGGAACGGATTGCCCCATCGGTATGCGACTATCGTCGTTATGCGACTTTTCATATATGCCGATTATACTCTTTTATATACGAACAATAAACAGGATCTGGTCATATTAGTAGTTCGAGAAATCGCGATAATTATCACAATAAATCCGGAATAAATTGGATATAATTAATACGGGTGAAGTCGTGTATAACAAGGGGGAAAGAAAGATGAGTGTTATAGTTTATTCCAGTCCTACCTGACCCTACTGCGATATGGTGAAACAGTTTCTTTCACAAAGAGGAGTTGGTTACGAAGAGAGGGACGTTTCCAGGAACCAGGCGTATGCCCGGGAACTGATGAACAACACCGGGCAGATGGGAGTTCCGGTAACTGTGCTCGACGGCGAGATAGTGGTCGGATTCGACCAGCAGCGACTGGAGCAGCTTGTTTCAAGCAGACCGACAGACCGAAGTCCTTCATTCGGGGCTTCGATAGCCGACGCCGATAAAATTACGGCGAAGCAGGGTACGGGAATAATTCGCGGCGCTTATGTAGGTGCTACCAGGTCCGGATTCGTTGCACAGAAGATGGGTTTAGCTAAGGGTGATATAATTACCCGCGTAAATAAGAAAGACATCACCAGCGCCGACGACCTGGAACGTACACTTGCCGGATTGTCACAGGGGACCCGGATATTAGTAGAGTTCATACGGGGAGGAAGGACGAAGGCAGCGGAGGGAATACTCTAGAAACCTGATTTTTAAACAAGGGGCGGCATCAGAACAATCTCTGATACCGCCTTCATTATTTCTCTCAGTTTTTAAAGATTCAATTCAAGGCGCGGCTCCTGCAGCCGCTGCGGTACGTTCGTTTCACGCATAAATTCGACCATATATTTATGGAGTTCACGGGCGATTTCAGGATTCTGTCCAATAACATTGTTCTTCTGGTCTGGATCGGATTTCAGGTTATATAACTCGGAACCACCCGGCTCGCAGTCGTGGAGGAATGACCATTCGTCAGTGGTTACGGTTGTCATCGAAGGCACAACACATCTCCGGAGCAGGTGGTCGACAAGCTGGTCGGTATCACCGGCGTTGATAAAGGGGCAAGCGGTAAAGACAACCTCGCGACCCGGTGTTTTCGTATCTCTAACCGCTGGCAGTAATGACCTGCCCTCCACGTACGACGGTATTTCTTGCCCGAAAAGGTCGAGGATGGTAGGCATCATATCGACCGCCGAAGCCAGACCGTCGTAAACACCCGGTCTGACGCCCGGTACGTAAATAGTCAGCGGTATAGCGGCTATTTCCTCATAGAGAGGTGAACGCGCCCAGGCTCCGGGATGGCGGGTTACTTCCTCAGGTAAATCTTGTTTGTTATCGAAGACCATCTTGCCGAAAATATCGTGTTCACCGAAGTAAAAACCGTGGTCGGTGGTAAATATTATGGCGGTATTCTCCATCAGCCCCATATACTCGACCTGCCTGAGGAGGTTGCCTACCCAGGCATCCACCATGCTTATCTCGCCTAGATAGGCGGCATGGGCTTTCCTGAGCATCTCCTCGGTAAATCCGGGCTGTTCTTTCCAGTTCTTGTAGAAGGGCATAATCTGTTCGCCGTCGTAACCGGGCCAGTAAGGTTCGGTGTAGTAAAGCGGGGCGTTCCACGGCTCGTGAGGGTCCCAGGTATCGATGTAGAGGAAAAAGTCCTCTTTGTAGTTGAGGGTCAGCCACTCCATTGCTTTGGTAAAGGTCTTCGGAGCGAAACACTCGGCATCCAGGGGATCTTTCGGACGTCGTTCAAGGGTTTTTCGGTAGGGACTGTGCGGCGGATTATATCCACCTTTGGCGACGAAATAATGGTCGGGAATCTCGACGAAAGTGGTAAAACCGCGGTCGTAGTTCATACCGTCGCGGATAAAAAACGGGGTATCGACGATTCCGACGGTGTGTACATCGGCTTTGTCACGGAGCAGTTCGGCAAGCAGGATATGTCCGGGTGGGATTGGTGTCCACTGCATGAATGAAAGAGTCCATTTACCGGTCATGTAATCGGCACGGGTCGGCATTGTCGGGAATGAGGCGCCGTAATAGCGGTCGAACCGGACCGACTTCGCCGCCAGCGCATCGATCGACGGCGTACGCACAATATTATTCCCGTAAACGCCTATATCCTTGCGTCTTACAGTATCGGAGACTATCCATATTACATTCATAGCGACCTCCCGTTATCTAAAGAAATGCAGAGTGATTATAACATGTCGAGCAGGTGATATTTAATACATTCACTGAAAAATGCTCTTGATAATTCATATATTTATTATTATGTGTTATAATAACAGACCTTATCGAAAGCCAGAATAATCTTTAACGGAGGTATAAAGATGGCAGGCTATGATGAAGATTTTCTGAAAGTAGTAAAACTCCCCCTACCCGCTTTTTCACCCAGGATAGATGGATTTGTCTTGAGGCGACCGGAACTAAAGGATGGTGTTTATGCTAATTACGTGAATTATACCATCGTGACAAATCAGTCTTCACGCTCACCGATTTATGCTGCACTTAATATCGACCAGAACAAGCTTAAACAAACGGACAGGACCGATTACTGGCGCATAGATTCGAGGGTCGGAGCGGAATTCCAGCTCGATAACGAATATTACAGAGATAATCCCTGGGAGCGTGGTCATCTGGCGAGTCGTGCGAACGCCAGCTGGGGAGATACCCAGCATCAAGCCCAGAAAGCATCCAACGAGACTTTTTATTATTCGAATTCTACTCTTCAGCACCAGAATTTCAACGGGGATGAGTGGCTGGCACTGGAGGACTGGGTATATAAACTCGGTCTGGATAAAGACGGGAGAATAACGTCCTTCAGCGGCCCGGTCTATGGCGAATTCTGCCGGAGTATTTCTCCGAACGACGTTGAATCCGCGAAAATACCCAGTGCTTTTTTTAAGGTTATCTGCTTTATCAACAAAGACACCGGGAAACTGGATGTCCGCGCCTTTATAATGCTGCAGGATAAAGAATCCATTAAAGACAGGTCCGGGAGAAGCCTGTTCAATTTCCAGAACTACCAGGTAACGGTGACGGAAATCGAGAGACTGACAGACCTTGATTTCGACGACGAGGTATACGAGAAAAATCCGCTGTATTTTCACGAAAATGAGGAAAAAGCAAGAGAGCTGAATATCAGTCATTTCCCCGAGCGTATCGAAGTAGATTCCAGTGAGGAAATCATTGACGGCAATAAAAAGCGTGATTATTTCGGCGATGATGAAATATACGTTTATATTGCAGCGGCGATGGTAAACCCGAAAGGAAAAGAAAGAGAAAATGAGTGGATATCGATAATTAACCTTTCGGGAGAAGAAGTAGACCTTAACGGATGGACCCTTACCGACACGATGCGGTCGCCGCTCGATATAGGAAAAGTGGTTGCCGCAGGTCGCCGCAAGCTAAAACCGGGTGAGGCTGTGTCTGTATTGCCGATTAAACCTCTGATGCTGGCGAACTCCGGTGGAATTATCGCGCTTTACGCACCACCCGAAAACGGGGAGGAAAAAGGAAAGCGCGTAGACCGTGTTAAATACAGCGAAAAAGAAGCAAAGAAAGAGGGGGTTCCCGTAATATTCAACTTCAGGGCTCCGGAATAATCCGTCGATAATGAGCAGTGACTCCATTAATAATTCTTAACCGGAGTATTTACCTGAAACATTGTTCGTACACGGTGAAGTCTACAGGGCAGCAGAACCCATGATTCCGCTGTGTCCGGATAGTCGTTAAATATCGGCGTGTATTACCGATAATACGCAGCTAATGTTTTAAACTCAGGAGAGGAGCCCTTTGAAGAGAACCAGGGCGGTTTTTTCCGAGGTGTTTATGCGAATGCAGGGTGATCGAACAGGTGAGTTTAATACAAATCCTGCGGGATCTTTAAGGTGCCATCTACTTCTTCAAGGTCGAACCACCATTTGTCACCCGAATTGGATTTATCTGGCTTGAGTGCTTTCGAAGACCTGACGGCTACCCTCCGGGCTACACCGGAGTGCTGAACAGCCCATCGAACCAGACCATGGGGCCAGGTATAAGGTTTTGTCCAGGGGCAAACCTTTATGCATCTTCCGCAATATGTCCCTCTTTTATTCATCACTCTGAAGCTGTGGCATCTCTGTTCATTCAGTTTCCAGGTCTCATAACCGTTATGCATGGTTTTATCACCACGCGGAATGGCATTTCCGGGGCAGTAATCGGCGCAGATAAGGCACTTCCGGCAAAAATCCTGAAGGCCGAAATCAACGGGTTTATCCGGAACCAGCGGCATATCGGTGAGAACAACGGCGGCTTTGAAATGCATTCCTATGTATGGATTAAGTATTATCCCGGCACGACTGACCTCTCCTATACCCGACCAGAGGAGAAGAGGCGCAAAGAGGACACGGCATCCTTCAGGCATCTTTCCGGTATATTCCGCCGAAGCGGGGTATCCAAGTCGCCTGATATAGTTAGCAATCGTTTCAGAAATAACCGCCAGGCGGAGATAAAGGTCATAACTTAAGGGCAGTCCTATCCAGTCATAGCCATTTGATGCTGCAAGTGTCTGATGTTCCTTGTCCATTACGATGACTACAGCGTACTTGTAATCTATATCGATTTTGTTACCCTGCATATTATGACTGTATACCGCATACCCGGGGAGTTTGGTAACACTCATTATATCTGCTCTCAGGAAATACCCCAGGCGTTTTATAAAGCGGGTCAGCATTTCCGGATTTTCTGGTATGGGGGCTATCTCAGCTGATATTTCATTCTTCTCAGTCATAGCCACATATCGGCGGATATGACCGAGAGAAACGCCGAGTGGATCTTTCGATGCTGCATGCGGTGCTTCTTTTGCTACGGCAGGTCCGTAATCTCCCCGTCGCGCCCTTGTGAAAGCATTCTCCCGCGAGTCGATTCTCTGGATGCTGTCAGTAACCAGCGTGGTCGGAGTATCCACACGCTTGAGTTTTCTCATCGGGAGAGGTTCATAGTTCTTTGTGCCCGTCAAGTAATCACTTCTGTACACATTATTGTTCATCTTTCATCCTTTCATCAGGTTTCAGGAAGAACTATTCGCTTAAGGCGAGGAGACCCTTGAGGAGAACCAGGGCAGTTTTTTTATCGAGGGGTTTGTTATTGTTGCCGCACTTCGGTGACTGGATGCAGCTGGGGCAGCCGTCCTGACAGGGGCATTCCGAAACCACCTGGATGGTTGCTTGCCAGAGGTCTTCGACCAGTTCGTAGCCTTTCTCGGCGATACCGATTCCGCCGGGGTAGGCGTCATAGATGAAAATCTGCGCCCTGCCGGTATCGGGATGCAGGGCAGTGGATACGCCTCCGATGTCATTGCGGTCGCACAGCGTGAACAGAGGAAGCATGGCGATAGCGGCGTGTTCGGCGGCGTGCAGTCCTCCGGGAAAGTCCATCTGGGCTTCGGTAATTTCCTGCACAGTTTCAATGGGAAGGTCGAACCAGAAGGATACCGTCGGGAACTCTATGGGGGGCAGCGAAAGAGGTTCTTCGCCGATGACCTCCTCGGTATACTGGAGTTTCTTCTTGAACCCGACGACGTTATTGGTGACCTGCACTTCGCCCAGGTATACCGTCGAGTTTCCAGCGTCGCGGCTTTTCAGTGTCTTCTTTATCCTCAGGTCCTCGATTTCTTTTGTCTGGGTGTAGTATACGGCGTCGGTCGCGGTTGCATAGGCGGTGTGGCCGTGTAAATCGAGTTCGTTGATAAAATAAGGCGTTCCCTGGTGAAGGTAAATTGCACCGGGGTGAATCTGGAAGAAGGCGACGCTGGCATCCACGGTCTCCAGCAGTGATGCGGTCGAGGTATCTATAACGGCGTAGTCTTCTCCGCCGGTAGAGCGTATGCCTATCGACTGTGCCGGGTATGAGATACTGGGGGCCAGGTACCAGCGGCGGTTTTTCTCTCTCAGCATATTTTCATTCCTGAGTTCCTCCAGTTCCTCAAGAAGAGAAGTCCCGAAATACCGTTCGTCACCGGATGTCAGCGGCATCTCCCAGGCGGCGCACAGAAGGTGGGCACGGAGGATATAATGGTTGTCCGGGTTAACCAGGGCGTTCTCAACGCTTTTTTGGAAAAACGCTTCCGGGTGATGCATAAAATACTGGTCGAGAGGATTGTCCAGACCGATGAGGAAACTCATAGAGCCTTCCATGCCGCGTCCGCTTCTGCCAGCCTGCTGCCAGGTACTGGCGATACTGCCGGGATATCCGGTCAAAACGGTCGCTTCAAGATCGCCGATATCAACGCCGAGTTCCAGGGCGACGGTAGCCACGGCACCGAGCAACTGTCCTCCGAACAGTTCCTTTTCTATCTTTCGCCTGTCTTCCGAGAGGTATCCGGCGCGGTAGGCGCTTATCCTCCGTGCCAGCGGAGGGTTGATTTCGGCAAGGCGGTCGCGGGAATAGCTGTAAATAAGTTCAGTCAGTCGGCGGCTCAGAGCGAAGGTGAGGGTCCGTACGCTCTGGTTGACCAGTTCGGTAAACAGCAGGGTAGCTTCACTATTCGAGCTGCGGCGGGTATTTCTTTTCTCGTCGATTATCGGCGGGTTCCAGAACACGAAGTCCTTCTGCCCGTGCGGCGAACCGTCGTTATCTACCACGGTAAAGGGCAGCCCGGTGAGTTTTTCAGCGTGTTCACCGGGATTGGCGATGGTTGCCGAGCAGAGAATAAACTGCGGCTCGGAGCCGTAGTGCCTGCAGAGGCGGCGGAGACGCCGGATTACTCCGGCGACATGCGAGCCGAAAACTCCGCGGTAAGTATGGGCTTCGTCGATTACTACGTATTTCAGGTTACGGAGGAATCTCGACCATGACGTGTGGTTGGGCATTATGCCGACGTGCAGCATATCGGGATTTGTCAGGATTATCCTGGCCCGTTTTCTTATATCGTTTCTATCTCCGTAGGGTGTATCGCCGTCGAAGGTGGAAAACTCTCTCTCCCTGAACGGTTCGGGAGTAAACATTTCCCGGAGGACGCGGAGCTGGTCCTGGGCCAGGGCTTTGGTAGGGAAAAGATAGAGAGCCCGCCCGTCCAGGGTATTGAGAAGAGTATCCAGTACTGAGAGGTTATAGCAGAGGCTCTTGCCGCTGGCGCTGGAAGTGGCTACCATCACGTTATTGCCACGAAGGGCGTTATTTATCGCTTCTGCCTGGTGAGTATAAAGCGAAGTAACACCTTTTTTATCGAGTCGTGCCTGTAAAGCGGTTGAGATAGGTTTATCCAGGTCCGCGGTCAGCGCTTCACGAGGCTGGATATGCTCGATATGAGCAATCTGGCCGCTGTAAGTGGACTGCGACTGAAGGTATTTAATAAATTCGGATGTATCCACCGAGTATCTCTTTACCGGATATTCGAAGACGAATTGTCAGCATACATATCGAAGACAGGTATTATTTCCGTATGATAATCCAGGACTTCCACTTCAAAACGAGCGTCGGAGATAAAATCGGCGACCCTGGATATTACTTCGTTGGCGTGGCGCTTATCGTTGCTTACGCAGCAAATACCGAGAGTAGCTATCTGCCAGGTATCGTTATCATCAATCTCGGCAATAGAGACGTTGAATTTATTAGTAACGCGGCTGGTGATGGACTTGAGCACACGGCGCTTATCTTTCAGAGAGCCGTTCTCCGGGATTCGCAGCCTGATTGTACAAACACCGATGTGCATAACGCACCTGATTTCAAATATACACGGTGGTGGTGGTAAGGTCAAGAATATGGCGTTTTACACTGGTATTCATCTGTAAATATTTTGAATATGTAAGGTTTCGTGCTATACTCAATAATCGGATAAAAGTTTTAATTTACAATTTATATTACGGGAGAAGTGTAATTTGGATAAAGTCAAAAAAACAGAAATCATTGAAAAATTCGCACGTCAGAAAGGCGATACAGGCTCGACCGAAGTACAGGTAGCTATACTTACGGAAAGAATCAACCAGCTTACGGGACACATGGTAGCCAACAGGCATGACTATCACACCCAGCACGGACTGATAAAGCTCGTAGGCAGACGAAGAAGATTATTAGCGTACCTTATGAACGAGGATGTTCAGAGATACCGAACCTTAATAAAGCAGCTTGGACTGCGAAAATAAACGGATGAGTAAAATCATACAATAGGAGTAAATTTTGTTGACACCCCAGTCTTTTGAATGTGAAGTCGGCGGCAGGCGACTTATTATTGAGACAGGAAGAATTGCCGGACAGGCGGAAGCTGCCGTGACGGTCCGTTACGGCGATACCGAGGTCCTCGTGACCATTTGTATCAGCGAGGAACCGAGGGAGGGAGTGGACTTTCTCCCACTTACCGTCGATTACGAAGAGAGGTTATATGCCGCCGGAAAAATACCCGGCGGTTTTATTCGCAGGGAAGGACGTCCGACGCAGGAAGCGACGCTCGCCTGCCGGATGACGGACAGGCCGCTGCGTCCCCTGCTGCCCAAGGAATGGCGCAGGGATATTCAGCTTGTCGTTACCGTGCTGTCGGCGGACCTCGAGAACGATGCCGATTTACTGTCGATAATAGGCAGTTCAACGGTCTTATCGATGTCCAGAGTTCCTTTTGCCGGACCCGTAAGCAGCGTCTGCATCGGCTACCTGGACGGTGAACTGATTCTGAACCCGACGCTGTCACAACTCGAAGAAAGCGACCTCGACCTGATCGTAGCCAGCACGAAAGATAACGTGGTCATGGTAGAGGCAGGAGCCAACGAGGTAGCCGAGGATATCGTACACAAAGCGATTATGATGGGACACGAAGCTAACCAGGATATTATCAGGCTGCAGGAACAGATGCAGCAGGCGTTCGGAAAACCCAAGATTGCAATAACGCCTAAAGAAGTCCCGGCCGAACTGGACGGCGAGATATCAACGATTATCGGCGACAGGCTTACACAGGCTCTGAGTATTACCGTGAAAGCAGAGCGTGACGCGGCGGTTTCCGAGATAAGCAAAGAACTCGTTGAGAAACTCGAGAATTACGAGGCAAAAGATATTCTGGATATCCTGGACAAAAAGATAAAAGCCGAAATACGAAAAAGCATCCTGGAGAAAGGTCAGCGCATCAGCGGCAGGGGGTTAACCGAGGTAAGGGAACTTGACTGTCAGGTAGGACTGCTGCCGCGTACCCACGGTTCGGGATTGTTTACAAGGGGTCAGACCCAGGTCATGACAGTAACCACGCTGGGTTCGACCAGGAAAGAGCAGCAGCTCGATGGCCTGGGAATTGAGGAAACCAAGAGATTTATTCATCATTATAATTTCCCGCCGTTCTCGACCGGTGAAGTGAGACGTATCGGGACACCGAGCCGGCGTGAAATCGGACATGGTGCTCTGGCGGAACGTTCGCTGCAGGCGGTATTGCCCAAAGACGATGATTTTCCATATACCATCAGGCTTGTATCCGAGGTACTGAGTTCCAGCGGAAGTACTTCGATGGGTAGTGTCTGCGCCTCCAGCCTTTCGCTGATGGATGCCGGAATCCCTATAAAACGAGCGGTAGCCGGAATAGCGATGGGTCTCATCACGGATGAAAACGGTAATTTTGCCGTACTAACCGATATCGAAGGTACGGAAGATAACTACGGTGATATGGATTTCAAAGTTGCCGGAACAACCGAAGGCATTACCGGACTCCAGATGGATACCAAGATTAAAGGACTGTCCTCTGAAATAATCGAACAGACATTCAGGCAGGCAAAGGAAGCCCGGCTGCATATACTGGAGGTTATGAACGCGACCATCAGTGAAAGTCGCACCGACCTGAGCGCTTATGCACCGAGGGTGTACAAACTGACTATACCTACCGAGAAAATCGGCAGCGTAATCGGTCCCGGAGGAAAAACCATCAGGTCCATTATCGAAGAAACGAAGACCACAATCGATATCGACGATACGGGAACGGTGCTGATAGGCTCTTCCGATGAAGCTTCAGCCCGAAAAGCTATCGATATTATCGAGAATATGACGAAAGAAGTCGAAGTCGGCACTGTCTACACCGGAAAAGTAACGCGGATATTGAATTTCGGCGCGATGGTGGAAATACTTCCCGGCAAAGAAGGGCTGGTGCATATAAGCGAGCTTGCCGATTACCGCGTCAATAGCGTTGAAGACATCGTAAAAGTCGATGATGAAATAATGGTAAAGGTTATAGAGATAGATAACCTCGGCAGAATCAACCTGTCGAGAAGAGCTGTACTGGAAGAATCCACCGGTAAATCCGGGAGCAAGGATGGCGGGTCGGATTCGGTAGACTATCCTTTCAGGTCACAAAGCGGTTCTCGTCCTCACCAGCGCTCCCAGAATTTCCGGAATAAGCGTCGATAGGAAAATCAAGGAGCGGAGCCATGGAGCCAATAAGGGTTATTGTCCAGGGTGCACTGGGAAAAGTAGGACGTGAGATCGTCAGCGCAGTTTGCCGCGATTCAGAGACACAACTCGCCGGCGCGGTAGACATTGATGCCAGGAAAACAAGTCTTGTCCTGCCAGATGAATCAGGTGAAGTACCGCTTTCCGCTGACATTAACGAAATTCTCGAGAAATGCCCGGCGGATGTGCTGGTGGATTTCACCGTAGCAAATGCCACGATGCCTGCCGCACGGCTGGCAGTGAAAAAGGGTTTGAACCTGGTCATAGGGACGACAGGTCTTTCGGCAGACGAGCTGGCGGAACTGGAGAAGCTTGCCGGCGATAACGGCGTAGGGGTAGTAATCGCGCCCAATTTCGCCCTCGGAGCGGTGCTGATGATGCATCTTGCCAGGATTGCCGCGAAATACATGGAACTGGCCGAGATTATCGAACTGCACCATAACCAGAAAGCGGATGCACCGTCCGGCACGGCACTTATGACGGCGAGAGGAATGGCGGAAGAGAGAGGAAAGCCGTTTCCAGAACCTTATGACAGCGATAAGAAATTCGAGAGCCGGGGACAGGTTGTCGAGGGGATTCCCATCCACGCGGTGAGATTACCGGGTCTTATGGCACATCAGGAGGTTATCCTGGGAGCGGCAGGACAGACACTGAGTATCAGGCATGACACGATAAATCGCGAATGTTATACACCGGGTGTATTATACGCCGTGAAGGAAGTAGTTAAGAAAAAGGGCTTTATTTACGGACTGGATAAACTACTGAATTTATAGGAAGGAAAGATGAAAGAGTACAGAGTCGGGATTGTAGGCGCTACCGGACTGGTAGGAAGCGAATTTATAAAGATACTGGAGCAGCGTGATTTTCCGATAGAGTCGGTCAGAATGCTGGCTTCTTACCGTTCCGCGGGTAAAAAACTTTACTTCAATCACCAGGAAATTACGGTAGAGGAAACGGTTCCCGAGTCGTTCGAGGAGATAGACATAGCGCTTTTTTCGGCCGGAGGGGAGACCAGCAAGCATTTTGCACCTATCGCTGCCAAAGCCGGTACTGTGGTTATCGATAACAGTTCGGCATGGAGAATGGAGCCGGACGTACCCCTGGTGGTACCGGAAATAAATCCGGAAGACATCCGAAAACATAAGGGTATTATCGCCAATCCCAACTGCTCGACCATACAGATGGTGGTTGCTTTATATCCGCTGCACAAGGTGAACCCTATCAAGCGGATTATCGTAGATACCTATCAGGCTGTTTCCGGAACCGGTGTCCGAGCGGTAGAAGAACTGAGAACCCAGGCTGTGCAGGTACTAGAGGGAAAGGATACGATTCCGCACGTATATCCCCACCAGATAGCATTCAACGCCCTGCCCGAGATAGGTGTTTTCATGGATAACGGATATACCAAGGAAGAGTGGAAAATGGTCGAGGAGACCAGAAAGATTATGCATGCTCCGGATATAGCGGTATCGGCGACCTGTGTACGTGTTCCGGTGCTGACAGGTCACAGCGAAGCCGTACACGTGGAATTTACCAACGTTATGCTTCCGGAAGATGCGAAGAGGATTTTGTCGCAGGCTCCGGGTGTGAAGGTACTCGATGATCCTGTTGTCAGCCTTTATCCTCAGGCGTGGCCTTCAGCCGGGACCGATGAGACGTTCGTCGGGCGTATCCGCCAGGATGCTTCGAACACGAAGGGGCTGGCGATGTGGATAGTTGCCGATAATCTTCGAAAAGGAGCGGCTCTTAATGCCGTCCAGATAGCCGAAGAAATGATAAAAAGAGATTGGGTCCGCCCAGGAGGACAGTAAAATGAAAGTACCGGGACGAATGCTGACAGCGATGGTAACACCTTTTGACGATAAAGGGGAAGTTGACTATGCTCAGGCGAAGAAGTTAGCCCTGGCGTTAATGGACTCCGGGAGTGACGGCGTTGTTGTAGCAGCTACGACCGGCGAAGCACCAACGCTTTCATGGGAAGAGGAGCTCAAGTTATTTCAGGAAATAAAATCGGCTGCGGGTGAACGAGGTTCTATTGTTGCCTATACCGGCAGCAACAGCACCACAGAAGCAGTAGAAGCTACCAGGGAAGCGGAAAAAATCGGTGTAGATGCCTGTCTTTCCGTGGTGCCTTATTACAACAAACCGTCACAGGAAGGTATCTACCAGCATTTTAAGACGATTGCCGAGAGCACGAGTCTTCCCATCATCATGTATAACATCCCAGGTCGTGTCGTTGTTAATATGAACGTGGATACAATCATCCGTTTAAGCCGGATCGAGAATATTATCGGGGTAAAAGAGGCCAGCGGTAATATGGACCATGTCGCCCAGACCTTGAACAGCATTGACCGTAAGGACTTTTATATCTGGAGCGGTAATGATAACGATACATTCCATATTATGAATCTCGGGGGTTACGGACTTATCGGGGTGACCTCGCACCTTCTGGGCAAACAGACAAAGAAAATGATGGACCTGATTTTAGAAAACAATGTCAGGGATGCTGCTGTTATTCATCGCCATATGGTACCTCTTATCAGTGCGTTGATGACCACGGTGTCCAATCCGTCTCCGATTAAATATGCGCTGGGACTGGCAGGTTTCGATGTCGGTAAGCCGCGCCTGCCCCTCGTCGAACCCGATGAGAAATCGAAGACAATCATTAAGGATCTACTTAAAAACTATGAGATCGACCTGCCGGTGTAATACGTGGATTAAGGTAAAGGGTTAGAGTTGCAGGTCATTCGTTGTACCAAAGAAGACTACGACCAGATAATCACCGATATGGCTGAGTTCTGGAATAGCGACCATATAGACGGCTTGAGAAGAGAACATAACCCGGTCTATTTTTACGAGTTCGGTAATACCGCTTTTGTTGTTAAAGAAGGTGAAAAGGTTATCGGCTATCTTTTCGGGCTGTTTTCGCAGACTTCTCCCACTGCCTACGTTAAATTTATCGGTGTAAGGGCTTCACATCGAAAAAGAAGTGTCGGACGTACCCTGTACGAGTATTTTATCGCGCTGACAAAAGAGCAGGGATGCAGCGAACTCAAGGCTATTACGTCGCAGAACAATAAAGTATCCATTGTTTTCCACCGCAGTCTGGGAATGGAGCTTCTCGGTGAACCGAATGAAGAAGGAATTCAGGTCGTGAAGGACTATGCGGGACCCGGCGCCGACAGGGTAGTGTTCAGGAAGGATATTTAGTCTGTTTACTTTTCTTGACGTGTTCGGGCTGAGAGGTAATAATAAATTATCCTGCGGAGATTCGATATATGAAATCCGGAGAAGCGGAAGAATCTATAAATGAAGAACAGGCTGCAATATTTGCGGCTTTTTCCGACCCAACCCGACTTAAACTGGTTAAGATACTGGCCGGAGAGGAAACCCCCGGGGCTTTATGCGTAAATGCACTTGCCAACCTTCTCGGTGTCAGTCAGTCAGCAGTTTCCCAGCATATGCGTATTCTTAAAAATATCGGACTGGTTAGTGGAGAAAGGCAGGGCTACCGTATCCACTACATTATTAACAGCCAGGCTTTAAAACGCTGCCGGGATATGATGTCGATAGCACTGACGGAACCTGAACCTCATTAATATTCCCTGGTTTCCGTTCTACTGCATCCTATATTCAAGTATTTAAGAGTATACTTAAATAAATTACCGGTTATCAACATAAAGAGAAATATCTTGAACCGTAAGTGACTCATAATCCCTCTATTACCGATTGACAGAGTGAAATCTACCGAATAATATATTAGTATATACTTAAATACTAATATATTAAAGGAGGAAACAATGCACTGTACAGCGAAATGCAGCTGTATGCATAGTTCACACCACGGTCATCACGGTCACACAGGCTATTCATCCTGCTGCTCCGGGCATCATCACATCAACCGGGTACCGGAAAAAGAAACTCAGATATCACGACTGGAGGAATACCTGAATGAGCTGAAAGAAGACATTCAGAGGCTGGAGAAACACATAAAAGAAATTGAAGTCGAGAAAGAATAATAACCAGGAAGAGTGAATAAGGGTAATATGAAATATAACGATATTAAGTGTGAAGCAGTAGAAGTTAAAACAGATTCAGGAGTCTGTCCGGGGATAGCCGGAACCGAAAAAGGCGAGGTATTTCTTATCGGTGCGCGAACTCCCGAATCGAAAGGAATATGCTGCCAGGCTTTCAGTGCTATAAGTCCGATGAAGTTAGCATTATCATTAACCGATAAGATGGACTGGGAAACAAGAGATTATTTTGATATCGTATGTCCACACGGATTTGTTACTTTCAGGTTGTCACGTGTAGAATAACATACGGCATAACCATCCGATGTATTATCTAATCATTATTTCAGGGCTGGCACTGGCAATATCGTTCTTTTTCAGCCGTGAGAATACATTCCGCGCGGTGAAAATAGCAGTCCGGAGGTTTATTAATATACTGCCGGTATTCCTGATTATGCTTATCCTGGTATCGGTAGTCCTGTTTTTTGTTCCGGATGAAACGATAATCCGGTATCTGGGTACCGATAATCCGTTTTCAAGCTTTGTTTTTGCAGCCTTAATCGGATCGGTCACTATTATGCCCGGTTTTATCGCGTTCCCGTTATGCGGCATATTGCTGGATATGGGGGTACAGTATATGGTTTTATCAGCTTTTACCACGACGCTGATGATGGTGGGAGTTCTCACTTTCCCCGTAGAAAGAGCTTATCTTGGAGCGAAGGTCGCTGTAGTCAGAAATGTAATCAGTTTCTTTATAGCAATAATTGTGGCACTGGTGACCGGAATTATCTTCAGGGAGATATTGCAATGAAAAGGGGTACCATAATCAGGATTGCCTTCATAGGCGCTTTTATCCTGTTCCTGGTGGTATCCTGGCTCGTCGAGTTTGAACCGGGGAAGGAAATCAGCGGTAATTTCACGGACTTCTTACTTGAAATGGCTGCTATCATACCCTGTGCTTTCCTTTTGATAGGGTTGTTCGAGGTCTGGGTAAAGAGAGAGAAGGTAGAAAGACACCTGGGAGAGGAATCCGGTATCAGAGGGTTTATCTGGGCGATACTGCTTGCCGGTACAACGGTCGGGGGTTTATATCTGGCGTTCCCGGTGGCATATTCGCTGCACAGCAAAGGTGCAAAGCTAAGCGTCATATTTACTTATATCGGCGCTTCGGCTATTTTAAGGATTCCGATGACGGTTTTTGAAGCGTCTTTTCTGGGGATAAAATTCACGGCGGTGAGAATGCTGGTTTCTCTGCCGCTTGTGATAATAACCTCAATTTTTCTCGGTAGATACCTGTCGAGAAAAGATTACAGAATAAAAGAGGGAGAATAAACGGACAACCCGGGATTATTCCAGGTACATACGGAAGCCTTCGGCGGTGGCGTTGTAGCCGATAGCCCGGTAGAATTTATGGGCTTCTTCGGTCCGTCTCTTGTCACTCATCAGCTGGATTTTACAGCACCCTGTTTCAAGTGCTTTCGTCCTGGTATATTCCATTAGAAGTTTCCCGGCTCCCGTTCTGCGGTATCGGCGGTCGACGACCACGTTTTCAACGATTATCCAGGGTTTTCCGCCGTGAGAAAGGTTGGGAACTAACATCAGCATCGAAGTGCCGATAACCTTCCCGTTTTCCTCGGCGACTATTAACTCGCACCCGGGCAGGGCGCTTATTTCAGCTAATGCTTTTTTATGGGTATCGAGTACCGGTGTCTGCTTATTTTCGTTTTCTACCGGCGGAATTGAGAGCTGAAGGTAAAGCTTCAAAATAGCAGGCAGGTCACTCTCGGTTGCTGTTCTGATTACGGGCATCGATACTCCCTGTTGGGTATTACGATGAAATTATTCACGGTGTTATGAAAGAAGTATAACATCAATGATTTCGAGTGGTAAAGGATAATCCGGTTGACAGTTCCCGAACTCCTGTTTGAGAAGAAGAGACTTATCACGGTAATACAGCGGTTATTGATTCAATCGGTATGAGATTCACCGAATTATCCCTTATTTATGGCTTTGAGAAATTCATCTTCGCTGATTTTTAGTTGTTTCAAAATATCGGAAAGTAGATAAGGGCTTATTGTCTTCGATGGATGAATTGGAATAGGAGCCCTGCGACAATCTGTGTGATGGTATAGTGCGTGACTGCCTTTTTGTCTGACCTTCTCGAAACCAAGTGCAAGAAGTCCCTTGTCAACTTCTCTGGCTTTGAGAGGAGGTATCCTGGTCATACCGCCAAAGTAACCCGATTCATGCCGACTTCATCGGGTATTTCTTCAGAGCGTTCTTTGCGATATTCCAGGCAGAGTTCAAGAACTTCTTTTATATTTACCAGGCATTCTTCATACGATTCTCCCTGGGCATTGGCCTCAGGGATAAGAGGACAACTGGCAATATAAAAACCATCAGGGGCTTTTCGAATTACTACTGTGTACTGCATAGCTACTCCCAACTCAAATAATTATAACATATTGCCTAAACTACCATGAGAACCGACATGGGCAGTTCCCGAACTTTGATTTTACGGACAAACTGTTCCCACATTATGGTTTTGTAAATTCGTAAGCCCAGAACTGCGTAGCCCAATCAATCTTCCCATGGCAAAGCTCATCTGATCTTGCCAAAGCATGTCCAAAATCGATAATAGAGGTTGATAATACTGGAGCATCTACGTTCGAAACAAAAATGCGGCCAAGTGTCCAAGCAAGTAAATAATGTAAACAGGTTATTCGTGTAGCTTTGTTCGACTCATACGTGTTCATTCCCATTTCTGCAAGGAAGAGGTACTTACCATCAGAGCCCTTAGTAATACTATTTGTCACAATCGTTCTTTGCCAGCTATAAAGATCGACTGAATAATGAGTATAGGGTTGAATAGCACGACATAGAGAACCAAAAAAATCACTCCAACTCTCTTGCCACAAACCATGACCATATCGAGACCAGACATCCTTTTCAAGATTTTTTCTGATATCACCTAATGTTTTTGATGAATCTAGCCATGCTCGTAGTAGCTTGTTCCGAGTAGAAACTTCAGGTAGCAATGCAACTTCAATCATTGTAATAGCCTCGATACATTGTCGTATTAAACTGATTGCTACCGCATGGTGACCCTTTTTATTTTCATCTATACTAAGTTCCAAGCAATGAATATAATGAATACATGCGCAGTATCCAACAGCATTCATTTCTGGATTAGGCAATCTCTGGTCGTTAAGATACGTTATAGTTTGTTCTGGAATTCTCCAGAGCAACGGACTTCCTAGTTTAAACCATTCAGGGAGTATAGGTGTATGTTCAACCATCACTCGATCATCAATATAATTAACTGACTAATTATTTTATCCAGCGACCATTATACAACATCGTGCAACAGAATGTATTACATTTGAGAGAAGAAAAATGACCATACTGTATTTGAACTGAGTTTAGTCTCAAGTTGGAGTAAGTTTACAGGATAGAGGACAGAACCCGAACCGATATTGAAGCTGATTCCGTGAAGTTCGATTTATGGTGGGGGATACTGGATTTGAACTACCCATGTGTGGATACCTATAGCCTATCCAGAACTCAAATATTGTTCGATAAACTATTTATACTGGATACCGACTGGAGTCTACCCCCTATGAAAATGGTGAGTATACCATTAGTGTATAAGGGGAGAATTTTGAAAGAATCATTTAAAACTAGAAACTCCGAAGCTAAAGAACTCAGGTTCAAAAAGAAGGATGATGCGCTCCACTTCGGAAAGCATAGCAACAATCGAATCATAAATAATCTGTCCATCCGCAGTATTACATCCTTTGAAAGCGAACTTAATAATGCCCCTAGAGTTCACTTGCACATTCGTACCACGACTGAAATAGTTGACGGGTACTCGATAGAGTATTGTGTCATTTTCTATTTCGGTATCATGGACTGTTTGAACGGGAATTTGATAGGGCAATGGAATTTGGAGCAAAGCATTGGTAGTATCTGCCTTGATACTAAGGCTATTAATGTTTCCTTTGAGGAAAATAACTTGGATGAGTCTATGTTTATCGGAAGTATTAATATCTCTGAGAAAAGACAACGCAGGATTCCCTGTCTTATACGGTTGCAAGAACTCAATGAGTGTCCGTTGGTTTTGGGGCAAACTGAATTCACCGGACCCCAATCGTCTAGCTCTTCTGGGTCCGATATTCCCTGGACTATCACTTTTAAAGATACTTTCACTATCACAGATGGGGAAATAAACAGCTTCGTCGAAACTGGGGTATTGGATGATCCAGAGTTGCCAGAGCAGATGGTCAAGTGCCGAACGCAGGTTATTGCAAATATCTCCGATGATAAGAACGGTATCAACGGGAATTTCTTCCCGTTTCTTGAACCGGAGCACATGCTCTCTCTTATTGTCATTGATTTCAATAGTGTCGATAATTTGATATGGGTCACGTTTAAAAAACCCCTCAACCAAGTCATTCAAAACTTGGAAATGATATCTTGCTCTGCTGAGTTTGAGAAACGCGCCATCCAAAGGGTGCATATGTTACAATATCCTTATGGAGAAGAAAGTGGAAAAGAAACAAAAGACTCCGAAGGGGCACGAGATACCCGTGCCCACAAAGGAAGAATTCCTCGAAAATCTGAAAAAGGCGACAAAATCAACGCCTCACAGCTCGAAGAAGTAAAGTCTCAAGCATCGCACGACCTTCATCACGGTGGTTGTAACGCCAAGAATACTCATTCAGGTAGCCTTGAAGATGTTTAGCAGAAACGGCGTGATATACACCACCGATACCTCTTTTAACCAGCGACCAGAAGCCCTCAATCGTATTGGTATGGACATCCCCGCTTACATAGACCTTTTCCATATGGTTAATCTTTTTATGCTCGTACCCGTTATCACCAAGATACTTGTAACCACCCATATCATCTGTATAAACAGTAGCCGCTTGAATAACGTGTTTCCTGACTTTAGGCAGAAGTGTAGCACCATCCACGTTAGGGACTGTCAGAGCGATAACCTTGCCTTTCCGTTCCACAGCACCCCAAACAGGGGCTTTACCAGCCGTACCACGTCCGCCAAGACGTTCCCGTTTTGCTTTGTGCATATTCTTAGCTTTGCCACCAATAAAGGTCTCGTCAAGTTCGACCCCACTTTCCTTGCCAAGCAATTCATCAGGCGGTGTCATAAGAGTCTGTCTAATCTCTTTAGCAATACGCCACGCTGTCTTATAGGTAACACCAAGTTCCCGTTCAAGCTGTTTGGCAGAGATACCGCATCGAGTGCTGGTCATAAGATACATAGCGTAAAACCACAGGTGCAGAGAAGTAGAGGACTTGTGAAAGACAGTTCCTGCAGTGGGGTGAAGGTGATATCCGCATCCCTGACAAGTCCAGGATTGTCTCTGCTGTGTTGTCTCGTACCTCTTGAACTCTCGTTCCTGTTCACACTTTGGACAAAAGGCATGAGTACCATCCGGCGAGTAGCGGTTACGCCACAGCCATTCAAGGCACGTAGCATCATCAGGATAGTCCTTCATAAACTCCATAAGGGAGTATCGGGACTCAGAAGTCTTAGCTCTAATCGGTTTGTTTCTTTTCACTGGTGGCATTTTAGTTCTCCTTTGGAGGTTTTATATGGGTAAAATATTTACACTTAGTAAAAATGCTTTCATTGCTCTTGCTTCGTCCGACGTAAGAGAAATGATAAAAGAAGATGGCTCTGTAGTCGTAATAGATGGTGGGACACTATCTCCCAGCGACCACCATTGTACTCCTCGATCTTCAGAACTGCATTGCCAGTCGAAGAAGCAAGCCGGTCATTTAGTTCAGAAGCTAATTCGTCTGATGATAAATCTTCTATTCCGGGTTTCATATTGAGGCTTACTGTGTATATAGCGTATTCAAACATAATCAACTCCTGCAATAATTTACCTCACTATAACACAAATAACTTATACAGTCAAGGGATAGTTACCTATGAAAATCGGGGTCGGTAAGGTAAGCAGGCATAGATATGCAATGTTTACAATATCGCTTTTTTCCAGATAGTCTGGCTTCTTTCGGGGCCGACGCTGATGAAGTTAACCGGACATGAAAGCAGTTCTTCCAGTCTTTCGATGTATTTAATCGCCTTGCCGGGGAGTTTATCGTACTCGAGGATGCCGCTGATATCGGTCTGCCATCCCGGCATTTCTTCGTATACAGGCTTTACCCGTTCCAATACGGATAAAATACCGGGGAAGTAGTCGATTGTTTTACCGTCAAGCTCATATGCAGTACAAATCCTGACAACAGGCAAAGTATCCATATTATCGAGCTTGGTAAGAGCTATCCCGGTGAATCCGTTCAGCCTTTGCGTCATCCGGGCGGCTACTGCATCGAACCAGCCGCAGTCACGAGGTCTGCCACTGACCGCACCATACTCGTTCCCTCGTTTTCTAAGCAATTCACCGAGTTCATCATTGAGTCTTGTCGGCATTGGTCCAGCACCCACACGAGTAATGTACCCCTTGTACACACCTACTACTGCGTCTATCCTGGTCGGTCCAATACCTGCGCCGATACTTGCCCCTCCTGCCATGGGTGAAGAGGACGTAGCATAAGGGTAGGTGCCGAAGTCCGGATCCAGCAAAGTTCCCTGGGCGCCTTCCAGGAGAATATGAGAACCATTGTTTATTGCGTTATCCAGTATCAGTGATGTTTCACGGATGAGGGGCGCCAGTTTTTCAGCGTATTCGCAGTACTGTCGGTAGATTTCCTTATACGAGAGTGGCTCGGCGTTGTATACACGAGTAATAATATTGTTTTTATATTCGAGGATGCTTTTCAGCCGTTCAGTAAAGAATGCTTTGTCAAGGAGATCACCCATCCTGATACCGATTCTGGCGGTTTTATCGGCAAAGGCGGGTCCTATTCCTTTACGTGTTGTACCTATTGCGCTTTTTCCTCTCGCTTCTTCTTCATAACTCTCGAGAACAAGATGATAAGGCATAATCAGGTTAGCCCGGTCGCTGATAATCAGGTTCTCAGTGGATATTCCTCGTTTGTTGAGCGATGACATCTCTTCAATCAGTACGGTCGGGTTAATGACAACTCCGTTGCCGATAATACAGGTTGTTTCAGGATTGAAAATTCCGGAGGGAACAAGCTGGAGAACGAATTTCCCATAATTATTCAGAATAGTATGACCGGCGTTGTCACCTCCGGAAAAGCGCACCACGATATCCGCTTTTTCCGCAAGCATATCCACAACTTTTCCTTTTCCTTCATCTCCCCATTGAGCGCCAATAACAGCAATAACCGGCATTTTGATAACCTCCAGATGGCAGCTATTTACCTGTGTGTTTCCAGGTATAGTGAAGTCGTTGAATTACAGTGATAATACTGAAGACCGAAATGATACCAAGAGTAATCAGTAAAGCGTTGTTCAGTCCGCTGAGAAGAAGACCGATAGCCAGGACGATAATCCTTTCAGGCCGAGTAAATATTCCTATCTCGCAATCGATTCCGGCAGCTTCCGCTCTTGACCTGATGTAACTGACCACCATCGAACTGACAAGAGCGATACCGGTAATCCAGATACCCGGAATGGAGCCGTTGATGCCGAAAACAACCAGTATACTTACCATCAGCGCCGCTTCGGAGAGCCGATCCAGTGTGGAGTCGAGTATACCGCCGAACACGGTGACCCGGTCGATGTTGCGCGCCAGGGCGCCGTCCAGCATATCGAAAAAACCTGCAGCGATTACCACGAAACCTGATGCGAACGGATATCCGGTAAGTATAAGGGCGGCGGCACCGAGGGTTACGAGAAAACCGAATACGGTAAGAGTGTTGGGAGTTATACCTGTTTTCGACAGGAGTCTGACTATCGCGGGAGTCAGGTAGGAGGCTATGGTTCTGCGAAATTCGTTTAATTTCGTCGTCACTTTTTCTTTTTGGGGAATAACCTTTTGAATATCCAAACAAACTTCCCCTTTATTCAAGTCTGCTGCACTCCGGGACAGCCTTTTGCCCCGTCGAGTCTTATTTTACACGTTCTTTGTGGATCTCTTCATAATAATCGGACACTCTCCGGGCAAGTTTCTCCCAGCTGTATTCCTCTGCGGTCTTTCTTGCTTTTTGTGAAAGATTTTTCTGGAGTTCCGAATCCTGGAGTAAATTCACTAGGGTCAGGGCGAGGTATTTTGAGTTCCGGGGAGGAACAAGCAGCCCATCCCGTCCGTGAGTAATAACACTGGAATAACCGTCGATATGGCTGGCAACCACCGGTTTACCAACTGCCATTCCTTCAAGTAAAACGATTCCGAAACTTTCATGAGAAGTAGCAGGGGAACAGTATACATCTGCTGTTTTATAGTACATGGGTTTGTCTTCTTCCGGAACGGATCCGGTAAATACAAGATCATCCTCCGTCAAGCCGTGATTTCTCGCCCATTTCTCATAGGGTTTGCGGAGGTGAGAGGTGCGTCCGGCAATTATCAGCCGTGAGTTAGGTACCTGCTCATGTACTTCATGGAAAGCCTTTATAAGGTATATCAAGCCTTTCCGGCGTTCCTGGCGGCCGAGGAAAAGAATGTTCTGCCTGCCGTCACAGAATTCATTGAGCGGTTCGACGTCAGGATGGAACCGTTCAGTATCAATCCCGTTTGGGATAATCACGTAGTCACTCGGGATATGCTTACGAGCGTACATCATCGCCATATTCGATACTGCTATCTTGCCATGGAGATTTCTCATCCTTCTCTTTATCATCCAGGTGCTGATAGGTTTACCCCAGTTGTATCCCGGTTTCCCGTCCCAGGCGTGGAATGTGCCGATATTCGTCGCTTTCGAAAACCTGAGAATAGCACTGCAGAGCATCGGCATAAACGGCTCGTGCAGATGGATAATATCGAACTTTTCGCGTTCGAGTACCTGCTTGATCACCGGAGCCAGGTGGAGTGAAATACTGACACGTATAACAGAGCCGCTGGCGGGTATGGGACGTGGTTTGCCTATCGGTATAAACCTGTCTCCGAAGATAGGAATATCATTAGATGCGGGGGCTATGACCTTTACCTCGTGCCCCATCCGGGAAAGGTATGTTTCGAGCGATGATATGTGACTGGTTACTCCACCGGGAAAAGCGAAATCATATGGCGAAACCAATGCAATTTTCATATCATATATCCAGCCATAAAATCAGAGCTTCATGACGTTAAGTTATTTTTTACCTTTTTTTGGCGGAGCCGGTGCAACGGCACTGTTTTCTGTGATAAAATCTTCAACCATTTTACGGGCTTCGTCATCGCTGTACTGGACAGGAGGTGACTTCATAAAGTAGGAAGCGGGGCCGACGAGTGCGCCTTTCAGCCCCCGGTCCAGAGCAAGTTTACAGCACCTTACGGCATCTATTACGACACCGGCGGAATTAGGACTGTCCCAGACTTCCAGTTTCATATCCAGAATCAGCGGAACGTCACCGAAGGTGCGTCCCTCCATCTTTATATGGCAGTATTTACGGTCTTTCAGCCAGGGGACGTAGTCGCTCGGTCCGACATGGATGTCATCGGGGTCCATCTCATAATCGAGTTGTGAAGTGACCGCATTGGTCTTAGATATCTTTTTGGATTCGAGTCTCTCACGTTCCAGCATATTATAGAAATCGGTATTGCCGCCGAAGTTCAACTGGTATGTATGTTCGAGTTTTACACCGCGGTCACGGAAGAGCCTGGTAAGTACGCGGTGGGTTATTGTGGCTCCGACCTGCGATTTAATATCATCACCGATAATCGGCAGGCCTTTTTCGGCAAAGCGATCCTGCCAGTATTTTTCCCGGCAGATAAATACCGGAATGCAGTTGACCAGACCACAGCCGGCCTGCAGTATCTGCTCCATATACCATCGGGTGGCTTCTTCGCTGCCGACCGGCAGGTAACTTATGACTACATCTGTTTTAGTTTCTTTCAGAGTACCTACAATATCGGCGGTGGAACCCGGAGCTTTCTTAATGATCATAGAGAGATACTTACCCAGTCCGTCATGTACCATGCCCCTCTGAACGGTAACTCCGGTTTTCGGTACTTTGCAGAATTCATAGGTATTGTTCGGCGGGGTATAAATAGCTTCTCCGAGATCCTTGCCGACTTTATTAACGTCGATGTCGAAAGCGGCAACGAAATTTATATCTCTGATATGGTACCCACCAAGATTTACGTGCATAAGACCCGGGACGAATTCATCATCTTTTGCATCTTTGTAATAGTGAACACCCTGGACAAGAGAGGAAGCACAGTTTCCAACACCAATTATGGCAACATTGATTTTACCCAAGACTCTCAACCTCGCTTTCATGCGGCACGAATTACTCTACCCTGAGTTTCACCAGCCATCAAGATTATACTATTATTCGACCGCGTTGTCCCGCAAATTTTACAGTTTCTTACCAGTGCAACTATAAGATTAATTGATGAACCGCGTCAAGTCTTTTAACGAAATATTCGGTAGTTTTACCAAAACAGAAAATATTCTCATTACACTCCTTCGTAAATCGACGGTGTTCGAATGATTTATACAATAATCTCATGAACAACCCATACATTCGGTTCTATATAGATACCTTCATCTTTTTCAAGGTTAATATTTACCGGACTAAGTGCGCCTTTTACTATATAATTTCCTGACTGACTAAATGTAGTGCCCGTACATCGCTCCCATTCCGAAACACTGTTATGAAGGTACATGGCACAGTTACACGGCTTGATAATCCGACCTCCCAATCTTACATGCACTCTTAACCATGGATCAAACGGCAATCCATCTTCTCTTTTTCTCAGGATGTATCGAGACATTGATTCATGCGGATATTCGCTTTTAAGTGTTGGCCGTACCGGAATTATCAGACGAGAAAAACCTTTATTGAGTGCTATATTTTTCATCTCTCTAACCATTAATGAGCTCAAGCTTTTTCCTTGATGGCTATCAAGAATAGCTACCTGCAGCCCTCCCAGTGTATCAGGTTCAATTCCGGATATTTTATCGTTAGTACCCTTCTTAAGCATCCAGTCCCATCCTTCTTCAGGAAGGTCATCGACGGGTCTGTCCAGACAGAAAGGAATGCTGCTGATATTTCCTGCCGGTATCCCGTCTCCGGTTACAACAAAATGATATTCAGGAAAAGAAACATCTTTTGTTTCTTCCTGTGTATCATCCCAATCCATGAATTCGGGCCAGACGCTGTCATCAATCTCTTTGAATGCTTTGCGCAGGTCCGGTCTTTCATGCATTGAATGAATTTGATATCCCATTGTTTTCCCCATACTAATTGAATATTTTTACCGGTTTATATTCTTCAGTTTCTTTAATGAAGCGGAAAATACCCAGAAACAAACCTTCCGTGGAATATACCCGGCACAGTGTTTCAACATGTTTTCCGGTGGGTAAGCTTATTTCCCGGCCTGTTTCGGATACTATTGATTCTCTGCCAAATGAATGCCCGTGCCTGAGCTTTTCCCCGATATTCTCATTTACTATAAAAGCTTGTAAGTGTTTGAGAACACTGTCAACCGGATGGATGTAATTGTGCCAGTAGTTTCCGGCGAAAGCCTGTTTCAGTTCGTCGGGAGAAATGGCGTCATTTATGGAGAAAGGTCCGTATCTCCGGCGGACCAGGCTTTTCATATAAGCGCCGCAGCCGAGTATACGGCCGAGGTCATTGGCAAGAGAGCGGATATAAGTACCCTTTCCGCAGGTGATATCCAGCGTAAGCAAGGGAGGTTTCCAGTCCAGTATGTCAATACTGTGAATGAATACGGGACGGCTTTCCATTTCTACATCTATGCCTGCCCGTGCCAGTTCGTAATAAGGTTTGCCATGGTGCTTGAGAGCGCTGTATGCCGGCGGTACCTGCTGTATCTCACCCAGGAAAGAAGGAATAACGGTTTCTATCCGGTCGCGGTCGATGCCGGAAAAATCACCTTCCGCCGTTACTATACCGGCAGCGTCGAAGGTATCGGTCGTTTTCCCGAGTTCGATTTCAGCACGATAGTCCTTCGTGGCGTCCATAAGGAATTCGACGGTGCGCGTTCCCTGGCCGAGACAGACAGGAAGTACACCTGAGGCTGCGGGGTCAAGTGTCCCGGCGTGTCCGACACGCTTCACGCCGGTGATTTTTTTCACGAAAGAAACGATGCTGAAAGAGGTAGGCCCTTCTGGCTTGTTTATATTAAGAATGCCGTTCATTCTATAATTGCACGCCCCGGGATATTACCAGTCTTTAATTCTGCTGATTCTGTCCAGTACTTCCTCGATTTTTTCTTTCGGAAGGAAGATTGTAGCCCGGCAATAACCTTTGCCGTTTTCACCAAAATACCCTCCCGGCATCAAGGCGACATGAGCTTTGGCAATCAGGTAGTTTAGGACGAAGTCTTCATCATCATAACCTTCCGGGACCTTTATCCACAGGTATGGGGTAGCTACGGGCAGTTCCACCCTGAGTCCCAGCTCATTCAAGCCCTTTGCGAATATATCTCTTCGTTCTCTGAGTATTTCCCGGTATTCCCGCATCTCTTCCTGTACAGGGGGGCTTGTGAGGGCAACGGCACCGGCTTTCTGTTTGTACCACTCTACTCCCTGGCTGTATTGACCGTAGAATTTCATCCAGCGTTCGATATTTTCTTCGCTGCTGACAACCCAGCCGAGCCCGATGCCCACAAAATCATAATGCTTGGAAAACGATACTACTTCATAACCGCAATCCATAAGTCCGGGTATCCGGGTGATGGATACAGGCTGAGTGTTATCATCGAATACGTAGTCCTTATAGGCTTTATCGAAAATCCCGGTGATATCATTCGACTTCATTTGTTCGGTCAGAGATATATAGTAGTCTTCGCCGGCGACGCTGCCGGTTGGATTATTCGGGTCGCAGAAGTAAAGCGCGACCGTGTCTTTCCTGCCGAAGTCGAATTCCGGCAGCCAACCGGTATCCTCGGAAGTCCTGACTCTGATAATGTCATGGTTCGACAGGATTGTGGCGGCTTCATAAGCGGGATATACGGGGTCAGGTATCTGGATACTGCCGGGACTGAATAACCTGGTAAGGTTATGCAGGATTTCCTTCGTCCAGCCGGTTACCAGAATGTTTTCCGGTTTCAGGGCTACCGAATGCCGTTCACGATAATGCTCGATAATAGCTTCGACCAGTTCGGGAATGCCGCGTTCGGGATGAACGTCAATGGGGTAACCGAAAGTAGACCTTTCTTCAAGCACGAATTCGGACAATGCTTTCTTGATAGACCCGGGGGCTTCCATATCAGGTATACCGATACGGGCATTAATCACGGAAACACCGTCTCTTTGCTCAACTTCTCTGGATATCCTGGCGACTTTAATAAAGGGATAATCGGGTATCCGGTTAATCAGCGGTGAGATTTTCATTTGTATCTTCCTGACTGTTTGTATTTCTGAATATAAGCTGCCGGGACAGATATAAATACGGAGGGCGTACTAACTATCAGCTCCGGGTGCTATCTCGTCTATTAGCTGCAGAAGGCGGTCACCACGTTTTATCGAGTCGTCCCAGTGGAAACTCAATTCAGGAGTGTAGCGCATCTTGAGATTCTTAGCCAGTCTGGTACGAAAAAACCCGGAGGCAGATGTAAGAGCTTCCAGTATTTCCTGCTTTTCTCCTTCTTCATCCATACTGCTGACAAATACCCTGGCATGTTTGAGATCGGCCGAGGTATCTACCTCGGTTACCGCAATAAAATTGCCAAGTCTGGGGTCTTTGACTTGGCGCTGCAGCAGTTCGCTTATTTCCTGACGAATCAGGCTGTTCACACGTTCGATGCGATGTGCCACGATTCTCCCTCCTATTTCACCTCCTCGATTCTGAAGAACTCCAGAATGTCGCCGACTTCGAACTCGTCATAATCTTTGAGGCCGACTCCACATTCGTAGCCGGTGGCTACCTCCCGGACATCATCCTTGAATCGTCTCAGGCTGGCGACGGCAGTTTCAGTGATTGTTTCTCCATTACGCTGAACCCTTACCGAATCACCGCGGCGTATTTGTCCTTCGGTAACATACATGCCGGCCACTTTGTTCTTTCCGCTGGTGAATACAGCCCGGACTTCGCCCCGACCGTCGATAACTTCGACCTGAGCAGGTTCAAGCATTCCTTTCAGTGCTTTACTTACATCCTCCTGGAGATTATAAATAACGTCGTAATACCGGATATTAACATCTTCCAGCTCAGCCAGCCGCTGGGCTCCTGGCTCCGAACTGGTATTGAATCCGATAATAATCCCCTTGGAAGCGATTGCCAGCATTACGTCACTCTCCGTTACATTGCCGCTGCCGCTGCGAATCACCCTGACTTTCAGTTCATCTGTTCCAAGGTGCTCGATCGATTCCTTTATCGGTTCGATGCTGCCCTGTACATCGGTTTTCAGAATGACGGCAAGTTCTTTCACCTGACCGGAACTTACCTGGTCGAAGAGGTTACTGAGGTTGACAGCCTGAGAAGACGCATCCCTGCGTTCGGCATCCTGCCGTTTCGCGACCATATCTTTTGCCTGTTTTTCACTGGCAACTACGGTTAGAGAATCACCCGCCTGCGTTACGGTACTCAATCCCAGTATTTCTACCGGCACGGAAGGCCCGGCTTTTCTTACCTGTTTCCCGACGTCGTTGAACATCGCCTTAACCTTGCCCCAGGTATTACCGACAACGACGATATCACCAACTTTCAGACTACCGTCATGGATAAGGACCGTAGTAACCGGTCCCTTTGTCTTGTCAAGCTCCGCTTCGATAATTACACCCAGGCCGGGTTTGGACGGGTCTGCCTTTAATTCTTCCATTTCGGCAATAATGAGCAGGTTTTCGAGAAGCTCCTGAATTCCGGTTTGTTCCTTGGCTGAAATCGGTACGGCAATGGTATCACCGCCCCATTCTTCGATTAATAAATTGGCATCAGCTAACTGTTGCTTTACATAATCTAGATTCGCTTCCGGTTTATCTATCTTATTAATGGCAACAACGATAGGTATTCCGGCTGCTTTGGCGTGGTCGATAGCTTCAAGAGTTTGCGGCATTACACCGTCATCGGCAGCAACTACCAGAATAGTAATGTCCGTTACCTGGGCTCCTCTGGCTCTCATAGCGGTGAATGCTTCGTGTCCCGGCGTATCGAGGAAGGTGATTTTCTGGTCGTCGATTTCAACCTGATAGGCGCCGATATGCTGGGTGATACCGCCTGCTTCCGAATCCATCACATTGGTCTTGCGTATTGCATCCAGGAGTCTTGTCTTCCCATGGTCGACATGTCCCATAACGGCTACTACCGGAGGGCGGGGCTGCAGCCCGCTCGTTCCTTTTGTCTGCTGTTTTTTAATCTCACTTATGACACTGGCCGATTTACGCCTGGTCTGCGCTTGAAGAGTTGTTTCAATTCCAAAACTCGAGGCAACGGTAGAAGCAGCTTCGTAATCAACAGCCTGATTAATATTGGCCATAATACCGTTTCTCATCAACTGTTTAATGACGTCGATAGCGCTGACATCCAGGATATCGGCCAGTTGCTTGACGCTCAGGGTATCCGGAATACCAACCTTCCGGGGTTTTTCGGAGGAAGAACCCGATGATTTCCCGGATGATTGCGATGTCGTTTCCTTTTTACCGACTTCTGCCAAAAGATATTTCCTCCCGAGTGATTATACACCGAAACTATGTATTAATTCTCTTCCCGGTTATATCCCAGCTCCGCCGAGATATTCTTTAATCCAGTCCATCAGCCTGTTTTTATTTTCCTGACGGATGACAACCTTCAGAGCGTGTTCCAATCGACTTCCCTTGAGTCCTTCTTCCCAGCAGCCGACCTTTTTACACAGGTACGCCCCACGTCCCGGCATTTTACCGCTCGTATCCGGCTGAATTTCCCCGTCAGTGGTATTCACGAGACGGATGAACGCCCGTTTATCCTGTACTTTCCGGCAGGCAATGCAGGTACGCTGCGGTACGGGCTTGATTTTATCCTGTTTAGAAGTCCTCCTCGTCATAGTCACCAAGGTCTACCTTACGTGAAGCTTTTCTACCTCTGGATCTCGTTTCGTCGCTATCCCTGTCCTGGCTACCCTTCTTTTTCTTCTTTCGGGTCTTCGTTCCCGACCTCGATGGTCCTCCCATGATATCTTCCGCAAATCTTAATGAAGTCTTTTCCTCTTCTACAGGTTCGAAGCTGACAGGTGATGTGACAAGGTCGGTGTCCAGTGAAGGCAGAGGTTCTCCTTCTTCCTCCTCTTCTTCTTCCGGTTCCGTTTCTTCCGTATCCAATACCGGCTCGAGTATTTCAGTAATTTCTTCGGGTGTTATTTCTTCTGTTACTGGTTCTGGTTCCTCGACTTCGGTTTCCGGTTCGAGTGCAGCCTCGATTTCTTCGGCGGCAGGAATTTCAGGTTCCGGCGTCTCCGCTTTTTCTGCTTCTACTTCAGAAGTGCTCTTGATATCGATGCGCCATCCGGTCAGTTTAGCGGCCAATCTTACGTTCTGACCTTCTTTTCCTATTGCCAGCGATAACTGCCGGTCGGGGACAACAACATTGGCTACGCCCTCTTCTTTATCGAGAGTGACACCGGATATCTGAGCAGGGCTCAGAGCGTTGGCAATAAAGGGTGCCGGTTCTTTATCCCACATTACGACATCGATTTTTTCGCCGTTCAGTTCATTAACAATATTCTGGATGCGAATACCTCTAAGTCCTACACAGCAGCCTACGGGGTCTATGCCTTCCTGTTTAGCCGAAACAGCAATCTTACTCCGGTATCCGGCTTCGCGAGCAATGGATTCCAGTACTACGGTACCGTTGTATATCTCGGGAATTTCCATCTCAAAAAGCCTGCGGAGTAAATCGGGATGCGAACGCGACAGTATTACCCGTGGTCCTTTATTGGTGCGGACTACCTCAAGTATGCATACCTTGATTCTCTGTCCTACCCGGTATCTTTCTCCGGGTACCTGTTCGGCTGCCGGCAGAATTGCTTCCGTTCTTCCGAGGTCTACGAGTATCTGACGCGGCTCAATACGCTGGACAAGACCGGTGACGATTTCACCTTCTCTGTCAGCGTATTCTTCAAAAATAGCAGTATGTTCAGCCTCGTGAAGCCGTTGAAGTATAACCTGCTTGGCTGTCTGGGCTGCTATACGCCCGGCATTATTGGGAGTGGATTCCACCATCACGATTTCTCCCAGTTCCGCTTCAGGATTTATTTTTTGTGCGTCTTCGAGAGAGATTTCTGTCATGGTATCTTCAGGTTTTTCAACGACGGTTTTACCTGCCCAGACCTGGACCTTCCCGCTGGAAGGGTTAATTTTCACGGATAATTCCTGGTTGGGTGAAAAATTGTCTTTTCTGTATGCTGAAACCAGCGCTGCCTCAACTGTGGAAAGTACTACTTCCGCAGGCAGGTTCTTCTCAGCCGAGAGTTGTGTTATCGCGAGCAAAAAATCGCTCTTCATCTCGGTTCAGGCCCTCCATATAAAATTTCCATACCTATAATGAAAAAAGTGGGGACAAGACCCACTTCACGTTCAGATAAAGCATAGCACAAGGTTTTAGAAAATGCAAGAGGCTCTCACTGATGCCATATTCATCTCTGAACTAATAATCCGTTCAACGAGAATCCGGTGATAAGAGAAATAAGAATCTTCCGGAGGATATTTTTACAGAGGTTTTTAGAGCGCTACAGCGGTAAGCAATCACCATCAACCTAGAAAAGTAAGTGCTGTTAAGCTATAATTAAAGATGTTTTTACCCGATTCCGGAGTTATGTATGAGTATCGAAAAACTTAAACAGGCCATTATTGAAGACGTGGAAAATCAGGGCGAGCGACTGCGAGATATTACTCGGAAAATTCATTCAAACCCGGAACTCGGATTTCACGAAGAGCAGGCTGCTTTGTGGCTGTCGGACTACCTGTCGGAAAACGGTTTTACCGTCGAGCGGGGTATATGTCAGTTACCCACGGCGTTCACGGCCAGTTACGGGAATGGAAAACCAAGAATCGCCATACTTGCGGAATACGATTCCCTGCCGGAACTCGGTCATGCCTGCGGGCATAATATAATATCGACCTGCGCGGTAGGTGCCGGCGTGGCTGCGAAGCTGGCGGTCGACGAATACGGCGGGTCCGTCCTGGTAATAGGCACCCCAGCCGAAGAACTGTACGGCGGTAAAATCCTGATGGCGGAGAGAGGTGCTTTCGACGACCTGGATGCGGCAATGATGGTCCACCCGGGAAACACTGATACGGCAATAACAGAAGCTCTTGCCTGCCAGACCCTGGATGTCGAGTTTATAGGGAAGGCGGCTCATGCTGCCGCAAAGCCCGAAGAAGGAATAAATGCACTCGAGGCTATACTGCTTTCATTTGCAGCTATCAATTCTCTGCGTCAGCATATCAGGAGTACAGCCAGGATACACGGCGTAATCACCAACGGGGGAGAGGCAGCCAACATCGTCCCGGCTTACAGTTCCGGAAACTTCATCGTGCGGGCTGCCGATGATACTTACCTGGATGAACTCAAAGAGAAAGTGCTCGACTGTTTCAGAGGAGCGGCTAAAGCTACCGGTGCCGAGATGAAATATAAATGGGACGACGTACGTTATTCTCCGATGCGTAATAACCTGACTATGGCTGGACTTTTTACCGGCAATATGAAAATACTCGGTCGAGACGCATTAGTATCGGACCCGGAACGGGCTTTCGGAAGTACGGATATGGGTAATGTAAGCCAGGTTGTCCCGGGTATACACGGAATTGTTGCCATTGCCGATATAAACGTACCGGTACATTCACCCGGCTTTGCCGAAGCGGCTATATCGGAGAGAGGTATCGAAGGTTTGATGGATGGGGCGAAAGCAATGGCTATGACAGTTGCGGATATACTGTCGTCCCCCGATATACGGATGAAGATAAAAGAGGAATTTTACGGTTCTTAACGACCGGATTTATTAATAAAAGATAACAACTCTGCCCGGAAAGATGAAATAACTGCCTTTCCTGACAGTCTATTCTGGTGGTGACTGAGAGAAGATGAAGATAGGTATACCCGGGGCATTGCTATATTACCAGTACTTTCCTGCCTGGAAAACCTTCTTCGAGGAACTGGGAGCGGAAGTGGTGGTATCGCCACCTACTACACAGTCCATGGTGAGTGATGGCTCGTCAAGGGTGGTAGCCGATACCTGCCTTCCGGTTAAAGTGTTCCTGGGCCATGTAATATGGCTTGCGGAGAAATGCGACAGGATTTTCATACCTGCAGTACGGAGTGTCGAATGCAAGGTTTATAACTGTGCAAAATTCCTCGGGCTGCCGGATATGACCAGGGCGGTCATTCCCGAGTCTCCGCCGCTGCTGGAAATAGACATAGATGTTAATAAGGGAAAAAATTCATTCTACCGCGCTGTGTACACACTCGGGCGGAAGATCAACCGGAATCCGCTAAGGATTAAAAAAGCCGGGGAAGCTGCCTGGCAGTCCTACCTGGACTACCGGGATTATATGGCGATGAATAAAGTGTCACCACCTGAAGTGCTAAACGATGTGTGCAATAATGACATTATGACAAGCAAAAGTTCCTCTCACGGTCCCGGCGAGCAAAAAGGTACGATAGCCGTTATAGGTCACCCCTACCTGATTTATGATGAATATATAAACCATCGACTTATAGAGCGTCTAGAACAGGCGGGAAACAGGGTAGTAACACCGGAGATGGTCCCGCTGGCGGAACTGAAGGCAGGAGTAACGGCAGTTACCGGCGGCGCCTACTGGACATATGAAGACGAAGTAGCCGGAGCCGGTGGATATTACCTGAAAAACGAAGCGGACGGGGTTATTGGTATAATGGCTTTTGGATGCGGTCCCGATTCGCTGATGATGGATATGGTGAGGAGGTATGCGGCAAGTTTAAAATCGACGCCGTTTATGTCGCTTACGCTGGAAGAACACACAGCCGAAGCCGGTGTAGTAACCAGGCTCGAAGCGTTCACCGATATGGTGTACAGAAGGAAAAGGGCAGACAGTAAAATATGCGTCTAGGAATTCCTCATATGGGCAACCTGTATATACCGCTTAAGGCATTATTTAAACGCCTTGAAGTCGATTACATCCCCCCTCCGCTCAACACCCGACGTACTCTCTCTCTGGGTGTGAAATACGCTCCGGAAGGTCTGTGCATGCCTTTCAAGCTGACACTGGGTAATTTCATTGAAATAGCGGAACTGGGAGCCGATACGCTGTTAATGCCGGGAAGCTACGGCACCTGCCGCCTGGGATATTATGCGAGGACACAGGAGAAGATTCTGGACGAACTCGGATATGATATCGAGATGGTGCAGTTGGGAGTGTCGGAACAGAAATTCCTGGGCATGCTGAAGACTTTCAAGCGCCTGGCGAATGATGTACCCTGGATAAAGTTACTGTCGGCATACGGTTTCTGTCAGAAGAAGATAAATACGATGGACAGGATAGAACGGCTGACGCAGAAGGTGAGAGCCGTGGAAGTCCACAAAGGAACGGCTAACAGGATATACATGGAAGCACTGGAAGCGATAGATAAGGCGGATGATGCCAGAACGTTGAAGGATGTACAGGTCGAATATATCGAACGATTAGGCGGCGTGGAGAAAGACCCTGACGCACAACCTCTTATCGTCGGGATTACGGGTGAGTTCTACGTAGTACTCGAACCTTTTTCCAACTATGACGTAGAAAATGAATTAGGTAAACTGGGAGTAGAGGTTAGAAGGAAAACCTTTCTTTCGGAATGGACGAAGTTCAGTTATTTCTTGAATCCCCTGGGGATAAATGAGAAAGAAAGGATCCACCGGGCGGCTCAGCCGTACCTGAAGCGTGATATCGGGGGAGACGGCTGGGAATCGGTGGGCGAGAAGGTCCTTCACAGTGGCGAATACGACGGCATAGTCCACTTGGCGCCGTTTACGTGCATGCCAGAAATCATTGCTCAAAATATTATGCCAACAACCAGGGAAAACCTGCCTGTCCTTACTATTCTGTGTGATGAACAGATGACGAAGACAGGTGTATTAACCAGACTCGAAGCTTTCGTGGACCTACTGAAACATAAGAGGCGCGCGAAGGAAAAAATCAAACAGGAAGCGATTGTTCAGGGAGTATGATGGAAACTTACCTGGGTATAGACGTAGGTTCTGTGACGACAAAAATGGCTGTACTCGATGCAGGTGATAACCTTGTAGCACGTACTTATATGCCGACACAGGGCAAACCCATCGAAATGGTCCAGCAGGGGCTGACAGGTATTAAAGAGATGCTGCCTCCGGACGCAGAAATCAGCGGAGTGGCTACGACGGGAAGCGCACGCTATCTTGCCGGAGTAATCGTGAATGCCGATCTGGTGAAGAATGAAATCACAAGCCACGCCACCGCGTCTTTACACTATATGCCTGAGGTACAGACTATAATAGAGATAGGCGGGCAGGACAGCAAGATAATAATAGTCAGAGACGGCGTAGTAACCGATTTCGGGATGAATACGGTATGCGCAGCCGGTACCGGCAGCTTCCTTGACCACCAGGCGCTGCGTCTTAACATGAGCATAGATGAGTTCAGCCGGAGAGCAATGGACAGCACGAACCCGGTACGTATAGCGGGAAGATGTACGGTTTTTGCGGAATCGGATATGGTTCACAAGCAGCAGATGGGACACAAGACCGAAGATATCCTGTACGGACTGTGCCAGGCACTGGTACGTAATTATCTTAATAACGTAGGACTGGGGAAAGAAATCAGGACGCCGATACTTTTCCAGGGTGGGGTGGCATTTAACGAAGCAATAGTTAAAGCGTTTAACGAGGAGCTGGAAACGGAAGTAATAGTTCCGCCCGACCATGAAGTGATGGGAGCTATCGGGGCTGCTCTACTTGTACATGAGGAAATGTCGGGAAAGGGTAAAAGTAAATTTTCCGGGTTCGGGGTCAGTGAAACGAAATATAAAACATCATCATTCGAGTGCAGCAGCTGTCCCAACCTGTGCGAAATAGCACAGTTGTCCATTAACGGACGGGTTCTGGCACGATGGGGCGGACGCTGCGACCTGTGGGAAAGAGTTGCGACCGAGGAGACAAAATGATTATTGCTGTTGATGCAGCCGGAGGAGAATACGCTCCGCACGAAATTGTTAAAGGAGCTATCAAGGCTGCCCGTGAGTACGAAGTGGAAATTGCCCTGGTAGGGAGAAAAGAGATTCTCTATGTCCTGGCAGGACGCCACGTGAATAAACTGGGTATAAAGATAATCGATGCCAGCCAGGTAATTGGCTACAAGGAATCGCCTATAGAAGCTATCCGCAGCAAACCGGAGTCATCGATAGTAATAGGTACGAACCTCGTCAAGGACGGAACGGCTTCAGCCTTCGTTTCGGCGGGCAACACCGGAGCGGTGTTGTTCTCGGCACTGGTAAACCTGGGAAAAATCGAAGGTATCGAAAGACCGGCGGTAGGCAGTCTGCTGAGTCTGAACGCCACCACACCGGTGGTGCTTATCGACGCCGGAGCGAATTCGGACTGTCGTCCCAGTCACCTCGTCCAGTTCGCCCAGCTTGGTTCTACTTATATAAGCGGCCTTTTCGACATAGAATCTCCCACCGTCGGGCTGCTGAACAACGGTGAAGAAGAGAAGAAAGGCAACCGGCTTGCCCAGGAAGCTCACCAGTTGCTCAAGGAAAGTACGCTGAACTTTCTAGGCAACGTGGAAGGTCAGGATATAGTCGGAGGAAAAGCCAACGTAATCGTCACAGACGGTTTCACGGGTAATATCGTCTTGAAAACGCTGGAAGGGATGAGTGCCACCCTGCTCGATTCGCTGGGACAGGCGGGGCAAGTCTTTTCGAAGGCATACAGTATGCCTTCAAGGGCAATACGCAGGGGAGTCGGGCTGGACTCGTGGTCGAAGAGGCTGGACTTCAGCGAGGTTGGCGGCTCCTGCCTCCTGGGCGTGAACGGGACGATAATAATTTCGCACGGCCGCAGCCGCGCCAAAGCTATTATGAACGCAATAGGTCTGGCAAAGAGGACTGCGGAAAGAAGCATTGGACAAAAAATCAAGGAGGAAAGTAATGAGTAAACCGATGGATGTGGATGTATATAGTTTCGATGATGTTGTATTACAGTCAGATAAACCGGTGCTGGTCGATTTCTGGGCGACCTGGTGTAAACCATGCCTGATGGTTGCTCCGATACTCGACGAGCTTGCCGAGGAATACGACGGTCAGGTGGTATTTACTAAACTGGACCTGGACCAGAACCAGAAAATCGCTGCCAATTACGGCATCATGAGCATCCCGGCACTCATTATTTTCAAGAACGGAGAGCCGGTGGCAAACGTTGTCGGTGCCAGACCGAAGGCAGAACTCAAGAAGCTGGTGGAGTCAGTTATTGACTAAGGATATACAGGTCCGGATAATCGACGATCCTTCGAGACAGGACTGCGATGCCGATTGCGGCACGGACTGGTCGTCGGAAGAATCGCTGGAACTCGCCAGGAACCAGGTGAAAGACAGGTTCAAGGGTAAAATCAGGATAACCTATCTCGATATTTCAGGTGATGGGACCGGTGAGTATACCGACGAGTGGAAAGAGAAAATTGAAAGAGAAAACCTTTCGATACCGCTTCTTGTTTTGAACGACCGGCTGAGGATATCAGGCAACTTCGATATACGGCAGATGCTGGATACGATTGAGGCTGAACTGGAAATGGGGGTGTAATTATGGCGGAGACGAATACTTATGACGTTATTGTAATCGGTGGGGGGCCTGCCGGACTTACCGCCGGGCTTTATACATCGAGGGCAAGATTGAGCAGCCTGCTGGTGGAAAAGGGACTTACCGGAGGGCAGATAAATAATACGAACCTGATAGAGAATTATCCCGGATTTCCAGATAGTATTGACGGATACGAGCTTGGAAACCTGATTCTGAAACAGGCGACGAAGTTCGGACTGGAGGTAACGACAGCCGAGGTTACCGGTATCGATATCAAGGATGACCTGAAGACGGTGATAACCTCCGAAGGTAATTTTTCGGCTACGGCGGTAATCATTGCCGGTGGTTCGAAAAGAAATACACTGAATGTACCGGGCGAAGAAGAGTATTCCGGGAAAGGCGTTTCTTACTGCGCCACCTGCGACGCTCCGCTGTTCACTGATAAACCGGTAGCTGTTGTAGGCGGCAGCAATTCCGCCGTGACCGAAGCCCTTCATCTTGCTGAATTCGCTTCGAAGGTGGTCCTTATACACCGCCGCGACGAGTTGAGGGCGGTGGGGATTATGCGGGAAAGGATACTCGCCGAACCCAGGGTCGAAATTCTCTGGGATACCACCGTTGACGCAGTCGAGGGCGATGTTTTTGTAGAGAGGCTCAGGTTGAACAACGTCAAGACCGGTGAAAAGGCCACCCTGGATGTATCGGGAGTGTTCGTGTCAATCGGTTTTCAGCCGGATACCGGGTACCTGAAAGGCATAGTGCCGCTTGACCCTGTAGGGCATATTATAACCAATGAGAAAATGGAAACGGAGGTTCCGGGAATATTTGCCGCCGGTGATATAAGACTGAATTCTGCCCGGCAGGCCATCACCGCTGCCGGCGACGGTGCAACCGCTGCCATATACGCTCAGAGGTATCTTACCGGGCAGTAGATTATTTTCTTTCAGTCCGGTGACCGGATAATCTGCGTTACTCTTCCGGGGAGGCTTCTTCAGCCGTTCCTTCGGCTCCTTCTTCAGTTGCCAGTTCTTCACCTTCACCCTCTTCAAGGGCTTCGGCTTCCTCAACCTCGATTTCTTTCTCAATGTGTTTTACGTTGATTTTGGCAACGAGCTGGTCCGGATTATTCAACACCGTGACTTCTTCGCCAAGGACAATATCCTGGACAAAAATCGACTGGTCAGCTTCTTCGAGAATACTGACATCTACCTCGATATGGCTGGGTATATCATCAGGCAGGCATTCGACGGACAGATTATCGAGTTCGTGTGACAGGAAGTTTTCCTTCAGCTTCAGTGCGGGAGCTTCTCCGGTAAGTATAATGGGTACTTCGACCTTCAGTTTCTCTTCCATGCGTATCTGGTAGAAATCGACGTGGAGAACCTGCCCGGTCCGGGGCTCTTTCTGCACTTCACGTACCATTACGTTTCTCTTTTTCCTGGATTTATCCAGCTTGAGTCCGACGATTCCGGTAGTACCGGCCTGTGACAGTATTTTCTGCAGTTCGATGGTATCGCACTGGAGTGCTTCGGGTTCAATACCGTGACCGAAAACATGCACCGGGGTAATTCCCTGGCGGCGCAGAACTTTAACTTTTTTACCTCTTATTTCCCTGGTATTAGCTGTAAGATCCATTCTTCCACCTTCCGGATATAATTCAAACCTGCCTATTATAGCAGATTTCTATGTTTATTGCCTAATGGTGGAGTTAAAGAAAGAGAGAGGGCTAAGCTCTTGGCAATCTCTAAAATTTATATAGATTGCCACGCCTCGGCGTCAACAGCCGAGGCTCGCAATGACAGGGGTATTGGTTATTGACGCCGAGGCTCGCAATGACAATCATACTAACGGTAATAAAAAATTAATCGGCGTTTTTGAGTGCTGCCCAGACATTGGACATTGTGATACTCTGTCCCTGCATCAGCATTGTTGTCCTGAATACGCGACCAGCTATCCAGAGGAAAAGTAGTCCCGTGGCTACCATTCCCGCCAGCGAAGCACCTATCTCAAGTCCGCTCATATCACTGCCGGCGGCTATTCTGACGAGGATTCCCGAAGGTGCTGTGAAAGGAATATATGAAAGCAGGCGTGTAAACAGTCCGTCGGGACTCTGAATCAGGAAACCGAAGAACCATAACGGCACGAAACCAAGCATGGTAAACGGCGGGGCGGTCCTCGACGCCTCGCGAGCCGAAGATGAAAAGGCACCGATCAGTATAGCAATGATCGTTGACATGAAATACCCGCAGACATAACAGGCAAGTATCAGCGCCATCAAATCGGGCGCGATGGTCAGTGCACTCGCGTCCGGAATCTGGTCGAACATCGCCGGAACGGTGAAATAAGCCACGACGACCCAGATAACCGACTGGAGAAGACCGATGGTGCCAAGGGCAAGGAGTTTACCTATCATTATCTGGAATGGCGAAGCCGAGGTTATAATGAGTTCGACAAGCCGGTTTTCTTTCTCTTCGGCAATACTGGTCACCATATTGCCGGCGCCGGTCATCACGGCGAACGCGAGCAGCATGGCGAACACACCCGGGATAATAAGCTCGCCCACCGCCTGGGGTACAGGAGTGACTTCCGATATAGTCCCGTCTTCTTCAACCTTGAAGTTCGAATAGACGGCGGGTTCGGCGACACGCGCTACGAGGTTTGGGTCTATTTGACTTAGCTGCTCCGAAATCTGGTCTTCGACGAGTTTACGCTGTGCCAGCAGTTCGGGACTCAGCTGGCTGTCCTGCATTGCTTTCAGTTGGGGGTACAGTACGTACCAGCGGAAAGCTTCTTCATCCTGCCGGTTGGACTCAAATACTGTTTTAAAAGCGGAATATTGCCTGATTTCACCCGATTCAAGGTAATCCTCGCTTATCACGTAGAGGGTCTGAATATCTCCGCGTTTGTATGCCTCAAGGCCCTGCTCACGCGTATCGAACCGTGACATTCCTTCCGGAACAGGGACTCCTGACAGGATACCGCTGTTATCGATATAGCCGATCCCGCTCAGGTCCACCTCGCCGGTCACTTCGGTCGATGCGGCTTCGTCGGATGCGGCCTTTATAGCGAGCGGAATGACCCAGACCGCGATTATCAGAAGGAGTGGGATTAACACGGTAAAAAAGATATATCCGCCACTCCGGATGTGGCGTCTGGTCTCCTCTGCAAATATAGTCGCGACTTCAGCGGGAATGCCGGGCACGGGATACCTCCTCAATAAAAATATCGTTCAGCGACGGCATCATTCGCTCGAACCTGTCGACCTGTATTCCGGCTGCGGCATATGCCTGGTATATCGTATCAGGGGTCAGGTCGTCACCGGTATCATACTCGACGGTGTCCTCCGGGAGCACCTTCTTCGGGGCATCTTGGAGAGTATCGGGAATTCCGGCGGCCTGTACCTGCACGGACTTCTCGCCGCGCTGGCTCTTTATTTCACCGAGGTTTCCGAACAGGAGCATGTTCCCGTCCGAAATCAGCGCTATCCTTTCGCACATCTCCTCGACATCGGACATAACGTGAGTACTGAACATTATGGTGGCACCGTCCCGCTGCCGTTCGAGAAGCATTTCCTTCATCAGGTTGACGTTCAGCGGATCGAGACCGGAAAACGGTTCATCGAGGATAATTAATTTCGGGTTATGGGCGATAGCGACGACGAACTGCGCCATCTGTCTCATACCGCGTGAAAGAGTATCGACTTTCTTCAGGCGGTATTCGTAGAGTCCTATCCGCTCCAGGAGTTCGGCGGCGCGGGATTCGGCTTCCCGGAATGACAGGCCTTTAAGCCGGATAAGGTATCTCAGATATTCCAGCACCTTTACCTTGGGCGGCAGGCCGACCTGCTCCGGTACGTAGCCGACGGACTTCAGCACCGACCTCCTAGGAGGCGAACCGAGGATGGATACCGAACCGCTTTCCGGGCGGATTATACCCTGGGCGATTCGTATAGTGGTGGTCTTCCCCGAACCGTTGGGTCCGAGGAATCCGAACACTTCACCGGGGAGAACGTGAAAAGACACGTCGTTAACAACGGTATGGTCTCCAAAGGACTTGGTCAGACCTTTCACCTGTAGGACATGTTCCGATACGTTCATTGCAGATATATTAGCATATTTTTACTTGAAATTACACAGAAATATCAGCATTTGCCCCTCTCCTGTTATATTGCTAGAATACCGCTATGGAGATAAGTGAAAAGATTCAATCGCAGATAGAGGAGATAAAGAACAATACCACAGACGGAGCCAGTGAACTGGCAAGGCAGGCGGTCCTTGTGATGAAAACAACCGCCGAGACCAGCGAAGCCGGGACTGCCCGGGATTTTCTACTCGAGCAGAAGGAAACCGGAAAAAGGCTTATCGCTGCCAGGCGAACGATGGCGCCGATACCCAATGTTATTACCCGGTACCTGAGAGAAATAATAAAGGAAGACCGTAAGGACGACCTGGAATCGACCAGGCGACAGGCGGTCAGCCTTGCCGAAGAAATATGCCGGGACTCGGTAAATGCCGTATCGGATATAGCGAAGAATGCATCCGAACTCATCGAAGATAAGGATGTGATTCTTACCTACAGCTACAGCTCTACGGTGATTGCAGCGATAAAGGAAATATCCGGACTTAGAAAAGAGATAAAGGTAATCGTTCCGAAGTCGGGCACGGGCCGTTCCGGTGAAAGGACGGCGCGGGAACTGAGTGAGACCGGAATACCGGTCTTGTATATTGATGACACGGCAATCGGCCTGTATATAATTGGAGTCAATAAAGTGCTGGTAGGTGCCGACAGGATAACGGCGGACGGCAGGGTAATCAACGGGGCGGGAACATATCTGACGGCAGTGGCGGCAAAAGAGAACGATGTACCATTTTACGTACTCTGCGAAACACTGAAGTTCGATTTCACCACGGACAGTTCGAAGGTGGACCGTGAAGAACGAGGGGATGCGGGTCTGGTTGAGCGAGGGGCTTTCCCTGCGGAAGTGACGGTATCCAATCCTGCCTTCGATATTACGCCGCTCGACCTGGTTACAGCCATTGTCTCGGAAAACGGTGTGATTACAGCCGACAAAATGTTTTCATCCTGAAGGTGCGTGATTTCCCGATTATATCCGGCAGCAAGGGAAAGTTGTGCCGGCATTTCGGTTATTATCCGGGAAAACGATGATATCACGGGATTCTGCACTATTCGGTTACGGTTGTGATTTTCGGTTCACCCCCTTTATCCCCCTCAAACAGTTGGAGTATTCAGCAGAAATATTTCGATTGTTTGAGGGGGAAAGAGTTTGAGAGAGGGGGAAAGCTCGCGGCGAATCCTTTGCTCCTTCGTCATTGCGAGGAGTCCGCCTGAGGCGGACGACGCGGCAATCTCTAATATCGATTATATAGATTGCCACGCCTCGGCTGTTGACGCCGAGGCTCGCAATGACAGTGGGGGATTGGCTGTTGATGCCGAGGCTCGCAATGACTGTAGGAGGTTCGTCCTGAGCTTGTCGAAGGACGAACGAGCGAAAGCGGAAGTTTGCGATGACGGTGGGGATTCGCTTTTTTACCCTCCTTCAATGAAGTTTCGGGAGCAAACCCACTTGCTCTAAGATTGAAGCGGACAAGCGACGAAATCCCAATAACAATCAGGCCAACCATAAGCAAACAGAATTCTGGGTTCTAGTAATTGACAAAGTCATCCTATGTATGTAAAATTAATTCGATGATTATCAAAATGAATGGATTGATATAAAAATGGATGAAGCATTAACTGAATTACTTGGTTTTTTTAAAGCCCTCGCCGACCCCAATCGGTTAAAGATAATCGGTCTGCTGGCGCAGGGCGAATATTCAGTCGAACAGATGGCTGAGATGTTGGGCCTGAGTCCGTCCACGGTCTCTCATCACCTGGCAAAACTTTCGTCAGCCGGACTGGTAAATGCCCGCTCTGAGAGCTATTACAATATCTACCGACTGGAAACCGGAGTTCTGGACGATATGTCTCAGAAGCTGCTTTCGAGAGAAATAATTCCGGCTGTTGCTGCCGACGTGGATATAGATGCTTATGACCGTAAAGTACTGAACACTTTTTGTGATGAAGAGGGGCGAATTATCGGTTTACCCGCCCAGAGGAAGAAGTTCGAGGTACTGCTGCGTCATGTTGCCAAAGCTTTCAAGCCGGGTAAACGGTATCCGGAAAAACAGGTCAAGGAAATCCTGTCCTGGTACTGGTTCGATACCGCCACTTTCAGACGGAGGCTGGTTGAGCATAAAATAATGGCGCGTGAAGGCGGCGGAGGAGATTACTGGCTGCTGGAGAAACAGCCAGAGTAAAAAACGCAGTATTTACCGTACTTCACATTCCAGCGCCGTTATTGAATGGGGTTCGAACGAGTAAGTAAGGGAATTACCCGAGGCTTCTATTTTGGTGCCGATTACTCCTACCGCGTCAGGTTTTTCGGGAGTGTTTTCGGTCTTTATATCCGTACCGCTAATAACTGAAACCCGGACTTCTCCCGAGAATTGTCCCTCGGCAAGGGAGATAGTCGTATCCAGCGACTCTTTATCACTGCGATTCACAACGTAGACGATCAGATTTTCCCCTGATTCATCCAGCGTGGCAGTGACATCGAGAAGCCTGATCCCAGAGTACTCGCGTTCTTCACAGACGGCGCTGAAAGTCTCGCTCTCCCAGAATACATCGAGGGCTTTCTGTCCGCAGGTCTTACGGTACAGTTCGAACGGGTAAAAAATCGTCTGGAGTACCACACCCTCGGGAGTTATATGCATCGGTGTAACCAGCATGGTAAGGTTTGCCATTTTTACGGTATGTGAATGGCGGATGAACGCATTCAGGTTCATTGCAGTGACCAGGGCGTCTTCCATCGCGTAATACCTATGTGGTCTGATACCCCACTCATCCACCGTTATCGGTATCTGCCGCCGGATGTTTCTCTCGAGGCACATCGCCTTTACCAGTCCTTCATAAGCGCTGAGGCGTTCTTCATAAAGCTCGGAGACAGCCATAAACCCGTAATAATCGTCGGCTTCGTTTCCTACATACCAGTGAAGCGCCATATAGTCGACCAGGTTCCCGGCTTGTTCGAGAATTAATTGTCCCCGTTCCACCCAGTCGAGGTGTTCGACGGTTTTGTAGCCCCAGATACAGTTTGCCGCGGCAATCAACTTTATATCCGGGTCGGTCCATTTCATTACCTTGCCGAACTCTGTAAACGCCCTTGCGTACTCATAAGCTGTTTTCTGGCCGATCTGCCAGGGGCCGTCTACTTCGTTACCGATTCCCCAGTATTTGACCTTATGCGGTTCTTCGGATCCGTTTTCCCGACGAAGTTTAACAAGGGCGGTATCCAGAGTGCCGTTACAGTATTCTACCCAGTCGGCGGCTTCCCGCATATCTCCGTCGCCGCAGTTAACGCAGAGATAGGGTTCGATATTCATTTTACGACAGAACCGGATAAATTCGTCGGTTCCGAAACGGTTCGGCTCGAGGGCGTTCCAGGCAAGGTCGTGCCGGGCAGGCCGTTCGGAGACCGGACCTGTCCCGTCCTTCCACCTGTATCCGGAGACAAAGTTACCGCCCGGGAAACGGACAATCGAGTAATTAAGCCGCTCGAGTGCTTCACGGACATCGCTGCGGAGGCCGTCTTCATCGGCAAGGTGAGATTCGGGGTCGTAAATCCCGCCGTATATAACATGCCCCAGCAGTTCGGCGAATCCACCGAAAATATGAGGATTAATGTCTCCGAGCGTTCGGTCGAGGTCGATTTTTATCCGGTTCATAAAATACCCCCATACAGTGAAATAAAAAGCGTGGAAGTTCTGTTTGTAAAGATAAAAGAACCCGCCACGCTTGATAAATCTCAGTAGATTACAGCAGTACTAGAGATCAACGTATGTTTTCGGTGAGCCGGGAGTAGCTTTCTGGTCCACCACGTAAGCCTTGCCGTGTTTCAGTATGAATACGCCGGCGTAATCCAGCCCCTGTTCTTCGACACCCGGTTTGTAGAACGGGCGGGCTTCGACTATTTCTTCCTTAAGTTTGGCGTCTTTCACCTCTTCCATCCGACCGCTGACTCTTATCTGGACACCGTTTGCGAAGTAGCATAGCTCTGTTTCCGGGTTCTTAACGAGCTGTTTGTAAACATCTTTAGGCGACTGCATCGAGAAGATGATACCGTTTTTGTCGGCGCGGTAGGTTCCCATAGCGCGGACACGCGGTTTATCGCCGTCGATCGTGGCCATATAAGCTACGGGATTTTTGGTTATGAATTCCAGAATTTCTTTTTTGTCCAAGCTAATATTACCTCCGTATATTATTCGGAGGAATTTTATCACAGTGTTATCCGGTTCATCAAACGGATGTTTACCTTTTAGTGATTGTCATCAAGGCATTACTCGAGCAAGTGTATCTTTCAGTCCGGGGACGGTATCGTAATTATCGATGTCCGCCGGGTCTATCCAGCGAAATTCTTTGTGTTCCCAGTCGATTTTTATATTACCGGGCCTTTTAACGTGAAAAAGAAAAGGATGGACAATCCACCTTGTCAGCAATTCCTCGTCGTCTATTTCCAGCGGTTGTCCGGCTTTTTCCAGGATTACATCGCTGCTGTCAAGGCCTGTCTCTTCATTTATCTCGATTAAAGCCTGTTCCCCGGGAGGTGATTCAACGTAACCGCTGACACCTGCCCACTTACCCCGATAGCTGCCTACCTGTTCACTGCGGCGAAGCAGGAGAATTTTTCCTCCGGATTCGAGGAAGCAGGTAACGACGTGTTTTTCGTCGAGGGTATCACTCATTGTGTCACAGGGACTCCAGGTACTCTTTCAGGATCTGTAGTGCGGTTTCGGCGGCGTCTTTCTTGTTCTGCTCGCGATCGCCTTTGAAAATATGCCTGCGGTTGAAGGTTGTATTACCGTGCGAAAGACCAATGTAAAAAAGGCCTACTGGCTTATCCGGAGTCGAACCGCCGGGTCCGGCGATTCCGGTATCGGCAATACATACATCGGCTTCTAATACCCGTTTCCCTCCTGCTGCCAGTTCGTCGGCAGTCTGCGCACTTACAGAGCCGTATTTTTCCAGAGTTGCCGCCTTAACTCCTACGATGCGATTTTTGATTTCATTGATGTAAGCCGTTATCGAGCCTTTATAATAATCCGAACTCCCCGGAACGTTCGTGATCCGGTGGGAGATAAGTCCGCCGGTGGCTGATTCAATCACTCCCAGAGTCATCCCTTTATTGCGGAGGAGCTCTCCTATCTTTTTCTCGATTTCACTCATTATAAATATTCTCCGGCATATGCGATGTCTATTGATTATAAGGGAGATAAGGATTAAAATAAAGCAAAAATTAGCCTGAATGGAGGGTATTATGGTTATATTGGCCTGGATTCTCGGCTGTCTTGCCGGCTTGAGCGGAATTATGGGAATAATCATGGCTACGGACACTATTCCCGCGCTTGCTGACCTCCCGGTATCATTAACACCAATGTTCTGGCTGACGCTGGGCATTCTACTGATGCTCGGATGCATCGCGGCGGTAAATTCAAGGACAGAATACGAATAAAAAGACTTCCCGGTTGACCGGGAAGTCTCTATTTCTACGGCCGTTCGGATTTTTCGGATAAAGCGCTTTAGCAGGTATCTGAAGTGTCTTCCGTGTTCCGGCGGCTTTTGTCGTTACTGACCGGTCTTTTTTCTCCTTCGGATCCTCCAGTATATCAGGCCGCCGATTATCAGCCATACCGGGCTGAATATCCCGAGCCATATCAATATATTCCCCAGCACACGCCCGAAGGTAACGAGTCCATTCCATGCCTTGCTGGCAATGCTTCCGGCATTCCAGCCGGGTTCAACCAGCAGGTAGTCTTCCCTGACGTACGTATCGGTAAAGCCCCTGTCATCGGTAACGGTGAGTGACACGGTGTAGTATCCGGAGTTGTCGTACGAATGAGAGGGGTTTTCCTCGGTGCTGGTTTCTCCGTCGCCGAACTCCCACAGGTAGGCGTAAGGTTCAATTCCTCCCGATACTCCCTGGAGGGTAAACTGGATTCTTTCCCCTTCCCTGATCCCGCTTCTCTTATCGGCGGTAAACCTGATATCAAGCCCCGATTCTTCAAGTTGAACATAGATTATCGAAGTGGATGATGTCTGCTCGAGGTACTGCATCCGGGCTTTTGTCTGTTCGATTTCACCCCTGACGCGGGTCAGTTCTTTCTGTACGTCGAGGATATCATCAACCGTATTTGCTTTATCCATAATAACCTGAAGCTGCTGTTCGGTAGCTTCCAGGTTATCCAGACTGGCACTCAAATCTACATACTCTTCCGTGACATCACGGCTGGAGGTGTTTTCATATTTTACCTCGACAGCCATTCCGCGGAGGGCTTTCAGAGCGGTGTCGAAATGTTCGGCGAGCACGCGAATACTGATGCTGCCGGCAAGCGCATCTCCGTTCTTCCATATCGAAGAAGAAACCACCCATCCTTCGTAAGTTTCTGCAAGCTGCTTAATACTGTCGATAGATGATTCGACATTTTCCACTACCAGAGATATATCACCGGTGCGGACAATCATCCTGTCTTCATCGCTGGCATAGTCGGAATCGGCGTTAATAGCGGCTGCCCCTTCACCCGTTTTCGCCGTTTGTCCCGATTCACGGAATACGGTTATCTCGTCATCAGACCGGCCAGTATCCATTCCCGGAGCTGAACCTACTGACGGGACGCCGGGTGTTACGGTTGGAGATGATACGATTATCCCTTCCTCTTCGGTCATTTGTTCGGAGTTACTGCTGCAGGAAACGACCGATGTGACGAGCAGGACCAGTACCACCGCGATAAATAAAACCAGCTTTTTCATTTTCAACCTCTCCAGTATCAGTTAACTATATCACTTAATATAACGTGAATACTTGCAAAAAGATAGGAATCGTTATGAATAAGTGTCAAAATCACTACTTTGAACAAAATAATAATGTAAATTACAGTAGGACCATCCTGATAATCGGGACTGGATTATTTTCCAGAAAAAATGTCTTCTTTCTTAACTAAGTTTCTTACCGGTACGGGGTGCGGGACCCGTCCGAACAGCACACGGAGGGTTTTTGTTGCCGGTACGGTACGCACTTCAATAATCAGCCTGAGTAAAAAGAAGACAACGGTTCCCCGCATAATACCCGATAGAAGAAACATTGTTTGGAGGTTATGGTTGAAGATGACAGGAACATGGGGTGCTATGAATCCACCCATTAGAGCTCCGAGGCAGCCGGCCACACCGTTCACGGCGTTGAAAATGGCTATATGCTTGGCCCTGTCCCCGGAATCGGAGGCATCGTAGACGAAATTAGTACTTGCAAGGGTAAATCCGGACCAGATGATTCCACTGTAAATCTGGGCTCCTGCCAGATACAGAGGGTGGCTGTTAAACAACCAGATAATCGGAATCAGGGGCATAAGACGGGAGGTAATTTTTACTATCCTGACATTTCCGTATTTATCGGCACGGCGTCCCCAGAAGGTCTGGAAAGCCAGGTTTGCCACGGCGTTGGCGGAAGTGAGAAAAACAAAAGTCAGATAGCTAAAATTCAAATCACGGAGCATATATACAGCGAAGAAAGGACCGGCAAGGCTGGTAGCAAAACTGATAAGGGCAACGTAAAGAGTAAATCTGCCGAGATTCGTAGAACCCAGATTTTTACATATTGAAATAATGTTCGGGCTGTTTTCCCTGCTGCAGGTATATTCCGGTTCGTACATATTTGACAGGAAGTGGAATGACAGCATCCTGAAAATTGCGGCAGCGCCGAATATCACGGCAAAACCCAGGAAAAGATTGTCTGCAAAGAGTTCCAGGATTCCACCAGCGGCGAAGGAAAATACCAGCGCTACCAGTCCGACAGTTCTTGCCCTGAAACTGAAATATCTCCCCCTGATTTTCATCGGAACAAGGTCGGCCATCATACTGCCCCAGGCGGGATTTCCCAGAGAACCGAAAACAGCGCTGATTATAACGAACACAATCAGCCACCAGATTTTCGGTTCGGGGAATATATACGGGACAAGAAGGATCGGTATCCACATCAAAGCGTGGATGAAAACGACCGGTAAAATCAGCCTTTTTCGACTTCCGGCTCTGTCGGTAAGGTCTGGAGCGGCCAGCTGGGAAACTGCCATCATCAGATTCGGGATACTAGCCAGTAGACCGATTTGCGCTGTCGTGGCTTTCAAAGCCAGGGCAAAAGGGGTGATAAAGTTCTGGGTAAGACCGGCCATTGCTGAAAAAGCGGCACCGTCGAACGTTGCCAGCCTTAAACTCTGCTTGACCCGACGCCTCGGATACGGTATTGTCATATACTGTTTTTTATTCGTGCTGTCTGCCTGGCGTCGGTATAAAATAAACCTCAGCGTGCAATAGTTACGCTAAGGTTTCCTGTATGTCGCACTGCCCATTATGAACAGCCTGTATTACTCCGTTTTTATGTACTCTAAAGTGAATAATATATCCGGGATTTGCGTCTGTCAATATCTTTTTATGTAATTTTTGGTTCAATATCATGGGAAGAGGGTATAAAATATCGTTTTAAGATTTACTTTCGATAATTCCGAGTGCTAGAATTATCTCACTCCGACATTAAAAGGAGGTGATTGAGAAAATAATGAATAAGGTGATAATCGAATAACCGAATAGCGGCAGGCGGTTCAGCGCCTGCAACCAGAGGTATACGGTAGTCTACACTTAAGCAGTGTAAACGGAAATCAATAATATATATTTTCAAGACCGCAAGTATAACCTTGCGGTTTAATATTTTTATAGAAGGAGAATTCAATCTTGATGAAATTAAGGTACCTGTTCGATAACAGGGAACTTGCCGAAATGATTTTGAGAAACTGGAATTACGACAAGGATAAAACGGATATGCTCGATAATTATCGGATATCCGCCAATGCCGTTTATCCGTTCTTCAAAGATGGTGAAGTCTATATATTGCGTTTTTCGCCGGTAGAAGAACGCACGGCTGATACGGTAAGGGCCGAACTGGAATTTTTACGATTTCTTCGCGGTGAAGGTTACCCCGTAGCCGATACGGTAGCATCGAAATCCGGGAACGAACTCGAGTCCGTAGAGACTCCCTGGGGAGATTACCTGGCAGTAGTATTCAGGAGGGTGCCGGGTAGTGCCTTAACCAGAACGGGATTGACTGACGAAATAATACACGGATACGGCAAAGCACTGGGTGAACTGCACATACTGAGCCGCAGGTATACACCGGTGGAATATAAACGTATATCGTGGCGGGAACAGCTTGAGTGGATGGATATAGTGTTGTCCGAATTCAGGGATGAAACGGCGGCCAGGAATGAGGTGCAGGTGCTTGGCTCTTTCCTGAACTCACTTCCCGCCGATGCCGGTAATTTCGGGCTGGTACATTATGATTTTGAGGCCGATAATGTCTTTTATAACGAAGCCGACAGGAGTTTTCACGTCATCGATTTCGATGATGCTGTTTATCACTGGTTTGTTATGGATATAGAACAGGCAGTGGACAGTATCACAGGCGATATGCCGTCCGAAAAGCACGCCGATGCAAAGGACCTGTTTCTCGAAGGATACCGTTCGGTAACATCTCTGGATGATAAGAATTGCGAATTAATGCCTGTTTTCAGGAGGTATGCCAACCTTAACGGGTACGTCAGGATATTACGTTCCATCGAGAAGAAGTGGAAAAACGAACCGGAATGGATGCCCGAACTGCGTGAGAAGCTGTCGCAGAGTATGAAAAGCAGGAGTATAGATTTCGGAAAACCAATTTCCGTATAATGGTCTGATACTCAAATGCTTGCACAGGCGAACTGCCAAAGGATATAATAGGTCGGAAAAATCGATTTATATCAGTGAGGCGACGTAGCCAAGTGGTAAGGCGGGGGTCTGCAAAACCTCTATTCACCGGTTCGAATCCGGTCGTCGCCTCCATTTGTTTCTGCGATATTTCACGTTGTTTGTAACCGGCATACTATAAAAACCAATGGATACAGTAATCAGTGTCGAGAACCTGAGGAAGACCTATGGCAAGACTGTTGCCGTCGAGGATATATCCTTCGAGGTAGCCGAAGGAGAGATATTCGGGCTGCTCGGTCCGAACGGGGCCGGTAAAACGACGGCTGTCGAATGTCTGCAGGGCCTGCGTTCGCCGGATTCGGGTAAACTGCGGGTGCTGGGAATAGACCCCGTGACGAATATCGGGGCATTGAGGCGGCGTATCGGCTCGCAACTCCAGGAAGCCGCACTCCCCGACCGTATTAAAGTGTGGGAAGCACTGGACCTTTTCGCGTCGCTGACACCCGGCAGCGTGGACTGGAAGGAATTAATGGGACAATGGGGGCTTGCGGAGAAGAGTAAAGCCTCCTTCTCCAGCCTTTCGGGAGGGCAGCGCCAGCGCCTTTTCGTGGCGCTTTCGCTGGTTAACAGACCGGAACTGGTGTTTCTCGATGAAATGACAACGGGCCTGGACCCGGCTGCGCGCCACACTGCCTGGGACCTGATAAGGGCAATCAGGGAGCAGGGGACGACGGTACTGCTTGTCACACATTTTATGGACGAAGCGGAGCAGCTATGCGACCGCCTGGCGATAGTCGACCACGGACGTATAGTTGCCACCGATACACCGCAGGGTCTTATTACCACCTATGCCGACAGGATTAAGGTGATTTTCAGCACTGATGTCGAAGATATTTCCTGGCTGGACGCGTTACCTCAGGTAATCAGCGTCACCAGACGGGGACAGAGAGTCGAAGTCGAAGGCAGCGGAGCGGTACTGGCGGCTGTGGCAGCCGAACTGGTTGGTCACAGTATACTCCCCGCAGACCTCCGGGCGGAACAGCCGACACTCGAAGATGTATTTTTATCCATTACCGGCAGTAAGGTGCAGGACTAGGAAACTGTTATGAGAACACTTCTTAAACTTACCTGGGTGGAGATGAAGCTCTTTATAAGGGAGCCGATGACGATGGTGTTTACCTTTGCCCTGCCGGTAATACTGGTACTGGTTATGGGAGGAGTTTTCGGCAATACGCCCGACCCGGAAGGTGCCATCTATCGCGGCGTCGGTCCGATGGACTATTACGTACCTGCTTATATCGGACTGATAATTGCGTCCATAGGCCTGGTGTCAATGCCGGTACACCTGACCGGCTACCGGGAAAGGGGAGTGCTGCGGAGGCTCAAGGCTTCGTCCATTTCGATATGGAGTATCTTCGGTTCTCAGGCGATAGTCAGCTTCGTTATTTCGATACTGGGAGGAATCCTGGTATTGGTGGTCTCGCTGGTGACATACCACGCCAGCCTGGCAGATATGCCGGGAATGTTCGTGCTTGCCTTCGTCATAAGCACTGTCTGTTTTGCATCGATAGGAATATTACTCGGTGCACTGTTCCCCACCACGCGCGCGGCACAGGGTATCGGACTGCTGCTTTTCTTTGTGATGATGATACTGTCCGGTGGAGGTCCGCCGAGAGAAGTAATGACAGAAGCGATGCATTACGTTGCCGATATTACACCTCTCCGCTACGTTATCCTCCTTTTACAGGACCCCTGGCTTGGTTTCGGCTGGGACATAAAGTCGATGTTTATCGTCCTGGGAATAACCGCAGTCGCAACGATTCTGTCTTTACGCTTCTTCAGGTGGGAGTAGCCGGGGTGATTACTATTTCGGAGAGAATGCGTCTATAGCCGGCATCAGCAGTTCATCGTAATAGAACGCATGGTCGTCCGGTATACAGGTGAAGAATATCAGGTAGGTTATTCCTTCTCCCTCTGCCAGAGCTATATCGAAAATCATTTCGTGGACTTCCTGCTGATAGATAGCCCACTCGAGGCCACCTGCAGTCCGTTCAGTAATTTTATCCGGGGTCTCGTCCAGCTCAAACGTATCATTCAGCATACCAAGTAAAGCATCGGGGTCCATGCCGGGAACAGCCTGCTGTACGATTGCCGTTATTCCAAGTCTGGAACGGGTATATGCACCGGGTGTCAGTTCAATCCAGTTTTCCGGATAAATCCCCTCGATACCGAACATGGTACTGGTGAACGGTACCATGTTTACATCGAGGACGATGAAATCCGGGCTTTCAGTATACAGTACACAGGTCCTGTCCGGTTCCTCCAGGGGATTATCGAGGAATTCCAGCGCTATATCCAGTGGACATCGTTCGCCCGACATAAGTACGTCATGCCCCAGACCGGCGAATTCGAAGAAGTAGCTGTCAGTCAGCGTTTCGGAGACCAGTTTTCCCCACGAAGGAGGTGTAATGGGGTCGAATTCTCCGGCCAGAATCAGCGTGGGGATGTCGCTGGAAACAGGCTCGTTTTCGACCGGATCGGGCGTGGTCTCAGTCCAGTAGTCACATATATTAAATAAGTATTCTCCCAGGCTGTCTTCCAGGTAATCTTTTATCTCGGGGTAATTTTCCAGGGCGGTGGAAAGAGCCTCCGGATTGCTGAAAGGAAGTTCCTCACTGCACTGTACGGAGTAGTACATACCTGTACTCCTGAGTTCGATATTCAGAAGGTTCGAGCCTACAAGAAGAGCCAGTGTGTCATATTTACCGTCTCTGGTGTCAAAAATAACTTTAGGTACCAGAGGGATAATCTCGGTCGAATATAATGTCGATATTATGAAGTTAAAAAAGTTGTCGCCGGTCATCAGCACGTCGTAGGACTTACCTTTCAGGGGGTGGATCACCGTGAATTCAGCCGGTGAATCGTTAAGCTGGTCTATCGTATCAAACAAAGCCTTTTCCAGTTGGGGGTATGCTTTATCGGCTGCAGGGTCGTCGGCGCAGGTGTCAAATAAAACGCTGAGCGCCCTGTCGAAGGTTGACGGCATTTCCGCGTATAAATCCGCCTGCAGGGGAACGGTGGAGTTAAGGATAACGCTCCTGATGCCTTCCGGATAGTCACGCATAGCTGTTAACGCAAGGCGGGTCCCGTAGGAAATACCGAACAGGTTCCATTTGTCATAACCCAGAGCCAGACGAAGGTCGTTGAGGTCGGCGGCGCTTTCAACGCTGTTATATGCCGAGAGGTTAATGCCCTGCCCTTTCAGACGTTCGTAACACTCACGGGTTGCTTCGCTTTCCAGCGCGATCGATTCTCCACTTTCGAGTTCCTGGTCTAGTACTTCGTAGGCCAGTTCGATAAGTTCGGGACATTCCAGAGACGGTTCGGAATATCCGGTACCGCGCTGGTCGAATATTATCAGGTCGCGGTTGGCTGTCAGCGGTGCAAATCGTGTTTCAAACACCAGGGAAGCCGATTCGAGAGCGTGTTCGCCGGGACCGCCTGCGAGGTAAACGATAGGGTCAGGTTTAGGATTACTGGCATTGGACCTGAATATGGCGAACTTAATCTTTACCTTGTTTCCATCGGGTTGACTGCGGTCTTCCGGAACTGTCAGGGAGCCGCATTCTACATCTACCCCCCGGGGGACGGGAAACGGGCAGTCAATGGTTTCATATTCGGGAATTGCGTAATCCTGTTGGGACGATACCGATTCTTTTTCATCCTGCCCGGTTGTTATTTTTTCCTCGGCTTTTTTCCCGCCGCAGGATACCAGCAGTACGGTGAATACCAGCAGGAAGCTTACCAGCAGCCTGAGTGATTTTATGATCATAGGTCGAGTCCTTTCAGGATACGAAGTGGTTAATGTTGGTTTGCGAACAATATTCCGTTTCAGTATAGTGAGTGGTCAATGTGATGTCAACGTAAACCACAAATTTAAATACCTCTCCTGACTCTTCTTCCCCACCAGAAGAAACCGGCGGCAGCGATAAATCCGAAGGCGGCAATCGGCACCCAGACAAGATTGGGAGTGTCCGTGAAGGTATCGAGCAGGATACCTCCCACCAGCGGGGCTACCGACATACCTATTGTCTCGCTCCAGCCGAAGAAGCCCATATACCTCCCTCTTTTATCTTCGGGTGCCAGTTCACCTACCACCGCCGTGGCAACCGGAGAGAACGTTATCTCTCCCATGGTTACGATTATCATGGCCGTAACCGCCCAGCCGAAGCTGCCGGTCCAGCCCATGTAAAGCCATCCTATTACGTAAAGCAGGCTGCCAAACACCAGCACATTCGCTTTTCTGAGCCTGCCGGTAACGAGAGCGACAGGGTACTGGAAGAGGACGACGAAGAGTCCGTTGATGGTAAGCAGAAGCCCGTACTGGGACGTCGAGAATCCGATGCGGTCGACCGTGAAAACGGAGAGCGTGCTTCCCAGGTGCGCCATACAGAGGAAAACCAGAAGACAGAAACCGGTAAACAGGACAAAGGTTTTGTTGCCGGCTGCGGAGAATATACTGCGGATATCCATGCGTCCGGGAGTCCTTCCCTGGGATTCCCTGAGGAAGAACAGGATTATAAAGAGAGCGATTGTATTCATCAGGACGGCGACGGCGAAGAGCCAGGCGTAGGAGAGGAAGGTGGCCAGATAGCCGCCGAGGGCGGGACCGGACGCCCAGCCGAGATTCCGTCCGACGCGGAGTAATCCGTAAGTCTCCGTCAGTTTTTCTCTCCCGGAGAGGTCGACCACCATTGCCGAAAGTGCCGGTCTGGCCGTTATCCCGGCTGCCCTGCCGATGACATATACGACCAGTATTAACCAGACGGGGGCGGAATACAGTATCATCACTATCATACCGGTGTTATTAAGGATGTTTAGGCTCATCGATATGAGTATGATTTTCTTACGCCCGTACCTGTCGGAAAGATACCCCCCGATCATTTGCGTAACCGCCGAGATAAGCCCGCTGGCGAGGAAGGCGGTTCCGACCAGCGTCATGGTGACGCCGCGTTCCTGATAGAGGTACAGGGAGAGGAAAGGGACGCAGGTAGAGAAGCCGGCAGCGTTGATAAGGTCGATTAGTGTAAGTGTCCATATCCCCTTATCGAACCGGCTGAAAATACTGCGGGTGAAATCAGGCGATAGGCGCATAAGTGTAGATTCTTTTCATTTCTGCTTTAGAGTATTATACACGGATAGAGGATAAAATATTCGCTTTGCCACGCCACGATATTATCGTGGCGTGGCAATCACGAATGAATATGTTATTTATATCCGACAGTTATAAGCTGCCTTGCCGTCTGGTTATAGGGATTGCCGTCCAGGTCGCCGAAAAGTTCAACTCCGCTGAAGCCGCAGTCTTTGAGAAGAGCAATCATTTCAGTTCCGGCGTAAAGCCGGTGTGTAACCTCGCCCTCCTTGCGTTCGTTGCCGTCGATAAGTATCCAGCGATTCCACATCCAGCTCCAGTTATTTCGAGCCTCCCTTTCCTGGAGCCAGATGACCCCGTCTGTTTCAGTCCAGCCGCGCTCCTGGAATATTCTGGCCAGTGTCTCCTTGCCGTGTGTCTGCATAACCAGCTTGCCGCCGGGTTTCAGCGAAGTACACGCATTCAAAATTACCTGCCTGTCTTCTTCAGGGTCTTCGAAATAGCTCCATGAAGTGTACATGCTTATAACGCAGTCGAAGGAATCAGGTCGAACGAATCTCCGCATATCATCCTGAAGGAACTCGATATCCAGTTTTTCTTCACCGGCTTTTTCCCGGGCCTGCTTAAGGTAGTTCGAGGTGCGGTCGACGCCGGTCACCCGGAATCCGCGACGAGCCAGTTCGAGTGAACACCGCCCGACACCGCAGCAGAGGTCGAGGACGGAAGCGCCGGGTTCCAGTCCTGTCAGGATTGTTACCTTCTCCATTTCCTCTTTAGCGGCGGCTATCTTTTCGGGGATAAACATCAAGGGCCCCCATGTTTCCCAGAACGAGTCATCCTCGTGCCAGGGTTTTGTCTTATCCATTATTACCTCCGTAAGTATTATTTGTTTATTATCCAGACCATTTCCTGGTTAATCGATTCAAGCGGCTGGTAATCGAACCCGCCGTAAACCTGCCAAGCGGAAAATCCCGCCAGCCTCAGCATAAGTTCGAATTCGCGTTTGTAGATGTAAGCCAGCTCCGCCTTGAATCGCGATACCTTTCTGCCGTCCTGTTTCCAGGTGAATTCGGTGACGATCACCTGGTCGGGTTCACTGACGAAATCCGACCAGGTAACAAGCTCCATTCCTTCAACCGGCTTAACCAGGGGCCTGCCGGTCTCTTTTCCGTAATTGCTGCCTATAACATGCCGGCTGGGGTAGAAGAAATTCATTACCAGCCGGCCGTTATCGGCAAGGTGTTTCCGGCAGCACTCCAGTGTGGATAACTGGTCTTCGGTGGTGACGTTATGGAGGAACGACCGTGCCGGGATGATTATCATCTCGAAGGTGTCGTCAAGGCTGAAATTCCTCATATCTGCCTGGTATACATCGGGTGTAAGGTTCATCTCATCTGCTTTCTTCCTGAGTCCGTCCAGCATTTGTTGCGAAATGTCGATGCCGTGAATATCGATTCCGGCCCGGAGTAATTCCAGGTAGACTCTGCCGCTGCCGCAGGCGACTTCGAGCACCTTACCCCCGGCTTCTTTTGTTATGCTCGTGTAGAAGGGGATATCTCCGAAATTAGCCCCGAAAGTGAGATCATAGTACTCCGGGTCATAGCCTTCGAACTTTCCAGATTTCCTGTTAACCATATATTCCTCCTTGAATTTATTGCTTTTCGTGAAAAGAAAAAGCCCGGGATTTCTGCTTCCCGGGCCCGGTTTTGTTTCTTTTCAGTTGAGTGGTTTTCTAAGTCAGGTGTAGTAACTGGAAACGCACCAGACCCGGCGAAGGGCTCTTGCCGGTAATAACGATGGCTGTATGAGACTGTGCGTTCCAGTAGTGTTTATTCATTTTCAACGATTTTCCGGGTTCTATTCAGGTGATTGAATTATATGACGGATATCGTGGGCTGTCAATATGGTCTTCTCGTCATTGCGAAGAGTGACGGATAATTTCAGCCGCCACTGTCATTGCGAGGAGTCCGCCTGTGGCGAACGACGTGGCAATCTCTATTTACGAACCTGGAGATTGCTTCGACCACCTCCGGTGGACTCGCAATAACACATTCTTTTGTCATTCCGTGCTTGACACGGGATCCAGAAATCTTGAGGAGATGAAATTCAACGTTAACCCGGGAGATGTATCTGCTGTCGAGGTATTCTGGATTCCCGCCTGCGCTGGAATGACAGAGCCGCAATGTGCCCCACCACTGTCATTGCGAGGAGTCCGCCTGTGGCGGACGACGTGGCAATCTCTACAAATGTATTCTGTTCCTCCATTTTATCCTCTCCCCCTGTCATGAAGCACGCCCCTCTCCTTACAAATAAGGAAAGGGGGTTCTTCGAAAATAGGACATTTTGCAGAGGACGTTTATTTGTTAAAGAGATGGATAGAACCTCGATGTGAATAGAGGGCGTGGGAAGGAAAAGGATGGGAGAGTGTATGACCGTGCATACTTGACTGTACAGGCGGCACTGACTACAATATCAGGCAGGCCGGGATGGCGGAATTGGCAGACGCAGCGGACTTAAAATCCGCCGCCGCAAGGCTTGTGGGTTCGAGTCCCTCTCCCGGCACCACGCAGACCTGGCAAAAAGCGGGTGATTCGATGCCGCCAGTCAAACTTAACCATAAAGAGGTCATCTCTCTTACTCCCCGTCCGCCTTATAACTTCGATGCCAATTTCCACAAACCCTCTTATTTCCCTTCTTCGGACTACGCCTGGGAAGAGGGCATCTGCTGGTTAACTATGCTCTGGCAGGGACGGGAACTGGGGTTGAAATTTGAAAACCGGGGGACGATAGATAATCCGGAAATAAAGACCGGCATTTATTCCCGGGAAGCACTGTCCGAAGATTATATTAAAGGACTCATCCCCGAGCTTGGATGGAGGTTTAACCTTGATTCCGATATATCCGGCTTTTATGACGATTATAAAAACGACGCAGTCCTCGGTCCTGTCCTGGACAGGTGGAAAGGAATGAAGCCAAGAGCCAGTAATTCTCTCTACGAATCGCTGGTTATTTACATAGTCCTCCAGAACGCGACCGTAAGGCGCTCCGTCCAGATGCTGGAGAACCTGTTCGAGCGGTTCGGCAGCAGGCTGGAGTACAACAGTAAAGTCCTTTCCGCATTCTGGGAACCGGCTGTTATGGCAGAAGCATCCGAGCAGGAACTGAGAGACCTGAAACTTGGTTACCGGGCTAAGTTTCTCAAAAGGATTACAGAGCAGTTCACCAATAATGAGATTGACGGTTTTACCCTGAGAAAAATGGGCAGGGGAGAAGTCAAAAACGAGATGCTGAAGCTTTACGGTATCGGCCCGGCATCGGTCGAATACCTGCTTTTCGAGGATTTCTATTTTTACGGTACGCTGGAAACAATTCCGCCGTGGGAACAGAAGATAATGTCGAGGTTGATTTTCAACGAGGAGCTGGTCTCAACGGAAAAACTGCTCGGGTTCTTCCACCGGTTCACAGGATGGGAAAAACTGGCTTTCCACTATCTATGGGAGGACATTTTCTGGAGAAGAAAATACGAACACATCGAGTGGCTGGAAAAAGAGATAAGGCTGTGAGACGGGGCTGGATTTGAGGTATTGGCAGACGCAGCGGACCTAATATCCGCCGCCGTAGGGCTTGCAGGTCCGAGTCCCTCTCCCGGCACCAGTACTCATAATATGTTTAATATATCTCATCCTGAGTAGCAGGTTTCTTTTACCCGAACTCGCTTACAGACTGGTTCCACACAGCTCTCGTATATCTTTCAACCTCTGCAAAACTGCCGAGCGCGACATGCCAGGTGAATATTGCCCCCGGGTCTGCAGGGTCGGTGACAACGTTCAGACTCACATCCTCCCTGCCGAGGTTGAACTTCTGGGCAACGGCATTACCCGTGTGCACGGTGCAGTCTTTAAGCACCTGTTCCAGTTCGGAGGCAGACCAGTTCTTTGCCTGTTGCCGGGGGAATTGACACGAAACGATCAAAGAGCCGACTTCACCCTGCCTGTCGGCAGTCTGGTTTCCACGTCCGAACAGCTTCTTCCAGAAACTCATCTCGATTTCACTCCTGCGGTACCCGTTCAGTATTTGCTATATATGATAGCCTAACTTGCTGCCCGGCGCTATGGTTCAGAATAAAAAATTGATAATTATGACAGCGGATTATTATTCCGCCATCGCAGGGCTTGCAGGTTCATGCCTCTCTCCCGGCACCAGAAAGTAAAAAAGCCCCGCGAAAGCAAGGCTTTCTTGTCAGAAGTTATGATTTACCGTTTAGATTCAAAGCTTTTGATATGCCAGTGCATGTGAGGAGTGACACCGGGGTCGATAGCGTTGGATTCGATGAAGAAGCCGGTTTTATCGAGTCCCATTTCAACCGCGGCTTTCTGGACGGCGGTCATCATCGAGGAAAGGAGGTCGCCGTCGAGGGCTGCCGGGTCCATCAGCGATGGGACATGCTGCTTGGGAATGGCGACGGCGTGGTGTTCCGCCGCCGGGTCGGGGTGATAGAAGACGAGGACACGTTCGTCTTCCCATATTTTCTTTATTTCCATTTTGCCGGACAGAACGTCCTCGCAATACCAGTCGCGCCGCATCGTCCTTACTCCTCGAGTTCGACGAGTTTTTCAACGGCGAACCTGACGTATCCGGCGCAAATGCCCTGTTTTTCCGGATTACCGAAAAACTGTTTAGCATCTTCGGGATTGGAGAAGTCCAGGCCTACGAGTTCCAGGCAGTTAATCGAGCCGAATTTTTCCTTGAACTGCCTGACTATCTCTCCGGTCTTCTTGATAGCCTGTTCACGGGCTTTCTGTTCCTTTTCTTTCTCCCCGGAAGTATCCCGGTGGCGGAAACCGAGGGCGATGCCGAGTCCGGAAACGGCGCCGCAGATGCCGTCCTGGTGACCGGCTATTCCGCCGAAGAAAGCGGTGCCCGCCCACAACATGGCGTCGTCATCGAAGCCGTAGGCTTTGTGCATGACCTGCACGGTGGTCGGGCCTCAATGAGCGCCTTCGAGCATTAATTTTTCAGCGAGTTCTCCGGCTTCCTGCTTTGTCAGTTTCAGTTTCATTTTGACCTACCTATTATACTAATTATACTAAATTTTCTGGATACCGGCGAAAGCCGGTATGGGATATAAAAGTGCACAACAGACGAAGTTTATCAATCGAGTTTGAATAGTTTTTCAACGACGAACCGAACGTAACCATTGCACAGTTCCTTGCGTTGTTCGGAGTCCATGTAACGTTTGACATCCTCTTCGCCGGTGTCGGGAATGTCGAGCAGGTCCTGGCAGATGATAGAACCGAAGTCGTCCTTGAACGCCTGGACGAGCTCGGAGGTCTTAGCCCGTGCTTCTTCTTTCGCTTTGTCTGCCTTTTCATTATCTCCCGGCGGCACCCGATACCGGAATCCGGGGTAAATCCCCAGGGCGGACACGGCTCCGCATACACCATCGGTGTGGCGGGATATTCCGCCGAAGAAATTGGTCCCCGCCCAGAGCATGGAGTCGTCGCCACGCCCGTTCGCTTCCCACATGACCTGCAGGATGCTGGGCCCTCAGTGGTATTCCATATCCATATATTTCTGGACGCGTTTCAGTGCTTCTTCGACAGGGAATTCCAGGCTCATTGTCAGCTCGTTTTTCTCTTAAGTACTTTTTTCACCGCTTCTTCTATGTCGGAAGCAGTCAGGCCGTATTTTTTCAGCAGTTCGGGAGGAGAGCCGGATTCAGCGTATCTGTGGAGGGCGACGAATTCCATCGGAGCCGGAGCGTTTTTCGCGGCTGCCTGTGCCACCGCGGCGGCGAGGCCCCCGTGTTCGAGGTGCTCTTCCGCGGTAACGATGGCGCCGGTTTCCCGGGCAGCCCTGACTACAGCAGCTTCATCGATGGGTTTGAGCGTGGACATATTGATTACGCGGCAGCCGATACCTTCTCCGGCAAGGTTTTCGGCGGCTTCGACGGCGGCGGCAACCATTATACCGATTGCTATAATCGTTACGTCTTTACCCGGTCTCAGTTCGCTGGCCCTGCCGGGCTCGAATTTATAATCATCGCCGTAGAGGATGGGAGTTTTCAGGCGCGGGAGCCTAATATAGACGGGTCCCTGCAGTGCCGCGGCAGCCCTGACCGCCTGCGCGGTTTCCGGGCCGTCGGCGGGAACGATGACGGTGAAGGTAGGCAGAGACGTAATTAGAGAAAGGTCTTCTATCGCCTGGTGGGTCGAGCCGTCTTCACCTACGGAAAGACCGCCGTGGGTAACGACCAGTTTCACGTTCAGCGAAGACTGGGCGATGGACACTCTTACCTGGTCGAAGCAGCGTCCCGGCACGAATACGGCGAAGGTGCTGGCGAAAGGTATTTTACTCGAAGCCGCCAGTCCGGCGGCGATGGTGACCATATTCTGTTCGGCGATTCCGCAGTCGAAGAACCGGTCCGGAAACTCGGCGGCGAAGAGTTTTGTCTGGGTCGATGCCGAAAGGTCGGCATCGAGTACCACTATGTCGGGATTTTCTCTGCCCAGTTCTACCAGGGTTTTACCGTAGACTTCCCTCATAGCAACTTCTTCAGCCATTACTTCAACTCCTCCAGGGCAATTTTTACCTGTTCGGCGTCGGGAGCCTTGCCGTGGAAACCGACCTGGTTCTCCATAAAGCTGACCCCTTTACCTTTCACCGTATGAGCGATGATTACCGAGGGTCTGCCTTTAACGGATCGGGCTTCACCGAATGCTTCGAGAATCCGGGGGATGTCGTGACCATCGATGTCGATTACGTGCCAGCCGAAGGCTTTCCACTTGTCATTGAAGGGTTCCAGGTTCATTATGTCTTTATTCCAGCCGTCAATCTGGAGTCCGTTATTGTCCACGATTGCGGTAAGGTTGTCTACCTTGAAATGGGCGGCAGACATAGCCGCTTCCCATACCTGGCCTTCGTCGCATTCACCGTCGCCCAGCAGCGTGTAAACCCGGTAGGTTTTTGAATTCAGGCGACCGGCGAGGGCGACACCGATTGAGAAGGAAAGGCCCTGTCCCAGCGAGCCGGCGGTCAGTTCGACTCCGTTCGTGTGATGGCTGTCGGCGTGACCCTGCAGGATGCTGTTTATCTTCCTGAGGGTAGATAATGCTTCTAAGGGAATATAACCGCACTCTGCCAGTGCCGAGTACAGCACCGGCGCGGCGTGCCCCTTGCTGAGGATAAACCTGTCCCTGTCCGGCCATTTCGAATTCGAGGGATCGTGCCGGAGTACGTTGAAGTAAAGACAGGTCACGATATCGGCGGCTGAAAGTGAACCGCCGGGGTGACCGCTGCCCGCCTTTCCAATCATCTCGATGATGTGACGGCGCAGCTTCTTTGCCATTGCTTCCAGTTCAGCGACCGATTCCAGCTTTATTGCTTTATTACCTGTCATATATCCGTCCCCCGATATACAGTTATGATTGCAGGTACTCGCCGTATGCTGCCAAGTGGGACAGCACCTTGGCGGCTCTTTCCGGAGTCGGGTATATCATAATACCATTCTCTTTAAGTTCGTTAAAGACGGGTACATCCTTCATCCGGGAGGCGTGGCGGTTAAAGGTAACAACGGGTTTTTTGTATTCAGCCATGTATTCGTAGAGCCTGGCCAGGTTCTTTTTCTCCTCTTCCTCCCTTGCCTTGATGGCTTCCTCGGCCTGTTCCAGGACCGACGGCGGGGCATCCTGTTCATCGAACGACTGCCGTCCCTGCCTGATATTCATCATTCTTCTTGCCATCCCCATCTGGCCGATACCGCCGATTACTATCACGGAGTCGATATTATCGTCTTCTATCAGCGGCCAGAGGCAGGGGAAAGTTACTTCGCCGAATCCGACCATATCTACCGGGTTGGCATGAGGCCAGCGTTCCGGAAGTATCTCGTTCAGCGCCTCTATTGTATGCGGAGAAAGCTGAGCAACCTCGAGCCCGAGTCTTTCGCAGGCGTCGGCGGTAACCAGCCGAAACCTCCGCCGAAGGTAAGAATGGCAACTCTCTTTCCTCTCGGTATCGGCATATGGAGGAGGCCGGAAGCGACGTCGAAAAGCTCTTCCACCTCATCGACTCTTATCACACCCGACTGCTTGAACATTGCATCGTAGACGTTGTCCGAGCCGGCGATAGCGCTGGTGTGGGACTTCGCGGCCCTCTCACCCGCTCTGGTCCTGCCCACCTTTACCACCACGACCGGTTTGGTTTTCGTAATTTCACGGGCGATTTTGAAGAACCGGGGGCCTTCTCTTAAACCTTCGATATAGGCGGTGATTACCTTGGTTTCATCGTCCTGGGCATAATACTCGAAGAAGTCTTCGAAATGAAGATCCGCCTCGTTGCCCGTGCTGACGAACTTGCTGAAACCCACGCCCATCTCGGTCCCGCACTGGAGGATATGACCGGCGAAGCCTCCGCTTTCCGAAATAACCCCGATGTTGCCCTTGTCCAGAGCCATACCCATACGCACCGTGGAGAAGCTGTTAGCCGTATTGAAGTGGCCCATGCAGTTGGGCCCTACCAGCCTGAGACCACCCTCTCTGGCTGTCCTGACAATCTCTTCCTGCAGTTTGGCTCCTTCGGAGCCTGTTTCGCCGAGTCCGGCGGTAATTATCAGGGCTGATTTGACCCCTCTGGCGACGCAGTCCTTCACCACGTCGAGCACGTAGTTGAAGGGGACCACGATTGCCACGAAGTCTACCGGTTCCGGTAAATCTCTCACTGAAGGGTAGGTTTTCACACCCATTACTTCGTCCGTCCTGTTGTTTACCGCGTAGAGTTTCTTTACGCTGGAAGTCCTTAATACGCTGTTGAAAACGCCGGCGCCCCATTTTTCCAGCGAGTTCGACGCGCCGACTACGGCAACACTATCCGGACTGAACAATGATTCGAAGTGCTTCATTACTGATATTTCCTTTCCAGCCTGGGTATTACACACTCCGCCGGCATTTTTACCCTGAATTAACGAGAATGGTGCTGAAATGCACGGGGGTGGAAACCACAACTAAAGATTGAAGATATTTTACTACAGCCTGCGGCTGCAAGTCCAATAAAACGATATATCGAATTTGCGGTCTACCGGGTGTGAAGAAGACTCTCCACCCTGTCCCGGATTATTTCAGTAATGCTTTCCCGGGACTGCGTTGCGTCTATTACGAGCCAGCGTCCGGGTTCTTCACCGGCAAGTTTAAGATAGCCTTCACGCACCCGGCGGTGGAAGTCCATGTCTTCCTGTTCGAACCTGTCCAGCTTTTCGCCGCTCTTGCGCGCCAGACCGTCTTCAAACGAGATATCAAGCAGGACTGTCAAATCGGGACGGAGCCCCCCGGTGGCGGTATCGTTTATCTTCTTCACCGTTTCGAGGTCGAGTCCCCGGCCGTAACTCTGGTAGGCGGTGGTTGAATCGTCGAACCTGTCGCAGATAACCACACTGCTTTCATCCAGCGCGGGACGGATTACTTCCTTTACATGCTGGGCGCGGGATGCGTTGAAGAGCAGGAGTTCGGTCAGGGGCGATATGGCAGTCTCCTGCGCCCACTTTACCAGGTCGGATACTTTCTCTCCGATGGGTGTTCCGCCGGGTTCGTGGGTGAGGACTGCGGGGATTTTTTGGGCGGACAGCCAGTTATATAGGTCTTCCGACTGGCAGGATTTCCCGCTGCCTTCTTCGCCTTCGAAAGTGATAAATAGAGACATTTATATCCTCTTGATTTGTTGTTTCAAGTTTAGCACGGGAGGTGAAAGAATGGTAGCCAAATATTTCTTTTTAAGCCTCTCCCCCGGTTACGAAGCACACCCCTCTCCAAATGGAAAGGGGGTGCTTCGTAAAAAGGATGGTATGTAAGCCAGGTCAGTTTTTCAGCGAAGTTGATAAAGTCCGTGCGTGAAAAAGGGGCGAGGGAAGGAATCTGAAACACGTATCAGTGCGGAGATATAGGTAAATAATGAAATGGAAAAGCTTTATGCGTGGCAAAGAGAAAGGTGAAAGAATGAAATAATAATAACCATTCCGGCGGAAGCCGGAATCCAGGATAACCTTTAAAAGTTGAAGTCCGGATTAAGGAGGTAGATATTGCTGTAAACAGGATATTTCTGGATTCCCGCCTGCGCGGGAATGACAGAGTTAGATTATCGACAGGACTACATTTCTCAGGCGAACAGCCGGATTATCCGGATGGTTTTATCCTGACCGGGATTCCTGAGACCATGAGGTATACTTCATCGCAGAAAGCGGCAAGTATGCTGTTAGCCTTGCCGAGGATATCGCGGTAGAACCTGCCGGCTTGGTTTGCCGGGACGAGCCCGAGTCCAACTTCGTTGGTGACGATGATGAAGTCTTTGTCCAGGTTCTCCATACAATCGATCAAGTCGTTAATCTCGGCAGTTACGGCTTCTTCTATCTGCTTCTCGTCGAGATTTTCGCCAAACCGGTTGAACACGGCGTTGACCAGCAAGGTAATACAGTCGAGGAGGACGACCTGATTATCACCGGCATTCCCGCGGATACTTTCTCCGACGCCGGCCGGTGTTTCCAGAGTTGTCCATAAAGCAGGCCTGTTTTTCCTGTGTTCCTCGATACGCCGCCGCATTTCGTCGTCGCCTGCTTCGGCGGTGGCAACGAACAGCACTTTTTCAGCCGATTTCCCGGCGAGTGCCTGAGCGTAGTTGCTCTTGCCGCTTCTAGCTCCGCCTGTAATCAGTACGTTAATTTCCGGTACCTCTCTTATTTATCTATCAGTTCGCTTTTCTGTATTTCAAGGAACCAGTAGCCGTTGTTATAGCGGTTTACCGTTTCCTGTATCTCGATGCGTTTATTGAATATCGGCCCGTCGATAACCAGCGTATGAAACTCACCCATCTCGCCGCAGGTCGTTACATCGGTCGTTTTCTGCATTTCCGCGATATCAGCGAGAAAGTCCGTGTCCAGCTTCCTTCCCAGCCATTCCTCGCCGAAGTAGTCCTTGTTGCAGGCCGTTATGACAGCGACGAATCCCTGTCCTATGAAGTCGTTCATAATGTCGTCCTGTGACAGATGCCACAGCGGAAGGTGGGCGGTGATACCCGAACGGGCGCATATATCCTCTACCCACTGACGATGATGGTCGGTTTCAATATCGCCGAAGACACCGCCTTCTATACCGTCCTTCTTCATTTCCGTTACAGCCCTGGTGAAATCGTCCTCGTAAGTATCCAGGGTCGAAGGATTATGCAGAAGAGGGATACCCATCGCCGCCGATTGCTGTTTCAGTGCTTCCGGAGGAAAGCGGTGGAACCATGACCATTCGTCTTTCTCGTCCATCATGCTCATCAGAAAACGGACGTCCATACCGCTTTTCATTGCCTTGTAACAGGCGTAACAGCCGTCTTTACCGCCGCTCCAGGAAACAAACACTTTCTGCATAAGTCGGTTACCTTTCACTGTATTTAGTCGTTGAGATAGGACGTATCGTTGAGGAGGTTGAGTATCGTCCTGCTGTCGTACGTATTAACAATGCTCAGGGAAGCGTTTTCGATGCCCATCTGATACCAGTGACTTTGGTCGATACCCAGCAGTTCGCAGATGAGTACCTTGAGAGTACCGCCGTGAGCGACTATCAGGACCGTTTCGTCTTCTTTATAGTCCTCGAGTCTTTTAAGAAATCCGCAGGCCCGGGTGGCAAATTCGGCAAAAGTTTCACCTCCCGGAAAACTCAGTCCGGCGGCGAAGTTCATTACGGAGCCGGCTATTTCCGGGAACTGTTCGCGAAGTTCGGTGAACGTCATCTCTTCGGCTGCGCCGAAGTTCATTTCCCTGAGTTCTTCGGTTTTAATGATCTCGATATCACGACCCGAAACGGCGGCTTCAGCGGTATCGACAGCCCGTTTCAGGTCGCTGGTATACACGGCATTTATTTCTTCCTTCACCAGGCGTTCACCGAGTTTTCTTACCTGGAGACGGCCTTCGTCGTTGAGTTCGATATCGGTATAACCGGCAACCCTGCGATTATTGTTGTGGTCGGTTTGTCCGTGTCTCACCAGCAGAAGTCTGGTCAATATATTCTCCTTTTCCGTTTATAGAAGCCATCCGTTGAAAGCAGCGATACTGGCAATAGACAGTATCCCGGTTTCGGCAAGCTCGTTTAGCGCCCCGTAGGTATCGCCGGTGAGACCGGCGAATTTATGTCTGAAATAAGCCGATACCATAACGACCATAATCCAGATTACAGCCATTATTCCGATTCCGACTATATAATAGTAATCCAAATCCGCCCACCATGCCAATAACACGGAAATTCCGAGGGTAATTAAGGTTGCTGAGCCTAACCGCGTTCGGGTCACTCCGTCTTTAAACGCCTTCCCCAGACCTTCGTTCAGGGCGTAGGGATACATTGCCAGCGCGTATACCATCGTCCAGCGGCCGATGACCGGCATAAGCACCAGGACCGGAGCTGTATATGCCTGCGGAATACTGTTAAGGAGAATGAATTTTATCAGGAGTAGAAGAATCAACCCGGCGACTCCGAAGGCACCGGTCCGGCTGTCATGCATCACTTTCCAGCGTTCTTCAGCAGGTTTGTTTCCGGCAAGGCCGTCGCAGGTATCGGCGAACCCGTCGAGGTGCATGGCGCCGGTTATTATTACCAGCAGCACGATTGTCAACCCGCTGGTTACCGCCACCGGAAGAAACAGGCTGAAAACCCAGTTCATAAAAGCAAGAATTATTCCTATAACCAGGCCTGTTGCCGGAAACCATAGCGTCGAACGCCCCATATCCGCCGCAGTTTCAGTACGACCGCCGGGAATACGGAATACGGTGAGGAACCTGAGAGCCGTTAAAAAACTCAAAAGCTACTCCTCGTTACTTTCGGAAACTCCGGCTTCGGCGAAGGTGGACATACCGGATAAGATTTTCACCGCAGTGTCGCAGAGGAAGATTCCGAGTGCGGCACCCGTGCCTTCTCCCAGCCGCAGGCCGAGGTCAAGCAGTGGTTCAAGGCCGAGATATTCCAGCATGGCGCGGTGTCCAGATTCAGCGGAGACATGTGACGCAATCATATAGTCCTTTACCCGAGGTGACAGGGAAGCGGCAATCAGTGCTGCCGCGCCGGAGATAAATCCGTCTATCACCACCGGGATACTCTGGGCAGCGGAACCCAGTATCACTCCGGCGAGACCGCCGATTTCATAGCCGCCCACTTTAGCCAGAACGTCCAGCGGTTGTGAAGAGTCCGGTTGATTTACCGAGAGAGCTTTTTCGACTATTGCAGTCTTGTGTTTAAGCTGGTCGTCGGAGATTCCGGTACCCCTGCCGGTAACCTCGGCCGGTTTTCTTCCGGTGATGACTGCGCAGACGGCACTGCTGGCAGTAGTATTCCCTATACCCATATCGCCGGTGCCGACTACATCCAGTCCGCGAGCGATTTCTTCATTTACTATTTCGATGCCGGTTTCAATTGCCTTTACCGCCTGTTCCGGAGTCATCGCCGGTCCGGCGGCAATATTGCCGGTACCGGGGGCTACTTTCCGGGATATCAGCTTAGGATTGGATTTCATATCCGAGGCTACCCCGATATCAACGATAATATTCCGGGCACCTGCCTGTTTTGCCATTACGTTGATGCCGGCACCGCCGATAAGGAAATTATCCACCATCTGGGCGGTGACTTCCTGGGGCCAGTTTCCCACTCCTTCGGCAACCACGCCATGGTCGCCTGCCATCGTTATTACCGCTTTATAATTGATCTCCGGTATCGCTTTTCTCTGTATACCGGCAATCTGCACGGAAAGGTCTTCGAGCCTTCCCAGACTTCCTTCCGGTTTGGTCAGCAGGTTCTGCCTGGCCCGGGCTTCATCCATTGCTTTTTCATCAAGCGGTTTAATCATATCAATGGTGTTCGACAGTAAATCAGACATTGTTTCTCCTTCATTTTATACAAGTAAAATTGATTAAACTCATTTTAACTTTTTTTCCGAGCGTTTGTCCAACACTGGAAATTAGCGTTCTGTTTGCATTTGATTATTTGTACTTACCTCACCCCTGTCCCCTCTCCAGCCAGTACCAATGACAACTGTTGTTTGTCTTTTCCGGCTGGAGAGGGGAGTAAACATGAGAGAGGGGCAAAGCCCCTCTCTCAAACACTTTCCCCCTTAAACAGTCGAAATATCTGTGCAGAATACGGTAACTGTTTAAGGGGGATAAAGGCCTGCCCGCCGCACGAGACTTTGGCAGGCGGGGGGTGAACGTAAAATCACAACTAAAACTGAATAGTATCCAAATTCGACGAATTTAACAGGTTTAAGACTGAAGTATTATTCACCCGGGAAACTGCTTATACTTTTATTGACATTAACAGGGCGCGTTCCTATGATTGAGAATAAATATCGCAGTATTTTGCTTGAAGGTTAAGTAATGAAACGAATTATATCGGGAATCGTGCTGATATCGTGTCTTGCGCTGATATGTACTTCCTGTTCGGATGATACCGGCCCCGAGGGTATTATCAGGCAGCTTACCGAAAATAATTATGACGACATCAGTCCCAAGGTTGATTCCGGACAGGTCGTCTGGTACAGCCATGACGGCAATGATTTCGAGATATTCCTGTGGGACAAAGGGAAAATAATACAGATTACCGATAATGAATATGATGATGAAAATCCGGATATAGACTCAGGACAAATAATCTGGCGGGGATGGGACGGCGTCGACTACGAGATTTTCCTCTGGGAAGACGGTACAACCAGGCGCCTTACCGACAATGACGTTAACGAAACAGGCCCCAGAATATCCGGCGGTAACGCGGTCTGGCGTACCTCCGACGATCATGACTGGGACGTCGTCTTCTGGGATGGCGAGGTAAGCCGGAAGATTACCGATAACTACTACAATGCCTATGAGGTTGATATAAGCGAAGGGCAGTTAACCTGGCCGATGGAAGACGGGAATGACTGGGAGATATTTTTCTGGGACGGGGAAGCCGTTCACCAGTTAACGGATAACGATGTAGACGATTACGAACCGCAGATAGACGGCGGCCAGGTAGTCTGGCGAGGCAGCGACGGCAACGATCTGGAAATATTTCTCTGGGACGGAAATACCGTTCGGCAGATAACCGATAACGAATACCATGACGTCTATCCCCGGATAAGTTCCGGGGAAATTACCTGGCGGGGTCATGATGGGAACGATTGGGAGATATTTCTTTACGAAAACGGAGAAATAACGCAGATAACGGATAATGAGTTAAATGATTATGAACCCTGCATAAGCGACGGGAAGGTGGTATGGTTCGCTTCGGACGGCCAGGACGGGGAGATATACCTCTGGGATGGGAATTCTGTTCAGAAACTTACCGATGATACTAATGACGACCATCGACCGCAGATAAACAGCGACTATATCGTCTGGCAGGGTAACGACGGCAGCGATTACGAGATATTTCTAAGATATTGAACCGAGGCCGGATAATAGTGTACTATGCGGCTTTGGTTGGAGTACCGGTAAGCAATCTATTACATTTGTCATTGCGGAGGCGAAGCCCGCGGCAATCCTTTCACACTTCGTCATTGCGAGGAGTCCTCGATGAACGGAGTGAATCGAGGCGACGTGGCAATCTCTAGTATTTATCTAGATTGCCACGCCTCGCCTACAGACGGCGAATCTCGCAATGACAATTAGACCGAAAGCAAACAGAACCGATAACAGGGAAGATTGACTCCAGTACTCTGCCGTTTTATCCCCATCTGCCGGTATCTTACCAGCGGACATCGACGCCCTTTTCCTGAAGTTCGGGTATGTGGACGTTAATCGATGTATTATCCAGTGGATTTTCCAGCAGAATTATTTCGGTAATCTTTGCCAGAGATTTCAGCGGAGAGATATCGACAACCTGGTTGCGCGCCAGGTTAAGCCGCGTAAGGTTCGGCAGTGAAGCCAGAGGTGAAACGTCGCTGATAAGGTTCTGTTCAAGAAAGAGCCAGTCAAGACCGGTGCAGGATGACAGGGCTGAAATATCGGACACCTGGTTCCACCTCAGATATAGATTCCGCAGGTTCACGGAGTCGGATAAGGGTGTGATATCGCTTATCTGGTTTCCGGTAAGTTCAAGTACAGCCAGGTCGTTCATCGAAGTCAGCGCTGAGATATCCTCGATTTTGTTGAACTCCAGGTGAAGCTCAGTGATGTTTGTTAATGAACCCAGGGGAGAGATATCCCTTATCTGATTATAACCCAGCCAGAGCGTCTCAAGGTTTTTCAGCGATTCAAGTGGTGAGACGTTGTTAATCATGTTTTCATTGAGTATCAGGCGAGTCAGTTTTCGCAGCGACTTGAGACCCGAAATGTTCTCGATTTTATTCTTGGTCAGTTCGAGTACGGTCAGGTTCTTCAGCGATGATAGTTGAGCGACACTCTGAATCTCATTAAATTCCAGTTTCAATTCGGTGAGTTTATCCAGGTCAGCCAGGGGAGAGATATCACTTATGGAATTCACCCGAAGAGATAATTTAGTCAGGTCCCTCAAGCCTGCCAGGGTAGATATATCCGTTATCCGGTTTTCACTGAGGTCGAGCTCGGTAAGGCCGGTGCAGTACTGCAGTCCCGTCAGGTCCTCGATATTGCTTTTTGGAGCTGAAAGTGAAGTGATTGATTCAAGGTCTTCGGGTTCGAGAGAGCCGGTGAACTTATTGATGGCACTCCGTACGGCAGACTCAAGGTTGGGGTCGGTGAAGGTGACAGAGGTACCGCTCTCTGTTTCGCCCGTATCACCGTCAGCTGTCTTATTCGATGTCCCGCCGTCTCCGCCGCACGATGCTGTCACAAGCAGGAGAACGATCAGGGAGACGATTACCAGCCACTTTCCTTTTTTACGCACAAACCGGTCCTTTCGGTAAAATGTGTGTCCGGATGTTTCAGCTTAGTATTCGATATCGGTTTTGTCAATGCGATTACTGGTTGGTCTGTACCAGTACGTCATCGACGAATATTACGTCGTTATCGGCCAGAGCCGTACCGTTGAATTTTATCTTAAAGTTGGATATAAAGTACTGGGAACCAGTGAGACTGGTACTGTAGAAATTCCAGTTGTTATTGGCACCGTTATTCATATCGTACAGTGTATCCCAGGTGCTTCCGTTGAATACCTGGAACAGGGCTTCACCGCCATCGAGTCTCCTCGGGTAATACCAGAATTCTATATAGATGTTATACACGGCCGTACTGGCATCCAGGTCGTCGGAGGTCAGATCGCCCGGTGCATCATACCTTCCTCTGGCGGAATAAGAGCCGGAATGCTGCTCGTTGGTTCTCTGAGTCCAGGTGGTACCGCCGTTTCCGTCCCAGTTATCGTACCATGGGTCGACTTCAAACCCGTCGTTTATCAGTGTCAGACCAGTCGGTGTGGCGTTATCTTCGGCCGAATAGCTGCTTTCATTGGCGATGGTGTCGATCGCCGTCACCACGTAGTAATAGGTGATATCGTTTGAAACCGTATCGTCGGTGTAAGCGCTTATAGTAACCAGACTGGCATTAATCTTGCTGTAGCCGGAACCGCTGGTAGTGCTGCGGTAGACATTATACCCGGCAATATCGCCTTCGCTGTTGTCGGCCCAGTCGAGGTCGACGTACAGGTCGCCGCCTGTAGCTACCAGAGACGTCGGAGCAGCCGGAGTAGCGTTCGGGGTGGCATTGTCTTCAGACGAATAGCTGCTTTCGTTGCTGCCGAGGTCGACTGCCGTCACCACGTAGTAGTAGGTGGTATCATTGGAAACCGAATTATCGGTGTAATTACTGGATGTCAACAGACTTCCATTTAGTTTACTGTAACCGGAACCGCTGGTAGTGCTGCGGTAGACGTTGTAGCCGGCAAAGTCGCCTTCGCTGTTGTCGGCCCAGTCGAGGTCGACTTCAGCATCATGCGGGGTTGCCACCAGACCGGTGGGCGCTGCCGGAGGTGCGTCGGTCGGCGTAACACTTTCTTCTGCCGAGTAGCTGCTTTCATGGGCTGCCAGGTCTACTGCCGTCACCACGTAGTAGTAAGTCACGTTACCGGTCAGACCGGTAACGGTATAGTCACTGGTCTCAAGCAGGCTGCCATTTATCTGCGAATAACCGGAGCCGCTGGTGGTCGAGCGGTAAATATTATAGCCGTCCAGGTCTTCCTCGGTATTATCGTTCCAGTCAAGGCTTGCCTGTTTATCTCCGGGTGTTCCCGCCAGGCCGGTAGGAGCCGAAGGAGCCGGGTCGGTAGGAGTAGCACTGTCCTCACTCGAGTAACCGCTTTCCTGAGCCGCCAGATCGACTGCCGTTACCACGTAGTAGTAAGTCACGTTACCGGTCAGACCGGTATCCAGATAGTTGCTGGTTTCCAGCAATACGGTGTTTATCTTCGAGTAACCACTGCCTGATGTCAGGCTGCGATAGACGTTGTAACCGTCAAGATCGCCCTCAGTATTATCATTCCAGTCCAGACTAACCTGCTTGTCTCCCGGTGTCGCCGCCAGTCCGGTGGGAGCCGACGGTATCGAATCGGTAGGCGTAGCGCTGTCTTCACCGGAGTATCCGCTTTCGTTAGCGATAGTATCTACAGCGGTCACCACGTAGTAGTAGGTCACGCCGCCGGGCAGGTTGGTATCGGTATAGTCGCTGGTCCCTACCAGGCCGGTGTTTATCTTGGAGTAACCGGAGCCGGAGATAATACTGCGGTAGACGTTGTAGCCGGCGATGTCGCCTTCACCGTTATCGTTCCAGTCGAGGCTAATCTGTTTGTCGCCGGAGGTGGCCGTCAGTCCCGAAGGCGGCGACGGAGTAGCGTTGGGTGTAGCGTTTACCTCGGTCGAATTATCACTTTCACCACTCATAGTATCCACCGCCGTTACGATGTAGTAGTAAGTCACGTCGTTGGTCACCGAGTTATCGGTGTAATTGCTGGTCTCTACGAGTGCTCCGTTAAGCTTGCCGTACCCGGAGCCGCTGGTCGTCGAGCGGTAAACATTGTAACCGTCGAGGTCGGTCTCTGAATTATCGGTCCAGTTAAGCTCGACCTGGGCGTCATGGGGTACTGCGAACAGACCGGCAGGAGCTGACGGAGGTGGGTCGGTCGGTGTGACGCTTTCTTCGGTCGAGTAACTGCTTTCATGACTGGCAAGGTCGACTGCCGTTACGACGTAATAATAGGTCACGTTACCGGTGAGTCCGGTATCCAGATAGTTGCTGGTTTCAACCAGTGAGGTGTTTATCTTCGAATACCCTGAACCGCTGGTAAGACTTCGGTAGACATTATATCCGTCCAGGTCGTCCTCGGTGTTGTCATTCCAGTCCAGACTCGCCAGAGCGTCACCCGGCGTACCTGCCAGGCCGGTAGGAGCCGATGGAGCCGGGTCGGTAGGCGTAGCGCTGTCTTCGTTGGAGTCCGTACTTTCGTTGCTGCCCTGGTCGACTGCCCTGACCACGTAGTAGTAAGTAACATTGCCGGTAAGTCCGGTGTCTATGTAATCGCTGGTCTCCACAACGCTTGTATTGACCTTCGAATAGCCACTTCCTGATGTAAGACTGCGGTAAACGTTGTATCCGTCGAGGTCTTCCTCTGAATTGTCATTCCAGTCCAGGCTGACCTGCCTGTCGCCGGGTGTGGCCGTAAGTCCCGTGGGGGAGGAAGGAGCCGCATCGGTCGGGGTAGCACTGTCTTCATTGGAGTCCGTACTTTCGTTGCTGCCCTGGTCGACCGCCCTGACCACGTAATAATAAGTAGTTCCACCGGTAAGACCGGTATCGGTATAATTGCTGGAGGCGACCAGGCTTGTATTAACCTTCGAATAGCCACTTCCTGATGTAAGACTGCGGTAAACGTTATAGCCGTCCAAATCGCTTTCACCGTTGTCATTCCAGTCGAGACTGACCTGCTTGTCTCCCGGTGTTGCCGCCAGTCCAGTCGGTGCCGATGGTGCCGCGTCGGTCGGAGTTGCGTTGTCTTCGCTGGAGTATTCACTTTCGTTTGCCCCATCGTCGACTGCTGTTACCACGTAGTAGTAAGTCACATTACCGGTCAGGCCGGTATCGGTGTAGTTGCTGGTCGATACCAGACCGGTGTTTATCTTGCTGTAACCGAAGCCGCTGGTGAGACTGCGGTAGACATTATAGCCGGCCAGGTCGCTTTCGCTGTTATCATTCCAGTCGAGGCTGACCTGCTTATCGCCCGGGGTTGCTGCCAGACCGGTCGGGGCGGCGGGATTAACGTCCGTAGGCGTATCATAATCCTCATTCGAATAACTGCTTTCGTGAGAAGTCAGGTCGACTGCCGTCACCACGTAATAATAAGTAGTGCCGTTGGTCAGACCGGTATCGGTGTAGTTGCTGGTCGATACCAGGCCGGTGTTTACCTTACTATACCCGGAGCCGCTGGTGGTGGAGCGATAGACGTTGTAGCCGTCGAGGTCGCTCTCGGAGTTATCATTCCAGTCGAGTTCCACCTGCTCTTCACCGGCGGTAGCTGCCAGGCCGGTCGGGGCTGCCGGTGCAAAATCCTGAGGGGTGGCGTAATCTTCAAGAGAATAACCGCTTTCATTGGAGCCGATATCTAAGGCAGTCACTACATAATAATAAGTGGTATTATTGGTCAGACCGGTATCGGTGTAGTTACTGGTCGATACCACGCTGCCGTTTACCTTGCTGTACCCGGAACCGCTGGTGGTGGAGCGGTAGACGTTATAACCGTCAAGGTCGCTCTCAGAGTTATCATTCCAGTCGAGCTCCACCTGCTCTTCACCGGCGGTAGCATCGAGGCCGGTAGGAGATAGCGGAGGAGTGCTGTCGGTGGTGATAATAACGTCGTCTATCCAGATAGCATCATTACCGGCTGACATTGCCGTATTGTTAAACCGCAGTCTGAAGTTATAAACAAAATACTGCGAATCGGTTATCTCCTCATTGAATTCAGACCAGGTGTCGGCAGAGTAGCCCGGATAGGTTGTCAGATCATATAAAGTATTCCAGGCGGTGCCGTTATATGCCTCGACGAGACAATCGGATGCTGCGGTTTGCGGATTTAACCAGAAATTCACCGTGATTCCCGTGGAATCCGAGGCGTCGATATCGTCGGTTGTCAGGTAGCCGGCTTCGGTCTCCCTGCCCCTGGCGGCATAGCTGCCGGTATGCACCCGGTTACTAACCTGTGTCCAGACGGTCGTGCCGTTATCGTTCCACTGGAGGTCGAAGGGGCTTCCTTCGAATCCGTCCGTCAGCATAAGCTTGCCGTACGGATTGGAGCTGCTTTCAGCGGAATAGCCGCTGCTGTTGCTCTCGATATCGACAGCTGTCACGACATAATAATAGGTATAAGCCGGTGAAAGGTCGGTATCGGTATAGTCACTGGTCTCCAGCAGCAGGCTGTTGATCTTGGTGTAGCCGGAGCCTGATGTCAGGCTGCGGTATACATTGTAGCCGTCAAGGTCTTCCTCAGTGTTGTCGTTCCAGTCAAGACTTACCTGTTTATAGCCGGCAGCAGCTGCCAGGCCGGTAGGAGCGACGGGTGGTGGGTCGGTAGGTACGGCGCTGTCCTCGGCGGAATAGCTGCTTTCGTTGCTGGCAAGGTCGACCGCCGTTACCACGTAGTAATAGGTGGTACCGCCGGTAAGACCGGTGTCGGTATAGTTACTCGTGTAGACTAAACTGCCGTTAATCTTGGAGTAGCCTGAGCCTGAGGTGAGACTGCGGTAGACGTTGTAGCCATCCAGGTCTTCCTCGGAGTTATCATTCCAGTCGAGACTCACCTGTTTATAACCGGAGGTCGCATCCAGTCCGGTGGGAGCCGACGGAGCCGGGTCGGTCGGGGTGGCATTGTCCTCGGCGGAATAGCTGCTTTCATTACTGAGCAGGTCTACCGCCGTGACTACGTAGTAGTAAGTGGTACCGCCGACGAGCCCGGTATCGGTGTAGTTGCTGGTCGATACCAGACCGGTGTTTATCTTGGAGTAGCCTGAGCCTGAGGTGAGGCTGCGGTAGACATTGTAGCCATCGAGGTCTTCCTCGGTGTTATCATTCCAGTCGAGACTGACCTGCTTGTCACCGGCGGTCGCTGCCAGTCCGGTGGGGGCTGCAGGTGGATTATCATACGGGGTAGCGTTATCTTCATTGGAGTAACCGCTCTCGTTATCTATCTGGTCAACCGCCGTTACCACGTAGTAGTAAGTAGTACCGCCGGTAAGACCGGTATCGGTGAAGTTACTGGAGGTAATCAGGGCGTCGTTCAGTTTGGAGTAGCCGGAGCCTGAGGTCAGGCTGCGGTAGATGTTGTAGCCGTCCAGGTCGCCTTCAGAGTTATCATTCCAGTCGAGGCTTGCCTGTTTATCACCGGCAGTAGCCGTCAGGCCGGTCGGGGCTGACGGAGCCGGATCCGGGGTAGCGCTTACCTCGCTGGTCGAACTGCTTTCGCTGCTGGTTATGTCCACGGCTGTTACCACATAGTAATAAGTTACGTTATTGGTAACACCGTAATCGGTATAATTACTCGTCTCGATAAGACTGCCATTTATCTTCGAATACCCGGAGCCTGATGTGATGGAGCGGTAGACGTTGTAGCCGTCGAGGTCGCTTTCGCTGTTATCATCCCAGTCGAGTTCTATCTCGGAATCATGAGGTGTAGCCGTCAAGCCGGTGGGGGCCGCCGGAGGCGGGTCGGTCGGGGTAGCGAAATCCTCGTTGGAGTAGCCGCTTTCACCATTGCCGTAGTCCACAGCGGTAACAACGTAGAAATAGGTAACCGTGCTGTTAAGGCCGGTATCGGTATAGTAACTTGTTCCTACGGGGCTTCCGTTAACTTTCGTGTAACCGGAACCACTGGTAAGGCTGCGGTAAACGTTATATCCGGCCAAGTCTTCTTCGATATTGTCATCCCAGTCGAGGTTCGCTTCAAGGTCGCCGGCGGTGGCCGTCAGCCCGGTCGGGTCCGAAGGTACCGGATCGTTCGGAATTTCGCTTTCTTCGGTCGAGTAACTGCTTTCGTTGCTGGCGAGGTCGACTGCTGTCACAACGTAGTAATAAGTGGCGTTGGCACTCAAGCCGGTGTCGGTATAATTACTGGTCAAGACAAGGCCGGTATTAACCTTACTGTAACCGGTGCCTGATGTAGTGGAGCGGTAGACATTGTAACCGTCGAGATCGGTCTCCGAATTATCATTCCAGTCAAGGGCAATCTCATTATTACCCGGAGTAGTATTTAGGCCGGTAGGAGCTGCAGGTGCCAGGTCGTAAGGTGTAGCATCATCCTGGGCCGAGTATGCGCTCTCGTGACTGGCAAGGTCTACCGCCGTTACCACGTAGTAGTAAGTAGTACCGCCGTTAAGGTCTGTATCGGTGTAGTTGCTTGCAGAAACCAGGCTGGAGTTAATCTTAGAGTAGCCGGAGCCTGAGGTAAGACTGCGGTAAACGTTATATCCGGCGAGGTCTCCCTCGGAATTATCATTCCAGTCAAGACTTGCCTGCCTGTCACCGGCAGTAGCTGTCAGCCCGGTCGGGGGTGACGGTGCCGGGTCGGTAGGAGTGGCGTCGTCCTCATTCGAGTAGCCGCTTTCGTTGGCGCCCAGGTCGACTGCTGTGACTACATAGTAATAGGTGATTCCGCCGGTCAAACCGGTGTCGGTGTAATTGCTGGTAGCAACCAGTCCGGTATTTATCTTACTGTAACCCGAACCGCTGGTAGTACTGCGGTAGACGTTATAGCCGTCCAAGTCGGTATCGGTATTATCCACCCAATCGAGAGTCGCCTTTTTATCGCCTGGGGTGGCGACCAGGCTGGTTGGGATATCCGGGGGAAGGTCGGTCGGGGTAGCGTTTGCTTCACTCGACATGCTGCTTTCGAAGGCTGACAGATCAACCGCCGTTACCACATAGTAATAAGTGACATCGTTCGTCAGGCCGGTATCGGTGTAATTGCTGGTAGCAACCAGTCCGGTATTTATCTTGCTGTAACCTGAACCACTGGTAGTGCTGCGGTAGACATTGTAGCCGTCTATGTCGCTTTCGGTGTTATCATTCCAGTCGAGTTCCACCTCTTCTTCACCGGCCGTGGCTTCCAGTCCGGTCGGTGCCGAGGGCGGAAGATCGGTCGGAGTTGCATAATCTTCATTTGAGTAACTGCTTTCGTTGTTTCCGAGATCGACCGCTGTTACTACATAGTAATAGGTGGTGTTGTTGGTAAGCCCGGTATCCAAGTAATCGCTATTTTCGACCAGGCTGCCGTTAATCTTGGAGTAACCTGAGCCTGATGTAAGACTGCGGTAGACGTTGTAGCCGTCAATGTCATTTTCACTGTTATTGTCCCAGTCAAGGCTGACCTGTTCTTCACCGAGTGTCGCTACCAGGTTGGTAGGAGCAGCCGGAGGTATGCTGTCGGTAATAACCAGTACGTCGTCTATCCAGACCGCATCGTTGTTATTAGTCATCCCGGTGTTGTTAAACCTGATTCTGAAACCGGCGATGAAATACTGCGAATCGTTTATTACTTCGCTGAATTCACACCACGTGTTATCCGCATAGGTGGGATAGCTCAGTAAATCGTACAAAGTATTGTAGGCGGTTCCGTTATAGGCCTGGAATAGAATATCACCTGCTTCAATGCTACTGGGACGATACCAGAAGTGTATGGTGATATTTGTTGCCGATGAAGCGAACAAATCGTCGGAAGTAAGGTAACTGGCCTCGGTCTTTGTACCGCTGGCAGCGTAAGTTCCGCTGTAAGCCTGTGCTGAGCTCTGCAGCCATACGGTCGAGCCATTCTCGTCCCAGTTGTCATCCCAGGGAGAACCTTCGAAGCCATCATTGAGTGTCGTCAAGCCCCATCCGAATCCCAGAGAGTCATCGGAACTGAGTTCGTCATCAACGAAGAAAGCTCCGGTCGTACCCACGTAGGTAGCCAGGGTCATAACCATGATGATAGCCAGTAACAAGATCAACCATTTTCTAGCGTTCACTGTTCAGCACCTTTACCTGGTTTTTCTTGTTCTGGTTAAATTCCCGCCACACACTCCAGGCGTAAATAACCACGACGGCCGTTCCCGGTATAATAACGGTAAACATAAATCCGACGAACGTCTTCAGATACTTAGTGACATATCCAAGAAAAGGGATGTTCAGGACGACCCTGCCGACAACATCCCGGGCGCGTATGGCGAACGGATCTGGTTTCAAATTGGCATCACCTCTGGTCCTGAAATACAGCGGGGAATTCCGCTCTATACCGATAACCCTGTGAGTTATCACGGTTTCATCCACTCCGTCCAGTCGGAACGTGATGATATCTCCCTCGACGATAGTCTCGGGGTCAACAGGCTGAACAACGACTACGGAACCTACTTTAAGTTCGGGTTCCATGCTGCCTGACTCCACAGAGTCGACCCTCCAGCCGATATGTGGTGCCAGATAAACGAAAACGGCTGCTGCTATGAGCAGGACCGATACCGAATAACAAATATACTCGACTGCTTTTTTCATAGAGAAATCCTACTGGTTCAGGGTAAAGGTAATTGTGATAACTATACCGTCAGCCTGATAGTCACCGTTTATCGTATTTCTAGCTTTGATAGCTATATCGAAATCTTTACTGGATGCAGCGGTGATTCCAGCCAGACCGCTTAAATTTGAGTTTTTTAGATCCTGAATGTCACGGTATCCGTTGGTGTTGGTGTCCGAAACACTGCCGAGTAGACTCGACGAGTTATAGTTGAGTGTGGTTACTTCGATCTGTGCGGCCGTGTCGTTTGCACTTTTATCGGCGGGGTTCTTTGTCGCATCGCTTTCGATGTAGGTGAATACTATATCCAGACTTGAGCTGTCCAGACTCCCCGAGTTTTTGAGAATTATCGTTTCCGGTCCCAGCGTTTCACCAGGCATCAGATTCGTAGCCAGGAGTGTCTGACTAACCCCATCAACATCATTAGTCTTAAGGTCGAGGGTTCCGGCAGCCAGTACGTTGTTGGTTGTAGTCTCAGTATCACTGAAGTAGGCCCAGGTACCGATACCTACCATACCGGATAACAGAAGGACGGCGATTGTTAATCCTGTTATTGCCTTTAGCGGTAATTTTGTAGCTTTATTTTTCATCGGTTCTATCAATGCTGGGAAACGGTATTACTCTATTGAGTTCAGTTATCACACATTCAGCTTACATCCAGCCTGTTACTAAAGGATTAATACACAGGGAAAGATATAAATTATTCCTTACAAAGGTATTACAAAAAGATTACAGTTTTCGAGGCTGAGGAATGTTGAATCCAGCGGGGTACCGGAAGACAGTAAAAAATGGTTTACGCAGGTTTTCCTGCAGGGGTCGATATGGGGTGATTTATCCGGAATATGAACGGGAGGGAAGTTGGCTATTAAGGTTAAAGTCGGTGTGTGTAAATTTCCCGTAGTCTTTAACGAGGTCGTCACTAAAGTTAAGCCGGACAGTTCACAGACTGTCCGGCTGAGTGTGTCTTGTTATATTAGTAACAAGCGTTCTCCGAGGCTGATGCCCGGCTACTATTCGCCTATCAGGTAACTGAGAGCGCCGCCGGCTCTCGGTTCGCTACGGAAAGCAAGGATAATATATATGAGATTCCATTCATCGGTCTGAGTGGGTACGTCGATATCAGCCGTAGTATGACCGGGTAAAAGCAGTTCGCTTTCCCAGGTAACATAAAAGGTGTCGATATCGACTCCGTCGGCAGTCATTCCCAGAGACTCGCCGTTCCAGCAATTATTCGGATCGGCTTCGCTGTTCCCCGAAGTGACAGTACCATCCCAAAGTTTAGTACCATTGAATGACAGGTAATCGCCCGAATACTGAGCATCGCCTTCACCGACGAACACAGTCAACTTGGCTGCATTGACCTCGCCTTCGATAGGTTCGGGAACTATGAAGTTCGTGATAGTTCCTCCCGGCTGACCGTCATCATCAAAATCAATATTTTCAGAACCACCCGAATGCATAAAGGTATCATAAAGGTAGAGGCAGTGCCCTTTGGTTTCCGCACTGGAGTATATAACTACCAGCGACCATCCGGCGTAGGAAAGGTAACTGTAACCTCCGGGATTGTAACTGGTGCTTATAACATCCGCAGCTACATCGCCGACCGTATAAACGGCATTACCGGGATGGTTGATAGCCGGATCGGGCGCTTTTGCACTGAACGCTTTTACCAGCGCGGTAACGTCCTTAAAACATACGTACGAGTAACCTTCGGGAGTGGCACCTATATAATTTTCCATAGAGTCCGACCAGGTAGCAATGATTTCTCCCGAACCCTGTTCCGGAGTACTGTTGTCGGAGTAATACACCTGATTACCGTCTATCTTAAAAACCACGGAGGTGTCGGGAATCATCTCCGACGTCGTTAAAGTAATAGTATCGATGTAACAATATTCGGTTCCCCCGCTGCCACTACCATCGAAACCTTCGATGTAAAACCTTATCTTGAACTGGTCGGTCAAATAAGAACCGGGGATTTCGTAAACAAAAGTGTCGTCGGGATTATCGTCTTCGAATGCCAGGAGATTTCCACCCCAGCTACTACCGTTATCTGAAGAAAATGAGAACCAGAGTCTATCGGTTGATTCCAGTTTTCCGCCCTCGTCCTGGTTCCACATTACCTTCACATCTCCGGGGGAGTATCCGGTAAGATTAATACTATCTTTGAGCGTAACATATCTTACCTCCGACCCACCGCTGTCATAATGTCCTCTGAATTCCTTGTTCGAATAACCCGAAATACTCCAGGCACTGCCTTCATCCCAGTCGGAAAAGTTGTCACAGGTGTCAAAATACATTACCCCACTCCTCCAGGCTGACCAGTAGAGATAGGCTGCTCTCACAGTCGCGTCGGTCGGTATATCGTCGATAGTTGCGCTGCTCTCGGAATGCAGCGTTTCCCGATAATTCGGATCCGCATCTTCGTCCGTCATCAATGAATTTCCGCTAGCTTTGTAGTCACCGGCAATACCTCCGCTCAATAACCGCGTTTCACTTTTTGCCATATAGGCTTCAATTTGACTGGTGCCGGCTCGCGAAGTAATTCTATATACCTTCACATCCGTTTCCCAGGAGAAAGGAATGTCGGCAACACCGCTGGTAGATATCCAGGCAACGGTGTCAGGCTCGGCATCGGGTTGTACCGAATCTAATTGAAATGTAATCTCGGCTATCCTTGGAGAGTCGGCCGGATTAACTCCCGGTAAATCATTGTATGAGAGAGAAGTGAAATTCCAGATAACGGCCTGGTTACCGGCGTATGATTCCACCGTAATATTGTCCGCCAGACCTTCCATGTTACTGCTTCCCGACACGTAGCTGAAACCACTAGGTACCCAGATACCAATACTCTCAACTCTCAAGTCCTCGCCACCCTCGGGGAAATAGGTTACTATGATGTTGTAGTTCGAAGAACCATTCGCACTGGTTATAATGAGTTTTTCCGCTTCGACAATCGCTCTGGCTTCTTCGTCCGTCGGTGCGGCAACATCAACCGGAACCCATACGTTTTCTATCGTAACGGTGACATTCTCGCCATTAATAAACTCGGAAGTGTTATAACTCCAGTTATCGGTAAATTTATAAGGAGTGTACTCAGGGCTGGTCAGGATAGTATCCAGGTAATCGTATTTAATCTGCCACCTGGCATCTTCTATGCCGGCGTCGGCGGCATAGAGTTCGGCAGCCTTGTTTTCGTAAACCTGACCGGTGCTTAATCCGGTGGTGGAGGAAGAAACCAGAGAAACACACAGGGTACTGCCCAGCAGCAGCATTACCAGCACAAGAGCTAATATCTGCCCTTTTTGTTCTTTGTTGCGTTTACGTATGGAAAATCTCGATGTTTTTAACATCTTTCAAACCTTTTTACTGAGGTTTGGGGATAACAATACATTCTCTCGTTTCACTAATCGATCTGTATCCTCCGGTCGTGACGGTTATCTTAAAGGTTAATGCGATATCATCGTACTGGCAGTTGGTCGCTTCCTCATCAACGTCAATGTATTGCCCGACAACCATATCCGTCGGCTCGGCGCCGTTAATTGAATATGAACGAATGATTTCGTCGTCCTGGATAGAATAGGTGACATTGGTAGAGGTACTGTCCCAGCTTTTCCAGTACAAATTGAGTGGAAATCCCGAACCCCCGCCGGTCTGAATACTCTGCGCCATCTGGGTATCGCGGCTAATCCAGTAAACAGCCCGCTCTACCTGCTTTACAGCAAGCATCTGGTTGCTGGCAGAAGCGTTTACGTTCGTCATATGCACTATCGACAGACCTAACACGGGCGCGAGTATTCCGATTACAGCTATGCCTATAAGCAGCTCTATTATCGTGAACGCCTTCTGGTTTCCTGACCTTACTTTGCATTTCCCGGGCATCAGTTCACCTTATAGCCTTCCAGGCTCGTTACATTCGAATCATGGTGACTGATTGTTACTGTTATCTTTTGTATATTCCCGTCTCTCGACGGTACCGTACCTACGGTGATATTTGCCGCGTAGCCGACGTAAGAATCGGGAATCGTTGCCGGTTCATAAGAAGACGAATATTCCTGGTTCTTGATGTATTCCATCTGGTATTCAGCCAGGTTTTTTGCCGTCTCATTCTCATCCACCGAGACAACGATCCTGGATGAAGTGCTCATACTGTTAATAAAAATCACGGCGGTGATACCCACGATAGCTACAGCTATCAGGGTCTCTATAAGAGTGAGTCCTGATTGGTTGCGACGGGTGGGTTTAAATATTCCGGTCAGTAACTTCATTTTCATCCAGATGATTACCACTTACGCACAGGTTCATGTAAGTGGTGGATTCTGCCTGTGATTCTACAAACATTCCCCAATTATAGCAAATTCTATGTATGTTATATTACGATGTCAATGCTCCTTGGGTTACATAGGCTGACACGATTAGCTCAAAAGAGCCTGATTTACTTCTAAAAAGGAGTATATGAAAAACTGAATCTTTCAAGATTGTACCGGACAGTCGGTAAATTGTATTCTGATACGGGAAATAAGAATTTATGCAAGCCGGTATTGACAAGACTACACCGGATTTGATTGTGTATATTACACTATCCGGCATGCAGGAGAAGGGAATATGGAAGGTCCACTTTCGGGAATAAGGGTTTTAGCAATAGAAAACTACCTTGCGGGTCCGGTGGCATCGATGACGATGGGCGACCTCGGGGCAGAGGTAATAAAGATAGAAACTAAGGAAGGCGATAAGAGCAGGCTGACGGTAGGCCCTAACCACAGGGGTGAGTCCAATCATTACCTGAGCTGGAACAGGAACAAAAAGAGCGTTGTCCTTGACCTTAAATCTGATTCCGGCAGAAAGGTATTGTACGAGCTTGTCAAAGTATCCGATGTAGTTATCAACAATTTTAGACCGGACGGGATGAAGAACCTTGGTGCCGACCACGATACATTGAAAAAAATAAATCCCCGGATTATCAGTGTTAACCTTTCGGGGATGGGGCCTTCAGGTCCTGAAAAAGATACTCCCGTGGTGGACAGCGTCGCCGGAGGGATAAGCGGTCTGTTGAGTGTAACCGGAGAACCGGGCGGAAGACCGGTCAGGCCGGGTCCGGCGGTATGCGATATTACCTGCGCCCTGTACGGAGTTATCGCCGCCATCAGTGCGCTTTACGAACGCGAGAAGACCGGCAAAGGGCAGAACATTGATGTCCCTCTTGTTGGTGCTGCTGTAGCGCTTATGGGCTATCACATCAGCTACTACACCTGTTCCGGGAAAGTGCCAGGACCGCTGGGCTCGGGATATCCTTTCACTGCACCATTCGGGGCATATAAGACGAAAGACGGTTATATCGTTCTGGGGCCCTGCTGGCCGCGGATTGCCTACGCTATCGGTGCGGAGTGGCTGGTTGACGACCCGAGATTTGCCGAAACGGAAAACAGGCTCGCCAATCGGCAGGAACTTGATAAGGAGATAGAGAAGTGTTTCCTGAACGCCACGACCGAGGAATGGCTGGCAGTAATGCGTGTCGAGGATATAATCGCTGGACCGCTGAATACCGTCGACCGGGTAGTCGAAGACCCGCAGGTCAATCACCTCGGTATGATACTGGATATGGAGCATCCGCTGGGTGGGAGCGTAAAACTGGCCGGGAATCCCATAAAAATGGACTCGATAAAGGGAACTCCCCAGGCTCCGCCGACCCTCGGTCAGCATACCGAGGAGGTGATGAAGTCGGTGCTGGGATATACCGAAGAGAAAATACAGTCCTTAAATTCTAAATCTTAAACTCTAAATTCTAAACAAATTTTAAATACAAATGATGCAAGTTCAAAAACAGAGTTCGAGTTTTTTATTCCAAGGCAATACCCCCGACCGTAAGGTTGAGAGATGTAGTTTTCCCTGCAACTTTTCGAAATCAGATATACCGGCTTTCGCCGGTATGGTATGTATAAAGGTGCAAGGCATATGAAGTCTGTGACAGGTTAATACCCCGACCATAAGGTCGTGGGAAGTTTGTTATTTTTGAATTCGGTATTGTTTAGGATTTAGTATTTCGATATTGGAATTTTTCAAGGCTCTTCTACTAAAGGCAGTAGAGGCATCTGCAAAATGAGTCCGGGAACTATCCCGCGAACATTTATTTATCTTCTCTTTTTCATCACAATGTAGCAGAAGATGAAACCTGCCACACACCAGGCTCCAGTCACGGCAAAAGCCAGCCCGAGATCGGTATCGACACTGGACAGGGTTCCGCGGGAGAGGTCAGCCATATACTGGACCGGTAATACTCTATGGATAGCTGCTACCCAGTCGGGGAGCTGATCAGCCGGGTAGATTACCGGTGAGAAGAACATAATCACGAAGACCAGTATCTGAGTAGCTACGTTTGCCATCTGCGGTCGTGGCGCACCGAGTGCGATTGCATAGCCGACGAAGGTACCGGTTATCGATATCAGGATGAACGCCGGGACGACCAGCGGACTGACCTGTAACGGAAAATCATGGTAAATGGAGCCGACTACCAGGGCGATAATAATTCCAGGCAGGGTGATAAAGAAGTATATGGTAGCTTCAGAGAACAGGAGAACCATTCGCGGTACGGGAAGCGACAACATAAAGTCGTAGGTGCCTTCGAGTCGACCGGAAGCGACTATCTGGGGTACCACGACCAGCCCCATCATCAGTAGGATGAGAGTCGGAGCGCCGGTTATGAGGTACTGAGCTATACCGGGATTCATTTCAGGGAAGAAGAAACTGATACCGATAACGAATCCGGCGGTCGTCATTATCTGGACGGCACCGAGGAGTACCAGCCAGGGCCGGCTGGAAAGACCACTCCAGGTCATTAAAAGCAGGTATTTACGGATTGCTGCCGGCATTATTTGGTCTCTCCTCCCGGTATTTCTTCATCGTCAAGGTTCCCCACCATCTTGATATAAACATCCTCGAGGGTGGTGGGACCCAGTGAGAATTCTTCTATCCGACCGGCGTTTTTCAGGTCGGTTGCCAGCTGGAGTGCCGAGGGGATATTTTCCTGTTCGACCTTCGATATTATCCTTCGGTTCGTAATTGCAATCTGTTCCAGGAATTCGGGAAGTTCAGGGACTTCTTTATGGGGTTCGAGAATCAGTTCCAGGCGCATGCCGCCGTTTTCGTCGGTTTTAAGTTCGGCGGGTGTACCGGTTCCCCTGACCTTTCCCTGGTCGACGATTGCCAGCCGATTGACGACGCGTTCCGCTTCGAGGACATTATGGGTCACCAGCAGGACGGTAGACCCCATTTCGGCGACTGCCTGTACTTCCTGCCAGAGCAGGCGCCGCCGCAGCGGATCTATATCATTGGTAGGTTCGTCCAGTATGACAATTTTACCGGGCTGTACTACAGCCATGCAGAAAGATACCAGCCGGCGGACTCCGCCGGTAGAATTCATGCCGATAGTTTTTTCCCATTCGTTCATTTCCAGCCGGTCGACGAGTTCGCGGGTCCTCTGCCTGACTTCAGCCTTCTTACCTCCGCGGATTCTACCTACCAGTTCGATAGCCTGGAGGGGAGTGAGTCCGACGATAGGCGCCTGTGCCTGAGCCTGGAAGGAGCATGCCTGCCGGGCATAACCCGGATTGGCAATCGCATCTACTCCGTCGATAAAGATACTTCCCGAAGTTGGTTTTGTCAGTCCGATTATCTGGCTGACGAGGGTGGTCTTTCCGGCGCCGTTAGGTCCGAGAAGTCCGAAGACTTCACCTTTGTCGGCCGAGAGGTTCATATTATCGTTAGCTTTTACTTTACCGCGCCGGTATACCTTACAGATATCTTTAATTTCAAGAAGCATTTGAAAAATTAAACTCTATATTAATAATATTAATATATTCTAGCATTAATAATAAATATTGTCAATAGAAATTTTTGAAAAATTTAAAATAATTATTAAAGGTGTTAATTGGATTTGGATAGGTATCTAGGAAATGTGATGATTAGGATATCAGCTTTGGTTGCTAATTGATCCGTCGATGAGTTTAATATTCTGTGTATTTAGTTCGTTTTGGACATCAATAATCTTGTTTGCGATATCATTAGAGATGGATTGTAGTTCATCATTATTCTTTGCAGATTTAATTCTCTTTATCATATTATCGTGGAAGTCTAGTAATTTGAATATCGGTTGTATACATAAATACATTTGATCAGGTTCTTCTGCACAAATTCGTAATTTTACCAGATTTAGTATCGATATACGAAGATACATCCCATACGCAACAGATAGTATACGAAGCTTGCTGAAATTCAACTCATTTTGTTCAGCTCCTTTTACGCTTATACTAATTATCTTTTTAACTACCTCAGATAAAGGCTGTAATTGAAGGATATCAGAGGAAATACTATTTATGTTTTGCTCTAGTTCAGAAGCGATATCTACAACCGTGGTTAAATCACTGGAGATATCCTGTAAGTCGCTTTTCATAGCGTTAATTTGATCGTGAACTGATGCTTGAATATTTCTAATTATATTTTCGGCACTATCATCCATATTTTCACCTTAATAATATATATATGTGAACTTAAAATCATAATAAACCAATTATTATAGATAATAAAAAATCTGTTTAGTTTACGAGCCTCTGCCCTTCCTCGTATGCCTGTTTTAGGGCTTCGGGGTGGTTGTTGATGGCGCCTTTTTCATCGATATCCCGCAGCAGGATATCTCCGGCGTATTCTATGTCCAGTATTCTGAAGAACGTTTTAACGATTAGCAGGGGTGAATCGAATATATTTTTATATTTGGTTCCCCCTACGGCTATGAGGAAGCCTTTCCTTGGTTTTACCTCACCGAGCGGGGGCATATTCAGGACATACTTCCTTCCCCAGCGGGACTGGAACCGGTCTATCATCGCTTTTAACCGGGCGGTCATTCCCATAAACTGGATAGGAGTAGCCAGTATGATTACGTCAGCCTCCTCGAACTCCCTGTAAATGTCCTGCATGGCATCGTGCAATATGCAGTTGCCTTCCTTGAGACAGGCGTCACAGTGCTGGCAGGTCCTGTAATCGAGGCTGTTAAGACGAATAGTCTTTGTCTCGACGCCTTTATCGGCGGCGCCGTGGAGCATTTCGGCGAGAAGAATATCGGTATTGCCGTTGAGCCTCGGGCTGGATGATATTCCGAGTACCTTCATTTTACCTCCGGTCGGGATATTTCAGATGTCCTTATGAGGAGTCCGCCTGAGGCGGACGACGTGATAATCTCTAATACTTATAGATTGCTTCGGTTCGCTTGTTGACAGCGAATCTCGCAATGACAGTCGTAATTAAGATTGCCTGGTCGTTTCACCCCTCGCAATGATGATGTTTATTTAACCAGCACAAGGCGGTAATCCTTCTGACCTTTACGCAGTACCAGGGCTTTACCATCGATTGCGTCGTTTATCGACACAGCGCGTTTAACATCGGTTTCCCTGATGTTCTGGAGGTTTATTCCTCCGCCCTCGATGGTACGCCGGGCTTCACCCTTCGATTTTGCCAGACCGGCGGTTACGACCAGGTCGACCAGCGGCATACCGTCGCCCGATACCTGGTCTTTACTTATTTCCATCGACGGAGCGGCAGCAAAGATTTCCATCAGGTCGTTCAGAGCGATGTTCTCGATTCGCCCTCCGAAAAGTACCGCGGTAGCTCCCTCGGCTTTAGCCAGGGCATTATCGCCGTGAACGAGGCGGGTTACATCCTGCGCCAGCTTCCTGTGAGCCTCACGCTTTTCCGGCCGGTTCTTTACTGAATCTTCGAACCCGGCAATTTCTTCTGCCGAAAGGAAGGTGAATATCTTCATATACCTTATAACGTCTTCGTCTTCGGTATTTATGAAATACTGGTAGAGTTTGTAGGGAGAAGTCAGTTCAGCATCCAGCCATATATCGGCGCCTGACGATTTTCCGAATTTAACGCCGCTGGACGACATTAGCAGAGGGAAGACAAGGCAGTGGACCTTAGCGCCGTGGACGCGGCGAATAAGGTCGATACCAGCGGTAATATTTCCCCACTGGTCGCTGGCTCCCATCTGCAGGGTACAGTTGTATTTTTCAAACAGGGTGAGGTAATCGAACGACTGCAGCAGCATGTAGCTGAATTCGGTGAATGAAATACCACCACTATTCAATCTCTGCCTGACCGATTCCTTATCAAGCATACTGTTAACCGTGAAATGTTTGCCGATATCACGAAGGAAGTCGGTAAGCGGTGTAGTGCAGAGCCAGTCGGCGTTGTTTACCATTATCGCCGGATTGGTTTTCGTATCAAAATCGAGAAAGCGGCTGAGTTGCTGCTTGATTCCTTCAAGATTGTAGGCGAGTTCTTCCTTGGTTATTAACGGTCTTTCTATGTCTTTTCCACTAGGGTCGCCGATGAGTCCTGTTCCGCCGCCGGCGACGGGAATGGGGGTGTGGCCGTTCTGCTGCATGTGAACCAGTCCTATTATCGGGATAAGATGACCCAGATGCAGGCTGTGTCCCGAGGGATCGAATCCTATATAAGCGCTGATCTTCTCTTTAGCCAGGACTTTGTCCAGGCCTTCCGTGCTGTCGTAGAGAAGACCGCGCCGTTTAAATTCATCGAATACGCTCATTTTTTCCTTTATCACCGTCTCCATAATTTAATAAACTGATTATAGCACGAATACCCGGAGACGCATAAATATGTCTCCGGAGTTCAATGAACGGTTGTTTTAGGTTCTGTTTGCATTTGGTTGTTTATATATACCTTACACCCTTTATCCCCCTTTCCGGCCAGAACCATCGATGGTGACCGGAAGACTGCCTTGGCCAGAAAGGGGGAGTAAATAAGAGAGAGGGGCGAAGCCCCTCTCTCAAACACTTTCCCCCTCAAACGATCGAAATATTTCTGCTGAATACGGTAACTGTTTGAGGGGGATAAAGGCCTGCCCGTCGTACAAGACTTCGGCAGGCGGGAGTCTTTGGCAGGCGGGGGGTGAACCGAGAATCACAACCAAAATCGAATAGTACTGTATTTTACACATTTTTCACCTTAGGATATACTGTATTTACACTTAGCTTGTTGAAGGTCGGGCAATGGGTATCGAGCGGCTGACAAAGATAATCAAGGAATACCTGCCGCCTGAAAAGGTGGCTGTAGTCGAAGATGCCTATGACTACGCCATGAAAGCTCACGAAGGGCAGATGAGGAAATCGGGCGAACCCTACCTTGAACATCCGCTCCAGGTTGCCGTTACTCTTGCTGAACTCCAGATGGATACCAGTACACTGGCTGCGGCGCTACTTCACGATGTCCTGGAAAACTGCGGTGTTCCTCTGGAGGATATAGTTACCGAATTCGGTCCGGAAGTTGCCAGACTGGTAGACGGGGTAACCAAACTGGGTAAAATTTCTCTTAATGTACCCGGTGAAATCAGCCAGAGGCAGAACGAAAATACCCGTAATGAACAGGCGGAGAACCTGAGAAAAATGCTGGTTGCGATGGCAGAAGACCTCCGGGTTGTATTTATCAAGCTGGCAGATAGATTACATAATATGCAGACACTGGATGCACTCGAGCCGGAAAAACAGTTGAGAATAGCCCGTGAGACAGCGGAAGTATACGCTCCCCTCGCCCACCGCCTGGGTATCTGGGAGCTTAAATGGCAGCTTGAAGACCTTTCATTCAGGTATCTCGAACCGGTTAAATATCGCCAGGTAGCCAAGCTGGTTGCCAGCCGGCGCGCTCAGCGTGAGCAGTTTATCGAACAGGTCAAGAAGATACTTATCGACGAGTTCGAGAAATCCGGTTTCAAAGCCGAGGTAACGGGCAGGCCGAAACATATCTACAGCATTCATCAGAAGATGGAGAAGTACGCTGCTCTGGGCAAAGATTTCGACGATATTCACGACCTGCTGGCGCTCAGGGTACTGGTAAACACGATACCGGAGTGCTACATGGCCCTGGGTATTATCCACAACCTCTGGCATCCGCTGCCGGAACAGTTCGATGATTTTATAGCCAATCCAAAGACAAACGGCTACCAGTCCCTGCATACGGCGGTGATGTGCCAGGGTACCACTCCTCTTGAAATCCAGATACGTACCTATCAGATGCACCGCATCGACGAGTACGGAGTTGCATCCCACTGGCGATACAAGGAAGGTGAGAAAACGGATGTACGCTTCGAAGAAAGAATAAGCTGGCTCCGCCAGCTTGTAGACTGGCACCGCGAACTCAGCGGTGCCGAAGAGTTTCTGGAATCGGTCAAGACGGATATATTCAACGATCAGGTATTCGTTTATACTCCGAAAGGAGAGATTAAGGACCTGCCGACCGGAGCAACCCCGCTCGATTTCGCCTACAGGGTTCACACTGATCTCGGTCACCGGTGTATCGGAGCGAAGGTAAACGGCAGGCTTGTTCCCTTCAACTACCAGCTTAAGAACGGCGACGTTGTCGAGATTATGGCGACGAAGGGCGAAAGAGGACCTTCTCGGGACTGGCTGAACCCGGTTCTCGGTTATGTCGGGACTTCCCACGCACGGGAAAAGATAAGACAATGGTTTAAAAAACAGGAACGTACCGAGAACATCGAACGGGGCCGTGAACTTCTGGATAAATCGATGAGGCAGCTCGGTCTGCCCTTTACCGAGAGAGAGAAACTTCAGGAACTCTTCAAGTATGACAATCTGGATGATTTTTATCTTGCCCTTGGTTCCGGAGACATCACCACTCACCAGATAGCTTTGAAACTTGCCGCCCAGGAACAGCAGCCCAAGATTTCTACGTCAACTCCCGCAAGGCATCCGACTTCGCCCGTGAGGGTAAGAGGTGTCGACGACCTTCTTACTCAGCTGGCGAAGTGCTGTCATCCCGTTCCTGGAGATGAGATAGTGGGCTACATTACCCGCAGCCGGGGAATTACTATCCACCGGAAGGACTGCCACAACATAATTAATGAAAAAGAGAAAGACCGGCTGATACCTGTCGAATGGGGAGATACGGACTCGCTTTATCCGGTACAGATACAGGTGGAAGCTCTCGACAGGGTAGGGTTGATGAGGGATATTTCCACTATAGTCGCCGAAGAGAAGATAAACATAGCTGCCGTGAGTCTTACGAACAACGATGATCAAACAATATCGATATATTTCGCTCTGGAAGCGGCGAACCTTGCTCAGCTCAGCAGGCTTCTGGTCAGGATAGAAGGTGTACGGGGTGTAACCAGCGCGGGAAGAATCGACCAGGGAGCCGCAGCAAAAGTAGGAAATTAACAAAAATTGTTTGTTCGGGTAGAAATTTAGCAATTTCCTGAATTTAGGGTATAATAGGTTTTGCGTTTTATATGAAAGTATCCCTTTAACATACAGGAGGAAAATATTGCCAATCACCAAGTCAGCCCAGAAGCAGATGCGAGCATCAGAGAAAAAACGGTTACGCAACCAACCGATACGCAGCCAGTGTAAGACCAGTATAACGAAGGCGGAAAAACTGATTTTCTCCGGAAGACTGAAAGAAGCTGCGGAGGCTGTAGCCGAGGCTGTCAGTACGCTTGATAAAGCGGCGGAAAAGGGCGTTATACATGCCAATAATGCGGCCAGGCGAAAGTCACGGCTGATGAAAAAGCTTAATTCTGCTCAGAAACCGCAGACACCGCCACCGGCTCCCGAACCAGCCGAAGAATAAGGTCTGCCGTTCGATATACGGAAGACCCATAATAAGCCAGACCCCACCTTACACTTGACAAAGGGTCTGGCTGCTGATAGAGTAGCCATAGAACGAATGTTCGGCCAGGGTTATTGTGAGGTGAAAAGTGAAAACACTATCGCCGAAGCAAAGAAATATCATAAATTTCGTTAAACGTTTCTGGTTGGATAAAAGTTATCCTCCAACCGTCAGGGATATCCTGAACGGATGTAATATCAGTTCGACATCAGTTGTCGATTATAACCTGGATATTCTCGAGCGTGAAGGCTATATCAGGCGCCACCCGGGAATATCACGCGGTATAGAATTGATTTCCGAGTCCCCCGTGAGAGTCCAGAGTTTCAGGGTGCCGGTTATAGGTCAGATTGCAGCGGGTGAACCCATACCCGTTCCCGAAGCGGACACGTGGGACGTTACTGCTTCCTCTGAAACGCTGGATGTTCCGGAAGAGCTTACACAGGGCAAGACGGATATTTATGCTCTCAAGGTAAAGGGGCAGTCGATGATCGATGCCCTGATAAATGACGGCGACACCGTACTGATGCAGCACGTTAACGTGGTAGAAAACGGGGAAATGGTTGCCGTCTGGCTCAAGGCCGAAAAAGAGGTAACCCTGAAAAAACTATATCGGGAGCAGGGTCGTATCAGACTGCAGCCGGCAAACAGCCAGATGAAACCCATATATACCGAACCGGATAATGTCGAAGTACAGGGTAAGGTTATCGCTGTCATAAGACAGATGGCATAAACACCGGACTTGCATTTTCTCTTCAGTGAGTATAAACTGGCAAACATCGTATCGATTAATCCCATTCAGGTGGTTATCGCGGAAGAGAAATATGATCACATCCCAGTTCCAAACAGTCGGCCGTGACCTGTTTACCAGAGGACTCGTTTCATCGCATACCGGTAACCTCAGCATAAGACTGGGTGACAACCTCATTATTACCCGCAGGGGTTCTCAACTCGGGTGCCTTCAGGAGCAGGACCTCATCGAGACCGGTATTTTCAAGAACGACCGTTCGACTCCTCTGGCATCGACCGAGCTTTCAGTTCACCGCGCCATTTATCAGGAGACTTCGGCTCTTGCCGTCGTCCACGCTCATCCACCTCACGCTATCGCTTTATCGCTGAAGGAGACAAAGATAGTTCCCGGTTCAGCCGAGGGATTCAATGCGATAGGAGAAGTACCGGTCCTGGGATGGAATATGGAGGTGAAACCGGGGGGACTGGCGGACATTATTGCCGAAGCGTTAAAAGACCACAGGGTAATTATGGTGCACGGTCATGGTGTCTTCGCGACGGGACAGCTACTGGAAGAAGCCTATAACTATACTACATCGCTTGAGGAAAACTGCCAGGTTATCTGTCTGCTGAAATCACTGGAAACAGGTCAGTCCTCGAAATAGGCGCTATTTCCTGCTGCTTTTCTTGCCGGTTGATTTTTCCTGTTCGAATCTCAATAATTCCGCTGTCAGCTTTTCTTTGCTTCCTGCTTTTGCCAGAGCCGCTCTTGCCGTGGGAAGAAAGTTCGAGATAAGAATAAATATTAGAACAAGAGAAAATATCAGATAAGGGAGCCATATCCCGCGTAAAAATATCGGAGCTATCGGGATGGTAACCAGCAGACCGATATTAATCGACAGAATAACGTTACGGGTAATGGCCAGTAATAATATGGCAATTGCCAGGGCAATCAGCACTTCCTTGGTCATCAGTACGAAAAGAATACCGATGCTGGTAGCGATACCGTTGCCACCCCTGAATTTAAGAAATACGGACCAGATATGCCCGATTACAGCCGCCAGGCCGGCGCCGAACACCCAGTAATAGTAGTCAGGCGATAAGAGCATCATCAGAGCAATGTATACGGAAGCAACCCCTTTACCGACATCGACTATACCGACTACTATCCCCGGTAACCTGCCGACATTTTCAAATACGTTGTGAGTGCCGACGTTCCCGCCGCCGAGCTTGCGTATATCTTTGCCGCTGACGAAACGGGTAACTATATACGCCGTAGGAATGGAACCCAGCAGGTATGCAATAACAACGGAAACAACACCGTAAACCATTTTCTATCTTTTAGCCGTTACCCTGTTATGGGCAGGCGTACAGAGGTCTTTATACTTGGGGTTTTTCCCGATAATGATATCGTTGTATATTTTCTGAAGTTTAGCGGTTATTTCTCCGATTTCACCGTTTCCGACCTTTCGGCCGTCTATTTCAGCTACCGGCGTTATATTTGCGGCCGTGCCTGTCAGGAAGCACTCTTCCGCGTTATATAACTCAATTCGGTTGACGTGCCTTTCCGTTGTTTTTATACCGAGTTCATCCGCCGCCAGTTTCATCACGAGGTTGCGGGTAATCCCAACCAGAACACCATCATAAGTCGCCGGAGTTATCAGTTCTCCATTGATATATAGGAAAATATTCTCACCGCTTCCTTCGGCTACATAGCCTTCCGGCGTGAGCATGATGGCTTCGTCATAGCCGTGTTCCACAGCCTCGGTTTTAGCCAGAGCGTTGGTAATGTAAAGCCCCGTAAGTTTGGCTCGCGGCACCTCGCTGGGGAAGCGCCAGGAGGAAACTCCGCACTTTACCTTTTCAGGCAGATACGGACCCCACGGGAAGGCGAAAACGAGGAAATTATTCTCAAGGTTATGAAGACGTACACCGAGGGCTTCCGAACTTTTATAGGCCACCGGTCTAATATATATGTCTTCCTCGAATCCGCACTTATCCACCAGTTCCACGGTAATATTACACAGGTCGTCAAGTGAATACGGCAGGTCTATCTTCAATACACGGCAGCCGTACAGAAGGCGTTTGTAATGCGCTTCAAGGGCGAAAATATAATTCTGTTTCTCTTCGGCGTTCCAGTTACCCCTGATGCCTTCAAACACACCGGTACCATAGTGGACGAAGTTTGTCATCACCCCCAGTTTTGCCTCAGCCAGGGGGACGAATTCATTCTCTATAAATGCGTATGATGATGACATTTTCCCATTACTCCTTTTCCGGTTAGGGCTTAATTATACCCAATTTCTTTATCATTAACAAGCGTTCGGGCTTTCACAAGGGAAAACCGAAAACACAGCCCTGAAACGGTTAACAAATAAGAAAGGCTCCTCACTTTGTTTTTCTGTGAGGAGCCTTTGACTTGAAATCCGGGTTTCTTTTTAACCGAATGATTTCGTGTCTGCTTGCCCCATTATGGTTACACTGCCGACCCCGCTGCCGGGATTGAAGCCGAAATTATGAGTCAGACCCAGGGTTGGGTTCTTCCTCTGCCTGGGGCCGGCTTTGCCCTGGAGCTGTTTGTACACTTCGTAGAGCATACGGAGACCGCTGGCACCTATAGGATGTCCAAAGGATTTTAAACCACCGTCGGGATTAATTGCCACATCGCCATCGAGAACGAATCTGCCTTCGTTTTCGTATTCCCAGGCGTGACCGCGAGGGGCGAACCCGAGGTCTTCCATGATAACAAGTTCGGTGATGCTAAAGCAGTCGTGTACTTCAGCCAGGTCGATCTCGTTGTAAGGATCCTTGATTCCTGCCTGTTCATAAGCCTGCTTTCCGGCCTGAACGGTAGGTTCCATGTGAACCAGGTCCACATCTTGCCTGAGCCATCCCTGCCTGGCGCCGACTGCTAGACCTATTCCCTTAACCAGGGTGTAATCGTCCCTGAAAGTCTTGGCGATTTCCGGTGTAGTCACGATAGCTGCCGCACAGCCGTCACTGACACCGCAGCAGTCGTATAGTCCGAGAGGCCATGACATCATCGGAGCATTCATAGCTTGCTCTTCGGTGATCGGCTGCTGGAAATGAGCCTTGGGATTGAGCGAACCGTTGTAGTGGTTCTTGACCGCAATCTTGGTAAGAGAGCCTTTCATCTGTTCATAGGTCAGACCGTATTCTACCATATATCTGTTAGCCATCTGGGCGAATGCGGTATGCGGACCACCCGAGGGGATGAACAGCATATCACCGCCACCACCGCCGCCACCGCCGCCGAGGCCACCTCGTCCGGTATCTTTCAGCTTTTCACATCCGAGAGCCATGGTAATGTCATACATCCCGGATGCGACGCCGAAACATGCGTTTCTGAAGGCATCGGTGCCAGTAGCGCAAAGGTTTTCAACCCTTGTTATGGGAATATGATCGAATTTGAGGTTATACGCCATGGGTTCTCCGAGTGCTATCTGGGTCGAACCGAACCATGCAGCCTCGATGTCTTTCGGCTCGATGCCGGCATCTTCGTAGGCTTCATAAGCGGCATCAACCATCATGTCTGCGGCGCTGGTATCCCAGTTCTCACCGAATTTGACACAGCCCATGCCGATAACGGCAACTTTGTCTTTAATGTTACCTACCGCCATGTTACTTTTCCTCCTTTCCCATCCAGGTTTCTCTTATGGGCATTGTTTTCCACCAGTAGTGATGGATGCCGCCGCCGTTAACGATGTTTCTGAAAGTCATTTCAACTTCCATACCTATCGGGACATCTTCGACGGTGTTTATCTTGTCGGTAAGCTGGAAATTCGCTCTACCACCACAATACCAGTCGATATACATATTAACTGCTGGACTTTCATATGGGGGTACGGGCGCTGCGTAATCGCACACGCGGTCATAGATTACGCCCCTCTGGTCTGACAGCCTGACTGATTCCATCTGGTCTTTAGCCTGGCATTTCGTACATACTCTCTGGGGGGGATACTGGATGGTACCGCAAACCTGGCATTTCGTACCGCGAAGAGCGTATATCTGGTCCACCTCCCGGGCCAGTACCGATGCCGCGGGGCCGCCGCCGCTGTCGGGATCCCTTCCCTGATGATGGAAACCGAAGTACTGCTGATAACTGGGGAATATCATTTTCGCGGCAAGGTGGGTTTTCATGGCACGATTTGGTGTGTACTTTGTGATTGCGTCGGTTACCTTGAGCAGAAGAACGTCACAACCGTCGCCGTAGGCGATTACCATGATGGTGTCTCCGGGTTTTGCGTCTTCAAGAGCTGTTACCAGCATCATCGGTGTAGACGCTGTTCCGGTATTACCGACGGTAGAGAACAGAGGATCAACCATCTGTTCCGGGGTTATACCGATCTGTTTAGCGACCTGTCCGTGCCGTCTCTGGTTGTTACCGTAGAGGGCAACTTTTGTGATGTCGCTGAGTTTCATGTTGTTTTTCTCGAGGAAGGCCTTAACTACAGGCGGTACAACCTTCATGTAGCCTTCTTCCTGCACCCATCTGTCTTCCCATGTTCGGACAAACTTTGTTGTGTCTGCCCTCCAGAAGTCAAAGAGTTCATTGGATACTGAATAATATGCTTCGAGTGTTGCGATGGCATCGGTATCGCCGATGAGAAAAGCGGCAGCACCATCACCGAATATCTGGTCGAGTGCGCCACCCGGGTCGCCCAGACGACAGTCTGAAGCGGTTACTAGCAGCTGCTTGGCGGAACCTGCTTTCACTGTGTCTATAGCCATTCGAAGGGCACCCATACCGGATCTGAGTGTATCACCATAATCTGCAGTGAGAATGTCCTTCCGAAGATCAACAGCGACTGCAGCTGTCGTTGCCGCCAGTTTTTCCTTGTAGGGAGCGGTTGTCGAAGCAAAATATAAGCCGTCAACGGTCTGGCGGTCTCTGTCACCCATGCAATCGATAGCAGCCGCGACAGCCATTGTCATGGTATCTTCATCGTAATATGCTACTGCTTTCTCATTGGGCGAGCGCCATCCCTGTGTACCTTTACCCAACCTTCGTAAAGGCACATACGCTCCATAGGATACAATCCCTACCATAAAGCTTATCTCCTTTCTATTAGTGAAACAATTATATGTTTACCAAGAAACGTACGTCAAGTAAAATACAGCCTGCTACAGACGTTTCTGAGGGCATAATACGATATGACTTTATCATAGGATTGACAAACCCGGCTTAACCGCTTAAATTAACCATTAATATTACCTGGTATTTCCAATAGGCATATGTCTTTTATCGGAGAGTAAAATGCAGCCGGATTTTGTAAAAGGTTCACTGCTTCTTGAAATAGGCTGGGCAGCCGCAGTGCTGGCCATGTCCGTTTTACTTGCCTGGATAATTACCAGAATAGTCCGTTTTATCCAGCATAAACTAGAGGAGCGTACCAGGAAATCGGCTCTTGCACCTCAACTGGTAGACAGTATAGCCAGACCGCTCCTGTTATTCGTTATCACGGATGGCCTGCTGCTGGCGCTGGGGACTCTTTCGGTAATGCAGCGGTGGGTCGATGTACTGGGGCAGATAGCTATAGTTGTAGTCATTGCCCTGGTTACATATGCCCTGGCAAATATACTCGGCAGTTTGCTGACCTGGTATATGCGTACACTCAGGGCGCGTCGAAAAGCCCGCTTCGACGAAGGTCTAATACGTTTTATAAGAAGAATACTTACCATCATCGTCCTGGCGATAGGCGTCCTGGTAATCCTCGATTATCTTAATATCGAGATTTCCCCTATTATCGCCGGTCTTGGGATCGGTGGTCTGGCGGTAGCTCTGGCACTGCAGCCTACACTTGGTAACTTTTTTGCCAGTACCCAGATTATTTCCGACAGGGTAGTGCGCGTGGGTGACTACATCGAACTGGAGGATCCATCTATCAGAGGGTATGTTACCGATGTAGGCTGGCGGAGTACCAGGATCCGGACTCCTTTCAATAATCTGATAATTATTCCGAATTCCAGACTGGCCGATAGTATAATTACCAACTATTTCGGACCGACGATGGAGATGGGAGTCCAGATAGACTGTGGTGTCAGCTATAATGCCGACCTGACGAAAGTTGAAGAAATTTCGCTGGAGGTCGCCAGGGAAGTAATTCAGGAACTGGAAGAAGCCGACAGTACCTTCGAACCCTGGTTTGCTTACGAGGAATTCGGTGATTCTAATATCAACTTCTGGATTTGGGTTCGGGCTAAAGACAGGATATCTTCATTTAAAGTTAAAAGTGAAATAATCAAACGTCTCAAGGCGAGACTCGATAAAGAAGGAATAACGATAAACTATCCGGCAAGGCTGCTTACTTTTGAGAACGATGAAATTCCTGAGTCATTCGCCAGGGGGTTAAAAATCATAAAAGGCAACGACTCGCCGGATAATTAAGGCTCCGGGCCGATTCGGTGAAATGAAAGGGAGCGTTACTCCAGACGATCCCTTTTTAGTGTGCTTATCCGAATGTCTTTATCAGTCCTTTTTTCTGGCAACGATACAGTAAGTGGGAAATTTATCTTCCATTTTTTCGTGTTCAACTATGTGGAAATTCCCTTTGGTCAAAGCTTTCTTCAGACTATTTAGACTGAACCAGCCTAAGGGGGGTAATATCCCGAATTTTTTCAACAGGGCAGCAAGCGGACCTGCCAGGTACTTTAATGGCCCCATACACGTGGTTACTGAGATAAATACTCCGCCCGGTTTCAGCAATTCATTAATCCTGTCAATAACTGAAGGGACATCCGCCACGCAATGTAAAACCCTGAAAGCAATTATGACGTTAAATGACTCGCTTTTAAAAGAGTCATTGAAGATGCTTGTTGTTGCATAGTGCACGTTTTGAATCCCGTATCCGGCAGCCTTTTCTCTGGCTATTTCAATCATCCTGGGAGAAATATCGATAGCGTGTATCTCTTTAACCCTATCCGCAATAGCATTGGACATAATGCTGGTTGCGCACCCGTAATCCATCACCGTATCATTGATATCCAGATAGTTTCGCGTCATAATGAAATCCCTGTTTTTACTTATTGATTGCCGGTCATATTCAGTATAGCCTTCTGCAATTCTATCCCAGAATCTCTCCAGTTTTGTCACCATTATTTCCCCTTTAGTCTATTTCTCGTTGAAAGATATCTCTCAAAAGTAGCGTCCTGCCGGTCTGGATTGCCGAGAACCCATATTTATCACGGATACTGTCGACGGTTTTATTAAGTTGCATCAACCGGTGTGCTTCCGTATCCAGCATTGTCAGTTGACCTGCCGACTCGACTATCCCGGATACGCCAATACCAAGAAGGCGTACGGGTTGTTTTTCATATTGCATAGCCTTCTCAAGCAGCCTGGCGCCAGTATCGTAAATGGTTTCGTTACTGTCAAACGGCTGCCGAAAAGTCTCACTGCGAGTAACGGTGGTAAAATCGGAAAATCTTATTTTTAAGGTAACACATTTCGCCTGTTTTCTCCGTTGGCGAAGGTCGGCACCAACCTTTTCTGCGAGGTATCGGAGGATGGATTTCAGGAAGGTCCTGTTGGCAGTGTCTTCTCTAAAAGTGGTCTCGCGGCTGATAGATTTAGCTGCACCGGGAGGTTCTACTTCGCGATTGTCGATACCGTTGGCGGAGTTATGGAGGTTAGTCCCGGCGACACCGAAGCTGCTTTTCAGGGTTTTCAACGGAATCGCTGCGAGTTGGCCGATGGTCGTCACTCCCAGCTCTTGAAGGCGTTTCTGAGTTTTTCTACCGACACCGGGCAGTCTGTCGATGGGAAGGGGTGCCAGAAAGGAGCGCTCTTCACCGGGTCTGATTTCCAGCAGACCGTCGGGTTTGGAATAATCGGATGCCACCTTTGCCACTATCTTGCAGGGAGCGATACCGATGGATGCGCAGAGTTCCTGTTCATCAGCTACCCGCTGTTTTATCGAGACTGCCATCCGGCGGATAGACCCGTAAAGCGATTCGAATCCGGTTACGTCCAGGTATGCTTCGTCAAGACCCATCGGCTCGATAAACGGTGAGAAATCGGCAAGGATAGCCATAAATTTCTTGGATGCTTCTCTGTATCTCTGGAAATTACCCTCGATGAATATGGCCTGCGGACAGAGTCGGCTGGCTGTTTTGAGCGGCATAGCCGAATGCAGACCATAAGCACGCGCTTCATATGATGCGGCTGAGATTACTCCTCTCGTATCCGGTCTTCCGCCGACAACCACCGGTTTGCCTTTCAGTTCCGGATTCAGAGCCTGTTCCACGGAAACGAAAAATGCGTCGAGGTCGACATGCATTATGGTACGCTGTGCCATTATTCCTGATACTTTACGGAAATCCAGGTGGATTATTACTTTAGATTTGTTTCATCGACCAATATTTATAACCAGGGAAACGGTTCGACTTTGTACGGACTGATTCCCGCGACCAGCAGCCTCGTACGGTATACACTGGTTCTGGCGGTAACGTAGAGAGTTTTCCAGTCGGTATCTCCCCAGCACAGGTTTGCCGGCCCCTCCGGGAAATTTATGGTACCCAGATGATTTCCATCAGGGCTTATTATCCATATCCCCCTTGGGCCGGTACAGTATATATTCCCCTGTATATCTACTTTCATGCCGTCCGGAGCTCCGGGTTCTTCTCCCTGCATTTCGATGAGGATTCTTTCACTGGTGATACTGCCATTTTCGTTAACGTCGTAAGCCCGTATATGACGCTTGAAGGTATCATTAACGTACAGAACGGATTCATCGGGGGAGAATGCAAGGCCGTTCGGAAAAACATAATCATCCGCCAGCAGGTGTAGTTCTCCGTCGGGCGTTACGCTAAATACTCCCTTGAAACCCAACTCTTCCGGCGGAGGAGGGTTTCCGGAAAGATAGAAAGGGTCGGTGAAGTACACGATGCCATCCAGTCTCACCACTACGTCGTTAGGGCTGTTTAGTCTTTTACCCCGGTATCTTTCAGCGAGAACGGTAATCGTTCCGTCTAGCTCGGTACGGGTCAGTCTCCTTGTCGTGGATTCGCAGGCTATTAACCTGCCGCTCCTGTCCAGAGTCAATCCGTTGGAATTTCCACTGGGACGGCGGTAAGTTGTAACCTCCGGTCCATCAGCAAGCAGATCAAGTCGTATTATCCGGTTGCGGGGTATATCGCTGAAAAGAAGATAATCTCCACACCAGACCGGACCCTCCGTGAATTCGAACCCGGACGCAGCCTGCTCGGCATAAAGAGTTTCAGGAACAATTGTCTTCAGAGCTTTATCGTTTTCAATATAGTTGAGTTCCAAAGCGGATACCTCCCCGAGAAAAAACTTACGGAAGATAACAATACCTTCCGCATATGATGATAACATATTATGAGGAAATAATCGGGAATTATTTAAATCTGTCTCGAATAGCTTTCTGAACCATTTCTTCTATATAATTTTCAACAGGTTTATGGTCAGGGTCTTTTTCCCTGTTTTCTCTCATCAGCGTGAAAATTTCTTCGTTGTAGAACTGGGTGAAGACTTTTTTACCCTGGTACCAGCCGAGCAACCAGACAAGTGACAGGCCTACTACGGCGATAGGGACGACTATTTCCAATCCCACTCTCTGGAATCCCAGTATAACCACAAGTATGAGTATGGCAAATGCGAATATGGCAATGTCCAGGTTCCATCTGGCATCTGAAGCTCTAATCCTGGCCCTATCCTCAGCAATCCGTTCTATATCCTTGATTTCCTGCCGCGTTTCTTCTGATTCAGCCACTGTGCCATCACTCGTAAATACTCATGAACGGGACAATATTTGTGAAAAATTATCGGTTATTGTTAATTATTTTACTCAAAAGGTATTTACAGGAACTTGAGTTTATTCGTTTTCACACTTAGTTGTCAATACCGCCGGGAAAATATTCCACTCGAAAACAGCAATCTACTTTTTATTACCTGTTTTTACCCACGTATTTTCACTATCCGAAATGAATTCTATCGTACCGTGAATATCGGTGCGATAAATACCGGTACTTACTCTCGATTCAAGTCTTTCTATTACCTCCTGAGTCGGGTGACCATACCTGTTATCACTACCCACGGAGATTACGGCTATTTCCGGATTTACTAAATTCAGAAGTTCATTTGTGGTGGATGACGACGAGCCGTGATGAGCAATTTTGAGGACGTCGCTGTTTACGATTGCCCGGTGTGCAATAAGCCCGTATTCTCCTTCGTTCATTATATCTCCCGTAAACAGGAAACTCAGATTTCCCGATTCAAGCCGCAGAACCACGCTGTTGTTATCGATATTTGAGTATCGAATACCGGCTAAAGGATTGAGTACATCGAGGTAAATATCGTTGCTAAAGCTAATACGCTGTCCAGCTTCAGCCTTGATAACGTGTATGTCCTTTTCAGACAGTAATTCCAGAAATCCGGAATATAAAGCCGAAGAATGATTAACACCGGGATAGAGTACCGTTTCAACATCATACCTGTTCAGCACCTCTAGAAGGCCGGTCATGTGGTCGGCATCGGGATGAGTAAGAACAACGAGGTCTATTGTCCTGTCCCAGAACGGTAACTCGCTGCCGAGTGACGTCATCAGAGCCTGCGGACTCGGGCCGCCGTCTATCAATACCTGCCGGCCGTCTTTCTGAATCAGAATGGCATCACCCTGTCCGACGTCCAGAAAACATACATGAAGTTTTCCATCCGGTGTGGAAAAGGCGAAAACAGAAACCAGGACAACCAGTATCAGCAAAGGGATAATTACCCACTTTTTAGGAATTAACGAACTTAAACCCGCTGAAAGAGAGATGGCCTTAACGTTATTATTCCTCCTGTAAAAGAACCTGAGAGCGAGAATAAGTATGAGATAATATATAACTACGGGAATAATTCCTATGGACTGGTTCTCTATCGCCGGAATGATGGTAAAAACCTTCACGACGACGAGAATGTACGATATAAACAACCACCCGAGCCAGACAATAATCTGAGCGGCAGGTAAAAAGACGAGCCCGATTATCCCGCTCAGGAAGCCGGTGATAATGATTCCGGGTAACGCCGGCAGAGCAAAAAACGTTGCCAGAAGTCCTGCCGGTGAAATGATACCGAAATGATATGCGATCAGTGGCCAGACGGCTGCAAGTGCGCTGAAGCTGACACTGAAGGTGTCGGTGATTACTGCAGCAATCGTTGAGGAGACGCCGCTTTCTCCGAGCCTGGAAGATATAATCCTCCTGCAAAATGACTGCACCGGCGGAAACACAAATACCAGCCCTGCCATTGCAGCGAAACTCAACTGGAAAGAAGGGTCCCAGAGTATTCGGGGATTGAAAGCCGACATTAATGCGACGGCGAAGAACAAAGCGATGATAGAACTTCTCTGTCTGCCGAATAGTTCCGCTGCAAGGAACAGGCTTATCATCTGGACAGAACGCAATACCGGCGGATTCATCCCGGTAAGAACCGCGTATATCCAGATTGCCGCCAGAGTCATCCAGACATACACATAACCCTTTCTGCCGAAAATCCGTATGCTAACCGCAATCAAAATACCTGCGATAATACTCAGGTGCAGTCCGGAAATAGCCAGGAGATGAGCGGTTCCGGTATGACTGAAATCGTCTTTCGTCGATTGAGGAATACTGCTGCGCATTCCCAGCAGTATTCCCTTTGTAAGAGAAGCCTGGGGTTCAGGCAGTGTTTTATCTATGACACTGGCAATACTATTCCTGAAGGAATATATCCATTCCATTGGCTCGATACCCCTGCCGGTATCGAGTACAGATATTTCCGGGTAGTAAAGAGTGGAGTATATCCCCTTTCTTGCAAGGTATGTTTCATAATCGAAATCTTCGAACTGCGGAGGAGTTTCAGGCGTTCCTCGTACCAGGAGAAAATCTCCATACTTGTAGTCCGAATATAAAGGAACGAAAACCAGGACTTTCCCGGAGATATTCCGCCATTCGTCATCTGTGAAAACGGCGTTTACCTCAACCTGCAGCCTGATGTTTTTATCACCGGGTTCGGGGTCTCTTTCGATAATACCCTTGAAGAGTGTGTCTCCCCGGTCATTATAGAAGTTGAAATTCAGTTCACCATCATCGGGGAGACTGTTATTATAATGAAAATTTCCGCAGAAAAACGCGATTATACACAGACCTGAGAGGACCAGGGCTTTCCTGTAATGACGCATTAACGGGAGAAAAACAAAAGGCACCAGCCCGGTGATTATCAGAGGTACAGGCAGAAAGAACGCAGAACCGAGTATTAACCCGGCTACCCAGGCGCAGCAAAGGCTGATTAGGTACAACGACTAATATATCCTTCCTTATATTCAGTCGGCCACGGTTATATAACTCTTGATATCTTCGTAAATCGAAGTCCCTATCCCGTCTACTTCCAGCAGCCCCAAGGTACTGGTGAAATTACCGTTCTCCATGCGGTAGTCTATTATCCGTTGTGCAATGACTTCCCCGATGCCGGGTAAGGCTTCAAGCAGCCATTTTTCGGCGCGGTTGATATTTATTTTCTGTATCTTTTGTACTTCCGGCGAATCATTCAGAAGTAAAGTAATATTATTGAAACTGGCATTATCGGAAGCCCCGCCTGCTGCCTGTACGAGCGTTTCGATGGTGTCTTCATAGGTAAAAGGGTAGTATCCCGGCAGATTAACTCCTCCACCGATGTAAACAGTCCCGTCCCACTTTTTGTCCGGCATCCGATTTATGGCCAGAGGTTCACCCGGTTCATACCTGGCCCAGATGATGACTCCACCGATGATTATGATAATCATCAGCAGAACGATGACAGTTATCCATATCCTGCCGGGCTTTGTTGCTAACGACAACGGTTGTTCCTGTCAGTGATACTGGCGTGAGAATAATATTGTATGATTCGCATGCGATAGATTTTAATCCAACGAGAACTAAAAGACAATATGCGGTAATTAAGTGGATCTCAGGAGAGATATGAATAGCAATAGGAAGCCGTTACTCTTCGCCGGTCAGGGTCGTCCTTAAAATTTCCTCTTCTTCTTGCGTGGTTATGGCAATTATACGGTCACCCTCTTTGAAAACGGTATTTTTTGTAGGTATGCGGTTCTTCTTACCGGTGCTGATTACCAGTACCAGTTTGCTTCCACCGGGAATATCAAGCTGGCGTAGCGATTGTCCTATCGTTTCGGCCCCTGGTGGAATTTTGATCTCAACAATCTCTTCACCGCTGTCTTCGATTGCCATTAGATGAGTTAACGGATGTGTAGGTACATCCTCCTGAATATATTCGAGAATCACGTTGGTACTGCTGACAGTAACGTCGATACCCAGGGTTTTAAACAGCACTTCATTCTGGGGGTTTCTGATACGGGCGACAGTACGGGGGACATTGTATTTGTGTTTGGCAATCTGGCAGGCGACAAGATTATCCTGGTCTTCACCGGTTACGGCAACAAGCATATCGGCACGTTCGGTTCCCACTTCACCGAGAGTCGCCGTCTCGCATCCGTCACCCTGGATGCAGATCGTGCCGAGTTCGTTGTTGATAGTCTCGCAGTAGGTGGCATTTTTTTCAATTATCAGGACTTCGTGCCCTTCATCAAGAAGGGTCTTCGTCAGGTAGTATCCGACTCTGCCGCCGCCGACAATAATAATATACATTAACTCTCCATCATATCCGTTAAAATATCAGTAATGATAGTCGTGGGACTGAGCGCTTCAATTCCAAGTGTGTTATAAAGTTCCTGGCGAAGCGGATCATATATCCGGCATATCGTTCTGGGAACGTTGAAGGTATGTTTGGCGATCTGACATGCCATTATATTGCGATTGTCTCCCTGAGTAAGAGCAAAAAATACGTCGGTCGTTTCTATACCGGCCCTCTTTAGCGCTTCTTCATCTATTCCATTACCCCTGAGAGCCGTCCCTTTAAATTCAGGTAAATCGGGGGTGAATTTAAGTCTTCTGAAACTGTAGGCATCGTTATCGAGAATGGTAACTTCGTGGCCTTCGGCGTCGAGTTTCCTTGCCAGTAAAGCACCGACTCTCCCACATCCCATTATTACAACTTTCATATTCGAAACTATCCTTGTTCACCTACGTACTGGTGATACAGTATAACACGACAGGGGGCATTCTTCAGCACATGGGGTACTACATTACCGAGGTCGTACTGGCCGAAACGTGTCTTATAATCAATACCTATAAGAATCAGATCGGCTTCCAGTTCCTTGGCCAGGTCAACTATGGCGGGACCGGGTTCACGGGCTTGCAGAAGGTCCGTTTCCATGGAATATCCGCTTGTCTTGGCGAAGTTTTCAGCGCTGTCCAGAATAGCTTCACCTCTCTGGACCTCCGATTCGACTTCCGCATCAAGCGGTAATGTTCGGTCTATCGGTATGACGTGAACAGCGTAAAGTCTGGCTTTATCAGGTTTAGCCAGCCGGCATGCCAGCCTAACTGTTTCTTCATCAACTGCAGAGCCGTTTACCGGTACTATTATGTTCTGAAATTCCATTACTAATCAGATAAACAGAGGATATTATAACCCCACCTGAAAAAAACTACAACCTTAAATTCGAAATTGTTTAATTTATTTCATCTCCATTTCCAGAATGGAGGGATAAAAAGCATAAATACCGTGAACAACTCCAGACGTCCGACTATCATACACACGCTAAGTACGAATTTTCCCGCCGGGGGTATGAATCCATAGTTCGAAACCGGACCGACCAGGTTCAAACCCGGGCCGACATTTCCGAGGGAAGCGATTACGGATGACAACGCGGTTATATGGTCCAGCCCGAATGCACTCATTATGATAAAAGCTATAAATATAGTGACAAAATACACTATCCCCATACCGATAATTCCGGAAATGACTCCTTCCGGCAGCACGGCTCCTCCCACTTTCAGGGGGATAACCGCTCGCGGGTTAAAAGCAAGGAATATCCTGCGATAGGCATACTTGACCAGTACCAGAAGTCTGACAACCTTCAGAGCTCCGCCCGTCGAACCGGCCGAGGCTCCGATAATCATCAGCGTAAGTAAAACAGCTTTTGCGAATGCTGGCCAGATATTAAAGTCGGCTGTGTTAAAACCGGTTGTGGTCATAATCGAAATCACCTGAAAACTGCTGTGCCTTAGAGCTTCCCCGAAAGGCATACCGGTACTGGTAGTGAGATTTATTACGATAAGGAAGATTGACGTACAAATGAGTGCGATGTACAGGCGGAATTCGGGGTTACGGAGCATTTGCTTTAACTGCCGTTTCCATACCAGGTAGTAGAACAAACTGAAATTTACTCCGGCTAATACCATAAAAACTATTACCACGATATCGACAAAAAGACTGTTATAGGACTCTATATTCATATTTACCGGAGCGAACCCCCCGGTAGGCATAGTACTGAAGGTTACTGTAAGGGCATCGAATGCCGGCAGCCTGGCCGCGAGCAGCAGTATGAATTCAAGTACGCTGAATCCGAGGTAGAGTATCCATACCGCTTTAGCCGTATCCCGGATACGGGGAGTGAGTTTTTCCGTCTGAGGACCGGGCATCTCGCTTTCGACCAGGTGCGACGCACCGATACCGAGTAAAGGGAACATAGCCACGAACAGGGTAATAATCCCCATACCGCCGATCCACTGTGTAAGCGAACGCCAGAGGAGGATACCCTGCAGCTTATCTTCAATGGATGTCATTGCCGTTGCGCCGGTTGTAGTAAATCCGGATACGGACTCAAACCATGCGTCCATTGCATTAGGGAAAGTACCCGCAATTATAAAAGGGAGTGAACCGAAAGCCGAAACAAATATCCAGCCGCCGGCTACAATAGCTATAGCTTCACGCCGACTAAGCTTGCTGTCCCCCGTTCTTATCAGCCGCCAGAGAAGCAACCCGCAGCCAACCGTTATTCCAATCGATATTCCGAAAGCCAGAGAACATGATTCTCCCCTGACCAGACTCCATATCAGGGGGACAATCATAAATAATCCGAGGATTGTCAGGATGAGGCCGAGGTAACGGAATACTATTGATAATCTCATTACGGGCTTTTCACTTAAAAAGCTTCTCTGCGGATGAGGTCGCCGACAGCGGCGAAACCACTATTACATGATCCCCCGGATAAATAATGCTGTCATCGGGCGGGATAATCACGTTATCGTCACGTATTATCGCGGCGGCGGTTACATCTTTCGGAAGTCCGGCTTCGGGAATGCTGCGCTGGGCAATTCCCGCAGTGGAACTCACTGCGAATTCGATTGCCTGGACCTCCTGGCCGCCGATAAAAACGGCTGATATCGCGCCGCCGTGAAGGACGAAATGGGCAATTTTGTTGGCAGTGAGGAGTAAAGGTGATATCGCCATGTCTACTCCGATAGCTTCCGCCAGCGGAATATAACCCGGCTTGTTCAGGGTTATCATGTTCCGGGGGACTCCAAGGTTTTTTGCCAGCAATGCGCACAAAATATTTAACTCATCGCTTTCGGTCGTAGCTACGAATGCATCCGCCGATGATATACCCTGTTCAATCAGAAAATCCCTGTCGGTGGCATCTCCCTGTATAACCGTAGTTTTTTTCAACTCTGCGGCTATTTCCTGACTTCTGTTGTAATCTGTTTCGATTACCCTGACCGAGATGCCCTGTTTCTCTAGTCCGTCCGCCACCAGGTATCCTACGCGTCTCCCTCCGAAAATTACTACATTTCTTACCGGAGGTTGCGGTTGTGTAAATACTCCGGACAATTCATTCATCGATTGTTGAGAAGAAAGCAGGTAGATGTGGTCATCCTGCTGCAGGACCTCATCTGGGGAAGGTACGAAAGTTTTAGCTCCGCGGGCGATTGCCGCCACTACGCAGGGTGCGGGAAATTTTATTTTCCCAATGGTTTTGTTTACCAGGGTCTTCTGTTCTATTCTGAATTCGCCTATCTGTATTCGCCCGTCGGCAAAGCTGCTGACCGGGGAGGGACACAGACCGCAAAGAAGCTGCACCATTTCATCGGCTACGGCTACTTCGGGATTAATGATAAGGTCGATGCCGAGTGTCTTGGGTCTGACGACTTTTCTTGCCGCGGAAGGTGATTTCGCAGCAGTCACGAAGTAACCGGAATACTCGGGATTACGTACCCTTCCGACAGTCATGGAAGCCCCGAGTTCCTTGGCCAGGAAACAGATAAGCATATTGGTTTCGTCGTTGTTGGTAACGGCGATAATCAGGTCGGCACGTCCGACCTCCGCTTCTCTGAGAATCCTGGGAGTGGTGGCATTTCCGGCGATTGTCTTGACGTCGAGTTGACGGCGGATACCTTCAATTATTTCTTCGGAAGGCTCCACTATGGTTACTTCGTGCTTACCTTCCGCCAGCACGGAGGCTATATGGGTTCCTACGACTCCGGCACCCGCAATAATGATATACACTTGCTTTTCCGCTATCTGTTACCGGTACCCCTGACCAGTTTCCTGATATTCCTGAAAATATAAGGAAACAGGCCCCGGGATTTTCTCCGCCGTCTCAACACTCTATCACCGGCACGGGTAGTGGGTACCTGCTCAAGAGCTTCTTTTTCCACCGTATTTTTTTCTCTTTCCAGTTGTTGTTTATCAGTTGTTTTTATATTCACTATATTTATCCAATGTCACCTGTATGATACTACAGAAATGGAAAAATTAATAATAAAATATATACAAACAATTGCAGGATTTTACTCCTCTGAACCCCGGCTGTCAAGAGTTTTTGTTATATTTTTCGATGTGTTATAATCGTCAGCCTGAGCGAAAAATTAAAGGGAAAAGACGGGAAAATTTGCTTGACAACGGTAGACGGCTATGATATATTTTCAGAGGAATAGCGGAGTCTATATATATGGTGAAAGTAGCTACATAATAAGATGGCCGGGAGTTGATTACCAAGCAGGCGGCTTGGTGTTAACGCCAAGCCGCTTTCATTTTGTCTAGTACATTAACAATTGAATAGAGGGCCTATTGTCAAATCTAAAGCAGGTCAAGCGGGTGAAGGCACACGGTGGATGCCTTGGCATCAAGGGCCGAAGAAGGGCGTAGTACGGCTACGATAAGCCTCGATCAGCTGCCAAGCAAGCCTAGTCGAGGATTCCCGAATGGGGCAACCCGGTCCGCTGCAAGCGGATCACCCCCAGCTGAACACATAAGCTGGGTGGAGGTAAGTGGGGGAAGTGAAACATCTCAGTACCCCGAGGAAAAGAAATTATTCCCTGAGTAGTGGCGAACGGAAGGGGAAGAGCCCAAACCTTATAAGCTTAACGGTTCTGGACCTATGCTTATAGGGTGTAGTAAGGCGGATAGTGCTGAACCAGAATAGGCAAAGGAGTTACAAACCGAACCCTAGTTGAAGGTTCCTGGAAAGGACAACCATAGACGGTGACAGTCCGGTAAACGAAAGGGGGAGGCTTCTTATCCGTCCTTGAGTACCACGGGACACGAGAAATCCTGTGGGAATCTGCCCTGACCACAGGGCAAGGCTAAATACCCTTGATGACCGATAGTGAACTAGTACCGTGAGGGAAAGGTGAAAAGTACCCCGGGAGGGGAGT
>DAOULV010000023.1:0-71099 GCA_034416335.1 Dehalococcoidales bacterium
ATAGAGGGCGGGGAAGTCAGGATAAGGCTTGACGGCGGGTATCTCGCCGAAGCATTAAGAGCCTGCGGGGGAATGGCGGACTTCAAGGTAACCGATGGCAGTTCTCCGGTGATGTTTGCTGTAGACGGCTATCAACTGGTAGTAATGCCGATGATAACCGGAGACAGCAGCAAGGCGGAAGCTGAGACAGCCGAGCCGGAGACGGCAGCCGAAACAGAGCCGGAAGCGGAGACGGAGACACCGGAAACCGGACAAGCTGAAACCGAGACACCGGAAGCCGAGACGGAGAAGGCGGAAGCGGTAGCCGAAGCCGAGAAAATCGCCAAGACCAAGACCGAGAAGCCGAAACGAAACCGAAGCCGGAAAAAAGAACCTGTCGCCGTATAGACTAATCTGAACAATTGAACGCTTGAACACAGCAAACAGCCACGACAAAAAGGCGGGGTAACTCCCGTCTTTTTGTCTTTTTCAGGGGATTTCGTTCTCCCAAATCGTGGAGAGTGGAATCCCCTCTTTTTGTGGCCGGAACGGGCAGAGGAGTGCCGATGCCCGATGGCAGAGGCAGACCCAGGCTGGACGTAAGACCTCGATGGCAGGGACAGTACCGGCGGTTGCGTGCTCAATGGAAGTCCTCGGGGACGGTTGCACAGCACGAACCACAATCAAAGAGAGTAGGTACTCCGGAAATATCTATATAAGGAGGGAAGCCGGTATGGCAGATAAGGACACTATCTTTGTCCTCACCAGGGAAGATGTCATCGGGTGTGCCCGGGAGATGGGTATACCGGGAGAAATGATAACCGATGACGTTCTTGACCAGGTGAAGAAGAGAGTTGAATGGGGACTAGAGTGCTGGGATGAAGTAATGAAGGAAGCTATCAATATGGCTCTCAAGAGCTAGGCAAACTCATCCGAGACAATTTCTACAGGGGGTACTATGCCCGAAAACTGAAAGGAAGGAGGTGTGACTATGCCGGTTAAATGGAGCGCTCTAAAGGTCATCGAAGCGATGGATGCGGTCGAGGAGTATGTCAGCCAGGCTATCGAACCGCTGGAGAAAGCCAGGGTTGCCGCTCGGGAAGCCAGGGATATCCCGAACCTGCCCCAGTATGTCGACCAGTACCTGATACGGATTATCAGTGAGATAGACCGGACTATCGGTGGCAGCCAGTGGGAACCGGAAGGACGGCTAAAGTCAGGGATACAGTCTGTCCGCGAGTCGTTACCCGATGGAGTGGTAGAGGAAGAGAAAAAGAAACTCGAAAACGGCAATCAGCTAAGCCTGGTTGGGTAGTGCATCTTAACCTAAGTGTGAGGTATTAGTTTTCAGGTTCGGTATATAAAAAGGGGCCGGTGATTCACCAGCCCCTTTTTTACTCTGTTGTAATACTGTCATTAACACCATATAGACCTTCCGCTATCTCTCTTAAAATAGTCCAGGACCTGTTAGCAAGGAATTGCAGAATATCCTTCTCTATAAGAAACCAAAAGCCATTTATATTAAGCGGTATTTCCTGTTGCCCTTGGATAATCTTTCCGAAATTATAGGTTTTACCTTCCACTTCACTTACTAGATTGGTTTTTTTGATTTTATTCTTCAGTTCAGGATCGAAAATACCAACTAACTCGACTAGAGTGTTGATATCCTTAAGGATCAGCTGATTTCGAGTTTCCCTTTCTAATTCGGTAGATGTCGGTAAATCAATAAATACAGGATGGGCTGCGATATTATTGCGAAGATTATTTAATGTCTTGGCTTGTTGGATATATGGTTGAAGCGAACTCACGTCACTACATCTGTAAATGACTTGACCGAAAGTGCATCTTTCAATGTCTTTATACTCATGTCCGGTAACCTTCAGGTATTCATACTTAAAAATCTGGTCAACTGCGCAGGCACAACAAAAAATTGTGCTGCGATAATTTCCGTTTATATAGCTTTCTGAGGCTTCACCGGCATAATCCCATTCTCGTTGAGATGCAAAAAGACGTCCATCTGTTTGTATCGGGGTAAGTTCCTGGAGTCTTTGAGCCCGTCTTTCAAGCGTTCTTTTATCAAAATCTTCGATTCTTGTAGTAAAACTATCCGGATTCATTCTAACCTCCTCCTGTGTAACTATAAGGAGCTTGGTTGAATTGTCTTGGACCTGAATATAGTATACTCTTATATTCTTTAACTAACGATTGACATTTTTAAATCACCAAATTACAATGTGTATACGTACGGAAGTATGCACGTCTGGAAGGAGGTATGGCATGAAACGAAAGATGACGGTAGTCTTTCACGATGAAGACCTTTATAAACAACTAAAAATCGAGGCGGTTAAAAGAAGCACCGCAGCGAGTGACATTGTGACAGACGCAGTTCGTGAGTGGTTGGAAAGTCGTGAAGATGCGGAACTTTTACCTGAGATTGAAGCCGCCCGAACCGAATGGAAAGAAAAAGGTGGCCGTCCCTGGTCCGAAGCTGAAAGAGAATTGGAAGAAACTATCATTCAGGGTGAAGGATTACCGAGGTAAAGCGTGTTCAGAATAGAGGTTTCGCCGGCCGCTGATCGGGATTTAGATAAACTCAAAGGAAGGATACGTAGACAGGACTTTGAGCGTTTACGAACAGCAATTAGAAATCTAGCTGATGAACCTCGTCCCCAGGGTGTGAGAAAAATCAAAGGCGCTGAGAGGGCTTATCGCATCAGGATTGGTAGTTACAGAGTCGTGTATGAGGTATATAATGATGATAACTTGGTCCTGATTCTTCAGGTATCACGAAGGAGTGAAACAACCTATCGATAACAGGTAGAATCAATGAGTGATGAAGCTAAACAATTCAATAGCTACATTAGTTCTCTTCAAAAGGAATTAGCTACAGGAAACACAACCGAGCATACTCATAGGCCCGCTTTTAAAACTTTAGTAGAGTCTCTTGATAAGGGAGTAACCGCAACAAACGAACCAGGCAGAATTAAATGCGGCGCTCCCGATTTTGTTGTTACGAAAGGAGCCCTCACCATCGGTTATATCGAGGCTAAGGACATCGGTAAAAGTCTGGATGAAGCCGAGAAAACTGAGCAGTTAACCAGATACCGTGAATCTCTCAATAACCTAATTTTGACCAATTACCTGGAATTCAGATGGTACGTGGATGGTGACCTCCGGCTAGTCGCTAATCTGGGAACTCCTGCGAAAGACGGAAAGATAAAACGCAGCAAGACAGGAGCCGAAGACGTCCATGAGCTAATAAGCGGATTTCTAGTAAACAAGGCAGAGGCTATCGGCACGCCGAAAGACCTAGCCATCCGGATGGCACACCTGGCACATATGATACGCAACCTGATTATCAATGCCTTTGAGAATGAGGAGGAGACCGGCGGTTTACATACTCAACTAGAGGCTTTCCGGGATAACTTAATTCCTGACCTATCTGTAGAGTATTTTGCGGATATGTATGCCCAGACCATAGCCTATGGGTTGTTCGCAGCCCGTTGTACATCCAACAATGGTACGTCTTTCACTCGACTTGATGCCGCTCAGAACCTACCGAAGACAAATCCTTTCCTGAGAAAGCTATTTCAATACATAGCCGGCTACGACCTTGATGACCGCATTGCCTGGCTGGTGGATGACCTGGCACAGGTGCTGGCACAAGCGGATATGGAAGCCGTGCTCAAGGGCTTCGGCAAGCACACAGGTAAAGAAGACCCGGTAGTGCATTTCTACGAAACTTTCCTGAAAGAGTACGACCCTAAGATACGGGAAATGCGTGGCGTCTACTACACGCCGGAACCGGTAGTATCTTATATCGTGCGTTCCATCGATCATCTGTTGAAAACAAGGTTCAATAAACCGCAGGGGTTGGCTGATGAAAAGACGCTGATTCTTGATCCCGCGGTGGGTACTGCCACATTCCTCTATACGGTGATTAACGAAATCTATCAGGCTAACACTGCAAAAGGACAGCAAGGTCTGTGGAATAATTACGTGGCGGAAAAACTCCTGCCGCGTATCTTCGGATTCGAACTGCTAATGGCACCTTATGCCGTAGCGCATCTGAAGCTGGGGCTTCTACTTCAAGATACAGGCTACGAGTTTAAGAGCGACCAGCGGCTTGGTGTTTACCTGACGAATACACTGGACGAAGCGATAAAACACTCCGAAGCACTCTTCGCACAATGGATAAGCGAAGAAGCCAACGCTGCAGCCAGGATAAAGAAAGATGAACCTATTATGGTTGTGCTAGGTAATCCTCCCTATTCAAAACAGTCAGCAAATAAAGGGAAATGGATTACAGAACTAATTAATGGTGTTATTGATAAAGATGGACATGAAATGAGTAAAGGATATAAAACTGTTGATGGTAAACCTATTAAAGAGAAGAATCCAAAATGGCTTCACGATGACTATGTGAAATTTATACGTTTTGGTCAATGGCGTATTGAACTTACAGGCCAAGGAATCCTCGGACTAATAACCAATCATGGTTATCTAGATAACCCGACATTCCGTGGTATGCGGCAATCGCTAATAGAGACGTTTACTGATGTGTATATCCTGAACTTGCATGGTAATACAAGGAAAAGAGAGGTTACTCCAGATGGCAGCAAGGATGAGAATGTTTTTGATATTCAACAAGGAGTAGCTATAACGTTATTCATTAAAGAAAGAGATGAAACTAAATCAGCAAAAGTTCATTATATGGATTTCTGGGGAATACGTGAAAAAAAGTACGCTGCTTTATATGAAGCTAGTATCGATACTCTCGAATGGAAGGAAATAGAACCGCACAGCCCTTATTATTTATTCTTGCCGACACATGAAACAGAGCTAGAGGAATATAACACTGGATGGAAACTTAATGAGATATTCCCTGCAAATAACGCGGGTTTTTATACATCGAGAGATAATTTAGTTATAGATTACGATAAAGAAGCACTACAAAATAGAATAATGAATTTTCTTGAAAATACTCTCAGTGATGATGAAATCCGAGAACGATATCAGGTAGTGGAAAAAGATGATTGGAAAATAAATACTACTCGTAAAATTATCCGCAAGGAAAAACATATTTCTAAGTTTTTTAAAAGGTGTCTTTACCGTCCTTTTGATACAAGGAATATATACTATCATAAAGCCCTGATACAAAGGCCACGATTTGAAATAATGAATCACATGATTAGTGGTAATAACATTGGACTTATTTCTGCAAGAAGTAACAAAACATCCGAAATGACTCAGTTTTTTTGTTCATCTAATATAACTGAACTAAAGTGTGGTGAATATTCCATAGGATCTTACTTGTTCCCGCTTTACCTCTATCCAGTCGAAGGTGAGATGCAGTTTGATGGCGGCAAGCGACGTTCTAACCTTAATCCAGAGTTTATAAAGGACGCGTCTGATAAGCTGAGACTAGAGTTTATCGAGGACGGAAGAGGAGACCTGGAGGAAACATTCGGACCGGAGGATATATTCAACTATGCCTATGCCGTCTTCCACTCACCAACATACCGGACACGCTACGCCGAATTCCTCAAGATAGACTTCCCTCGCCTACCGCTAACCTCGGATAAGCAGCTTTTCAAGGCATTAGCAGAGAAAGGCGCCGAACTAGTGTCACTCCATCTCATGGAGTCACCCGCGTTGAATAATCTTATTACCAGTTATCCTGTAGCCGGTCCCAACGAAATGAAAAAGGTAACCTATGATGACAATAGCCAGCGTGTCTACATCAACAAAACGCAGTACTTTAAGGGTGTTCCGCCTGAAGTCTGGGCATTTCATGTAGGCGGGTACCAGGTATGCCAGAAATGGCTAAAAGACCGCAAAGGCAGAACACTCACCTACGATGAATTAACTCATTACCAGAAAATAGTCGTAGCGCTCAACGAAACTATTCGGTTGATGGCAGAGATAGACAAGTTGATACTGGAGTGGCCGTTAATGTAGGTATAAATAGGAAATCAATGATTTTTATATTACGAAGTTACCTATCAAAGCGGATTTCGGATAATGTCTTTGTTTTAGTATAAAACCTGTTAATTCTCCAAGCTATAGCTTGATTACTAGTTAAGGTCTAGCATAGTAATCTAAAAACCTTGACGTTTGTTGAACATAACATTATAATCGAATACTTCACATATGTGGGGGGAGGTAAATAATATGCCAAACTACATTAGAGATTTGTTTCTATATGTACCTGAGCCAGTATTAAGAAATTTATGCAAAGAGCATGGAATAAAGACTTCGGGATTAAAAAAACTGCAACTTGCCGAGCAGTTAGTAAAAGGGATTGAAACCCAAGAGTATGAGTCTATACTAGATCAACATCGTTATGCCGGAAGGGGAAGCGTGGTTTGGTTTAGACCTACTCGAAATGGAGATACTTTCACAATATCCGATACAGAATTGCGAAACCATATACGTAACTATTGTAATGGTGATCCTTTTGAGAACGACCTTACACCAGAGCTTGACCGGCATCCGAAAATAATAAGCTCTAGATTCCTCCATAATGATAAAATAATTATTTTAATGGCTCATATTGAGTTGTGGCCTCGAATTGTTGGCTTTGAAGTACAGGAAACGGAAGAGACGGTATTTTCTAGATTAATCATTCGACAAGGGTCTTTGTTTTTCGAGGCACGCGCTAGTCAATATAAAGCCGTTCTTATGGCAGAAGATATTGCGGCAGCACTGGATTGTACAGATATAGGTCAGATAACTCTCGGAGATGATGGTATGAATACTCTAATAGATCGACTGGGTGCATCGACTATTGCAGCAAAACATAAACATAATTCAGGCGATTATGATACCACCGAAGTAGTTGTTAATCCTCAAATCGGAGATCTGAGAGACTCTTCACAATATTCCAATGAACTAAGCGGTCTAGAAGGACGTAGGAAACGAGTTTCTTTTGATTGCACTTTCGGTTCTGAGGTGGTAGCCGTAAGAGCGGAGCTTTATCCAAGAACTGGGAATATAGTTTTTCGGTCATATGTAGATGAGAGGGTGTTAGATTATGTATTTGAAACAGTTAGACAAATTAAGGGATTATAACATTGCACAAGAGACCATAGCTAAGCTAGATGAATATCTAAATAGCATCGCTGAAGAAGGAACAAAACGTTTCAGCCCCAATCACATGGCCGAACGGACTGGGCTTGACATTCAAATTTCTCAAACGATACTTCTCCGAACAGCTCAAATAGGAACAATTCAAACTTACTATGAAATAGAATGTCCTGAAGGTGATAGTGATTTTTTTGTTACGAGAATAGAAGATGTTGATTGGAATACTGAATGTGTATGTAGAGTGTGTGGCACAGAATATATACCAAATCCTTCTAATATTTGGGTGACGTTTAGTATTTTAGACCCTCCTTCCCCAAAAGCATTATGCCGCCTGTAAGTGGTACTCACAAATCAGGTGGCAGCCTACAAGAACTAACTAAAAGACCAGAGTGGATAGATTTCATCCCATCTCAGTTGGTGGCACTTGATAGAGATAAATACTCAGAATTACTAGGACGAGTTGAAGAATCACTCCTTTCAGGAACCAATAAAGAAAAAGGAGATAGTCTAGAAGAACTCGCTGATTTTCTATTAAGCTCAATCAAAGCATTTATTGTCGGGCAAAAAACCAACACATCAACCGGAGAGCTGGATAGATTCTTGAAAATAAGTAAGATTCCCGGGACATTTTTATGCGACTGGTCATTGTATATTCCCGTAGAATGTAAAAATTGGAATGATCCTGTGGGTGGGGATATTATTGACCATCTTTATGCCAAAGCAAGGAATATGGATGCAAATCGAGGAATTTTATTTTCTCGTGAAGGTGTTACAGGCAATATGAGTCATGATGGTTGGAGACAAATCGTAAACTTATTTCAAAATTCCCGTTATATAACCATTGTTGTGGACATTGATGACCTAAGAAGTATCAACGCTGGAACTTGTCCATTGCATATAATAGAGCAATGCCAGGAAAAAGTAATATTAAGCGCATGAATAAGTACTATTTCAAACCTTTCAATTCGGTAATGAGTTATAGATGATGAACGAACTTAACAGCTCACATTTAAATATAATCGACACCATTAAGCTCAGGGGAAGAGAATTTACAGATGATGAGTTGAGCACTATTCGTGAAAGTGTGATAAATAACTTTGACAAAGGTCGTACTTATATATCAAGAGATATTTGTAATACCCTCAATTGGAAACAACCAAATGGTTGGCTAAAAGATAGAGCATGCCGTGACGTGTTACTTGAATTAGAAAAAAGAGAAATAATCAAACTTCCACCTCCTTTGGTAGTTAAGAACAACAAAAAATCTAACAAAGGCAATAGTATAAGTTATTTGAAAAATTTTGATCTGAATACACCTATATCCGAATTCCCAAATTCTATTGAACTAGAATTTGCAAAAGGTAATATTCAAGAGAAAGTCTGGAATGAACTGGTCAATCAATATCATTATTTGGGACATAGCACTACTGTTGGTAGGTGCATTAAGTATCTGATTAGATCTAACGACAGGTTACTAGGGGCACTCTCATTTTCATCTCCGGCATGGGAACTGGAGACTAGGAATAATATCCTTAACTCAATAGGTATTGAAAATCCAAGAGATTACACAATAAATAATTCTAGATTTCTCATTTTACCTATAGTGCAAGTAAATAATCTTGCATCACATGTGTTAGCTATAGCAGCAAAAAAGATTGTTAACGATTGGAAGGACTATTATTCCATAATTCCTCTGATTGCTGAAACTTTCGTTCAACCATCTCGATTCGATGGCACCTGCTATAAGGCAGCCAACTGGATAGAAATTGGTACAACAAAAGGTTATGCTAAAAGAGGAAGATTTTATCGAAACAGTCAGGAACCCAAGAAGATATTTTTGTATGGTTTAGATAAAAGAATACGAACAAAGTTGCTACAATTAGAGAAATAGGCATTATAATGAATGCACGAGATACCTTAAAGAATGCGCGAGAATTTATTCGTAAACAAGGCGGGCAAATTGCACCGCTCCCTATAACTGAAGAGGAATTGGATCCTTCAGCTCAAGATGATCAGTCACTTGAAACTTTTTCCTTAGAACCTACAAATTGCCAGAATGTTGAGTATTCATATCCAGATGACTGTGGAAACAGCGAATTCTCCTTTTTTGAAGATGGTAAACAGAGAACTCTACATATAGGATTTATAGAAACCGAATATGGAGATCATACTGCTATAATTCCGGTACATTTTGTAGTTGTTGCCGCAGTAATCTTACAACGGCAAGAGCGTGAATTAAGCCTTTGGGATCAGCCAGTGATCCGAAGTGGAATATTGGTCGAAAAGTCACTTGTTCCGAATACACATGCTCTTAATGAATTTGAAAATCTCGGATTAGAAATAATCGATACAGAAGGTCTTGGAGGAGACTACTACGTATTGAGGAATAAAGCTTTACAAAAAGCAAAATCTATGAGATTAGAAGTCGAGGATGAATTAATACGTCGATGGCGTACAAGCGATGATGCCCAAAACGGCTTTTTAATAGTAGATGGGACGTTGATGAATTTTCGCGACGAGGAGAATGTTAGGCATTGTATTGGTGTCAGTAAATCATTCGGTACTAGATATTTCACCACAAGTGAGCACAATCGTATATTACAAATGCAAGAATTTCAAAGATCTTGGACATTTCGTTTCCACCATCCTGGAGATGCACTAAATTTGGGAGTACGTGACCGAGTAAGTTGGTACCTAAGACTTAGAACTAAAACTAACGCCGATCCTGAGTTTGGTCTTATCCGAGTAGAGATAAGTCACTCTTATCATAACCAGGCAACCGATTATGCTAATCGATTCTCTAAATCATTAATATCAGAAAGGCTACCTACTTCCTATCCGGATAGTCGGTGGGATAAACTTTTATATCCTATTCAAGAGTGTGAGAGTTATTTGTCAAGTGTAATACCTTCAATTCAAACCATCGCTTCCAGTATGAAAGGAGCGCTGTCATGACATATCAGTCGGTACCACAGGAAGAATCGCCTGAAATGCAAAATGAAGAGTTTAGCCTAAGTAATTTTCTGAATATTAGCTACGGAGTCATTGGTAGAACTGCATCGACGAGATTTGAACCCAACACTTCCGGTAAATTCCACTTTTGGTTATCGAAACTTGCGCCTAATCTTCCAGCTGATGATGATCATGAAGTTCCTACTCCTAACGAAACTCAAGAAGTTGGTAGAGACCGGGAAGAAGTGGCGCCAATAGAAATAGGAAATATCGTGGCTGCATATTCAGATGATGAGGTAGATATTACATTTGGTACAGTAACAGAAATGAGATCATATAGCGATGTGGAGAGTTTCATTTCTGATTATTTAAGTCATGATTTTGGCGATGCCACTATTCAAGTTCCGACTGATATTACTGAAGTAATTGTTGTCACTTGTGCTGTAATGCGTAATATATCACTTAAGACCAAGCCCGTGGGGAGATCTCGAGTATATTTCCCGAGTACATTAGGGATTCAATTTTCCTACGGAATCGTTGATGAAAATGGTGAAATAACCTTTAGAGGTGCGCCTATACCCTTTGGAGTATTTGAAAACGGTGATGGCACTATTGCTCCAATCAGTGTAGACGAAAATTTCTTACTCGGACCGGAAGGCGCTCATCTTAATGTTTCTGGTATTTCAGGCTTAGCATCAAAAACTTCAGCAATTGAATTTACGATCAACTCTCTTCTCACTCACACTCGTAAGAGACTGGCTGTAGTGATGTTCAATGTTAAAAGTCAAGATTTACTTTACATCGATCAGGTGAATCCGAGACTCGCGGAGGAAGAATGGTCACAATGGGCATATGACATTTTAGGTGTACCTCAAGAACCATTTGCTAATGCAAGTTTCTATGCACCTGCAGATCCTAGAAATGCACCAGATGGGACACAGAGTTCCAGAAGTCTTGAAGTACAGCCCTTCGAATGGAATTTACCTATGATTTATCAGCAAATTCCAACTCTATTTGACCAGATGGATTGGGATGATAGGATGGAAGGAGTCTGGTTTACAATACAGGGCGATATAGAAAGTGGCCAAATTTTATCTTACGGGCAAATGGTTAATTCGGTTCAAAATCTTATCAATACAGCAACAAATAATCAGCGACAATGGGTAAGAGGCAACCATATTTCTACTTGGCAAAAAATGTTATCACACTTAAGGCGATTTCCACAATCTTATCAAGGATTGATAACACCTGCTGGTACGGGTAGGGACATACCATGGAATGAGTTACAGGAAAATAGTGTTTGGATCATCGACATTGAAATGCTCGCTGATCGAGGTCAAAGGCTGGTATTTGGTCGTTCAGTGTATGCTATTAGCGAGATGTTAGAATCTGATGATAGCAACCTAGACGCAGTTGTAGTATTTGTTGACGAATTAAACAAATTTGCTCCTTCAGGAAATGTTAGAACTCCACTGAAATCTAGGTTAATTGATATCACAGCAAGAGGACGAAGCATAGGAATGGTTCTTTTCGGTGCGGAACAATTTGTTTCATCAGTAGACAGAGAAATCGTCGAAAATAGTTCAACGTATCTATTCGGACACACTGAAACAAATGAACTACGTAGCCCTACATTTAGTGCGTTGAGTGATGAAGTAAAAACAAAATTGACGATGCTTCCTCAAGGACAACTGTTAATTAAATTTGCAAAATTCCCACAGCCAATATTCTTGAAATTCCCATTTCCCGCATGTTGTCCTGGTGATCAATATAGTTCAGAAGACGTGGGAGATCAGTAGAGCACAATATTGTCTCTAGCATTGTCATTAATCGCAGTGTTATTTACTGCTAATGCAGTATATTGTACTGCAAAAATATACAAGTTGATACACGATTAAGGGAGGACCTTCTTCAGATACTCCTGCCAGTATCCTTCATCATCACCTACTATCTCATGAAGCCAGCAATACATCATCAATATCTCGAATTCTTGTTTCCTGCCTTTTGTGAAAGCTTTTTTGGGCATTTTCGTATACAGTGAGTTGATATTAAACAGGTTCGTACCTTTCTTGAAATCGTATTCATACTTCATCCAAGGATCTTGTGTCGTTAATTTATGAGTGGATGGCCAGAGGTCCTTATTGTCCCAAAAATAATTCACCCAATTCTCTGCGAACGTCATAACGTTCACTCGATATTTCATCCATGTCTTATTAATCCAGTCATTGATGTCTTCAGAGAAAAAAGGTGACTCTGATCTCCAGGCTTGCTGACTCTGTATTCGATGATATTCTTTTATAAACAGGAACAGCATTTCGGTCTGGTCTCTGAGGAAAGGATACTTCTTAATCAACTTAGAATAACAGTCGTATGATAAGCTTCTGAATTCTTGGTCTGTGTTGAAGAGAAAGAAGAACACATTTTGATCTAGAATGAAACCAATAGCTCTATTAACATAGCTCCCATGGTCAGTGTTTATCCCAACAAGCCAATCCTGGATTTCTGGATCGTATTCCCGTAGCTGTTTTCGGTACTTTTCTATCTTCTCATTTTGTAATACGGTTTTATTCTCTGCAACCGTAATATTCAGGTAGTTATTAAAATATTCGAAAACATAGTTAACACATATCCGTAGATTTTCCGTTCGAGTATCGGCATCAAATTCATCAATCTTATCTTCTTTCTTACGGCGAATAATATAGTCTTCAAGTCTTAACATGTCATCTCCTTGATAATGTTACTTCAACAAAATCTTTTCTATTTCCAAGGTAGATGTCAAGACTTACAGAATAGCATCTTTATGGAATAATGGAATAGCAAAAGGCGACGAATCAGCCGGTCATGAAGAATCGGCAGGCATTGATGATGAAGACAAAAATTGCGGTAAGAATTTCGTATTGACTTCTGTTTTAGCCTCAATTATAATCCAAAACAGAAAGGAGGCAAGCGGTCGGTTCAGCAAGCGACTGGTTGCTTTTCTGCCGAGAAGCTCTTAATCAGCCGGTTGGAGGTTCGAGTCCTCCGCGGCTCAGACTCAATTCCTAGAATCGATTTTTGGAATTTTTCATATTCTTTCAGTTTCTCAAATCTTCGTATATATCCTTGAAGTTTTCTTTCAATTCATCCGGAGATGTGCCCTGACTTCTATAGTCGGGATATTCTTCTAGCCAGCCCACCCACATGCCATTCTCATGGTAGTAAATAAACTCAAGAGTTTCCATTTTCATCCTACCCGCTTGTAAAATCCAATCATTTGAAATTATATCAGAATTTCTATAATAAAAAATATGTTCTGTCAAAAGCAAATACAAAGAATGGGGGAAGATTAATCTATTTCTTTCTGTCAGACTTTCTAGGTTTTGATTCAAAGAATTTAATCACCTTCTCTCGCAGGTATCGTTCGGCAAATGAATTAACGGTGCCGTCAGGATATATTATTCTGTTGCCGATAAGAGGTTTCATTTTATTCTCTAATGCCACCTCAGAAAGAGAAGTCCCGAGTTTATCCTTGAGTTCTTTTAAACTGTAAGTAGTATTTTGCCAGAGTCATTCCCATAATTTATTTACCGATTCACCGGGAGAGCCTTTGATTTTACTGATACGCCTTATATCCAGGCTAGTCCATGCAACGATGATTTTTACCAGCTCTGGATTGTCATCGAGTAACAGCACAATCTCAGGCTTTTCATTCTGTTTGAACCAGTCCAACTTTTCGGTATATAGATTGTCCATTGAACTATACCCGGTACCGAATATATGGGTAATTTTCAAGATAGAAACGTGCTAAGTGCGTGAGTGCATGGCTGCGTGATGGTTCTTCTTTTATTCTAGATATCAAATCCAGGGCGAGGTTTATTTCTCTGGCTTCAGATTCTTCTACCATAAAAGTAAAGCTGACGGGAATAGTGAACTTACCTCCTTCAGAAGTGTTTGATATGATTTCGTCTGCCTCAAGGTGTGATAGGCGTTTTAATTCCTCAATCTGTTTATTGTTATCTGGAAGAAGTGCCGTCAGTTCATCAGCTTCGTAGGATTTAAAAAGGTTTTCTAAAAGTATTGCTCTTCGCTCGGGGACTTCTTTACCAGACAGTCGATTAAGGGTTGCCAGATAAAGTCTTGTCTGAGAATCGTCAAGTTTCCAGACCAGGCAGTTTATTGTTCGATAACTAAGAGCGCGAAGTACACGTAAACGATTATGCCCATTGATAATCTGAAACTTACCTCTTTCGCTAGGATGCAGACGAACCGTCAACGGTTCATACCTGCCACTCCGCTCTATATGACGCCTTAGTTTACGGGCTGTTTCCGCATTCATAAAGTTACTGTTTTCTGGATGTTCGACCAATAATTCAATAGGGATTTCCTGTATTTTTATATTATCCATTTTATCTATTCTATTCGAATAAGTTTCCCTGAGAAGGAATCTCAGTGGAATTCGACCAGTGTCCGACAATATTACAGCTTCCGCCAATATCCGGGTTCATGCAGCCACAAACTGAGATCTCTATACCGTATATACCAGCGATTCTCTTTACATTCTCGTATATTTCATTCCGCGTAGAGGGAGGTAGAGGGACGATAGAAGAATGAGGAGAAAGAACAGGCATACGCCCGGATAAATAGTGACTCATTATACGTTTGGTTATCGAACTGTCGTTTATATATTTTTGCAGGTTTCGAGCAATCATCGGACGTAGAAATAGTGTGCTTATTGCCGCTTTTTTTATGCCCGTATTAGCTAAAGTCTCTAATAGACTATTCATGGATACCTCAGTATCGGTAATTCCTGGTATTATGGGTATTATCCTAGCCTCAACTTGTATACCTGCATTGACCAGAGCTTCTATTTGCTTGAGACGTACACTTACAGAAGCAGCATTGGGCTCAAAGATGCGTCTTACCGAATCATCTGCGGTGATTGTGCCTATCTGGACTCTGACGATATGAGCATGTTCTCGCAAAAGACCTAGAGTTTTCTCCGGTATTTTCCCCTTGGTTAAAAAAGCCACCCCAATATCTTTGGCAAGCAATAGATTTAAAACACGGTGACTTAGTTCCAGCACGTTCTCTAGAGGTTGAAAAAGGTCACTCGAGGGGCTGAAATACACTGCCTGCGGTAATTTCCTTTTTAATGAGAGTTCTTTTTCCAATTTTTCCAGGATGTTAACGTATAAAGAAACTTTGTTGTCGCCTGGATATACGGAGTATCCGCGAGCGTAGCAATAGAGACAACTATGAGCACATCCCAGGGTTAAATTAACTGTCGGAATATTAGACAGGCAGGAGAGACTGGATGGAGTGAGAATTGCAGATTTTCTTTCTGTATATTTCAACACTACCATATGTATTCACCTTTAAGATTCAGGTAATGCTCTTTAGACTTGTGTGAAAATATGTAAGCAAAGTTACCTCTAAGTTTTAAGGTTTTGGTCATATCACAGACCATAATGTCATTAAGCGAAAAAGCAGTCATGTGATCGATGAGTTCACGAGAAGTCAGATCCATATCGATGATAATCGTGTAATCACAAACAGTCATGAGGCAATCAATAATACTTCTCCCGTCTGTAGTTACCAGACATTCGGGGTTGAATTTCCGTGCGGGAAGTACGAAATCCTGGTTCTTTATATCTCCACATACTTTAGAATCTAACAATGTCATGCTCTTATAGAACCGGGTAAGTGATACAAGAGAGTATATTTTTTCGTTCGTTCTATACTTACTTGAATTCGAAATTGCCAGATTGTCTACTCCCCCTCCGGTTGGAGACAGACTGTTTTCAGGAAGGACCGATTCGATGTTAGATGTAGGAAATAAATCTTTGAGCATCTCTGTTAACTTTTCAGAATCTAAATTTACAAAGAAGAAATTACCGCAGGTATCTAGCACTTTCGAGATCAAAGCAATTCTTATCCCGTCGGTTTTAGTTGACGGAAGTACCCGACTTAACCAATTCCTGTAGTCATCGCCAGTATATTCCAGACTACCAATTTACGCTTGCATATTATCTTGAAGAAAGAATCTGGCAGGATTAGGAGGTTCCAGATCAACAGATCGCAGTCGGAATCTCGGTGTGAATCCGAATTGTCCTCCCAATTTCTGGATTTTACGGCAAAGTGTGGCAACAAGGCTGCTGCTTCCAGCTCCTATATCTAAAAACTCTATAGTAATATCATCATTGAAATATTTGTGCTCGGATTGGATTACAGGTTTAACAATACCCTGAAATATTTGTCTTCCTCGTTCGGCGGTCCATGGGTCGGTTGCATATTTAATACTATCTACAAATTTATTTAGTAGTTGGAAACTTTTCCCCCGCTTTTCTATAGACACTGCAGGATAGAAGAAGAGTGACATCGGAGAATCCTTAGATAGTGAATACTGCCTGTAATGAAAAAATAATTCCGGTTTCTTATCTCCATTAACTGTAATCACAGGAAGAAAACGGGAGTCGTCTAAAGAGTTAGGAAACTTCAGTTTAGCTAAGAGATAGCAAGGATTCCGCGTTGTACAGATTCCGGCAGCGAGTATCTCAGCGTCGGAATCTGTTAAGATTATTCCGAAGCATTCGAAACCTAAAACCGCCCTAAGTGCGCTTAACCATGATTGAGTAGCGCAGGTTTCCGAATAATTTGATAGAAAAGTGTTGAGTAAAGAAAAGTAATGGTAACAGAAATCTTTCATTAATGAGGAACTAAATCCACAGTGAATATAATTTCTCCAAACAAAATGAAGCTTGTAAAGATTATCCTCTAATTCCTTGTGTTTAAGTTCATACAATGGCTGCCAGTATGCATTCCAATCCTTTGTTTCTAAAATAAACCTTCCACTATTAAAAACCTTAACACTGGTAAGGATAGTATCTTTCTCCAGGACTGACAAAAGTAGTCCCCTATTACGGACTCTTATAAGATTATTTAGCGGTATCGCTGCTGTTTTCATTTCCGATTCCAAAATATATCATATGTGTATGCAAAGAACAAGTGTTCTATTGGCATAATAACACTATATAATTTTTAAGACAATGGTATTTTGACGTGATTATCGTGTGACGTTGAGTAAAGAAAAGCAGATTCGTTTTTTAACAAACCTGCTTTAACAAGATACGTACGTTCTTTATATCGATAAATATGATTCTTTTTATCCGGGAAAATCACCTCTTAATCAGACGGTTGGAGGTTCGAGTCCTCCGCGGCTCAGCATGAAGCTGGTAAGCCTGGTTGAAAATATAAGGCGACTGGTTCAGGTAACATTCCCTATAAACGGGTTCTCGGCGCGTTTCTCTATTTGTAGACAAATCGATGTTTCGATTCTGATAATCCCGTCTATCTTACCTATCTCACTTTCCAGCAAGTTGTAAAGTTCTTCGGTCGAACTAACCCACCAGACGGTCCTGACATTAAACAGTCCACTTGTTGCACCTACCCAGGCAGCATTCGGATATTTACTCAGCGCCTTCAGGACCGATTTTATTTTTTCGTGAGAAACCTCAAGTGAAATGAACGCCACGACGGGTAACCCGACTTTTTCAAGGTTTGGGACCGCTCTGATGTGTATTATCCCCTGCTCAAGCAGGTTTTTCATTCTGCGTCTTATCGTGGAAGAGCTGGTGTTTAGTTGCTTGGCTAGTGAGGTACTGTTGACATTAGCGTCGTGCATCAGTAGTTCTATTATTTGAGTATCCAGTAAATCCATTGTAATACCTCTCAGGCAATTTAGCACAATATTTACGATTATACAAGCAATATAGTCAAATTACCTGACAATCCATCAATTATAAATCATGCCTGCGCGACATATGGGAACCCGACATCGAAAGCATTATTAGACCGGACCCAATTATATGTGTATAACCGGGGTCCTGTAGATATGCCGGGACTAATATTTCGTACTCATCAGAACATGATAATGATTCGTTTCCGACAGGCAGCAGACATTCCCGAAGACATTTCCCATAAGCCGGTCGTATCGAAGGAACTTACCGGCCACCACAACCAGTCTTCCGTCAGGTTCCAGAATCTCCCGGGCGTGAACGACGAGGGGACCGGCAATATCGAATCTCTCAAAACCTGTATGAAAAGGCGGGTTGGTCAGGATAATATCATATCGTTTTCCGTTCAAACCGCTGAGGAGGTCGCTTACGATTACCTCCGCACCGGTGACATCATTCAAGATGATGTTTTCCCCGACAGACGCTGTCGACGGCAGGTCGACATCCGCAAGGTCGACGTGCCCCGCGCCTTTCCTGGCAGCGAGGAGACCGATAATTCCATATCCGCAGCCTAAATCAAGAACACTCGAACCCGGAGAGACATCCATTACCTCCAGAAGAAGCCTGGTCCCTTCATCGATTTCATCGTATGAAAAGACACCGGGCAGGCTTCGTAAGAGGAAAGTTTCCCCGCAAACTTCGGCTTGGAACTGGCGCCACGTTCCCGGTAAGATACCCGGTTCATCCGCCCAGCCGGTATCGCGTGGTATTGGGTCTTCCTTAGCAGCCACGCTTACCCGTCCGCCTCTTTTATAGGCAAGTGTCACGGAGTTCCCGAACAGCGATTTCATATCCGAAACCGCCGATTTGATTCCTTCCCTATTAGCCCCTGCAAGGTATAAACGACCGCCGTTTTTTAAAGCCGAGAATGATTCTACCAGCCATCTCCTTGTGAATTCTCTCCCTCGCGGCAATACCATAACGACAATATCGAAAGAATCGGCATATACCGGCAGCACGGAGAGGTCCGGATGAATACGCGCATTGGATACGCCGTTTAACCTCAGGGTCCTTTCCGCCATCGCAAGTGCCACGGAGTTCGTATCCACCAGAAGAACGTCGGCGCCGGGAGCGGCGCGCGCCAGTGTCACACCAAGTGCGCCGTGACCGCAGCCCAGCAGAAGAATCCGTGAACCGGCGGATACTTCAACCGTATCCGCCAGCAAAGCCACAGCCGGTGTAACGGTATTCCAATATGAAATACCCGGCTTGGAGATAAAACGGACGTTCTGGTTACGCAGGGTTACGGTAAATTCTCTGGTTTCATAGTATTCAAGATATGAAGGTGCTTTATTCGACATCACAAGTTTCCGGTACGTGGTGTAATTTCAGGAGGCGTGTCCTGGCTGAGAGTATAAACACTCTATTATTATAGGGTATATCCGCGAGCCGTCAATCATCCTCCTCGCGCCTGAAAGCAGCATGACCGTGTCTGAATGAAGTAAAAATAAGAGAGGCGGCTTTTACGCTACCTCTCTTTTATCCTTATCTGAGTCTATTAATAAAGTCTAACAGTTACCGTTCCCGCCTCTGAGTACGAAGCCTTCGGCGTCCGATCGTTTTACATAATCTATCACCGTCCCCTTTACGTAAGGCTGTATTGGTTCGGTGACAAGTACGTCGATACCGTTAACCTTTACCGGTAGTTCATCCTTATCCGGCTCATCCAGAGCCATCCCGATACTGGGACATCCTCATCCGATCCCCTGTATAAACAGCCTGAGGTGTTTCCCGGCGTTCTGATCAAGTATTTCCTGGATTTTATCCCTGGCCACATCAGTTATTTTTACCATCCTCACAAACTCCCTCCAGTTTATAGGTATATTGTACAGTTGCCGGAATAAGGGTGTATGTGACGTTAGTCGCCGCCGCGGAATTTCCTGAGAGCCGATTCCGCTCCGTGTTTAAGGAATGCATCCGAATCATCTACGGTGTTAAGTGTAAAACCTTTTTCCTTCGCCCACTGTATGTTATCCGACAAAGCAAATATACCCGCAGGTTTCCCGGCTTTATCGGCAGCATCAAGGACCGTATCGAATGCCGCCAGGTATTCCGGATTATCCCAGTTCGGAGGGATGTTTCCGTAGCTGAGACAGAGATCGTTCGGCCCTATATAGCAGGCATCGATTCCATCGACGGCCAGAATTTCATCGATGTTCTTTACCGCATCTTTCGTTTCAATCTGGACAATAACCATTATTTCATTATCTGCCGTTTGCATATAATCGGGATCCAGCATTTTCGCTCTTCTCGGGCCGTAGCCCCTCAGCCCGGCGGGTGGATATCTGCAGGCACGCACTGCGTACTCGGCTTCTTCCCTGTTATTCACCCACGGGACCAGAATACCGTGCGCGCCGATGTCCAGGATACGCTTGATAACAACCATATCATTCCACTGGGGACGGACTATCGGAGTGCAGTCAGTGCCGTTCATCGCCTGCATCATCACCGTCATCGTTTCCAGACCGGTAACCGCATGTTCGCCGTCAATAAGCAGCCAGTCGAAGCCGATACGCGACAGCATCTCCGTTACATCGGGATGGGGCAGGGTAACGAAAGTCCCGATTACCTCATCACCTCGCTTGAGTTTTTCCTTAAGTACGTTTTTCACTTAATCGCTCCTGATATCTATTGCTTGAGACAGTATTTTACTTTGAACAAGTTACTCTCATCAGTATATAGAGAAGCGTCACTCAAATCAAAGAGCATCTTTAATGGTGAGTAGGTTATAATAAATACTATTACATTTAGTGAAAGGGGTTGGTATTTAGTGGATAAAACTACTCTTGGCAGAACAGGATTGACGGTGACCAAAATGGGTCTGGGCTGCGGTGGTCCGAGCCGCGTCGGAAAAGGAACCGGAAAGGAAGAAGCCGAATCGATTAAGGTTGTCAGGACGGCCTGCGAAGCCGGAATCAACATAATCGATACCGCTGAAATCTACGGAACGGAGGAAATCGTGGGAAAAGCTGTCAGCGGTCTGGACCGCTCTTCACTGGTCCTCTGCACCAAGAAGACGCCGACTGAAGGTCTTACCGGGGAACAGGTAAGGGAAAGCCTCGAAAACAGCCTGAGACGTCTTGGCACCGATTACGTTGACGTTTATTATCTCCATGGAGTAAGGCTGAACCAGTATGAATATCTTTACAGTGAAATAGTACCTGTCCTCGAAGAACTCCGCGGAGAGGGAAAACTGCGCTTTATCGGAATCTCAGAAATGTTTAATGCTGATACCCGTCATGAGATGCTGCAGCGTGCCCTGAAGGATGACGTCTGGGACGTAATGATGGTAGGGTTCAATATCCTCAACCAGTGTGCCCGTGAATATGTATTCCCGGAAGCGAAGAGGAAGAATATCGGCATCACGATAATGTTCGCCGTCCGCCTGGCACTGAGCAGACCGGAGCGCCTGAAAGAGGTTATGACTGAACTCATCGAGAAAAAGCAGGTAGACCCTTCGGAGTTCGATGTTAATGACCCGCTTGGTTTTCTTGTCCACGAGGGAGGCGCGGTGAGTATTCCGGACGCCGCCTACCGTTTCTGCCATTATGAAGAAGGGCCCGACGTAATACTTTCAGGAACAGGTAATCCGGCCCATCTGGTGGCAAATTTGGAGTCGTTCAATCGCCCACCGTTCCCCGAAGAAGATGCCGAGAAACTCAGGTATATATTCAGGAAAGTGGATTCCGTTACCAGCCAGTAGCAACATTTTGCAGCAGAGTCAGATATGAAAACGATACGCGAAGAAGCCAGAGAAATAAAGGTTTTCAGCGAGACCGAGGTCGTAGTTGTCGGTGGTGGTCCCGCCGGCATTGCCGCGGCGGTAGCTTCGGCACGGACCGGTGCCAGGACTACTCTCGTCGAGAGATACGGCCATCTTGGCGGTATGTCCACCGGCGGCCTGGTTATCCTTATTCCGTTTATGAGCAGCGGGACAAGCGAAAGACAGATAGCCGGAATTTGCCAGGAAATAATCGACCGGCTGGACGCCATCGGCGGTGCGGTACACCCCGCTGACGAAGAAGTGGGAGCGACCGACGAAAAAACCCTCCGGTACTGGAGAAGGCGGGGCACCTTTTCGATGGCACCGGGCGATTCGGTCAGGTACGGCGCCCTGGTAGATCCGGAGAAACTCAAGCGCGTTCTGAATGATATGGTCGAGGAAGCCGGTGTAAAGCTGCTGCTTCATTCGTGGGGAAGCAGAGCCGTGGTGGAAGATGAAGCTGTAAAAGGCGTTATCTTCGAAAGTAAATCGGGACGGCAGACGGTACTGGCACGGGTCACGATAGATACTACTGGCGACGGCGATATTTTCGCTTCCGCCGGAGCGGAATTCGACGGCACTATCGACCGCAGCCTGAGGTCCTCGAACCTTGCCCTGGTATGGCGTATAGCCAACGTGGACAGCGAGAGATATCTGGACTTCCAGGAGCAGGAACGGGAAAAACACAGCGCATTAATGAAAGAGTTGACCGCAAAAGGCGGTTTTAATACCTACTGGAGAAGCGCTCACGACGATATTCTGTGGTGCAACAACTGGTTTTCGGACCTGAGTGCTATCGACGTGGAAGACCTGACGTACGTCGAAATCAGCGCCCGTAAAGCGATGCTGACATCGCACAAATTCCTCAGGGAACGGGTGCCCGGTTTCGAGAACAGCTTTATCATGGACACGGCTTCACAGACGGGGACGCGCGGGAGCCGCCGGCTTATCGGCGAATACATCGTCTCCTGGGATGACGTAATCTCGGGGACGGTTCATCCTGACTCGATAGCCCTGCTGCCGCACCTGCATCACAACCCTGAAAAAGGCTATCCTCTGGTAACGATGCCTTATCGGGCGCTGGTGCCGCGGAAAATCGAGAACCTGCTGGCAGCCGGACGGTGCTTCTCGTCGGATCCCGCAGCCAACAACGTGCTTAACTGGATCCAGCAGTGTATTCCTATGGGACAGGCGGCAGGTACCGCCGCCGCCCTGGCGGCCAAATCCGGAGTCACTCCCGGGAAGGTAGATGTACCGACCTTACAGGCAAACCTTAAAAAGCAGGGGGTAATTTTACCGGAAGGGATTTATTAGCTTTCTGGATTGTTTGAAAGAAAGCTGATTCTTACTTGCTTTTCCTTTCAAACAATCTTACTACCCTGTTCCCGAAGGTATTTTTCGACGAACGAATTCAATGTGCCGTCAGGATAAATGACCCGGTTACTCATGAGAGGCTTAATCTTACTCTCCAGAGCTGCCACAGAGAGAGAAGTTCCGACTTTCTCCTTAAGGTCTTTTAAATCATACTCGGTATTTTCCCATAACCATACCCAGGACTCGACCTCTGATTCACCAGGAGTACCTTTGAGTCTCTTTACAGGCTTAGTATCCAGACTTGTCCAAGCAATCGATATCTTTATCAGGTCTGGCTCATCTTTGAGAAATAAAACGATTTCCGGCTTCTCATTCTGTTTGAACCAGTTCAGTTTCTCAGTGTATAAATCTTCAGTCATTTCCTGATACACTTATAATACGCAATTACATAGACCCAGGTTTTTCTCAATTCCCAATTTTGACCATAGCTGATGTTCCTCCAGACAGAGTGCAACCTCAAGGTCAGGACATATTTTTCGTGCCGCCTGGATAATAGTGGAGTATATCCTTTCTCTCAATTCTGGAGAATATCGGGCTCTACCATCCCCCGATTTTCTCAAAGTATTGTTAATATGATCCGATATGGAGTTATGCAAGCCTAACTTATGCTCCATAAGTTTACGCGCACCTTGATAAATACATATACCACCAAGAGTAAGTCGCTGAACGGGAATCTCTTTTAGGAGTCGAACCGTAAATGCAGTATATTTTTCTTCCCATCCATCAACAGGAATAACAGGCATCATAACTACACGGACCGGGTAACCGGCAGAAGCCACACTACGCATGGCTTCAAGGCGTTCCTCTATTCCAGGAACATTCTCTTCGTACATTTCACATACTTCGGGTGGGTTAACACTCCAGGACAGAATCGTGTTCCCATGGTGTTTAGTATCCAATAATCTATTAACGTTGGTACTTTTAGTTAAGAGTATCAATCGAGCCTGGGGATGTTCCGCAAAAAAAGGAACCAAGATACTTGAATAAGCCGTCAGGGAATCAAGAGCTAAAGGGTCTTGGAGCTTGCCGATATAAAATGGAGTGGGTTTTCCTATATTACAAGCGGTATTGTTTATTGTATTAATCATCTCTGGAAGGTTTACGTATATCTTAACTGTAGGAGAAAATCTGACGCCCTGAGTCCCAGCGAGGTAACAGTATTTGCAACCGAACGGGCAAAAACCATACGGAGAAAAATGCCAGTAGTTCGGGCAGGTATTCCCTTCTTCCCGGCTAAACCGGACGGCGCTCTTAAGTTCTCCGAAAACAAGTGTCTTTTTACCTGCCTGATGTAAAGCAAGAGTTTCTCTCTCATCCAGAATTATCCGGTTATGAGGGGTGTCAGGACATTTTACTGTTTCAGTTCCTGGATAAAGGCTGCATATGCGTTCTACAAATCTGTGGCGTTCCGGTGTAGAGACGCTTCCCCTGGCCAGAAAAATCCTAGATATTTCCAGGTGTTCAGGACGAGTCGGCTGATAATCAATCGGTAGACCGATTCTTTGTTGCGTATTATCAAACAAACCAAGTTGTCTAGATTTTCCACCCATCCGTTTCCTCATTATTAACTGGTAATATGAATCGCTTTCTTTCAACGAATTTTATATCCACCACAGGTAACCGCCTTATAGGAACAGTTTACTCTCACTGAAATTTAATGGTATTACATTTATATACGAACATATGTACTACTTACTGATTTTATCATCAGAACGCTAGAGGAGCAAGACTATTGTGCTATAATAGTGCCGGTTTTATCAGGACTACCACAATGAAGGAATTACATCCAGTGCCGAAAGGAGAGAACAATGCCGAACGGATATATGGGGAAATTGCTATTCGTTAACCTTTCTACCGGTGAAATCGACGAAGAAACGCCGGATGAAAGTTTGTATCGCGACTTCATAGGCGGTTACGGAATCGGTGCCAGGGTATTGTACAGCCGCCAGAAGGGCGGAGTCGACCCGCTCGGACCCGATAATACGCTGGGATTTATCACCGGTCCCCTCACCGGTACCCGGGCAACCTTTGCCGGAAGATACTGCGTGGTAACCAAATCACCGTTAACCGGTGGCTGGGGAGACTCGAATTCCGGCGGGCATTTCGGTCCCAATATCAAATTCGCCGGCTATGATGCCGTTTTTATAAACGGAATTTCGGAAAAGCCTGTCTACCTGCTGCTGGATGACGGTAAAGTCGAGATAAAGGACGCCGGTCACCTGTGGGGAAAAGATACGTTCGCTGTCGAAGACACACTAAAGGAAGAGTATGGAAACGACCTGGAGAGTGTCAGCATCGGTCCTTCGGGCGAAAAGCTGTCGCTCATTTCCTGCATTATCACCCGCAGAGGAGCCGCCGCGGGACGTTCCGGGGTAGGTGCGGTTATGGGATCGAAGAACCTCAAGGCAGTGGCGGCACGGGGAAAGATGGAGGTCCCGGTAAGGGACGCCGAACTGCTGAAAAAACTGAGAGACGAACACCTGGCGGCAATGCGGGGCGGTACCGGGACAAATGAGACAATCGAAGGATTTCACAAATACGGCACATCCAGTGTCGCCGCCTTCTTCGCCCATGGCGGTAATTCGCCCGTAAAAAACTGGGGAGGTATCGGTATCAACGAATTGCCCGATGTATCGGGGCTTACCGGTGACGCGGCAACTGCCAACATAGAAAGGCGAACCGGCTGCTGGGGATGTCCGGTCGCCTGTGAAGGCAGGCTGAAAGAGGGAGAAGGCGAATACAGGTACCCCGCCGGAACACGCCGGGTTGAATACGAGACCCAGGCGGCTTTCGGCACGATGTGCCTGAATACCAATACCGAGTCTATTAATATGGCCAACCACCTGTGCAACTACTACGGCATCGATACGATTTCCGCCGGCAGTACTATTGCCTTTGCCATGGAGTGCTACGAGAAAGGTATTATTACAAAAGCGGACACCGGGGGTATAGAACTCACCTGGGGAAACCACCGGGCAATTATAGAAATGCTGGAGAAAATGGCAAAGAGAGAGGGATTCGGCGACATCCTTGCCGACGGTGTTAAAACTGCCGCGGAGAAAATCGGCAAAGGCTCCGAAGAATTCGCCATACACGTCGGCGGACAGGAACCCGGTATGCACGACCCCAAAGTCCCCGCCGGCCCCGAAAGCACCTCCGGAGCACGTTACCAGATGGACGCTACCCCCGGAAGGCATACCCAGATGAATTTCGGTCCCGCCAGCTTCGGCCATCACCTGTCTAATGCCAGCGGTTTCTGTATTTTCAGCGACCTCGTAGGAGGAAACGCGGCAGGCTATATTACCGGCTTTATGCGTGCCATAACCGACTGGGACCGCACCGAAGAAGAACTGTTAAAGTGCGGTGAGAGAATTGTAAATATGCGTCATGCCTTCAACCTGCGTGAAGGGATAAATCCCCTGCTGGACTATAAGTTACCTCCCAGGATGACGGGCAACCCGCCGTTCAAGGACGGTCCGCTTGCCGGCGTAACGGTTGATATCGACGAACAGATAAAAGGGAACCTGAAAGAGCTTGACTGGGACCTGAAAACGACCAGACCCAGCCGGGAAAAACTGCTCGAACTGGGCTTAAACGACGTAGCGAATGAACTGTGGCCGGAGTAGCTAAATTCTGAGAAAGCAGATGATATTACCGCATATCAGCCCAGTGCCAATAACGCTTGATTTTTCGGAATAGCATACTTTTGTTTCCTCTCCCTTGAGGGGAGAGGATTAAAGCCACCCTCATCCTGACCTTCCCCCGTCAAGGGGGAAGAGACCAGTTGTAGAACTGGCTTCAGACAGTTATTAATGTTACAACGTACTAGTAGTGAATCAGGGCATTTACCGGGACGTCGAGCTTACTCTGTCCGTTCAGCGGGTCTAACTGAACCAGGAATTGTGCTGCGGTAACCTCCCCGCCGAGTTCCCTGATAAGTTCTATCGATGCCTTGGCGGTACCTCCGGTAGCAAGAACATCGTCAACCAGGAGGACTTTCTGGCCCGATAATACTGCGTCGTGGTGAAGTTCGATTTCCACAAGACCGTATTCCAGTTCTGCCTGGGTCTTGAGTGTTTTACGCGGCAGCTTGCCTGCTTTCCTGATGGGCACGAAACCGGCGCCGAGTTCGACTGCAATTGCCGGACCGAATAAAAATCCACGGGCTTCAAGGGCGACGACAACTTCGATGTCCTTATTCCGGTAGGGGAGTGTCATCATATCTATCGCATTTTTAAGCATTTCCGGATGCTGCAGCAGCGGAGTAATATCGCGGAAAATCACTCCCTTTTCAGGATAGTCCGGAATATCTGCAATGTATTTTTTCAGCTCTTCACTCTTACTGTATTCTTCCGACATTTCATTACCTCTATCCGTAGATTGATCATTCCTGGTACAGGATTTCAGGATATATCAAAGCTATTATATATCAGCCCCGTCAACCGTACAATCGAAACAACTGAATGCACTCCGGGTATTCCCTTCAATCACTTAAAAAGCTACTATTCGGTTTTAGTTATGATTTTCGGTTCACCCCCCGCCTGCCAAAGTCTTGTACGGCGGGCAGGTCTTTATCCCCCTCAAACAGTAGCCTTATTCAGCAGAAATATTTCGATTGTTTGAGGGGGAAAGAGTTTGAGAGAGGGGCAAAGTCCCTGGCTATACGTCCCTCCTTCGTCATTGCGAGATTCCGCTTTCTCCCGTTCGTCCTTCGACAAGCTCAGGACGAACCCATCTCCTGCCTGCCCGCCGAAGCCTTGGCGCAGGCGGGTCATTGCGAGGAGTCCACCGAAGGCGAATGGCAATCTCCAGTATCAGGTAATGCATAATTTATCGGAATGACACACTTTTTGTTTCCTCTCCTTTGATGGGAGAGGATTAAGGTGAGGGTGATAAGTGGATTTATGCCACCCTCATCCTGACCTTCCCCCATCAAGGGGGAAGGGACTGGTTATAGGACTAGCTTCAGACAGTTTTTTTGTTACAGTATACCAGTATTTATAGAGATTGCTTCGGTTTCCGCCGCAGGCGGATTGACGGCGAATCTCGCAATGACAACAAGACCAACCAGATACAAACAGAACTTTTAAAAATAACTATTGACATACCGATTTGAATGACTTAATATATGTATAGTCATATATACGCATAAACTAATAGAGGTTAGAATTGAAGCAAGAGGATCTTGATTTTTACGAACTTAAAGCTGAAGTATGCAAGACTCTCGCCGACCCTAAAAGACTGCACATAATAAATGAATTAAGGGGAGGCGAATTGAGTGTGGGCGAGCTTGCTGAAAAATGTGAGTTAAACCAGGCGGTGGTCTCGCGTCACCTTGCTATATTACGCAACGGCGGAGTAGTTACTTCCCGTCGTGAGGGTACCAATGTGTATTACACGCTGGCAGACCCGAGAATCGGCGACGCCTGTGATGTAATGCAGCAGGTAGTCCTGGCTAAAATAGAGAAAAACAGGCAGCTGGCTGAAAGGCTGGCATCAACTGAAGAAACCGGTACATAATGCCATTCGCTCTTCAGTTCTGTCCTGAATAATGAATCGGAATCATCGGAGGTAAACTGATAATGACGGAAGAACAAAAGAAAAAAGCAACTATAATACTGATAAGCGGAGACTTCGATAAACTCTTTGCCGCACTCACCATAGCTACCGGAGCCGCCGCTTCGAATATGGCGGTGACTATATTCCACACTTTCTGGGGACTGAGAGCAGTCAAGAAAAATGTCCGTACCGGAAAAAGCTTGTTCGGTAAAATGGTCGGGCTTATCGAAGGCGGCGACATAACAAAAGCCAATCCCAGCAAGTACGGATTCCTCGGTCTCGGACGCTGGATGTTTAATAAAATGATGAAAAATAAAAACGTCACCAGCCTGACAGAGCTAAGACAGCTTGCCATTGACCTGGGAGTAAAGATGTATACCTGCCAGACAAGTATGGAGGTAATGGAAATACCCAGAGAAACACTCATCGACGAGGTAGCTGATGTCGTCGGGGTCGGATTCATGCTTGAGCAGGCACAACAGTCGGAATTCACATTATTTATATAAGGAGAATAATAATGGCGGAAGATATTAAAGTCGATCTTGAACTGGACCTCAAAGGTTTACTCTGCCCGTTACCCATGGTGAGGATAAGTCAGAACATTACCAACGTACCTGTCGGAGGCGTAATTAAAGCAACGGCAACCGATCCGGGAAGCCTGGCCGATATTCCATCCTGGGCAAGGACCACGGGGAATGAAATCATGAAGACAGACCGACAGGGCGAAGATATAATCTTTTATGTGAAAAGAGTGAAGTAACGTTGAATCCTTATTCATTTATAGTATCTATTCTGGTTTATATCGCCATATTCGTCCTTGTCGTCGGGCTTATCTACCGGATATATAAATGGATTAAGATTCCCAGAAGTAAATTAAGCCTGGGACTATACCCCAAGCCAAAAAGCGGAGCAGGAAGGCTGCTCAAGCTTGGAAAAGATACATTCCTGTTTCCCCAGGTATATGAGGTAGACCGCTGGATGTGGATATTCGTGGTATGCCTTCACCTGACACTGGTATTCGCTTTCGTCGGCCACCTGAGGTTAATCCAGGAATTCACACCCCTGGTCAACGCCCTCGGTGATGAAGGCATGAACCAGTTTGCTTTGATTAGCGGAGGTATAGTAGGAATCGTTATGATGCTCTCCGCTTTTTACTTGCTGATGAGAAGATTCAAGTCTCCTTACAAGGATATCTCAACTCCGGAGGATTACATTCTACTCGTCCTGCTGCTTATCATAATACTGCTGGGTAACCACCTTCGGTTCTTCGGCAGCGTACACGTTGCCGACTACCGGGAATATGTGCAAAGTCTGCTGATGTTCAAACCGTCTTTTAACGCGGAACTGGCTGAATCGGGGACGAAGTGGGTACTCACCACCCATATATTATTCGCTTCTATCCTTGCGATTTACTTCCCGTTCAGTAAACTGGTGCACTTCGTAGGTTCATTCGCGGTCAATCTCGTCAGGAGTGATTAATGGTGGATATTGATACTGAAAATAAACTGGTAGGCATACTTGAAAAAGGTATAAACCGGCAGCTCCAATATTACCTGGATGTCTGTACCAGATGTTCCATATGCAAAGACGGCTGTCATCAGTACGTAGCTACGAAAGATATCAGGTATCTTCCGGCTTACCGTGCCGAACTGATACGCCGTATTTTCAAGAAATATCTAACTGCCGAAGGTAAATTCATTCCCTCCCTCGGTGAAGCGACCGGGATAGACGACCGTCTTCTCGATGACCTGTTTATATCGACTTACGCCTGCACGGGATGCCGGCGCTGTATGTATTACTGTCCGTTTTCGATAGACACCACCTGGGTGCTTTCCCTGGCGAAAGCCATACTCATCGCAGCCGGAAAAGCTTCGACGATATTGACGGAACTTGCCGACGCCTCCATTATGAAAGGGGAAAGTATAGACCTCTTTAAAGACATTATTATAGACACCCTGAAAGATACCGAAAAACAATTACAGGAAATAGTAAAAGACCCGAATGCCGGAATTCCCATCGATAAAGAAGGGGCCGATATCCTTTATGCGGCGTTGTCCGGTGTACACAGTATATTACCAGCGGCGGTAATATTTCACCAGGCGAAAGCAGACTGGACTCTTTCGATGTTCGAAGCGGCAAATTACGGCTATTTCCTGGGCGATGCCGGGAAAGCCGTAAAAATCGCCGACCGTATAGTCGACGAAGCAAAAAGACTAAATGTCAAAGAGGTGGTGATAACCGAGTGCGGGCATGCTTACCGGGTAATGAAGATTCTGTATGAATACTGGACAAAAGAGGAGCTTCCCTTCAAGGTTACCAGTATACTGGAAGTTATTTCACGGTACTTAAAAGAAGGGAAGATAAAGGTAGATACCGGGAAAATTAAGGAAATCATCACCTATCACGATCCCTGCCAGTTCGGAAGGAATGCAGGTTTCTTTGACCTGCCGAGAGAGATCATCGGTAATGTCACCAGCAATTTCAGAGAACTTGAGCCTAACCGCGAAAAGAACTGGTGCTGCGGCGGTGGCGGCGGGCTTGTTGCCCAGCCCGACTTTGACGAACTCAGACTGGAAACGGGCAGAAAGAAAGCAGAACAGATACGGAGCAGTAAAGCGAAAACGGTCATCAGTCCCTGTGAAAACTGCCGGCTGCAGCTGGCTGACCTTAATAAAAAATATGAACTTGATATTACCACAAGTTCGATGATGGACTTTGTTGTTAATGCGATGATATTCGATTCACCGGAACCCGGGGAGGAAAAAGACGATTAAGCTAAACCGATATCCAATGAGGTATCAATGAAGGGATTCACATATCTCTCTCATCCTGGCTAAAGTCCGGTTAATTTCTTTCTCAAGCGTCATAAACTCTGCCCTGGATTTTTCGGTAATACATCCTACCCCTATTTTACGTATACCTTCGATTGCCGTAGCCTGAAGAACCAGTATTTTATCACTGGCATCCTTGTATTTTTCATGAAGCTCCGTAAATTCATTTATTATCGATTCCGATACTCCCATAACAAACCTCCCCGGTTTTCTCAATGCAAGTCTAGCACTTCTCCCCCTCGAATACACCTCTCTTCAAATAAAAAGGAGGCAGCGGAATGTCCGCTGCCTCCTTTAACAGGTCGTTTAGTTACATATTCTGTTTGTGCACCAAAAGGTGCGTAAGCGTCTACCTTCTGCCGGTCATATCCTCTTTGAGATCAAGGTCAAGCCAGGCATAAGGAAGCCAGAACTTAGTCGGGAATTCGCCGTAGTAGTTCTTCACCCAGGGTTGCCATACGCGATATCCCCACGGAGCCGGCATCTGAATATTGAATGCCTGCCCGAGACAATATACGAATATCTCTTTCGTTACTCTGTCAGCTTCCGGGTAGTTAACCATTACGTATTCTTCCTGCTTGTTATAAGCAGCTTCGATTATCGGATCCGTTCCCGGAGGATCATTGACATGACTCAGGTTGAAGATATTAGGTCCGCGGTAGTAACCAAGACTGTACCTGACGAACAGGGCACCGTCACCACCAGCCCATTGGTTCAGCATAAGATCCTCTGCCTGGTGGCCTACCCACATACCGATGAATATGGTAGGTTCAAGGACAACAAGTTCTACGTCGATACCGACATCTGCCCAGTATTCCTTGATAATCGACGCAGCCTGCTCAGAAAGAGTGTTATTCATCATGTTCATCTTGATCTTGAAGCCATCGGGATATCCGGCTTCAGTAAGAAGCTGCTTCGCTTTTTCCGGATAGTATCCGTAAAGTTCCTGCGTTTCTGTCGGTAACTCTTCGAGCGGGGTGTGGATTGTCGTATACCACTTGCGTGCAGGGCTGTCTATATATTCAGCTTTTCCGTCATACAGGTCTCTGACAATCGTCGGATGGTCGATGGCAAGCATCATCGCCTTCCTGACTCTTACGTCGGAATACGGTCCATCAAGATCGACTCTTCCTGAAACCTGATATGGAGCAGTGATGGTCTGGACGGATTCCAGTTCAGGATTGGACTTTACCAAGGTATCGTAATCCTCGACAGTAAGTGTATCGATCGCAGACCAGTCAGCTTTGCCGGTTCTGAGAGCGGCAAGCCTCGTCGACAGGTCGGGGATTATCTGGTAGTTAATGCTGTCTATATAAGGAAGCTGGTCTCCCATTCCGGGGCCAAGTGGATTTATTTGCCAGTAATTGTCGTTCCTGACATACTTGGCTGCACTGGAAGTAACATAATCCTTCAGTATGTAAGGACCCGTGCCGACGGTGTCATACCAGTTGTTGCTTTTACCATAGCCGGCATCCAGGAAGTCTTTCGCCCATACGTACTGGGCACCGCCGCCACCCATCAACCACAGGTAGCCGGTACCCGCAGCCACCGGTGTCCTGACTGTAATCTGCCATTCGCCTGTCCGTTCTACCGTCATATTTTGAATTAAGGCAGGTTCATTACAATTGGTACAGGTTAACGGCGTATCTCTCATGTACTCGAGACTGTAGGCAACATCCTCAGCCGTCATTTCACGTCCGTTTACCAGCCTTGAAGCCTCGAATTCGGTATCAAGGGCCCAGTGTATACCCTGACGGATATTGAGTACCCAGACACCGACAGCCGGATTCTCCCAGCTCTCGGCAAGGTTTCCACCAAGCCACCTGTAATCGGTTACACCTTGAGAATAATCGGTCTCGCCCGTTCCGGCCAGGCCTTTTTCTCTTTGTATACCCAGTATCTGCTCGAGGACATAGCCGTCCTGAGAAGGCCACTGGCAGGCTGCCGAAGCGACGTTCCAGTTCGTAATATCCGAACCGGTGAGGATTACCAGTTTCCCGCCGTATCTGGGTTTGTCAGGATCAACTGTAACCGAGGGTTTCCCCGGTTCCTCCCTTGTTTCTTCTCCGCCGCCTACGGTCACTGTTTGTCCCGTGTCCTGAGTGGTTACCGTTCCGCCGGTATCTTCACTCGTTCCACATGAAGGCAGTACCAGTGTTAGTACCATAAGGCAGCTAACTATCAACCAAACAAGCTTTTTTATCATAAGCACCTCCTACTGTTATCCTTTTATATTATTCGAATAAAAGGTTCTTGCACATCGTTCAGCAGCTCTGACGTAGAATCTGCAGATTCCTGTTTATCTAGGTCAAAATACACCTCCTTGGACCGGCCCTGCCGCTAACCCCGATTACCCCCAGGGCTCCGGACACGGGAGGGGTGTGGTTATTATTTAAGCTGATATGAGCTGCCAACATTCAGCACCCTGGTTTCCCCCGGCAGGGCCAGCTTCTCCCCGTCTTTATATTTCTTTGTTAAAACCATAAGGGTACCACAAGCCACCTGTACTATCTGGCAACTAATAGTACCCTCTTTATCATCATAACCACCCGTTTCAGGAGAAAATACAAGATGGTAAAGGTTTATTCAGTTATATTGGAGTATATTAGGCTAAAGTGTAATTATTTTTTATGCACTTGTCAATACCTAAATAATATTGTGTAAAATCTGGTATTTTTTATAGTATACCTGCTAAACCCAATGCCAGCCTGATATCAACTACAGCCGGCCTGCCTTTTTTAACTTCCCCAAGGGCTTCTTTCAGGACCGGGAGAACATCCCCGGGTTCGGTTACTATCTTTCCGTAGCCGCCACAGGACTCGGCAACAAGAGCATAATCCGGAGGAGGAGATATATCAATTCCGGAAATAAATCCCATTTCCTCGGTCATCTGAGTTTCGGACATTCTTTCCACTAATGTTCTGATAGCACCGTAAGACTGATTGTTAAAAATAACCGATAGGAAAGGTAATTTATAAACATTCGAAGACCAGAGAGAAGCAACCGGACAACCCCACACAAATCCACCGTCGGTCATTACACTGACAACCGTCCTGTCAGGGAGAGCTGCTTTGACTCCCAGAGCTGCCCCCAGCGCCCACATTATGGACCCTCCGGCACAGGCACACAATGTCCCGGGTTTAATCCGGTCAACCTGCCCGGCGATTGATGACGACTGGCTGATAAGATGGTTTACCAGCACGGTATCCTCGTCCAGGATTTCATTGATACAATATCCCGCCCAGTCGGCAGAAATCGGTTTCTCGGATGATTTACTTTTAGCCATCACGCGATTGTCTTCACGCTGCTTACTGTATTTTTTTTCAAGAATACCGTAACGTTCGCGAAGTCTGACTTCCAGCTCCGGTGTCAGTTTATTTCTAACAATTTCCGTCAGGGAAGGTATGGCTTCCCTGGAATCAGCCGTAATAAATACATCGGCACCGCGACCCCACAAAGGTCTGCCCTGTGTCAGCGGGTCGATGTCGATATGAAGAATGGTCGCACTTTCTTTCGGGAATATCCCGGCCGGAACATAGGGCAGGTCATAGTCCAAAGCTAGGATTACGTCGGCTTCTGCGAAAGGCTCATTTCCTCTGATTCCCCCACCCATTTCTTCCATTCCGGCACATAACGGGTGCGTCGTCGGAAAATTCATCCGCGTTAACCCGGGGACTACCGGTGTGCAAAGAGTCTCCGCCAGTTCAACCAGTTTATCAACCGATTCATGATGCCTCTCGATAGATCCTGCGACGATAAGCGGATTTTCCGCTGCCAGAAGAGTATCGGCTATCTTCTCCAGTTGAATACGATCTGCCGGCGGAAGCGGCTCTATATCCCCTTTATATGAGTCGGGCTCGCGCCTGTTTATTCTCTGCGCCAGCGTGTCTCTGGGATATGTCAGATATACCGGGCCGCGGGGTTCGGTCAATGAAATATTGATAGCTTTCTGGAGTACTTCATGGATATCTTCATCGACCTTGATTTCATGGTCCCACTTGACGCTGTTGCGCGTTATCAGACGCTGGTCGTATGGTTCGTCATTCCAGTTCGTCCTTCCCTGAGCAGGAGCCATCAGCCCCGCCATTAAAACGACCGGGATTCTGCCCCACTGGGCATTATGCATAGCACCGGCTACCTGCTGAGTTCCGAGTTCACTGTGCACCAGGACTATCTGCGGCTTCCCCGAGACCACATAATGACCGTAGGCTGCCGTTAACGCCACGGATTCGTGCAGACATAAACTCAGCTTCGGAGCAGGTCTGCCAAGCGCGTAGTATTTCAGTGCAGCCGCGTTAATCGGCGCCAGATCTCCTCCTGGATTAAAGAAAATATTGTCTATGCCGTTTGCATTACAGATTTCCAGAAACGCTTCAGCTCCAGTATACTGTTCCATATTTCCGTTTCTCCTTCGATTGATGACGGTTACCAGTTGACAGTCTAAACATGCGGTGACTGTTAAGGAGTCAGACCACCATCGACATTTATCGACTGACCGGTGATATTCCTGGCTTCTTCAGAGGACAAGAAGACTACGGCCCTACCGATATCTTCCGGGGTCTGTTCTCTTCCAAGTGGTACCCGCGAAGCCACGTATTTGTCAAAATACTCACGGTAGGACAGTCCTTCCGCACCCGGCGTAGACTGGATACGCCTCGGTGCACTCCTTTCATACAGGGGTGTATAGAGGACTCCCGGGCACACGCAGTTAACATTGATGTTGTAAGGTGCCAGTTGCAAAGCCATCAGCCTTGAAAATTGAATCACTCCTGCCTTTGCCACTCCGTAACTGGTCATCGGGGAAAGAGCCTCTTCCCTGCCGGACATTCCTCCGCTGGAAAGAGATCCTCCTCCGGCCATAGGTCTTCCGCCGATGGAAGATATGTTCACAATCTTGCCGCTTTTCTGATTAACAAAGAGCGGTGCCACGATTCTCGTCATCAGCATTGTCGCTCTCAGATTTAATTTAATGGTGTCATCCCATTCTTTTTCTTCAGAGTAATCTACTCCCGGCTCCTCATAGTAATATTTAGATTCACCGCCGACGTTATTTACAAGGATATCGATTTTTCCGAAGGTATCCAGAATTTGTTTCAAAGCATAATCCGCCTGGTCTTTTTCAGTTACGTTTGCGATTATCGCCAGTGAACGGCGACCCGTATCTTTAACGCCAGCCGATACTTTTTCAGCATTTTCCCTGCTGATATCTATAACCGCAATATCCGCCCCCTCCTCAGCAAGACATTTTACGATACCCTCGCCGATACCCGCGCCGCCTCCCGTAACTGCCGCTACTTTACCTTCAAGCTTCATCTGGTCCTCCAAGAAACGTATTATCCTAAAACATGATTCCGAATAAACTCAGAGAATGATAGTTCTTCCTGCACAACATTTCAAGTTCAATAACTGGTTTTCGCAGATAAAAAGGAAGCCGCTTATAAAAGCGGCTTCCTCATATCGGTTTTGTTAACCGTTATTGGAAAGAACTATCTTCGACCGGTCATATCCTCTTTGAGATCAAGGTCAAGCCAGGCCCATCTCAGCCAGAACTTGACATCGTTCGCTCCGTAGTAGTTCTTCAGCCATGGCTGCCATACGCGATATCCCCAGGGTGCTGGCATCGGAATATTGAACGCCTGCCCGAGGCAATAAACGTAAGCTTCCTTCGTTACTGTGTCAGCTTGCGGATAGTCTACCATGACGTATTCGTTCTGCTTATTATACGCAGCTTCGATTATCGGGTCTGTTCCCGGAGGATCATTAACGTGGCTCATGTTAAAGATGTTAGGTCCACGGAAGTAACCCATGCTGTACCTGACAAACAGGGCGCCATCGCCACCGGGGAAGGCAGACAGCACGAGGTCTTCGGACTGGTGTCCTACCCAGAGCCCGATGAATACGGTCGGCTCGAGTATCTGGAGGTCGACATCGATTCCTACTGCTGCCCAGTATTCCTTGATTATGGCTGATGCCTGTTCCTGGGCTGTACCGTTAGACATTACCATCTTCATCTTGAAGCCTTCGGGATATCCGGCTTCTGTAAGAAGCTGTTTCGCTTTCTCGGGGTTGTATCCGTAAAGTTCCTGTGTTTCCTCAGGCAAATCTTCAAGCGGCGTGTAGATAGTCGGATACCACTTTCTTGCCGGACTGTCTATCAATTCAGCTTTGCCGTCGTAAAGGTCCCTGACGATTGTCGGGTGGTCGATGGCAAGCATCATCGCCTTCCTGACTCTTACGTCAGAATAAGGTCCGGGCAGGTCAACCCTTCCGGATACCTGCTGCGGTGCAATGATGGTCTGGACGTACTCGATATCAGGATTGGTTCCCTGGATGGTTTCGAAATCCTCGATTGTCAGTACATCGATAAAGGACCAGTCAGCTTTCCCCGTCCTGAGTGCGGCAAGTCGGGTCGAGTAGTCGGGAATAATCTGGTAGTTGATACTGTCGATGTAAGGGAGTTGGTCTCCCTGGCCGGGTCCGACCGGGTTAACATCCCAGTAGTTATCGTTCTTGATATATTTGGCTGCGCTGGATGTCACGTAGTCATCCAGCATATAAGGCCCGGTACCGACTACGTCGTACCAGTTGTTGCTGTTTCCGTACTGCTCAAGGAATTCCTTGGGCCATACGTACTGGACGCCGCCGCCACCCATTATCCACAGGTAACCGGTGCCCGGAGCTACCGGGGTCCTGACCGTGATCTGCCAGTCTCCCGTCCTCTCAACGGTCGTGTTCGAGATAAGAGACGGCTCGGAACACATTGATGATGTGAAGGGTGTATCTCTCATGTATTCGATGCTGTAAGCTACGTCTTCAGCCGTCATTTCACGACCGTTAACAAGTTGAGACGCATCCTGGTCGGGATGATAACCGAAATGGACGCCCTGTCGGATGTTCAGCACCCAGACGCCTACCGCGGGTGTCTCCCAGCTCTCGGCAAGGTTACCGCCGAGATACCTGTAATCCGTTACACCGCCGACGAAATTAGTCTCACCGGTACCGCCAGGACCCTTGGAAAAGTCTATGCCAAGGATCTGTTCGATAACATAACCGCCCTGTCCTGCGCCACTGCAAGCTTTGGCTCCGGGATTCCAGGTGGTAATATCTGAGTTTGTCAGAATAACAAGTTTACCACCGTATTTCGGCTTATTGGGATCAACGGTAACCGAAGGTGTTCCGGGAGCTTCCATCCCTTCTTCTTCGCCGCCCACCGAAACCGTCTGACCTTCATCCTGTGTCGTTACGGTTCCTCCGGTATCACCGGAGTCACAGGATGCTATAAGGAGCGATATCACTATAAGGCAGCTTACCAATAACCAAACGATTTTTTTTGTCATATAAGCTTCTCCTCCTCATGTTTTCTTTCACAGTCTATTTGTGAAAGAATTAACAATGCCGCTTAATTAAAAACCGCATTCAGTCTATTCAGTTGTATTAAGTCAATACTCCACCTCCTGAACTGGATCTGTCCTGAAACCATGATTATCCCACCGGGATCTCTCCGGTCACGGTAAAAGTCCGGATGATAATAAGCTATGTAAGAGCCGAAATCGGATGGATTCCAGGCCGGCAAACACACGTATTACCAGTATTACTTTGTTAAACGCACAAAAAGGTACCAGAACAAACAATATTTTTCCGCAGCTCCAGTACCTTTCTAGTCATAGAGGTGATATCAGTTGACTACTGTTTTTCAACAGATTTCTCTCAATACTAAGAAATGTAACCTTTTTACAGTTCAATGTCAAGCGAGATCATCGATTTTTCATATTTGACGGTTTCAAGTAAGTATTATTATGAATCCATAGTTAGGCAAATCAAGCGATAAAGCTAATGGTACTATTCGCGTTTCTGGTTGTTATTGTACTCACCCCCTGTATCCCCCTCTCACGCAGTACCCTGATTGAGCAGTAATGATTAGTTTGCATGAAAGGGGGAAAGTATTTTTGAGAGGGGGCTTTGCCCCCTCTCATTTTAACTCCCCTCTCCAGCTAGAAAAGACTAACAACAATTATCAATGGTTCTGGCTGGAGAGGGGTCAGGGGTGAGGTGAACACCACCAACCAAATGCAAACAGAACCAAGCTAATGCCAGAGTAGAACGTTTCTCATGAACTATACATTTATCTAGAATTCATTACCGGATGTTCTTCCATATGCTTTGCTGTCACTGGCCGTCCAGAAGAATATCGGGCTGTCCACTCTGCGGAATATCAGGGGCAGGTGTTTCATCCCGGCCGGAACGAAAATCAGGCAGCTTTTATCGATAACATACTTCTCATCTTCGAGCCAGAACTCAATTTCCCCGCCCAGTTCACGAGGGTCACTGAGAACGGAACCGACAAAACCTAGAGTCTCCCCAAAATCATGCGTGTGCGCGATCTCTGTCTGGACCCCTCCGTTACCGTGAACAGCGGTAATCCAGTGACAATCAGTATAAAACCCCCCGGGAAGAATCTTATCATCCAGGTGGAACATATAAACGCCCTCGAAATAATTACCGGCCTTTCTCTGTTCTTCAACGCTTCGGGGTGCTTTTAGCGAAGCCAGGTAATCTTTATCCGGTTCGGTCAATATATATTTTTCATACTTTTTCTCTGACATTTTCTTCCCTCCGTTACTAATACTATTTTACATTAACAACTATCTGAAGCTGGTTCTGCAACCAGTCCCTTCCCCCTTGATGGGGGAAGGTTAGGATGAGGGTGACTTAAATCCAATTTTCACCTTCACCTTAATCCTCTCCCATCACGGGAGAGGAAACAAAAAGTATGCTATTCCGAAAAATTAAGCATTCCCTGGTACTGGTATTATTCTGCGGGAACTAATACGGGTTCTTCTCCCATCGGCCAGAAATGACCGAACAGGAAAGGCCGGTCCATCTTTTTTACATGTATCGGGCAGTGCTGCAGACCTTTAGGGAAGTAGACCATTGCCGACGTGGAAAATTCGGTCTTTTCCCAGTCTTCACCGAAAGCCACTTCCACGGTAGCACCGAGGTTCTTCATATCGTGAGGATCGGAAGAAAGGAACATAAGATATTCGTCGGCATAATGCGAATGGGGCGGTTCGGCGAACATACCGGCCCTGATGACGTAGTACAGTGCAAAATTGGGCCTGGCACCCTCAATTTCTTTCATAAATTCCTGGTTCCCGGAAAGGAAATCACTGTTCATATTGCCAAAAGACGGCCATGGTTTTTTTACATCACGCAAAATATATTTTTCATATTTATTATCTGTCATCTTTTCTTCCTTAAATACAATCTTTGGATATGACGGGTATGATTAACTTCCGGGTTTTTCCGGAGGAGTATATTTGGGCGGAAGGGTCAGGGTCAAAACCCAGGAAGTCTTTTCCGGATTCCCCGTGATACGGTGACTATAAGGGGTACCTTTGGGAACATATGTCATCGCGGCGGAATTTATTGTATATTTTTCCGGTTCTCCTCCCATCGTAATTTCTATTTCGGTATTTATTTCATCTATCTTTTCGGGGTCTCCGCCGGCATACATATTAACGCGGTCGGCATCTACGGCTTCCGGTGGCGCATCGATGAGCGGCAGTGCTTCTACCGGGGTAAGCTGCACGCCGAAGTCATATCCCCGGGCATCCTTTCCGTGAAATTCAAATACCTGGAGGTCTCCGTACTGTTTTATTTCCGGAGCAAGTATGTATTTATCGACATCCTTTTTATCCGTCATTTCCACTCCTTTCAGTTATAAGGTCTATTAGCTGATTACTGTTTTCCCCACATCGGGGTGTTCCCTATGGTAAAACACAGCACCGGTCTATTTACGTTTCTGAACTCCAGCGGGCAGTGATTCAGGCCTTTCGGTATGTAGATAAGCGAACTCTGGTTAATGATATGTTTCTCATCGCCAAGAACGATTGAAACATCACCATCCACTTTCCTGGGGTCATCTTTCCCGCAGAAACCTATTATACCTATCATCTCGTCGAAATCATGGGCGTGTGGTTCCACCGACATCGTGGTATCCCCGCTCCATATCCAGACAAAGTCCACGTAGAAACCGCCCTGTGAAGCCTCGTCGTCCAGGGATACTATCTGGTTACTTTTTGCCGTTCTTGACCCGGGCGGCGGGGGAGGCGGCGGATTATTCGGGTCCCAGTGAGGTTTGGGCTCGGTAATAATGAATCTTCCATATCTTGTCCCGGAGGAATCAGGCTCGGGGCGCGGGAAGAAAGCTTCTTTCGATTGCCCTTCCTCAAGTTCCGTTGATTCCGAAGTGCGGCCGTACCGGCTTATCGGGGCAAGAGTAAAGAAAAACACCGGCCGGTTTACTTCGCGGAATGTCAACGGGCAGTGCTTCATACCTGCCGCAACGTGGACGAGACAGCTCTTCGTCAGATAGTGAGTCTCGTCACCGAGTATGATTTCCATCCTGGCATCCAGTTCGCCGGGATTAGCCTGGTCGGTACCGATAAAGCCGATAACCTCCGTAAAATCGTGATGATGAGGTTCTTCGGTGGTGCCGGACGTGGTTACTCCTTCCCATAACCACAGGCACTCCATATAAAATTCCGCCCCTTCCACCTTTTCATCATCCATCCATAACAGCCGGAGTCCTTCCACAGTGGACTCTACCGGACTCTTCTCCCTCATTTCTTCTATCTTTGCCATTTCTTCGGGAGTATATTCCCTCGTTTCCGTGACTATATATTTTGAATACTTCAGTTCACTCATCTTAAATTCCTTTCGTTCACATTCTTACATTCCGACAAAGTATTTACTCATCCGGATGAAAAATAACGGTGTTTTTCGTAAATTTATTCTGGGATTAATCATCCCAGAGACGGAAGGGAGGATATTCGTCTGTCATAAGGGCCATATATGCGTACGTCCGGTATGACCAGCGGTTCGTACCGACCACCAGTTTAAATATTTCTTCGGGATATTTACCGGTAAACAGCAGCGCACACCCGGCGAAGATAGCGAGGATAAATGTCAGACCCACCCGGCTGTGTTCTCCTCCGCCTCCCTGGAGAAGCGAAAGAATTATGCAGTGCGGAATAATCAGCAGCCACCATTTCACCAATGCCAACCCTTTGGACAGTTTTTCGGGATATTCAATCTCAAGGTCGGCTGGATAACTGTCATCAGGCTCAAGGCTGAAAGGCGGATACCTGTCCGTTCCCAGAACCTGATAACTGTAGAAACCCACCCGCCACGACCAGCGTAATACACCCGTGATGAATTTGAACAGGCTCTCCGGATACTTCCCGGTGAACAGGATTGCAAACAGGGCAATTATCCAGGCGATGACCGCAGCCACCCACAGGAACGCCAGGCAAACATAATGCGGGATACCCAGCAGCCATTTGAGCAGCCATAGACCGGGGCCGGGTGGTACGGAAAGATCACCCCTTATATTCACAGGATAGGGGTTCTGTTTCTGAGACATCATAAACCTCCTGGTTTTAGTTATTCGTTTTCTAGAAGGATATGAAAAATAAGAAAGAAGTATCTGTAATAAACGATTTCAAACATTGTATCAGGAAATTAATACAATAACACCCGAAGTATATAAAAAACTTATTATCTGGTAACATTAATAACTTGAGCGGATTGCTCTCATCCGGTGAATCCTTTTTCTGTATTCAATTGAGGAGGAATAATATTATGCCAGAATCCAGATATTCAAAATACGTGATTAGAAAGCCGGCTGTCATCGGTCAGGGAGGACACCTGGAGATACCGGACAGATACGACCTAGAAGGCAAGGTGGATACCGGTCCGCTGGTATGGGTCGGGAAGGAAATCATCCCCGAAGCGATAACGGGACTTGAATCCGGGATTATCTCAGGAGATTTCACCGTAGGTACCGGTACCGGCGGAGGTCTCGAACCCCACAAACACGACGATTTCGACGAGATGTTCCTGTTTATGGGAACGAACCCCGACGATATCGAAGATCTCGGGGCGGACGTGGAGTTCTGGCTAGGCGAAGGAGACGAACTGGAGAAAATCGAGATAAACACTTCAGCCTGCGTCTTCGTCCCGGCAGGTCTGGCCCACTTTCCATTGACATGGAAGAACGTAAAACGACCCTGTGTATTCGTAGTGGTTTCCTGCAGTCCTTTCGATCCCAGTACACAACGGCAGGACCCGGTTTCACGCAACGGCAGACCGCAGTAGCTGATACCAGTCCGGAGGATAGATAAATATGGACGTAACACCCGAGCAAAGATACAGGGAAAAGGGGAAAAGACTGGGCGACGTCGTCCGGCTGCAGATACCGGACAGAGTGCCGGTGATGCTGGAATTAAGTTATTTCCCGGCCTGGTACACCGGACTGACTTTTGAAGCTGCATACTACGACTATGACAGGTGGCTCGAAGCCTGTATCAAGACTACGCTCGACTTCGACCCTGATCTGGTGCACATTACTCCGTTTTTCCCCGGTGAAGCGCTGGAGCTTCTCGAACCCAGGCCGCTCAAGTGGCCTGGACACGGAGTGTCGCCCGATGACTCGCACCAGTACCTCGAACTGGAGAGTATGAAAGAGGATGAATACGATGCTCTTATGGGCGACATATCCGACTTTATACTGCGGAAGCACCTGCCGCGTGTCTGCGGGGCAATGGAGGCTTTCAGCAAACTCCCCAGGCTTTCTGCACAGGGTTTCAGCTACCGGGGGGCGCTTGCCCTGGCGGAAGCGCTGGCAGACCCCGAAGTTACCGATGCAATCGGGAAGCTCAGGGAAGTCGGTCGGATTATGCTGAAATGGCGTTCAAGGATGGACTCGTTCGGGAAAGAAATCGATAAACTAGGTTACCCCAGATTCAGTCCGGGCACGGCACAGGCGCCCTTCGATTCTGTTTCAGACTTCCTGAGAGGAATGCAGGGTACCATGCTAGATATATTCCGCCAGCCCGACAAACTGCTCCGGGCCTGCGATAAAATCCTTGAAGACAGGATAAACAGGGGTATTCCCGCAGTAGAAGGCAGCGATGAATGTCCTCACCTGCTGTTTATGGGTATGCACCGGGGCTCGGACGGCTTTATGTCCGTACGGCAGTTCGAAAAGTTCTACTGGCCTACGCTTAAGAAGATCATTCTTGCCGTTATAGACGCCGGACTGACGCCGCTTATCTTCTGTGAGGGCGACTGGACGACCAGGATACATTATTTACTGGAGTTGCCGGCAGGTAAAAGCGTCGCCCGTCTCGACCTGACCGATATATATAAAGCCAAGGAGATTCTTAAAGGCCATACGGCAATAATGGGGAACGTCCCTGCTTCCATATTGCAAACCGGTACACCGGACGATGTGAAAAACCGCTGCAGGAAACTGATAGATGTGATAGGTAAAGACGGCGGATATATCCTGACAGCGGGGAGTTCCATAGACAAGGCAAGACCGGAAAACATCAGGGCAATGGTGGATTTCACGAAAGAGTACGGGGTATACGGGTAGACCGAATTTTCACTTAATCTGCTTGGGTAAAGACGCATATCGTTCTACGCTCATATGGTCGTTTATATACATCTCACCGCTGTCCCCTTTCCGGCTATAACCATCGACGTTGTCCAGAAAAGGGGAGTTAATAAGAGAGAGGGGCTCCGCCCCTCTCTCAAACTCTTTCCCCCTCAAACTATCGAAATTTTTCTGCTGAATACGGTAACTGTTTGAGGGGGATAAAGGGGGTGTACCGAATATTACAATCAGTACTGAATAGTACCACGTATTTATCAAGTTGACGGATTATTCCGCCTTTAGTAAAGTTAGCTAGAAATATGGGGAGGTAATATATGGCAGAAAAATCACCGGAAGAACTGTACAGGGAAAGAGACCAGAGGCTTGCCGATGCAATAGAACTGAAAGTGCCGGACCGTGTGCCGATAGATATGTCATTCGGTTATTTCCCGGCAAGGTACACAAATCAGCCTTTTTCAATAGTCTATTACGAACCGCAGAAGTGGCTGGAGGCGGTCAAGAAGACGGTTGTGGACTTCCAGCCCGACTCTCTGTTCTATATACAGGGACTTCAACCCGGTAAAGCCCTCGAGAAACTCGACCCGAAGACACAGAGATGGCCGGGGCACGGCGTTCCCGAAAATACCGGTAATCAGGCAATTGAGGGCGAGTTTATGAAGGCGGACGAGTACGACCTGGTTATGAAAGACTCAACTAATTTCACACTTAGATACTTGATGCCGAGGACTGTCGGTTCAATGGAAGCCTGGGCGAATTTCCCGGACCTTTCCGATGCAGGCAGGGGGCAGATGGGTGCAATGATGATCGCGGAAGCATTAGCCAGGCCAGACATGGCTGCTTCCATAGCTACACTCCAGGAAGTCGGTCGCGAAATTGCCGAATGGAGAAAAACCTTACCTGACTTAAACGCCGCGGTGGAAGAACTCGGTTTCCCGGTAGGCGGGATGGGCGCCGGTGGGTCACCCTACGATCAGGTCATGAACGGTTTCAGAGGAATGCCGGGGACGATGATGGATATTTACCGCCAGCCGGACAAGCTTCATGAACTTATCGATTATTTCCTGGAAAGAAGTCTGAAACGAATCGAAGCGATGCCATACCGTGAACACCACAAGAGGAGTTTCATGGCTACGCACAGGGGTTCGGATGGATTCATGTCGAAAAAGCAATTCGAGGAATTCTACTGGCCAGGATTAAAGAAGATTTACCTTGCTGCCATCGATAAGGGAATCATCCCATGTATTTTCTTCGAGGGCGACTGGACAACCCGCCTCGAGTATCTTCTCGAGTTGCCGAAAGGCAAGATAATGGCGCACTTTGATTCCACGGATATTTTCCGAGCAAAAGACATCCTTAAAGGTCATATGTGCATCAGGGGTAATTTCCCCGGCTCACTGCTTACGGCCGGTACTCCCGACGAAGTGAAGGAACACGTCAAGAAGCTGATCGATTACGTAGGTAAGGACGGCGGTTACGTCATGTGCCCCAGGGTTGTTCCTGATTTTGCCAAACCGGAAAACCTGCACGCCATGATTGACTATACCAAGGAATACGGCGTCTACAACTAGTTTGCTGTCTTATAGGTTCCTTGAAAAATTAGTCGGTTCCGGAGCCTCCGTTCATGGTTCGATAAACTCACCATGAGCGATCAGGACTCCAGGTACCGCTTGTCCTGAGCCTATCGAAGTATGAGTCTTAAACACCGTTCATCCTGAGATTGTCGAAGTATGAACCTTAAACACCGTTCATCCTGAGCTTGTCGAAGGATGAGCCTTAGACACCGTTCGTCCTGAGCCTGTCGAAGGATGAGCCTATTATTTAAGAGGTTTCGGGGACGCGAATCGAGAACCGAATAATCAGCCGGTCTACCATTCCGGCCCCGGTTTTCACCGGGATCGGTATGGTTTTTAGTACAGGTAACAGATGATAAAGGAGCTGTGTGATGACATTAAAAATTGGATTTGTCGGGGTAGGAGACATCGGAAACGTGATGGCAAGAAGCATACTGAAAGCTGGTATACCACTCGCGGTGTATGACCTGAATAAAGAAGCCGTCGACAGGGTTGTGGCTGAAGGAGCTTCAGCGGCAAATTCCTGCCGGGAACTGATGGAAACGAGCGACGCCGTAATCAGCATGGTACGCGATATCCCCCAGACGGAAGAAGTAGTTTTCGGTAAAGAAGGGCTGTGGGAAGGGACAAAGGAAGGAAGTATTATCATCCTTTCCAGTACAATCGGGCCGTATTACCCCTGTGAACTCTACGAAAAAGGCAAGGAAAAGGGCGTCAGAGTAATCGACATAGGCGTTACCAAGAATATCCCTACCAATGAGATAGGTCAGTTCACCCTGATGGTAAGCGGTGATGACGACGTTATAGATAAATGCTGGCCTGTTTTCGAAGCTATGGGGAGAAAAGTATTCAAAGCAGGAAAAATAGGAAACGGCCAAGCTTACAAACTTGTCAATAATATGGTTGCCTTCAATATGGGGACAGTAATCCACGAGTGCCTGAATGTCGGTCTTAAAGCAGGTCTCGACATGAAGATGATGCTGGATGTAATGCAGGAAGGCACCGGTGGAAGCTGGATGGCGAACAGTATGAGAAATATGCTTGAATCCGGCAGGAGAAGGATGCCTCCCCCACCCCCTCCATCCGGTGATTCCCCACCGCCTAAATTCATTAATAAAGACCAGGTACTGGCAATCGAGATGGCTGAAAAACTGGAAGCCGAAATACCTGTGGCAAAACTGATGGAGGAACTCGACGAGTCTAAAGTGTATGAAACCTATACAAAATATATGAGGGGAGAATAGTAATATCTAAGAAACCTCTGAAAAGTCCCCTCACCCTAACCCTCTCCCCTCAAGGGAGAGGAATGTCCCGATCGATATTAAGCGGTGTTAATCAAAGGTTCCCTAAACACTGAAACCTGATTTGTAAATAAGCATTAATACTAAAATAAAAGGTTATAATCAGGTAATGAATTATTTCGATATCTGGATTTATACTACACCGATTGTCATTATTGCATCGTCCGCCTGCGGCGGACGATGCAATAATTATAAGATTACCACAAAGTGACAGTACCGGTTTATTCCGGCGAGGCGTAATTCGCCGTACGGTTGAATACGCGATTAATCAACTCGATAGTTCCCCATACCTTGCGCCTGACTCCGCCGCCTTCGCTGCCTATCCACTCGTAGAATTTCTCTTTAGGGATATTTCTTGCTTCTTCAATAGTGAGACCCCGCGTCAGTTCGCACAGGGCTTCGATAACCACGTTCGCCGTCGGGTCACAGCTGCATAAATATCTTATATCATCGATAACGTCGTCTTTAACCTTAACGTATACGTTGATATAATCGCTTTCTCCCTTACCGCAGATATGTATACCTTCGGCTTTCGAATCTATAAAGAAGGTGGGGTTTTCGAAAGAGCCGGCATTCTTAAAGCCTTCTTTCATCAATTCTTTATATTTTTCGGCAACTATTTCGTCCATTACACGTCCTGCTCCGCGTTATTATGCTTAATTTTAAATATAGAAACGTTCTCTGAATACCTCTTCGAGCGTGTCAAGAAATATATCACATTCCGCAATAGTATTATAAAAGTAAAAGGACGCTCTGTACATCATTCTCTGTTCACCCGGTAGCTGGGGACCCGACCATCCCTGACCGAATTCCTTATTCAGGAAAGAATGCACGCAAAACTGCCCGTCCCTGATCATTACATTACTTTTTTCACTTAATTCCTCGGCTATCCCGTTTGCATTTGGCCTTTTAATTTCGAAAGAGAGTATTCCGCTTCTTTTCCCGGGATCTCTCGGCCCGAGTATGTGAAACCAGCCGAGGTCTCCGTAACGCTCCAGCAGCTTCTCCGACAGGTAGGTATTAAGGTTCTTTTCCTGTGCCCTGATATTTCCCATACCGACGTTCAGCAGGTACTTCACCGCCGCACCTGCTGCAATCTGGCCGGGATAATCCTGCAAACCCACTTCGAACCTTTCGGGTGGCATAAGAAGGTTGTATTCCTCGTAGGTGGTATCGATGATAGTATCTCCGCCGAGCATGGTGGGTAATACGACGTCTTCGGTCTCATTTTCTTCCAGTGTTTCTTTACCCAGATATTCGGCTTTTCCGTAGAGAACGCCGACTCCCCTGGGACCACACATCTTGTGCAGGGAAAAAACCAGGAAATCCACGTCCAGTTCTTTAACATCGACAGCCTGGTGGGGGATGGTCTGAGCTCCGTCGAGCAGCACCCTGGCGCCGTACCGGTGGGCAAGACTGACAATCTCTTTCGCCGGTAAGGTATAGCCCGTAAGATTCGAGGTATATCCCATACTTACCAGTCTAACGCGGTTGTTTTTCAGCCTGTCTTCGAACACATCGAGGTCTATCTCTCCGTCTTCAGTAGAGTCTATCGGTATCGTCTCGATAATTCCCTTTTTGCGTAAACGGAGCCAGGGTATCAGGTTCGAGTTGTGTTCTTTATCCGTATGAAGGACCACATCCCCCGGTTTGAACTGGGTACCGAGGGCAACGATATTTACGCCGTGACTGGAGTTCAGAGTAAAAATGATTTCTTTATGGGAATCGGCATTGATAAAATCCTTGATGATATGCCGTGAACCCTTCATTCCCCGGTCAGGGTTACCGTCGATGCGGTCGGTTACTTCTCTGGCAAACCAGTGCCTGCTCCTACCTTCTCCGCAAGCCGGAAAATCGTTGTAATATTCATTGAAAGCATCTATGACCTGTTTGGGGACAAGCGTGTTACAGGCATTATCGAAATATATCGGCGGCGCACCGTTTTGAAGATTTTTTAAGGACGGGAAATCTTTCCTTACCCATTCGAGTGGATTCTCGCTGGTCAATTATGTCTCCTTCCTTCAAGTATTATACTTAAAGGATTTACAGACGTCCAATAATTAATATAATAATTATTATAATACTCAACTATCCGGAGTACCGGCAGAAGATTGTGCAGTATAATACAATTATTCGAACGATTTTCAGAGAATTGACAAACATTTCAGATATCCCTGACAATTATCCTTACTATAAAACACAGGAGTTGCAAAATGGCAGAAAAGGACAGAATTTATAAGTGTCTCAACCCGGTGGGAATGCAGTTGCCCATCAAAACGTTCCCCCTTGCACCCCGTCTGGATACGCTGGATGGTAAAGAGATATATCTCAGCATCACCGGCGAACCCGATATTACTATCCCCCTGGAGAAAAAACTTAAGAGCGACTACCCGAACGTCGACTGGAAGATAAAGAAGACCTACGGCATAGTACCGGTCGAGATATCGGAAGAAGAGATGAAAACAGCCGACGGTCTGATACAGGCGATATGCTGGTGAAGCGGAGCTGTATGGAGGCAGTTGCCTTATCTGGCCAAACTGGAAAAAGCGGGTATTCCTACCGTAGTAGTAGACCTCGAAGACCAGGAACAGATGGTCAAACAGGAAGCCCTGGTAAGTGGTGTTCCTAAAATCCGCTACCTGCACGCTTCCCGTACGCTGCCCGGTCCCGAGGACGTGGACAACTGGATAGAGCCGATGTTACAGGAATTACTCCGCCCTTTGAACGACGAGGAAAAAGAAAGCGGGATGTATACCATTCCCCAGCAGAGAATAATATTCGAAGGCACCCTCGAGGAAGCCCAGGACTTCTACCAGCAGACCGAGTGGATTCCTCTCCCCGTTGAAGCTCCGATAGCCAAATACACCGACGGCTTCCCGATTGTAGTCCCCACCGAAGAAAAGGTGAAGTGGATGCTTACCGGCACCAGCCACGAACCGGATGAAATAATTACCCACCAGGCCGACAGGCTGGCAACGCAGGGAGAAGCGACCAGCGAAGGCAGATTGGAGATAAGAAAAGGGGACGTAGTCAGGTTCCAGCCTCTGAAAAGGACGGCGACGGTCGAACAGGTAGCAGTAAATGCCGTGATGGCTGGATGTCGACCCGAACACCTTCCCATCGTACTGGCTATAGCTCAGTCGGGAACCCCTATCAGCACGACCAACTTTCCCAGCCAGGCGGTGTGTGTCTCCGGTCCCATCGTCAAAGAAATAGGTATGAACACCGGCTGCGGTATGTTCGGACCGGGCAGCATCGCCAACTCACCCATCGGACGAGCCTACCAGCTGATGGCTATCAACCTCGGCGGAGCAGTACCCGGGGTCAACCGGATGGGCTGCCTGGGAAGTCCGCTCAACAACGGCGGCGTAGCCTATGCCGAGAATGCCGGCGGCCTGCCAACGGAATGGAAAGGACTCAACGAGGAGTACGGTTTCAGGAAAGATGAAAACATCGTGATGGTCCAGATGATTACCGGCGGTATACTCGGTTCCCAGTTCTCGCCGGGCGGCTACCGGGCTCTTCAGAAGAGCGGTCACGGCGGAATCGCCAGGAAGTTCGACGTCAAGGGTACCCCGGGTCCGCACAACTGGCTCGACTACCTGGTACCGGAACTTTACGCCGGGCGTGAAGGTGCCTGGGCGATAGTAATGGTCCCCGAAATGGCACAGCACCTGGTGGACCTCGGATTCAAGTCCAAGGACGATGTATACAAGTATCTCTGGGAGAAAGGATTCGAACCTCTGAAAAAATACAGGGGGCGGTCGTGGCCCGATTTCAGGAGAAACGGCTGGACGGGCATTGAGAAGACTTCCGGGAAACCCTGGAAGGAACTTCCCGACGACTACATGGTACCGGCTGCCGGTGACGACCCCAATCAGTTTTGCATTGTAATAGGTGGCGGACAGGAAGAAGCCTGTGTCCAGCTAGCCGGTGACCGCGGTAACGCCTTCAGCATTGATGCCTGGAAGTAGCCCTCACGCCAACGATAGAATAACCGGTATCCCACTTTTGTAAAGCGGGATTAAGGGGGATTTCTAAATCCCTCTCAATCTCTCCCGTATCAAGCACGGACAGGACTATGGATGAACTTAAACTGCTCGAACTTATCAACAAAGCTTACCGTGAACTGGAGCGGAGTCGTGAAGCGAACGCCAGCAGTTCGCTGATTAGAGTACTCGAAGAGGAAATCAAGGAGCTTGAGAATATTTTCGCTACCGGTGACGCGGAACGCCTCGAAAAGAGGGCTTTCCTCGACCAGTGCGCCGAAAAATTCGACAAACAATACTAGTATCCTGTCTTACAAGTTCGCTGAATACGTTATTGGTTCTGCCGGACTCGTTCATGGTTCGATAAACTCACCATGAACGGAATAGAATAGCATAGTACCGCTCGTCCTGAGCTTGTCGAAGGACGAGCAGATTATTCAAGGTATTTCCGAGACGCGATACTGGTACGTTGTAACACAAAAATAGTCTGAAGCTGGTTCTATAACCAGTCCCTTCCCCCTTGATGGGGGAAGGTTAGGATGAGGGTGATTTTAATCCTCTTCCTCAAGGAAGAGTAAACAATAAGCATGTTATTCCGAAAAACTAAGCGTTACCTGGTACCAGACAAAAAAATGACCGACACAGGCTGAAATTCCACCTGATAGCGGATATATCGCTAACTTGAAAATACCAACCGCTTTGTTTAATATATTCCTATCAAAAAAAGGAGAGTTCATATGGCAGGAAAAATCTATAAATGCCTGAATCCGACAGGTGTCCAGATGCCAGCTCAGCAATTCCCACTTGCCGAGCGCATCGATACTATTAACGGAAAAACTATTCACCTGAATATCTGCGGCGAGCCTGATATAACCATACGCCTTGAACGGAAACTCGTTGCGGAATATCCCCAGGTAAACTGGCTGATCAAGAAGACAAACGGCATCGATCCGGTCAGGATGAGTGAAGAAGAAATGAAGACGGTGGACGCCGCTATCCTCGGGGTATGCTGGTGACATAACGCCGTCAGAAGGCAGTTGCCTTATCTGATCCAGCTTGAAAAAGCCGGTATCCCCACCGTGTTAATCGATTTCTTCGACCAGGATGGATTCGTCGAGAGTGAAGCCCAGGTACTCGGCGTCCCCAAACTTCGCTACATGCATGCCCACCGAATCATGCGCGGGACAGAGGACGTAGAGAGATTCATCGACGAGATGTTCGACGGAATTACCCGCCCCCTGACTGATGAAGAGAGACAGGAAGGAATGTGGAGGCCTGAAGGAACAAGAATACTGTTCGAGGGAACCCTTGAAGATGCTGAAGAGTTCTATATGCAGGCAGAAAAAAACGAATGGCAGCTTGGCGCCCCCTATGCCAGATACACCGACGGTTTACCGATCGTGGTACCCACCGAAGAACGGGTGGAAGCAATGCTTAAAGGCACCAGCCACGCTCCAAATGAAATAATCAACCTCCAGGCAGACCTGCCGGTAAGAGCTGCTCCTGAAGCCATAGGTAACGACCCGATAATACGAAAAGGCGAACCGGTACGTTACATGCCTACAAGAAGGGTAGCTACAGTCGAACAGGTTGCAGTAAACGCGGTAATGGCCGGCTGCAGGCCCGAATACTTTCCCGTGGTACTTGCCATAGCCGAAGCTTCCGCCGGGACCGGTGACGGTCGCAACGGACAGGGCTTTATCGTCAGCGGACCTATCGCCGAGGAAATCGGAATGAATTATGGTTTCGGACTCCTCGGTCCCGGTAACCCGGCCAACATAACCATCGGTCGCTCCTCCAAACTGATGTGGCGTAACCTGGGCGGTGCTTTACCGGGTATTACCGTAACCAGCAACTGGGGAGATAACCCTGCGGTTAATACCGGCTTCTGCATTGCTGAGTACGCCGGCGGACTTCCAAAGGAATGGAAAGGTCTCAACGAAGAACTCGGATACAAGAAGGAAGAGAGTGTAATCATGGTCACCCATCCGGGTTCATTCGGTATAGGACAGCACTTTATGCCCGGTGTCTACCGAGCCCTCCAGAAGGACGGGCACGGCGCGATGGCGAGGTATCTGGGTGTCAAGGGTGTTCCCGGCCCTCATAACTGGCTTGATTACCTGTGTGTAGGGCTGTGGGCGGACCGCGAAGGCGGCATTACTCTGTTGATGATACCAGAAATGGCACAGCACCTGGTGGATATCGGATTCAAGTCCAAGGAGTCTGTTGCCGAATACATCTGGAAGAAGAGCTTCGAGCCGGTCAAAGAATACCGGATGCGCGGCGCACCCGATTTCGCTACCAACGGCTGGAGATCTATCGAACCTACCTCGGGTAAACCCTGGCTGGAACTGGATGACGACTATATGGTACCGGCCGGTGGTTTTTCTCCAAAAGCAAACCAGATTCTTGTCTGCGGCGGTGACGAAGAGACCTGCCATCGCTTCGGCGGCGGACAGGGTCAGCCGTACCTCATCGACAACTGGCGGTAATCGTATTCAAAATCAGACAATATAAAAGAGAGTCTCGGATGATCCGGGACTCTCTTCTTTTCAAGAAGCAAAACAACTGAAGAAATATGGATAATTTGTCCAGTATAGGATATGATATATCCTGTATAATAGATCAAGAGTATAACAAGGAGTAAAAGATGAACGAAGTAGAACTGCTTCAAAAAATCCACCGCAAGCAAATCGAGATCGAAGAGGGTAAATCTGCCAACGCAGGCAGTGACACCATCGCCACGCTCGAAAATGAATTGATGAAATTAGTCGATATTATGACGGCTTATGAAAAATCCGAGGATAAGCAGGCGTTCATGGACAACTGCAGGGGATAGACCACCCAAAACTGATAAAAAAGGGGATGGTATTTAACCATCCCCTTTTTATGCATTTTAAACTAGTACCATGTAGCGCTTAATTTTTCGGAACAACGTGCTTTTTGTTTCCTCTCCCTTGAGGGGAGAGGATTAAGGTGAGGGTGAAAATCGGATTTGTATCACCCTCATCCTGACCTTCCCCCTTAAGGGGAATGGACTGGTTGTAGAACTAACTTCAGACAGTTATTAATGTTACAGCGTACTAGTTCTCTTTACACCACTTATATGCGTTCTGGAACATTTTCAACCAGGGTGAAGCCGGCAGGACATAGTCGCCGACTTCCTTCTTCCAGTCGCCTGTTTTCCATTCTTCGGGTACATAAGGCCACTGCCAGAGTAGAAAAGTACGCTCGGGGTGGGGCATTATCGCCAGGTGCCGGCCGTCTTTAGAGCAGAAAGACGCTATCCCGGCTGGCGAGCCGTTCGGATTGAACCGGTATTTTTCAGTCGGTATGCCATCATCATCCACGTAAGCAACCGGCGTCAGGTTCTGTTCCCTGGCGGCTGCCAGAATATCCGGGTCAGGACAATACAGCTTTCCGCCGCCATGGGCGGTCCAGATACCGAGTATGGAGCCTTCCATGCCCTTCAGCATCATCGCCGGACTTTCGGATATTCTCACCATTCCCCAGTGGGATTCGAACCTCTCGGAGTTATTCGTAATGAACCTCGGCTGGCTGGTTTCGGGAATCCCCTCCCAGGGGACGATACCGAGGAAAGCCATCAACTGGCAGCCGTTACATATGCCGAGAGAAAAAGTATCTTGTCGTTTGAAGAAATCTTCAAACTCCTTTTTCAACCTCGGGTTGAATTTAATAATTCCCGCCCAGCCTTTTGCCGGGTCGAGTACATCGGCGTAAGAGAATCCCCCGACGAAAACGATCCCCCTGAACTTTTCCAGGGTTATTCGCTCTTCGAGGATGTCTGTCATCGTGACGTCCCAGGTCTCGAATCCCGCCCAGTAGAAGGCGGAAGTCATTTCACGGTCGCCATTGCTGCCCTCGTCGCGGATGATAGCCACTTTCGGCCGGCTGTCGCCGCGCAGGCTTCCCGGAGTTACCGGTTCGGGTTCGAACGTCAGGGTATAATTAACCCCTGTCCTTTCGCGATAGGTTGTCTGTTCCTTTGCCATTCCGACATTCATCTGTTCCTGTTCCAGCCTGTCGCTGGTGGACTCCCACCACGAAAGGAGTGTAATTGTATCTATATCCAGTACAATTTCCTCTCCCCGGTTAATTTTCACTCTCTTTTCACGGGAAGTTTCGCCTAGTACCGAATATGACAGGCCATGCTCCTCCAGGATAATCTTTATCCTGTTTTCATTATCCGGCAGGTACTCCAGCACCAGACCGAGTTCTTCCGAAAACAGCCGGGCTACAATGTCATCTTCACCGGGAATATCAATGGTAAATCCGCAGTTACCGGCGATGGCCATTTCGACCAGGGTCGTAATCAGCCCGCCGTCACTCCGGTCGTGACAGGCAAGTATCAGGTCTTCATCGAGGATTTTCTGGACTACCCTGAACATACTAACAAGAAGCTGGTAGTCATCAACATCGGGAGACTCATCACCGATTTGACCGAAAGCCTGGCCTAATGCGGAACCGCCGAGCCTGTTCCTTCCTTCCGACGGATCGATGAATACCAGCCTGCTTTCTCCGGGTCTTTTAATATCGGGGGTAAGTTTTCGCGTAATATCCGGCATGGTTGCGTAGCCGGAAACTACCACTTCCCCCGGAGCTTTCACATTTTCGTTATCCACCCTGGCTGCCATCGACAGGCTGTCTTTTCCGCCGTCCACGGCAATCCCGAGCTGCGTAATCAGTTCAGCCAGCGCCCTGGCTGCGTCATAAATCCTGGCTCCTTCGCCGGGAAGTTTCGCCGCCCACATCCAGTTCACCGAACACTTGATATGGCTCAGTTCGCTTATCCTTGCCGAGACCATGTTAGTCAGCATTTCACCGACCGCCATCCTCGCCCCGGCTTTTTCATCGATAAGCATTTTTATCGGCTGTTCGCCGATAGCCATTGCCCCGCCGGTTATACCGAAATGGCTCTGAGCGATTACCGCCACGTCGGAAACGGGAAGCTGGAGAGGTCCGCAGCACTGCTGCTGGGCAATCAGTCCGGTAACACTCCTGTCGACCTTGCGAACGAGGTAGCCCTTGGAACCCACCGACGGCAGTTTGAAAACGAGTTCCAGCGCTTTTTCGACCGCCAGTCCTTCCGGCAGGTTAAGCGGTTCCAGTTTTCGCGGTACTCTTTCGAGATTATATGATTTCGGCGGCATCTCGCCCAGGATTTTATCGAGCGGTAAATCGACTGGCGTCGAGTCATCTTCCTCGTCGTATACAATAACCCGTCCGTCACCGGTGATTTCACCGAGTATTTCACAGTTCACTTTTTCTCTTTCACAGATAGCCCGGAATTCGTCGATTCTTTCCTCATGTATCAGGAATGCCGAACGTTCCTGGTATTCGGCACACCAGATATCGGCTACCGTCATAGACGGGTCGCCGAGGCTGAAACGCCGTATGTATATTTTCCCGCCGGCCGGATCTATGATTTCCGCCAGCACGTTAGCCGGACCGCCGGCGCCCTGGTCATGGACTACGAGTAAGGGATTATCTCCCTCTTTCTCAGCGCAGGCCCTGATAACGCGGTTTAGTTTATTTTCCATTTCGGCATTACCGCGCTGTACTGCATTGAAATCCAGCTCGGCGATATTCTCTCCCTGTATCATACTGGAGGCGGATCCTCCGCCCATTCCTATCCGGTAGGCGGGCCCTCCCACCTGGACGACAAGTATTCCGTTTTCCGGTTCCCGGGGTTCGACGTTCGTGTCGTCTATCTGGCCTATACCTCCGGTGAACATAATCGGCTTGAGCCAGGCCCGTCTTTCCTTATCGGGTAAAACCTGTTCGAACGTCCTGACGAATCCCTGTATCAACGGTTCGCCGAACTTGTTCCCGTAATCGGAAGCACCGTTACTGGCTTCAATCAAAATATTGAGGGGTGACGCCAGTTCGTAAGGATAGGTGAGTCCTTCCGGTTCTCCCGGTATCTCGAAATCCGGGATATTGAGTGATGCCGTACAGTAAGCAGCAGTTCCGGCAACCACAAAGCTGCCTTTACCGGTGGCATGTCCATCGCGTATCCTGCCGCCCGTACCGGTAGTAGCGCCTTCAAAAGGCTGAATACCGCTCGGGTAGTTGTGGGTTTCGGCGGTAAAAAGAATGTGATAATAGCATTCTTTTGAGATAAAGTGAGAACTCTTTCCCGGATTCGCCGGCAGAATCGTCCAGATTTTATAACCCCTGATCGCACTCGAATCGTCGCTGAAGGCGATGACGCTGTTGGACGGGTTTTTCTGTATCGTCGACCGGATTATCTGGAGAAGGGTATCAGGTATTTCCTTACCGTCGACTGTCATTCTGCCCTTGAAAAACCAGTGACGCGAGTGCTCGCTGTTATTGTTCCCGAGCATAAACAGTTCGGCGTTCGTAGGATTACGCTTCAGCTCGTTAACAAACAGGCTGGTGTAGAAATTTACATCCCAGTCATCCATACCGAGTCCGTTCTCACGGTTGAACACACGCAGAGCATCCACACCTTTTTCAATAACCGGAATCGTGAAAACTTTTTCAGGAACAGCCCCGGTAACGAATGATTTCAACGGTTCCGGGTACGGAGTCTCCGTCATACGGTCGTGGTTTTCGACAGTAAACTGATCTCTATCAGTACCATCGGGGAGAAGGTATCGTCTTGAACGCTCGATGCGGGTTATCTTATCCAGACCGCAGGCGCTGCAGACAGCAACGGCATTCGTCGAATAGGCTGTATCGAAACTAAGCCTCGGACCGATTTCTACGACATTCGCTCCGGGGACTAAAAAAGGCTGCTTGCTGAAACTCTCGACTTCGAATGTTTCAGCAAGCAGCCATTTGAGTATTTCAAGTTCTTCTGCGGTAAGCGGGGCTGATGTTTGTACGTTAAAACAGTACTCGAAATCCGGCTTAACTTTACGATAGAAATGCCGTACTTCCGGTATGCTTCTAACGTCCGTCATCTCGCCCTGTCAATCAGCATGCTTATTCGTCTTCGCTTGTCAATCGGTATTACGTACAGGTATGGTAAAGTGGCTACACCTGATTATACCTCCGTACTTACCGTCCAATCAATACCCGGAGGGGTTATTATTCGTCCAGTCTGTAACCGTATTCCGGCATCTTTTTCCCGTCCAGGAAAACATCCTTACCGTCCACTCCAACCCGGCCTTCGGCTATCAAACGCACAGCCACAGGATATATTTTCCAGTCACCCTCCACCTTTAGAATATCCTGCAGGTGAGAGCAGATATTACGCATTATTTCCTGAAGTTCTTCATCAGCCTTTTCTTTAAATTCTTCATATGTCCTGATACGGCTTGCACCGGCGAAAGCCAGTATTCGGTGGAGCCCCTCAAGCAGTTCCCGCGGTTCTTTCGAATCCAGTTCGACAAGAGTGTTCGCTATCTTCAAAGGTGCGGACTGCACCAGCACTGGACCATTATCTTCGTTTTTATCCACGAAAAACAGTGTCGACCTTATCGCATCGTCACCGGCGAGAATCGCCATAGCCGAAGGAATCCAGTGCAGTCCCGCGTAGCCTCTGGTAGTATCTCCCGGGTGAACATTCAATATACGAGGATAATACCTGTCAACCATCCAGTCGGAATTCAACTGATCAAAACCTGCCAGGCATATCAGATCAGGCTGCCTGCCGATTTCACCTTCAATCAGCCGGCATAAATCTGTCTCATATTCAATTCTTTCGGGAGCATTTCTGGGTACTTTACCCGGCCCGTACCTCTTCCTGACTTCCCTTAGATATGGTATATGACTCAATTCAAGGACTTTATGACCGTTTTTCCCGGCGATTTCTACCCCGCCGCAATCCGGCCGGTTGGTGAATACGATGTAATTGTGCTCAGGATTACCGGCAACAATCTCCCTGTAATTGGTACCGGAACCTGAAACAAAACAGACGATTGTCATTCTCTTCCCGGATTTCTCAGGGTCATAAACCGGTTCTCTCATAATATCCTCACCTTTACCAGTTTTCCGATTTGAGTTTATCCGGCTCAAGCCGGAGTGTCAATGCAGATAGTCTCATAATTAATATTTGATACTATTCGGTTCTGGTTGTGATTTTAGGTTCACCCCCCTTCTGGCCAGGATAGTCTTCCGGTCACCATCAATGGTTCTGACCGGAAAGGGGGCAGGCCTGCCCGCCTACTCCAAGGCTTCGGCGGGCAGTAAGGTATATATAAACAATCAGGTGTAAACAAAATCTAACTTCAAGAATTTGAAAATTTTCTTTAATTTGTGTATTGTAAATCCTTTTTCACTATGTTAAGCTTTCGTGAAAAAAGTGTCCTGTTATCCATCTCGGTCTTGTTTTACTCGTAGTTCCCCAACTTGATTATGGATTCAAGGTTAATCTAAAAAGAACTGTTAATCCGAGTAACGGAGGTGCAAGATGAGATGAGGTTACTATCATAAATTAGTTAATATTTTTTGATAGGAGGACACACGTGAGTAAGAAACTCTCGACAGTCATTATCTCCTCGGTTCTGATCCTGATCATAACGGCTCTCCCTTTCCTTGCTTCCTGCGGCGGGAGTGCTCCCGAAAAAGATAAAATCGTAATCGGAGCAGCAAGACCCATTTCGGGACCATTAGCTCAAATAGGTGATTACGCAATGGGACCGATTATGGATATGTGGTCAGATGAAATTAATGCAAAGGGCGGGTTGAACGTAGCCGGTAAAATGATGCCGGTAGAACTAAAGATTTATGATGACACCAGCGACCTTGGTACTTCTACAAGGCTGATTGAAAAGCTGATACTTGAAGATAAGGTCGACTTCCTCTTCCCGAACTGTTCAACAGCATTTCTTTACGCTTCCGCACCTCTGGCAAACAAGTATAAATACGTATATCTCGGTGCTGAGGGCGGATGTACCACGCTGACCGATATGCTTCCGGAGTTACCCTATGTGTTCGGTGTATTGAACTACTCGGACTACTACCAGATACCCACGTTAGCGGACGTCCTGGTCAATAAAGGAGTGAAGACGGCGGCTATTATCTACATCAATGACCTCCACGGCGTGGAATACTATCACACATCTCTCAGTGAATTCCTGAAAGCCGGTATCGACATTGTGATGGCTGAAGCCGTGCCGCCTTATTCAGAGGATGTCGAGCTGGTACTGAAAGCGGCAAGAGATTCCGGTGCCGACGTGCTTTGCGCCTACGTTTATCCCCCCACGACTATGGCTGTAGTCGGACAGTCCATGGCCATCGGATACAGTCCGAAAGCAATGGTCCTCGGACCGGGTGTTAACTTCGAATTCTTTAAGGGAATATTCGGTGAACAGGTACTTGAAGGCCTTATCGGTTTCGGTGCTTATAACTCCAAGTCTTCACCGGAGATAGCAGACTTTATCGATAATTTCATCGACCGCTACGGTCTTGAAACGATGGACTGGTGGGGAGGCGCTTTCTATTACGCAGCCCTGCAATGTTTCGGCCAGGCAATAGAAAAAGCAGGAAGCCTGGACAATACCAAGGTGCGCGATGTAATGGCGTCGGAGCATTTCCAGACCATCCTCGGAGATACCTGGTTCGATATGACAGCCGATGGTGAAGGCGGCGGCCTATTAGCCAAGGATTGTCATCCCGGACAGGTCGGCCAGTGGCAGAGCGGAACCTACGAAGTCATCGGCCCGGCGGATAAGACCACCTCGGACAGGGTAATCTATCCGAAACCGCAATGGCCGGCACCATAACGCAAAAATATAAGACCTGATATACCGAAACGACAGCGAGCAGGCTGTCCCGGGTGAATACCAGGACTGCAGTGAATGAACAACGGCTGCAGACATCTTCATGTGTTGCCGGGACAGCCTGTGAGAGACAATTTATGGAACTAGTAACCGTTCTGGATATCGTTATCGGCGGCCTGTTGATGGGCGGTATATATGCCCTGATTGCGATGGGGTTAAGCCTGCAATACGGGGTGGCGCGTGTATTGAATATATCTCACGGCGAATTCATTATGATCGGAGCGTTCGCCACCTGGCTACTCTACACCTCACTCGGCATTAATCCGCTGATTGCCCTCGTGATTGTCGGCCCGGTCGTATTTGTAATCGGGTACCTCCTGCACATCACGCTGTTCAGAAGTCTTCTTAAATCGTCGGTATCAACCGCGGTTTTTGAAGGTAATTCACTGCTGGCCACTTTCGGTCTCCTGTATATAATCCAGAACATAGCCATAATCATCTGGAGCACATCCTCGAAAGGATTTACTTTCCTGGCAACCCCGGTAAACTTCGGGGGGGCAATCTTCTCCATGAACCGTCTGGTTACTCTCGGATTCGCAATAGGTATCGGACTGGCGTTTTATCTTTTCCTGGCCCGTACCCGGATGGGTAAAGCTATCCGGGCGGCAGCCCAGGACCCTTCGGCTGCCGAACTGATGGGGGTAGATATAAACAAAGTATTGGCCCTGTGCTTCGGTTTCGGGGCATTGATGGCCGGTCTCGCCGGCGTACTCTACAGCATGAGTTTTTCAATCCAGACGACAATGGGGCTGGGATTCACCGTTATCGCTATTATTGTGGTTGTCCTCGGAGGACTCGGCAGCATCCCGGGGAGTTTTATCGGGGGGTTTATCCTCGGCATTCTCGGGCAGATAGTAACGCACTTCGAGCCCAGTTTATCGCTGGCAGCCTATTATCTCATATTCATTCTTCTTCTGCTGTTAAGACCAAAAGGCATATTCGGGAAATAGATACATGAAATTTACAGAAATTACGTCCAATAAGTGGTTTGCACCGGGAATCATCGGTATCATCCTGGTACTGCTGGCTACTCTCCCGGTATATGCCGCCGGCTATACTCCCATACTGTTTACAACATTCTTGATGTACATCATCCTTTCGGTAAGCTGGGCGCTATTTTCAGGGCCTACCGGTTATATGTCGCTGGCGACAGCCGCTTTCTTCGGGGTCGGCATATACACTGCGGCATTACTGGGCGATATATTACCCCTGCCGCTTTTTATCATCGCCGGAGGTCTGGCGAGTGCGGTTGTAGCACTTCTGGTAGGAGCTTTGACCCTTAGATTACGGGGTATATACTTTGCTATTTTTACCTTCGGTCTTGTTATGCTCATTGCACAGCTGCTCATGTTCTTTGAACTGCATGTGACGGGAACACGCGGACGTTTTGTAATCGTTATAGACTACAACACGATATACTATGTGATGCTGATTATTTTCATACTGCTGATGTTTACGATGTACCTTATCCGCCGCTCCAGGTGGGGACTTGCTCTTCAGAGTATTGGCGAAAATGAAGAGGCCGCATCGCACATCGGCATCAATGTTACGATGGTTAAGGTACTGTTCTTCGCCCTCAGTGCCTTCTTCATCGGTACAGCCGGTGCCACCATCGCAACGAGGTGGACGTATATAGACCCTATTATCGCTTTCGATCCGGATATGTCCTTCCTGCCGGTACTTATGGCAATTTTCGGCGGAATGGCTAAATACTACGGCCCCGTGATAGGCGCTGTAATATTTGCTTATCTTCAGGAAATTCTCATTACCAGGTTTACCGAATTATATATGCTTATATTCGGTATAATACTGGTCGTCTCCATACTGTACCTGCCGAACGGAATCGTCGGTCTGGTCCAGAAACTCTGGAAAAGACTGGAGGTTAAACTCTATGCCGATACTTGAAGGTAAAAGGGTAACCAGGTCTTTCGGCGGTCTTGTGGCCGTATCGGATGTGAATTTCGACGTTGAACGCGGGGAAATAGTCGGTCTTATCGGGCCGAACGGTGCCGGAAAGACCACCCTTTTCAACCTGATATCGGCGGCACTACGCACCCAACAGGGCGTCATTACATTCAAAGGTACAAAAATTACCGGTATGAAGCCGTACCAGATATGCAAGCTTGGTATCGCCAGGACATTTCAAAGCGTTAAAATCTTCCCCAACATCTCGGTAATGGGAAACATCATGCTCGGGGCACTATTCGGTAAAAATACAAGTATATCATCGGATGAAGCAGCAGCCGAAGCAGAAGAACTGATGGAATTTGTCGGACTATCGCATATCAGGGATGCGCAGGCACAGGATTTAACGCTGGCCAACCAGAAACGCATTGAAGTAGCCAGGGCGCTGGCGACAAATCCTGAGTTACTTCTGCTGGACGAACTGATGGCCGGACTAAATCATACCGAGGTCACGGAAGCCATGAATCTGGTAACGAGAATACGAGACAGAGGAATTACAATACTGATGATAGAGCACGTCATGAAAGCGATAATGAGTATCTGCAACCGTATTATCGTCCTTCATCACGGAGAGACTATCGCCGAAGGTACACCGGAAGAGGTTTCCACGAGTAAGCGAGTAATCGAGGTGTACCTTGGAGAATAAACATATGCTGGAGATAAGAAACCTCAACACCTGTTATGGAATAACTCAGGCATTATGGGACGTCTGCCTGAGTGTCGATGAATCCGAGATTGTCGCCCTGGTCGGTTCGAACGGTGCCGGAAAAACCACTCTGTTGAACACTATATCCGGTCTGTTACAGCCCGTCTCGGGAACTATCCATTTTCTGGGAAAGAGAATTGACGGTCTGTCACCTCACTCTATTGTTGAAGCAGGTATCTCGCACGTGCCGGAAGGCGGCAGGATATTCACAGAAATGACCGTTATTGAAAACCTGGAGATGGGGGCATATCCTCTTCATGCATGGAAACAGAGAAAAGAAACTAAACAAGAGGTCTACCGAATATTCCCCGTTTTGAAAGAAAGGGAAAAGCAGATGGCCAGAACTCTTAGCGGCGGTGAACACCAGATGCTGGCTATGGGACGGGGACTTATGTCCAGACCCAGGCTATGTATTCTCGATGAACCGTCATACGGACTGGCGCCGAAATACGTGGAAGAAGTTTTCAGAATAATCAAATCTCTAAACGAACAGGGGATTACGATATTTCTGATTGAACAGAACGTAAAGCATTCACTGGAGATAGCCGATAAAGCCTATGTAATGGAGAACGGCCGGATAGCCCTCGAAGGTGACTGCCAGGAACTGCTGGAAACCGATCACGTGAGAAAGTCATACCTTGGATTATAATCACTCAAAGTCACATTCCCTGCTAATAATGCATTTACCGGGAATTGCCGGATGAGGTTGATATAAATAACCTGTATAATATAAAATCGTCTACCGCAAAAGGAGGAGAGAAAAATGGCGGAAAATCTGGTTGATGTACTGGCAGAACTAAAAGAGAAAGAAGCACTGGCAATAGTCAAAGAAAGGCTGGAATCCGGAGAAGACCCGTTGAACATTCTTACCGATTCCAGAAAAGCTCTTGAAATCGTCGGCACCCGGTTTGCCGACGGTACGTACTTTATCCCGGACCTGGTATACTCGGGAGAAATTCTTAAAGCAATCTCCGACCTGGTCAAACCTGAAATAAACCAGGATGCCGAGGTCGAACGTCTCGGCAAGGTAATAATCGGTACGGTAGCCGGAGATATTCACGATATAGGTAAAGATATCGTCGTATTTATGCTCGATGTTAACGGCTTCAAAGTCTATGACCTCGGAGTAGATGTCCCGGTTGACAAATTCGTTGAAAAAATCAAGGAAACCGGCGCCAAAGTGGTCGGCCTGAGCGGATTCCTGACACTGGCCTATGAATCGATGAAGGACACCGTCAAAGCAATTAAAGACGCCGGACTGAATGACGTGAAGATAATGATAGGCGGCGGACAGATTACCGAAGAAATAAAGAAATACACCGGGGCCGACGCTTACGGAAAAGACGCTATGACAGGCGTGACACTTGCTAAAAAATGGCTGACTTAAACGGACTTCGAAAGCAATAATTCAGGAGGTAATTACAATGGAAAAAAGCTGGGAAGAAAAAACCGCTGAAGAAAAACGAGAAGAACTAATCGGAAATTGGCTTTCACCGGAAGGCGTGGAGTATAACAGTGCCGAGGCGGAGAAGGCATACAAGGACAGGGTGACCAGATTACTCGATGCGGTCGAGTTAAAGAAAGAGCCGGACAGAGTACCGGTCGTTCCCATGTTAGGCTTTTACCCTGCCCATTACTGCGGATATACCCCGTATGACGTGATGTATGACTATGATAAACTCCTCGAGGCATGGGAAAAATGCTATCTGGGGATACAGGCCGATGCCCACGGCGGTGCGGTCGTGTCTCCTCCGGGCAGGCTGTTCGAGATCCTCGATTATAAGCTTTACGCCTGGCCGGGGCACGGTGTAGCCAAGGAACATTCGTACCAGTGTAACGAAGGCGAATACATGCTGGCTGACGAGTATGATGCTCTGATACAGGACCCGACACTCTATTTCTTAACGACTTATTATCCGCGAATATTCGGGAAGCTGGGAGCCCTCGGCGCTTTCCCGACGATAACGAATAATCTTGAGATGTACGGCGGTTTCTCCGCCGTCACCTTCATTCCCTTCGGCTTACCCGATGTCCAGGAAGCTTTCAAACTGATGTTCGAGGCAGGTGCCGAAGCTTTGAAATGGATTGAGCCTGTCGGTATATTCGCGGCTAAAATGACGGCTGCCGGACTGCCGGGTTTCTTCGGTGGAGGCTGTAAGGTACCTTTCGACGTTATCGGAGATACGCTGAGAGGAAGCCGCGGGCTGATGGTAGATATGTACCGCCAGCCCGATAAGCTGCTCGAAGCCCTGGAAGCCTTAACGCCTTTAGCCATCAAGATGGGAGCGGGTAACGCCAGAGCGAACGGTTGTCCCGTCGTGTTTATCCCTCTCCACAAAGGAGCCGACGGATTTCTCTCCGACGAGCAATTCAAGAAATTCTACTGGCCTAATTTCAAGAAACTTCTGCTCGGTCTTATCGACGAGGGATGTATCCCCTTCCCCTGGGCGGAAGGAGGCTATAACTCCCGGCTCGAAGTCGTCCGTGACATACCCAAGGGCAAAGTAATTCTGGGTTTCGACCTCACGGATATGGCAAAGGCTAAAGAGGTGCTGGGCGACGTCTGCTGTATCACCGGTAATATGCCTATAGACCTGTTGACCGTCGGTACTAAACAGCAGGTGGAAGACCGCACCAGGGAACTTATAGATACCTGCGGTAAGGGCGGCGGTTATATAATGATGAACGGGGCTGTGATTGAGAACGTCAATCCGGAAAACGTCCAGGCGATGATTGATACTACCAAGGAATATGGTGTATATAAATAGGGAGATTCGTTTGAATACGGTGTAGTATTGAAAAACGTATCCAATAAATAGGAGGTTTATACTGTGGCGGAAAGCAACAAACCGGTACCCGGATACAACGGAAAAATACTCAGGGTCAATCTTTCAAGCGGAGACGTAACCACGGAAGAACTTGATCCCCTCTTCTGCAGACGCTGGGTCGGCGGAGCGGGGTTCGTAGCCTACTATCTGTGGAAAGAACTGCCACCGAATGTAGACGCGCTGGGACCTGATAACAAGCTGGTCTTCGCGCTTGGCCCGATTTCAGGGTTAAATCTGCCCGGCGGAGCCAGACACTGCATCGGGACGAAATCCCCGCTGGGGGGATGTATCGTCAAGTCGGAAACAGGAGGTTTCTGGGCCGGTGAATTCAAGAGGACCGGCTACGACGCCCTGATAGTGGAGGGTAAGGCTGACAAGCCGGTGTACCTGTATATTACCGATAAAGAAGTAAGTATAAAAGACGCCGGTAATCTCTGGGGTAAAGAAACAAAAGAGACCCAGGAAGCCATACGGGCCGATAACGGCGACAACAGGATAGCAACCTGCATGATAGGTCCCGCGGGTGAAAATATGGTCAGGTATTCCTGCATAATGTCGGGGATGAATGACGCTGCCGGCAGGGGAGGTTCGGGTGCCGTGATGGGTTCCAAGAACCTTAAAGCCATTGCCGTGAGAGGTCATAAATCTCCTAAAGTCGCCGACAGCGAACGTTTTAAGGCAATCAGACAGGAAATGGTCGCCAGAAAGAGCCCCTTATCCGAATACGGAACGGGCGGACCCGAGATGCCGATGATGGTTCAGTCGGGTAATCTGCCGGTACGGAATTTCCGCGACGGTCTGTTCCCCGCCGAAAAGATTACGGGAGCCGTAATCAAGGACACCATCAGAATCGGGATGGAAGGCTGCTACGCCTGCCCCATCAGATGTAAAAAGGTGGTAAAGTTCGAAGAACCTTATCCCTGCGACCCGGCTTATGGCGGACCGGAGTATGAGACGCTGGCATCGCTCGGTTCCGACTGCGGTATCGACGACATCAAGGCTATATGTAAGGGAAACGAACGCTGCAACGCCAATGCACTGGATACCATTTCAACCGGCAGTACCATAGCTTTTGCCATGGAATGTTTCGAGAAAGGTATCCTCACGGAGAAAGATACCGGCGGAATCGACCTGCGTTTCGGCAACGCCGACGCAATGATCCAGGCAATCGATATGATAGCCCATCGCGAGGGCATCGGTGATATGCTGGCTGAAGGAACTTTACGCCTGTCAAAACGGATAAGCAAGGGCTCGGAAGACTTCGCCATGCAGGCTAAAGGCGTTGAATCCGGTATGCACGAGCCGCGACTCAGACTTCCTCTCGGCTTCGGCTGGATTGTCGGACCTACCGGCGCCGACCACATGTTCTCAATTATGGACGCCAACAACGATATGATGATAGGCAGCCTGCGCCCGCTGGGTATACTCCAGGCTGTCCCGTCGGATGACCTCGGACCGAAGCGTATACCCATCCTTAAAGCCGCACACTCCCGCCAGGTCTTCACCGACTCACTCTGCACCTGTATGATGGCGGGAGTAAATGCCGACGCCGTGCTTCCCGCGGTCACCGGATGGGAGATGTCCCTGGCTGAACAGATGCTTATCGGCGAAAGAATCCTTACCGCAGCCCGGGCTTTCAATATGAAACAGGGCCTGACCGCTGCCGACGACAAACTGCCGGAACGTTATTACCAGGGAAAGACAGACGGCGCCCTCAAGGATAAACCGCTCGACAAAGCAAAAATGGAGAAGGCACGGAAATACTACTATACCCTGATGGGATGGGACTCTCAGGGGGTGCCCCTGCCGGAAAAACTTGAGGAACTCTATATCGAGTAACGGATACAGTTAACAGAGATAAAAAGCAAGAGGTTCGACCGGTACCGGTCGCACCTCTTGCTTTTTAGTACCCATACTCTTTTAGATTATTTTCTGTATACTCCGTATTCCTTTACCGTCTCATAGATTGCCCTGATATTTTCCAGTTTCGGATTATCGGGCATACAGCCGGTAGACATTATATAGCCGCCGCCCGGAGCGCAATCTTCGAGCAACTTGCGGCAGTATGCCTTAACCGTTTCCGGATCCGAGGTAACCACCATCGAAGCCGGAATATTTCCCTGGATGGAGTAATTTTTACCCAGGACTTCCTTCGCCAGTTTCATATCCGTCTGGTCGAAATACCAGTGTGTTGTACCTTTAGGAAATACATTTACCGCTTCAAGCCTGGTTTCAAAGCTGCCTTCGGCAAAGAGACTCTGGATAAGTCCCTCCGCGATGAAGGCATCCATCACCTTTTTCAGGGACGGCCAGTAGAAAGTATCGAACTGCTTCTGCGACATCCAGCCGTCGGCACCTTTATGCAGGGGATAGGTCACGGCAGTCATTCGTGCAAAATTCGGTGAATTAAGTACGCTGCCGATCTGAAGGTCCGCCACAACATCCAGCGCTTTCAGAAGTTTATCCGGATAACGATACATATCCTTCATGATACTCGTTGTACCCCTGAGTGAATCTCCCAGGGTATCGAACGGAGCCTTGGCAAAGGCACCCATAGCGCCGGGGAACCCGTTGGCTGCCCTGAGTCCGGCATATTCACCGATAACCGCCATATGCCTGTTATATTCTTTCCCGACCTCAATAAATTTCTGCAGTGAGTCCTGCATCACAGGGGTACCGAAGACGGCGAACTGGTTAACATGAACATTTTCGGTTATGTTGGTAAAAGGCTGGAACAGGCTGAAAGGTTCAAGAGTGCCGAAAACTCTGGGTAGATATTTCCTTATCCAGAAATCGGACGGGTCCCTGATAAGGTCGTCGTACTCGTCGGCAGACATATATTCGCCTTCGATAAACTGCCATCCGGCAGCGTCCTTGGGTAATCCACGTCCCGGCCAGTAATACAGTTTATAGTCAAGAAGTTCCAGTGCCCTGCCCGGCATACCCATCGGCGCAGCGAATACTTCCAGTTCCTCACCGTACCTTTCGTTAAACTTCTTACAGGCTTCTATAGCTTTCTCAGGCTCATACATGCCGGTATAAGCGTTCAGCCCTTCCATGAACAGAGGCAGATTTCCAATCGGCAGGTTGACCGGCACCTGGTCGGGTTCGGTTACGTTGTATACGTCTATCTGCCGCTGTGCCCGTATCTTGTATTTTTTCTCGGCTTCCGGACTGACGAATTTTATACTGCCGGTATCCAGCATCCGGTTCAACCTGTATTCCCGCTTCTGCTCGCGGGTCATTTCACTCCAGTTCTCAGGGAGACCAGAACTCATTGCCATAATCACTATACTCCTGTCTTTTTAATCCGATTGATTTTGGTCTGAAAAGGTATTGCAAGTTCAAAGAATATTAACATCATTCGGTTAATTCATTCAATAGCAAAACCGATGGTTCTATTCGGTTTTGGTCGTTATTGTACTCACCCCCGCCTGCCGAAGTCTTGTACGGCGGGCAAGTCTGTATCCTTCTCTCACGCAGTACTTTGATTGAGCAGTAAAGATTAGTTTGCGTGAAAGGGGGAAATTATTTTTGAGAGGGGGCGAAGCCCATGGCAATCCGTTCCTCCTCCCTCATTGCGAGACTCCACTTTCTCCCGTTCGTCCTGAGCTTGTCGAAGGACGAACCCGTCTCCATCATTGCGAGGAGTCCGCCGAAGGTTCGCCGAAGGCGAATGGCAATCTCCGGCACCAGGTAATGCATAATTATTCGGAATGGCACACTTTTTGTTTCCTCTCCCTTGAGGGGAGAGGATTAAGGTGAGGGTGAAAATTGGATTTATGTCACCCTCATCCTGCCCTTCCCCCCTCAAGGGGGAAGGGACTGGTTGTAGTGGTTCGCCTGTAGACATCGGGAACTCGCAATGACAAGACCAACCAAATGTAAACAGTACCAAACCGATGATTAGTAAAGATTTGTCAGTTAATCGGCAGCCGGTGTTCCAGTCGCTTCCCGCGACTTTAAAATATTCTTTGCGGAAGGAAGGGTAAAAACCAGGAATGCTCCCAGCAGAGTAACCGCGCCATACGCCAGCCAGGCACCCTTGTAAGTCCCCCAGGTATCGTATACCAGACCGGCAAGAGGAGCGCCGGTAATATGCCCGACCATCATTACGCCGGACGTAAACCCCATCACCGTGCCGAAACTCCGTCTACCGAAATATTCCCTTAGCAAGGTCAACCT
>DAOULV010000024.1:0-186755 GCA_034416335.1 Dehalococcoidales bacterium
TCGCTACATTGGGTACATCTTCCGTAAAAATAACCTTCATAATCGTCCTCTTCAGCCATAATTATACTGTAATAGAGTATATTTGTAAAAAATATTTCAAGGCTGGTCGCAGTGACTTATTAAAAAAATAGTGGTACCGGAATCATTAAAATATTGCCCTTATTGTACCATTCGGTTTTGGTTGTGATTAAAAGTTCACCCCCTTTATCCCCCTCAAACAGTTGCCGTATTCAGCAGAAATATTTCGATTGTTTGAGGGGGAAAGAGTTTGAGAGAGGGGCTTCACCCCTCTCTCTTATTTACTCCCCCTTTCTGACCATGAAAATCTTCCGGTCATCGTCGATGGCTCTGGTCGGAAAGGGGGCAGGGGGTAAGGTATACATAAACAACCAGTTACAAACAGAACCACACTTAGGTTCTGTTGCGTATTGGTGTAAGTAAGCATTTCACTTGATTCCTCCTACCTTTTTTACCAGTTCAGTCCAGTTCTTAGCCGGTGACTCGATACCGGCTATTTCAGCCGGAGTCTTATCATCAAGCGTCATATGAGGACGGAAGAAGTTGTAGTTTATCAAGAAGCCGGAAAGGACTAACTCGGCAGTGTCCAGCGTCTTAAAACCCCTGAGTACCTTTGTCCTTTCTTTCAAGGTGCTGTGAAACCTCTCGATAAGGTTAGTGTTGATTTCGGCAGTCAGCCCTTTAGTCTGGATGTGTTTAGACCATGCGCCGAATACACGCTCTATTCCGTCAGGATATGCAGGCAGGTTATCCGATAATATCCACTTCGGAGTTTTACCCGCTCTATCCCAGGCTCTTTGCATTACTACCATTACATCATCTATCATTCTGGATTTTGATAGGTGCGAGGATAAAAGGAATCTCGTGTCCTCGTCTATCATGTCCCAGAACCACCACTTTGAACCGCCGACCTTTATCACCGTCTCGTCTACTACCCAGACATCCCCGACATCGGGCTGTAAGGGTTCGAGTAGCTTTATGGCTTCATTGGTATAGTGAATCACCCACCTGTAGACCGTAGACCTGTTTACAGGATTATTGTATGTTTCATTAAGGTGACGGGCTATATCGGCTACCGATAATCCGTCATAGTACATATTCAGGGATGCGCTGATTTGGTCTGCCGGAGAACGCATCTTGAAAGGTGCGCCTTTAGTCGTAAACTTCCGGTTACACTTCATACAGATGTATTCCTGAGTGCCGTCCGGTCTTAGCCCGTACTTCATAATGTCGGCAGAACCGCACCACTTACAGGTTATCGGGATAGGCGTAGAAAAGTGACGCTCTTCGAGGATAGCCATATCCCTCTTATCGGGAATCAAGTCTATTATCTCTTTTACCCTTTCGGGCGTGAATTCGTGATGTGCCATTATCAGCCTCCATAAACGATAGAAAATAGGTCAGAATAATAATCCGAGTTTCCGGCTAAAGCATAGATTCTAGCCTCTTTTGTATCAATAGCAAGTTCCTTCGGGACAATGAATAACATCTTATAGCTACTTGTTTCCTTAATTACCTTTTCTGGCAATTTCTCAGTGTAGAATTTCTTGCCCCAAAGTTCTAGAGCTAATGTATCTAAGGTCATTGGCTTTGCAGGTGAGAGTACAATATCGATTTTCAGTAATTTATTACCCTCGGTTAAGTCACTCTTTACATCATGTCTGCCAAAGGCTTTATCGTAGTAACCAAAGGTTTCAATGCTATCGAGTTTTGCGCCTATCCTTAAGTCACTTTTAAATTTGATTTCTTCAGCTATTCGCTTTTCTAAATCTGCAATTCGATTCTCCTTCTCAATTAGTTTTTTTCTAACTTCATCCCTTTTTTTTCTTACTTGATGGAATGCTAGGAAACTTGTAATTAGAAAGAGAAATGCACCGGCAGTTAGTAATACAATATTCCATACGGGTAGAGGTGGCTGAACGTCTCTTGTCCAAATTATATAAGTAACAATACCAACTGCTAGCGGTAAAAAGGATAGAGAGACATTTAACATACTCCACCACCTCTGTGCCACCTTTGGCGACCACTCTTGAAATGACTGCCTAAATTCAGAAAAGCTATCCATCTTACTCCCCCTTTCCTGAGGCAGGTCTTATTTAACATATCCCACCTCTTTCGTAAGGAGTATAAAATAACTTACACGGTAACGCAACAGAACCCACACTTATTTAGTGTTGACAAGCTATTTAGCAATGCGTTATACTAACAAACTGGAAATGAAAAAGTCTTGTTTCGTCATTACAGTAAAGTATTGAGGGGGACAAGACTCTTTTTTTGTGTAAATGAAACACCTGGAAGGTAGAAAAAAGGGATTTAGACAATAATAAACTGAATATTTGAGTGGTTAGTATGGAGCTTACCCGGAGAATCGTTAATACATGTGAAAGCAGAAGTCTTTTCGCATCATAGACGCAGGTGTTCTGATGCGAAGAAGGCTTCTTTTTTATATATCCCAATCCAAGGTTGAGACGCGATTGGATACTTTAGCGACATGAATTTTATAGGAGGAGGTCGTATGGAGCTAAACCGGAGAGATTTTCTTAAATTTGGTGGTGCGGGGATGGGAGCCCTCGTTCTGCTAAAGGGGGCTGGTTCCTTAAAGAACAGCGGTAATGCTATGGAAACCGTTCCTTTGAGGAAAAGAATCGGCGAGACAACAACAATCTGCCCTTATGACGGTTCAGGGTGCGGATTTATCATCGCTGCGGACGCCGATAAAGTTATCAATATTGAGGGAGACCCCGAACATCCCATTAATCGTGGCGGCGGATGTGCCAAAGGAGCCGCCATGGTCCAGCTCAGGACAGTTGACGGCAAAGATAATCCACGCCGTATAACGAATGTCATGTACCGGAAACCCGGAGGGACTGAGTGGGAAACCAAGGACTGGGACTGGGCAATTAACAAGATTGCCGCAAACATCAAAGCAACCCGTGACGCAAACTGGACCAGTACCGACGAAATGGGCTACACCGTGAACCGTACTGATGCCATAGCTTCAGTTGGTGGTTCAGCCCTGGACAACGAGGAGTGTTACCTGCTGGTAAAAATGCTCCGCGCCCTGGGTATGGTTTACATCGAACACCATGCCCGCATATGACACTCCGCTACAGTTGCGGCTCTGGCAGAGTCGTTCGGTAGAGGAGCAATGACGAATCACTGGAATGACATAGCAAACAGTGATTGCATTATGGCTATCGGTTCAAACGCAGCCGAGAACCATCCTGCTTCGTTCGGTCACATAACGGATGCCAAGGAGAAAGGTGCCAAGCTCATCAGTGTCGATCCAAGGTTCACGCGTACATCTTCAAAAGCTGATATTTATGCTCCGATGAGGTCAGGTACCGATATAGCTTTTATAGGCGGCATGATTAACTACGTGCTGAACGATATGGAGAAAAACCCGTCCAATTACAACATGGTATATGTGAAGGAGTATACCAACGCTTCGTTCCTGATTAATCCCGATTTCAAAGGTGCCGCAGAACTCGACGGACTGTTCTCCGGATACAACGAAGCGACCCGGAGTTACGACAAGTCCTCGTGGGGATACCAGAAAGACGCGAATGGTATCCCGATGAAAGACAAAACACTGCAGGACCCAAACTGCGTATTCCAGCACCTGAAGAAGCATTATGCCAGGTATACTCCCGCTAAAGTTAACGAGGTATGCGGTACTCCCCAGGACGTATTCCTCGATATCTGCAGTACCTATTCCGCTACAGGGCAAGCCGGTAAGTCGGGAACCATAATGTATGCAATGGGAACAACCCAGCATACCTACGGGACCCAGAATGTCCGGAGTTACGCCGTCCTTCAACTCCTTCTTGCCAACATCGGCGTTGCCGGTGGTGGAATCAACGCTCTCAGGGGCGAAGCCAATGTACAGGGTTCCACGGACCACTGCCTGCTGGCACATATTCTTCCGGGTTACCTTGGACAACCTGTAAACAAGGATGAAAACATTGAGAAATACCTGGCAAGGGTCACTCCGACAACCAACGATCCCAAGAGTGCCAACTGGTGGCAGAACTATCCTAAATACATAGTATCGCTGCTCAAGGCCTGGTATGGCGATGCCGCCCAGTCTGAGAATGATTTTGCTTTCTCGTATCTGCCGAAAACAACCAAACCTTACAATGATTATTCATGGATAGGACTGTTTGAAGCTATGTACGCCGGGATAATCAAGGGACTTATGGTCTGGGGGCAGAATCCTGCGGTATGCGGACCTAACGCCAACATGGAACGAAAAGCGATGGATAAGCTCGACTGGATGGTAGCCGTCGACCTCTGGGAAACGGAAACCGCCAGTTTCTGGTACCGCCCGGGTGTAAACCCTGAAGATATCAAAACCGAAGTATTCCTCCTGCCGGCTGCGGTTTCCTTCGAGAAAGAAGGAAGCGTTACGAACAGCGGACGCTGGATGCAGTGGCGCTACAAAGCCCTGAATCCTCCGGGAGAAGCCCAGGAAGACCTCTGGATAATAAATAAACTCACCATGAAGCTAATGGACCTCTACAAAGCAGAGGGAGGGCCTCTCGCAGGAGCGATTACCGACCTTGACTGGAACTACGGCGACCACGCCAGCGCGAGAGACGTAGCCAAGGAAATTAACGGCTATGACCTCACCACCGGCAAGCTGATGAACAGTTTCGGCGCTCTTAAAGCAGACGGAACAACGAGTTCCGGGAACTGGCTGTATTGCAACAGTGTTGTCGAACCGGATATGGAACCAAGTGCACCCATACCGGGTAACAGGTCGACTCTTCGTGATACCGACCCCGGAATGTATAACATCGGTTTGTACCCCAAGTGGGGATGGTGCTGGCCGGTAAACCGCCGTATCATTTATAACAGGGCGTCCGTTGACCTGAACGGTGAACCCTGGGACAAAGAGCAGCCTGTCATCTGGTGGAAAGATGGTAAATGGACCGGCGATGTACCTGATGGAGGCTGGCCTCCGATGGCAGTCGATCCTGCCGCCACTAAATACCCGTTTATCATGAAGGATGAAGGCCATGCTCATATATTCGGCGGCGGACGTGTCGACGGACCTTTCCCCGAGCACTACGAGCCATGGGAAAGCCCGGTGGACAATGCATTGTCTGGTACGCAGAACAATCCCGCTTTCAAGATATGGGATTCCGATATGGACTATAAAGGTTCGGCAGACAAATACCCCATCGTTTGCAGCACTTACAGGGTTGTAGAGCACTGGCAGGCCGGTCAGTTGACGAGAAACCTGCCGTGGCTGGTCGAGTTGCAGCCCGAAATGTTTATCGAGATAAGTAAAGAACTGGCTGAAGAAAAGGGGATCGAAAACGGCGGGAAAGCCGTTGTTGAAACAGCCAGGGGCAAGGTTGAGGCAGTTGCCTTAGTAACCACACGCTTTAAACCATTCCAGATGAACGGCAAAACGGTTCATCAAATCGGTATGCCCTGGCACTGGGGTTACCGGGGACTGTCCACAGGTGACAGTGCGAACATGCTGACCCCGCACGTAGGAGACGCCAATACGATGATTCCGGAATATAAGGCTTTCCTGTGCAACGTGAAGAAAGCGTGATGGTCGATACAATAAATAACACTGAGGAGTTTGACAATGCCTAAAGCAAGGTTGATAGATGTTTCGAAATGCACAGCTTGCCGCGGTTGCCAGGTTGCATGCAAACAATGGAATGGTCTTCCGGCCGAACATACGACCAACCGGGGCACATACGAAAATCCACCCGAGTTGTCCGGCACAACCTGGATAAAGGTGGAATTCAGAGAAAAACCCGGTGAATGGCTGTTCAGAGCACATACCTGCATGCACTGTACCGATGCCAGCTGCGAGAAAGTATGCCCTACCGGGGCAATATCCCACAACGGGGAAGTAGTAATCATCGACCAGGACTGGTGTATAGGCTGCGGCTATTGCGTCCAGGCCTGCCCGTTCGGTGTACCTCATAAAGATGAAGAAGGTACGGGTACCGCCCGTAAATGCAGGTTATGCATCGACCGCATCACTAACGGTCTGGAACCGGCGTGCGCCAAGACCTGTCCTACCAATACGATACAGTTTGGTGAACGCGATGAACTGCTCGCTATGGCCAAACAGAGAGTACAGAAACTCAAGACAATGGGTTTCTCAAACGCAAATCTATACGGTGAGAGCGAAATGGGAGGACTCCATACCCTCTATGTTCTTACCGAAGCTCCATCCGATATGGGTCTACCCGAAGACCCGGTACTGGCTACACACACTACCTGGGCCCAATGGGTCAGTGGTGCCGTAGCAGCAGGTGTAATTGCAGCAGTACCCTTGTGGTTACTCTTCAAACGTAAAGAGCGTATTAATTCAGGCGTAGAAGGAGGTGCATAATTATGGCTTGGGCTCCACCAATCTGGATTTACCTTTGGTTAGCCGGTATGGCCGGCGGCGGATATTTCGCTGCTTACCTTATCGAGCGCTATACAAAAGCAACGGACAATAATTTACTGCGATTGGCTACGTACCTGGGTGTACCGATGGCAATAATAGGAGTACTGCTCCTGATTGTAGACCTTGGTGCTCCTTTAAGGTTCTGGCACCTGTTCCTGGAATTCGACCTTACGTCACCGATGTCGGCGGGAACGTGGATACTGCTCCTGTGGGTTATCATTGCGGTAGTAATGATTATGGTCTGGTGGTTAAGCAACAAGGCACCCGGCAGATTCGACGGCCTTCTCAAACTGGTTGGATTTCTTAAACCGGTGAACGTCGTTCTCTCCGTACTGCTTATTGCATATACCGGTGTTCTTCTCTCGGTAAGTAATCAACCGATGTGGTCGAGTACCATACTGCTACCGGCCCTGTTCGTCGCTTCCGCCGTTTCGACCGGCGTAGCCATGCTGATTATTGCGGCGATTACATCCAATTCCATCAGCAAGGGCAACCTCGTTGAACTGAGAATGGTTATGGATTTCCTGTACGGCTCTAAGGAATGGACAGTCCCGAACAAGATAGTCGAGAAGCTGGCTGAAACGGATGTGGTCGTGATAGTTATCGAATTGGCCACCCTTATCGGTTATGCAATATGGCTTGCCATTTCCTCGATGAGCGGTGCCGGTGACGCACTCGGACTGCTCACAACCGGCACACTTGCGGCTCCGTTCTGGGTAGGCGTAGTACTTCTGGCTCTCCTTATCCCTCTGGGGCTGGAAATTGCCAACTGGGGCAAGGATATAACCACCAGGAGTGTCTCCCGTGCTATAATAGCTTCATCTGTTTGTGTAGTGCTGGGCGGACTGGTACTCAGAGCCGTAATTACAATCGGCGGACAGATGTAGATAAGACGAAGGGAGAAACATGTGAAGGAAGGTAGCGGCAACGGGACTCTTAAGAAACTGAAGGAAAAAGGAAACGAAATGGGTCTACCTTCCAGGTTAATAGAATTTTATCAGGATTTACTGGATTTGCAGGCCAGGGGTGAACAGTTGATAGGCAAAGTTAACCCCGGCTTGAAGAAAGAAGTTATTAATGAGCGGCTGGTCCGTGGACGGCCGCTCATTAATTATAACGAACTCGACTTCGACTGGAAAACTCTCAACAAACTGTTCACTCAGGTTAAAGAACTTTTCTCCAGCTACAGCGACCTTTTCGGTAAAATTCCCGAAAGCCTGCAGGGAAAGCAAACAATTCCCAAGAACCTGGTCAAAGCCTGGTACAAAAAGGCTCCTCCTCCGGCGTCGCTGGCAACGGATAACCCTGACGAACTCCTGCTTATGGAGGCCATCGTCCACGCGACCGTAAAACCGAACCTCGTACGTTACGCCAATGCACTGTCCGGCTTCATTCAGCAGGATAAGTGGAAGCAGAATATTTGCCCGGTATGCGGCAGTCTGGCAGATATGGCCTACCTTGAGGAGAAAGAGGGGGCACGCTGGCTGGTCTGCTCAAGATGCGATACGGAATGGCTTTTCAAGAGACTCGAATGCCCTTACTGTAAAAACAACGACCAGTCCAGGTTGGGATATTTCACGGATGACGGCAGCCTGTACCGGCTTTATCTATGCGAAGAATGCCATAAGTATATCAAGGCGATAGACCTCAGAATTGCCGAAGAAAAAGTATTGTTCCCGGTCGAACGTATCCTTACTCTTGATATTGACCGCCAGGCACAGGCAGAGGGGTACGAACCGGGCAGGTAACCCGTAACCACCGATTCGCTGTTTTATTCCAACTATCACCCGTAACGGGATAATCACGCTTTGAATAATTTGTTTATGTAAAGTCTGGGCTACATATACAGGAATTGATAATTGTACCTCAACTACCTATAATTGAACAGTAACAACTTTCAGGAAACGATAAAATGAACTTTCTGGACATGGGTTTCTGGGAAATCGCACTGATAATTGTCGTTGCCCTTATAATCTGGGGGCCGGGCAAGATACCGGAGATTGCCCGTAACCTTGGAAAACTCATGAATGCCATGAGAAAAATGAGTTTCGACCTGACTACACAAGTCAAGAAAGAGCTGGAACTCGAGGAAAAGGAGTCCGATTCTTCTTCGAGCAGCAAGAAAAAAACGACAAACGATACGACCCCCCCCGCCGAAGATAAAGAGAAGACGGATAAGAATCAGCAATGAGTGACAGCGGGAAAAATCTCTCCATCCTGGGACACTTCAGCGAAATGCGCAAACGCCTGGTAAGAAGCGTAATCGTTCTTATCATCACTATTATTATCGCCTTCGTCTTCTGGGAAAAATTAGTCGAAATCCTGTTGTATCCCGCACCTGGAGATATAACTCTGCAGGCTGTAAGGATGACTGAAATGTTCGGCACCACGATGAGAATATCTCTCGTCGCGGGGATAATACTGGCAATGCCCTACCTTACCTTCGAGCTGCTGATGTTCGTTTCACCGGCGCTTACCCGAAGCGAGAAGAAGTACGTCTATATCATCCTTCCCTGGATAGCGCTGATGTTTATCGGCGGCGTAGTTTTCGCATACTTTATTATGATACCCAGCATTACCGGCTTCCTCCTCAACTGGGGTGCCGACCTTGTTTCTCCGCAACCTATGTTCAGTGATTACATCAACATTGTAACCAGGATGCTGCTACTTTCAGGCCTGGTTTTCGAATTGCCGGTACTAACCACCTTTCTATCAAGAGTGGGCATCGTTAAACCGCAATGGCTCGCCAGTAAATGGAGAGGAGCCGTGATAATAGCCTTTATCCTGGCGGCTATTATCACCCCTACACCCGACCCTATCAACCAATCGATAGTCGCCGGCGCACTTATCTTCCTCTACGGATTAAGTCTTATCCTGTCTAAACTCGTCTACAGGGAGAAGAAAGAAGCGGAAGAAATAGAGGAATAAAAGAAACAAAATCCTGAGAAAGTCCGCCGCGTATACCGGTATGAGTTAAATATAATACTATTCGGTTTGGTTGGAATACCGGTAAGCAATCTGTTACATCTGTCATTGCGAGGGCGAAGCCCGCGGCAATCTCTATTATCATATAGATTGCTTCGGTTCGCCTGTAGACGGCGAATCTCGCAATGACAATTAGACTAACAGGAATCAATTAACCGATTATTGCGCCTGAGTGAGACTGTAGTATATACTGAAAAGGCTGCGGGAGCGGATGAGTCCCGGTGGGCTTCGCGGACTTCAACTCCGTCTGGGGGGCGTTAGAGCGTCTTCGGTGGGTTCGACTCCCATGCGCTCCCGCCAGATTTCTGTTCAACCTTTTTCTGCATACTGTTCGAGTTTGATTTTCAGTTGACTTCATCTTCCATCCTATCCTATACTCAATAACCTCAGTTATGACCGTTCCTTTTTAATCAGAAATCTTGTATGCGTAGGAGTTACAAAATGCCGACAATATTTGATTCATTAAGCGAGGATTTTTATAGAGCTTATTTCGAACCAGATACTAAAAAGAGAAAGAAAGCACTAGATAATTGGGTGAAGGACTCTATAAAAGTAATACAAAAAGAGGTTGAGAGTGACCTTCGTTCGTATCTTGAGCAAATACTCGAAACCAGATGGACGCCTGAAGGTTGGGAGAGTGGCGTTAAGAAATTCATACGGATTATGGATAATTATAAGCTAGTGATGAACTTACAAATCACGGATACGAAACATATGAAATACACAAGAATTGTTAGCCCCGTAGCATCCAAGAAAAGAGATAAAACAATACAGCAAGCAGAAAAGATACTAGCAACAATGAACGACGCAGAAGCAGCGAAGAATATAATTAAAAAACAAAAACCAGTTGATAAACAACCCGTTGGAGATAATGGTTGGGATGACGATGGTGGAAAAGGTGATGGTCGTTCACCTAATGACCAGAGGTCGGATATAATGAATCCGAATAATCCAGAGCATCAAGCTGCTGCCGATAACAGGAGTAATCAAATGAATCCAAATAATCCAGCTTATCATTCTTCCAGAGGTCACGGAAGAAGGTAAAAAGGTTGTTTATAAACAAATGGTTTTTAATACCAACAACTTAAGAAACCGGAAGTAAAGGAGTTAAAAATGTATGCAACGCTTTCTATGTTTTTTACTCCATCTGAATACCGTGTCGAGACCTTGAGAGCTGCAGATACATTATACGGATCAGCAATAAGACAGAAAGGTTTACACAACATTATCTTTCTGGTTGATCCTGAAAATCACGAATATGGCGTGCTGGCTCTATGGAAAACGAAGGCAGACCTGGATAATGCAGAAAGACAGACAGCGAACGAAGACAAAGAGCTGCTGCATTCAATCGGCGCCGATGTGTTTTCAAAACAGGTATACGAAGTATATGAACCCACGGTTAAATAAAGGAGTATAAACAATGCCACCGGTTAAAGAGAGTTAGAATTCAGAGTGAATTCTAACTCTCGTCCAGTATTTTGTACATATCCCGGTAGGAGCGACCGAAATCGGGGTCGGCCTCCGGGAGTTTTTCTTTCAGCAGGCTCATCTTCTCGATGAACTGCCTCCTGTTTCCGCTTTTAACTATATCCGCCCAGGTCTCCGTGCTTTTTCGGAATAGTTCCTCCATCTCGGGCAAGCCGGGCAGGTTCATCTGTATCGACGCGTATAACTCCGGGTCTTCAGTAATAACACTTTCCGCCAGCGTCAACAGCACCTTGTAGGTAGGTCCACCTATCGCCTTCATTTTTATCAGTTGTTCGAAGCCAAGCAGGACATCCGCCGAAGCGATGGCGATAAAATGCGAGAGCCCCAGCACGACAGCCATCAGGTGATCGTGCTCCTCCGGAGTCATTATCGTCACCAGCCCGCCTTTTTCGGTAAGGTTTCTGTTTACTTTGTCAGCTATTGTCCGCTCGGCGTCACTGGTAGGCGTAAGGATGAAATTCTGGTTACGGGCGCTCTTAGCTCCCGGACCGAAGACCGGGTGTGTCCCAAGAATAGTTACATTGTCCAGGTGTTCGTGCATCGCATTGACCGGCATAACCTTGACCGAGGTAACGTCCATTACCACCTGCCCCTGTTCCAAGCAGGGTTTCACTTGCTTTACAACTTCGGTAAAATTGTCGATGGGTACGGAAATAATAACCAGTCCGGCATTTCTCACAGCCTGTGAGAGGTCCGTCGCGGTATCCACGCCCAGTTCGCCTCCGGCAGACCGCAGCTTTTCTTCATCTCTTCCGTACAGGACTACTTCCTTGCCGTCTTTGATGAGAAAATCGGCAATCCACCGGCCCATTTTTCCGTAACCGCCTATTATGGCAACTCTCATAATATCGTCCTTAATATATTGAAAAGAGGGCATATTCTGTTTTTCCGGGATATTTCCGGATATGAATATGCCCTGATTAACTACCCTTGCGCTCGCCTGAGACGGCGGTTTAGATATCTATTCCGCCACGGTGAAAATCAGTATGCAGTTTGATATAGGTAGCGTACGGTTGCGCTTCAGATATCGGTATACCTGCGTCCACCAGGCAGCTTTCGCAGACTACCTTACCTTTGTGTACGAACAGACCGCCTTTATGCTTGTGAGTTTTCCCTTCTTCGATATCCACGCCGCAGGTCTCACATTTAACCATCATAACCTCCATACCGTTTATGATTATATTATAACAATTTTTATACGCTAGCGGTTCTTCTCCACGGTAATATCGAGCACGTAGGTACGTTCAGCCTTCATACCGCCTTCCCAGTCCTGGCTATATTCCATCGTTATTACCGCAGTCCCTTCTTTAACGGCTTTAAAAAGCCAGACATCCACTCCGGAAGCACCGACCAGTTCACTATCGGGTTCCTGATATTCATGTTTTTCCAGTTTTATCGCGCCTTCTTCGTCGTCTATTTTGTAGTCCCAGGTAAAACCGGTGCTGGGATTGGCACACATATTGGCACGTATCTTATCATTAACCTCTATCTCGAATTCATTACCGAGGTTACTGGATTTATTCTCGAACTCATCACAGCTAACGTCAATGTTAATGATGATAGCAGACGAGAAACAGGATGAAAAAAGCGAAACAGCGAGAAGCATCATACATATTATCGGTACTTTGAACTTCATACACACTCCCTTGAATAAGATTCGACTGGAATTACCCAATACTAATCAAGGTAGGATTGAAAAGTCAATGGAATGAAATATGATGGAAACTCCGGCTCAGTGGGTTGCCTTCAATTTTTCTTTGCCTTTAGTGCCACTGAGTTTGTCATACCAATCATTAACCAACCGGCAGCCGTTATAAGTTTTCTGATTACGCATTTTCATTTTAAGCGGATCACCCCCGGATGAACGCATGCATAATCGGCAGGTCAGACCGGAGATAGTATACCACCGGCACTTATTTTCCTGCCGGATTTTATTGCACAGCAATATGGCGACTGATTTCCTGATATTGCTCATGGGACTGAAAGTATTATATCAGCGAAGGACGGATAGTGAAAGTTTTATGAGGATATAATCAGGCGATGCCGGGAAACGCGAACTAATCTATTAACAATGCGTTGCCGCGGATTCCTTCTCGGTATCGGAAGGATTTACATTCTTGCGTACGGCCTTTCCTATTTCCACCCTGTTTGAGCACATCAGGCATTTTTCGTAAATGGTATTGTCTTCTTCTTCAAGATAGGTGGTTCCGCCGCACCTGGAGCACCCTTTATATCTCCACTTCACCATTCCTTCAGCTGCCTGCCTCCTCCAGTTTTTTAATACTGGCTTTAAGCAGACGCTTCCGGCGCAGAGCTTCTTCCGCGTATTTTTCAAGTTCGGTCTTTACACCTGTGTTTTCAGCCATTGTTTTACCTGCTTTTCCTTGTATTCCATATATCAACAACCCGAAGGGCATTTCTATGAATGTCAGGAAGGAGGTCCGCCTTTACGGAAAGCATAATACGTATAAGCGAGTACGACTGCTATTATTGCGGCTAATACTAATCCCATTAATAAATATCTTAAAGTAATATGCTGACTCCGTATGTGATAAAGGTCGTAATAGGCTGGCGAGAAATGTTATTATTTAAAAATAAACGGAAAACAAACGATATGAGGAACGAAATGGAATACCGGGCAAGTAATATATTGAAGAGCAGGATAGGTGAAGCGATTGTAGAAACCACCCTGTTAAACTTTGGATATCGGGTGGAAAGAATAGCCAGCACTCTACCGGAAGAGGCGGACGGCCCGATTTCAGCGCCGGACTTTCTGGTAACCGACCCGAATGATGATAAGCAGACTTACCTGCAGGTAATACTGGACCCTCCTGAGCCGATGAAGGTGCGAATAGAAAAAGCTCGGGTGGATTTCTTGAGGCATAACTACCCTGACACCCTGCTGGTTTTCGTATCCGCCTTTAACGGCAGTATCAACTGCCTGGAAACACCAGACCCCGTCCTCAACGACGACAGGCTGAATAACGAAGGTTTCTACGAACTGGAGCTGCTGGCTGACGAATGGAAACCTCTCTGGGACTATTTCCCGATGGTAGCCAAGGGTGAAAAAACGGATTCGTTATGGTACTCGCTGAAGGATGTACTCAGCGACTTCGGTGCCAACAGGTTGACCCGGAACAAGGATAACGAGTTCTTTGCCGAAGAAAAAGAATCGTTGAAAGCATATATAGAGAAGCACTGGCACCCGGGTATGATGGACCATAATATAAACAGGATAGACCCGGAGTATACGGGAATCGGTGAAGTCTGGGAACACGCACTTGCCATACATGCCTTCAGGTTTGCCTTCGAAATGTGCGGCGATGAAAATTTGGACCACCCGGCCTTCAGCCAGGTAATGGACAAGGTACTGGGAAAAATCGGTGAAAGATTTATTACCATTCCCTACCAGGATATCAAGAAAGCTCTGACCGAACACCCCGAGTTATACAAAAAGCTGCAGGAACTGGAAGAAAAGGTCGCCGCCGCTCCGCCGTATGACGCCGGAGCGGTTATGATGGGAGGGCTGCTTGAGATAATACCGCCGGGTGTGGGTACGGCTTACGTCCTGCCAGAAAAAGATACGGGCGGTGAAGTCATCGAGGTGGATTTTCATACCGTCCTCGGGCTGCTGCAGAGGCGAAATTGCCTGTATGATTAGCGAAGCGTAACCCGATTTCATTGGGACTCGCAATGGTGGATTTTTCGTATTATAATATACACCTGAAAACAAAACACCTGTTAATGGAGGAATTGATATGGCAGACAATTATATAACCGAACCGGCACAGGATATTAAGGTACTTACCGAAGCGGAGGTCGTGGTGGTCGGAGGAGGTCCCGGAGGACATTCAGCGGCTGTTGCCGCGGCAAGGAACGGGGCCAAAACAGTACTGGTGGAGAGATACGGACACCTCGGCGGAATGGCAACCGGAGGTATCGTTATCCAGATCCCTCACATGAGTGACGGCACTGAAAACCAGCAGATAGCCGGTCTTACACAGGAATGGATAGACAGGCTGGAACCCATCGGCGGCGTGCTGGTACCGCACCGGAGTGATATCGGTTCCTCCGATGAAAAACTGGTCTCGTACTGGCGCAGGTTCATGGGCAATGTGAACCGGGGCAGGATTGAATACACCGCCTGGGTGGACCCGGAACTCACCAAGTGCATACTGAACGATATGGTGGAAGAAGCGGGAATCAAACTACTGCTGCACTCCTGGGGCACTCGGGCGATTACCGAAGGCAACAACGTGACGGGTATCATCTTCGAAAGCAAGTCCGGCCGGCAGGCTGTCACGGGCAAGGTTATTATCGACGGCACCGGCGACGGCGACCTGCTGCCTTCATCCGGAGCGGAATGGGAAGGCGGTTTCGACCCGTCGATCAGAAGCTCGATGCTCGCTCTGGTATTCCGAATCGGCAACTGCGATTACCAGAAGTACTGCGACTTCAAGGAATCGCAGCCGGAGAAAGCCCAGGAAATAATGAAAGAGATAGTGGAAGTCGCCGGCACCCGTCTCCTGCCGCTGCCGACGCCACGTAACGACGTGATGTGGGTAAATAACTGGATACCGAACCTCGATAACCTCAACGTTGAACACCTGACTGAGCTCGAAGTAAGCATGAGGAAGATGATGCGCAAGGGACATGCCATCATGAAAAAGAGCATACCCGGCTTCGAAGACAGTTTCATACTGGATACAGCCTCACAGACCGGAACGCGGGGAGGACGAAGGGTTGTCGGGGAAACCAGGATTACCGATGAAGATATAAAGAGCGGAAAACAGTACGAAGATACCATAGCCGTTATCCCGCGCATGGGTCCGCCGCAGGAGTCCGGTGGTAAATTTGTAAACATTCCTTACCGCTGTCTGGTACCGGTGAAAATGGACGGTCTGCTGGTTGCCGGACGCAGTTTCTCCTCCGACGGTGCTGGCAACAATATGGCAAACCTGATCCCCCACTGCATAGCTATGGGTCAGGCAGCCGGTGTCGCAGCCGCAATGGCGGTTAAGGAAGGTATACAGCCGAGGCAGGTAAATTACCGGAAGCTCCAGGATACTCTAATGGACCAGGACGTACCGCTTCCCGGAGTAGAGCTGGCCGCAGTGAAGGCTTAATCCTTAGAGATTTATATAGATTGCTACGCCCCGAAGAAATCGGGGCGTAGCAATGACAGGCACTCTTTGTCATTCCGTACTTGACCTGCCCGCCGTAAAAGACTTTGGCAGGCGGGTATGGAATCCAGGAATATTCTCCGGCAAATATACCGACAGAATATCGCAGATGTTTTTTACTCCGGGAATTCTGGATTCCAGCCTTCGCTGGAATGACGGATTCTATACGCTTAACTATGTCATTCTGGCGTAGGCCAGAATCCAGGAAATCATCGCAGGAAAATGTACCAACAGGATATCGCAGATATTCTTCACTTCGGTAATTCTGGATTCCCGCCGGAGTTTACCCCGTATGAAAATCGGGGCGGGAATGACAGAGAAGTTTAGTACAGCACCCGCTCGTCACCGACGCGGCGGGTGACCTTCTTTTCATCGAGGTATTCAAGCAGTGCCAGGACATATTTGCGGCTGGTATTGAACATATCGCGGACCTCGCCGACACTGACGTTACCCCTCTCTTTTATGTGGGCGGTCACCTTTTCCACCATCTCGTTATAGGCTTCGGCTGAGAACACTACCGAAGAATGAACCTTGACCACCTGCTGGTGGTCTATCAGCAGGTTCAGCAGGTCCGGCTCGGGGACAAGGTCGCCGGGTGGTGAATACGGGTTCTTCTTCAGCGAATCGAGGAAGGCATCGATCTTAGCTTGTTGTGCCTGACTGAGAGTTACTTTATGTGAAGTTAATCTTACCGCCGTGCCTTCTTCAGCCACAATACCTTCGGCGGACAATTTCTGCCATATCGCCGGAGCGTATTTGCCCAGTTTCAGCCGGCTGCTAAGTTCCGCCTTGGGCATACCGGGGCGGGTGGGAAATTTTTTATGGTAATCCTGTAATACACCGGTTGCCTGCGATATCAGGCGCTGCCAGCCTGGGGCGGTAAAGAGAAGGCGCTGGTCACCCTGCCCGATAGCGGTTATCCTGCCTTCTTCTATCAACGATTCCAGAGCGGGCCTGGCTTCTGAAGCAGCCAGGTCGCTCTGCGAAATCAGCGCCGGGAGTTCCATCGGCTGACCGATCTCCAGCAGCGCTTCGATAACTTCATCCGTCGCTCCCGCTTCCTTAACCTCCAGTCCCCGGATTACGGCTTCACGGTGACGGCGGAGCCGCTTTGTATGCGAATCGACTATTCTCCCGCCGCCCAGCGTATCCATCGGGGAGCGGATTATAAAATGGTCGCCCTTAACCAGAGCAACCGGTTCGGTCAGGACAAGCTGTATAAAAGCGCTGTCGCCCGGTTCCAGCCTGTCCCTGTCCAGGAGACGCACCTTTGCCATCGTCTCGGCGGCACCGGAATGAAAGCTGACGGTGGCATTATGGGGCAGAGGACGGCGGAGGTGCGGCAGCAGTCTGAGGCGGGCACTGAGCATCGTGGTAGCTTTAAGCCAGCCCGGTGTGGTGAGGACATTTCCCCGTGAAATGTCAGATGTTGCCACGCCCACCAGATTGACCGCTACGCGGTTTCCCAGCTCTGCGCGAGTTACTCGTGTCTTGTGCGACTGCAACCCCCTGATTCTCGACCTCAGACCTGCTGGTACTATCTCTACCTCCTGTCCGGTAGACAGAGAACTGTCTATCAGCGTGCCGGTAATAACCGTGCCGGAACCGGATATTGTAAATACCCTGTCGATCGGCAGTCTCGGCCTGCCGGTATCCTTTCGCGGTTCGGTCGACTGAAGCTGCTCGTCGATTACCCGTACGAGTTCCTCCAGGCCCTCTCCGGACACCGCTGAAACGGGAACAATCGGCGCCCCGTCAAGACCGGTACCGCTTAACAGTTCTTCCACGTCCAGTCTGACCAGTTCCAGCCACTCATCATCGACCAGGTCTTTCTTGGTAATCGCCACGACGCCCTTCTTGATTTCAAGCAGGTCGATGATAGCCAGGTGTTCTCTGGTCTGGGGCATCACGCTTTCATTGGCGGCGACGATAAGGAGAGCAAGGTCAATACCTCCAACCCCGGCAAGCATATTCTTGATAAATTTCTCGTGACCGGGTACGTCGACGATCCCCACTTCCTGTCCGGAAGGGAGTTTCAGCCAGGCAAATCCGAGGTCGATGGTCATACCCCGTTCCTGCTCTTCCCGCAGGCGGTCGGGATTTATACCTGTCAGTGCATTTATCAGGACCGATTTGCCATGGTCGATATGTCCGGCGGTACCGAGTACAAACATTTACAGTCTCTCTTTTCACCTTGTCATTGCGAGGAGTTCGCCGCAGGTGGACGACGTGGTAAACTCTAAGATTTTTATAGATTGCTTCGCCTTCGGCTCACAATGACAACCACAATTAATGATGGAACAGCCTGGTACCGGTGAATATCATCACCATACCGTAATCATTACAGGCCTTTATAACCTCATCATCACGGATGGAGTTCCCGGGCTGGACCATATATTTCACGCCGCTCTGGTAAGCACGGTCTACGGTATCGCGGAAAGGCATGAATGCGTCCGAACTCAGGACAACTCCGGTAAATTTACTCAGCCATTCCTCCCGTTCCTTCAGGGTAAGCAGTGGCGGTACCTCTTCGAGGGCGTCTTCCAGATTTTTACGCTGCATCGGAGTAAGTCTTTCCAGCAGGTAAAGGTCGATGGCGTTGTTTTTCTCCGAACGACCAATCCCTTTTTTCCACTTCAGACCGAGGACGGCAGGATGCTGGCGTAACATCCATCGGTCGGCCTTGTCACCGGCTATCCGGGCACAGTGTATGCGCGACTGCTGCCCGGCACCGACGCCGATAGCCTGCCCGTCCACGGCAAATCCAATTGTGTTGGACTGCGTATACTTTATGGTAGTGGTAGCTACTATCAGGTCGCGTACCGCCGACTCGGGAAGCTCTTTATTTTCGGTGACGATATTAGTCAGCATATCGGAGCTTATTTCAAGGTCGTTCCTTTTTTGCTCGAATGCAATACCGAAAACCTCACGGATTTCAGTGTCTTTCGGAACGTAGTCCGCGTCTATCTCTATTACGTTGTATTTTCCGTTCTTCTTCTTTTTCAGTATTTCCAGGGCCTCCGCTTCATATTCCGGGGCGATCACGCCGTCGGATACCTCCCGCGACAGAATCCTGGCAGTGGGGACATCAACGGTATCACTCAATGCCGCCCAGTCGCCATACGAAGATACGCGGTCGGCACCCCTGGCTCTCGCATAAGCGGTTGAGAGCGGAGACATTTCCATGTCTTCCACGAAATAGGACTTCTTCAGGACATCGCTCAGCGATATACCTACTGCAGCACCGGCGGGACTTACGTGTTTGAAAGAAGCCGCAGCCGGGAGATTAAGCTGGTGTTTCAATTCCTTGACCAGCTGCCATGAATTTAGAGCGTCAAGCATATTGATATAACCCGGCGAACCGCTCAGGACGTTAAAAGGAAGTTTGCTTTCACGGCTGAATAGACGGGCGGGTTTCTGGTGAGGATTAAAACCATACCTCAGGGTTATCTCGAATTCACTCATTATATGACATTCCTTTCAGGTAATTACTTCAAATCTGCCGCGACTGCGTTCAGCACCCTGACCATTATTTCATCTTCTTCAAGCAGCACCGAACGCGGGTCGAGCAGCAGAACATCATCATTGATACGCCCGATAACCGGCATCTCCTTGTGATTTCTCAGTTTTCGGGCAAGTGCCTGCACGGCAGAAGCACTCATACTTCCACCGCTTCCGATAGCGACCAGCCGTGTGGGAAGCGTGCTGCCCGGCAGGCTGCCGCCGCCAATCATGCTCTCACCGTCGATTACCTCGGCTTTTTTACCGATGGATTCCGCCCAAGCATCGGCGCGGCGACCGATTTCATCCGGAGTCGCCGCTATCATCCGCCATATCGGGATTTTTTTCGTGGCTTCACCCCGCAGATAATGAAGAAGGGTTGCGGCAAGGCCAGCTATTCGGGTTTTATCTGTACGCACCGCCCTTGCCAGAGGATGTTTTTTCAGCTTGTCCACCAGATGTTTTTTACCGACTATTATTCCTGCCTGGGGACCTCCCAGTAGTTTATCGCCTGAGAAGCAGGCCAGCCCGACTCCGGCAGAAACACTCTGCTGCACCATCGGTTCCGGGGCAAGGCCAAAATCAGCCGTATCCAGGAAACAGCCGCTTCCCAGGTCGTCCAGGACCGAAAGCCCGGACTGCTTTCCAAGGGCTGTCAGTTCCTCGATTGTAACGGTATGGGTGAACCCAATCACCTGAAAATTACTGGAGTGTACTCTCATCAGGGCAGCCGTCCGCTCCGTAATCGCGTTGCTGAAATCTTCTATGTAGGTACGGTTGGTGGTGCCCACCTCTACCAGTTTCGCCCCGCTCTGGCGCATAACGTCGGGGATACGGAAGCTGCCGCCTATCTCAACGGCTTCGCCGCGTGAGACGATTACTTCCTTTCTCTTTGCCGTAGCAGAGAGAGCCAGCAGTACCGCCGAAGCATTATTATTCACCACCATTCCGGCTTCGGCACCGCTTAAGCGGCACAAAATATCCTCGATATGAACGTAACGGGAACCGCGTTTGCCGGTAGGAAGGTCGAATTCCAGATTGGAGTAATCGCGGGAGACCGTATCCATCGCGGCTATGGTTTCCTTGCTCAACGGCGCGCGCCCCAGATTTGTGTGGATAACAACTCCGGTGGCGTTAATGACAGGCCGCAGCACCGGATTTTCCAGTCTGTCGAGCTGGTCAGAAACCGACTGAACGATATCGTCGAGAGCAGGGCTGGGATTACCTGCGGAAATACTCTCACGGGCTTTTTCCAGCTGCTCTCTGACCAGGTTTACCAGCAAATCATGAGGGTACCTGGCAGCAAGCCTGGCAATCCGTTCATCCGTGACAACCGTATCGACTCCGGGAAGCCTGCGGAATTCGTTCTCCATCATTATCCCCGCTTATTTTATCATATAAAAACGCAGCTTGTTCAAGGGAAATGGTTTACCATTTGTCATCCCGTACTTGATACGGGATCCAGGAGACCATCCAGTATAAATATCCTGAATGGATATCGTCGATATTCTTCATTTCGGTAATTCTGGATTCCCGCCTGCGCGGGAATGACAAACGATAAAAATACTTTGGATTCCGGCTTCCGCCGGAATGGTCATTGATTCCCCTCTCTGGACTATTTATCTGAATATGGTTTAGGATTTAGACATCAGACTTCCGTATCTTGGAGAATCATGCCTTATACCGAAAACGAGGGTGTTCGAATCTATTACGAAACCGATGGTAAAGGTCCGCCGCTGGTGATGGGGCACGGAGGCAGCGATAACCTGGGGATGTGGCAGACTTACAGCTACAGAGATGCTCTGAAAGAAAACTACCAGCTGGTATTGATCGATTTCCGCGGACACGGCAGGAGCGACAAACCGCACCGGGTCGAGGATTACGGGCCGAAAATGGCGGATGATGTAATCTACGTCCTGGACAGCCTGGGGATTTTCAAGACCAGCTACATGGGGTATTCACTCGGTGCCACGGTGGGTTATACACTTGCCGCACGATATCCGGAGCGATTCTCCGGCTTTATTCTCGGAGGGGTAACTCCATACGAATGGCCCGAAGAGATGGTGCTGGCGGTAAATATCGTCATTAAAAGTTACGAACAGAAAATGAAAGACCCGAACGCATACATCGATGAGATGGAACAGATGCTCGGGAAAACGTTTACCGACAAAGAAATAGCCGAGCAGCTGTCCGGCGATACGGAAGCCGGTATCGCAGTCCTGACATCTCTGATTAACTGGCCGCCCCTGACCGATGAAGACCTCAAAGGAATAACGGCACCCTGTTTCCTGTACTGCGGCGACCAGGACCCGTTCTACAGCGGAATGCAGAAAAGCGTTGAGCTTATACCGCGTGCCAGGTTTCTTTCGATGGAAGGATTCAATCACATTACCGCATTCGTTCAGAGCGAACAGATACTCCCCTACATACACGCCTTCCTCAAAGCAGTTACAAAATAAAGAAATAATATAGTTCAGGTATTGACACCAGGTATCTCATACCGTAATATTTAACGTAACTTATTTCACAAAGTATAAAACAGGGGATAAAAGGGAATTAATTTAGTGTATCGTTGGAATTTCAAAAAGCTATTAATTGTTCATGGGATATGTGTGCCTGTGGCTTGGTGTATTTCCAGCGAGGAGTTACTTATTGAGTAGAACCGGATTACCGGAATGGAAATCAGCCAGGCCCAGGAAGTAAAATTCCCGGGCTTTTTTAGTTAATAAACAATGTAAAATCGGGGAGCTACAAATACGTAACGGATGGAGAAAAAATGGCAATCATACAGGTTGAAAATCTGCAAAAAACATTCAGACAGAGGAAAGGGAGAGAGGGACTGAAAGGAGCGATACAGGACCTTTTCAAGAGGGAATACCGGATCATACATGCCGTAAACGGTATATCCTTCTCCGTAAACGAAGGCGAAATCGTAGGATATATCGGGCCTAACGGCGCCGGTAAATCGACAACGATAAAAATGCTGGTAGGAATACTCGTACCCAGCAGCGGCAACGTCACTGTCAACGGACTGGTGCCGTTTAAAAACCGCGAGAAAAACGCGAAGCGAATCGGAGTTGTCTTCGGTCAGCGTACCCAGCTCTGGTGGGATATACCGGTCTCTGAAACTCTCAGTCTGATGAGATACATTTACAAGGTCCCTGAGGAGCAGTACCGGGAAAACCTGAAAATATTCGGTGACATCCTGGGACTTGGTGAATTTATTAACGCGCCGGTCAGACAGCTCAGTCTCGGGCAGAGAATGCGTGCCGATATCTGCTGCGCCCTGCTTCACAACCCGGATATCCTCTACCTCGACGAACCTACTATAGGTCTTGACGTGGTGGTTAAGGAAAGAATCAGGGAATTCGTCAGGGAGATAAACAGGAAAAGAGGAACAACGGTGATACTGGCAACTCACGATATGTCCGATATCGAGAGACTGAGTTCGCGGGTAATGGTCATTAACTACGGCGATATCATGTACGACGGGAGTCTGAACAGCCTGAGGAGAAAGTACGGTACCGAAGAAACGGTAACCGCCGATATTCTCGGAGATATCACCGATATCAACGGGCTGTATGAACTCGGTGTCAGTGATGTCGATTATGAAGAGAACAAGATAACGATTAAATACGATAACGAGAAAATCAACTCGTCGGCGGTTGTCGGATGGCTGATGGATAAAGTCGAAACAAGGGACATAAATGTTGCCGGGACACAGATAGAGGATGTAATAAGGAGAATGTACCAGATACAGGGCAGGAACAATTCTGCTGATTAACGGGTGCCTGTAATGAATATGCGTGTATATTACGAGTATATCAAGAATTCATTCAAAGAATACCTTGCTTACCGGTTCGAGTATTTCACCGGTATCATTCAAACACTGCTGTCTCTGATGGTCCAGCTTTACTTGTGGAATGCTCTGATGGGACGGTCGGGACCGGTATCCACCAATTCCGGTATCGTGACTCTGGAGGATATGGTTACCTACGTCCTGGTCAGTACGCTAATATCCAGCCTCGCCAGAAGCAGGGTTATCTACGACATTAATGAACGGGTTAGAAACGGACAGATATCCGCCGACCTTATCAGGCCTGTGAACTTTATAGGTTACATGTTCAGCAGGACAATAGGCAGGAGTTTCTTCAACTTAATTTTTCAATTCTTACCTGTCCTGGTAATAGGAATAGTATTCCTCGATATCAATTTCCCGTCGATTCCGAACCTGCTGTTCTTCGGTATATCAGCCATAAACGCCATGATAATCCTGTTCCTCATTACCTTCTGCCTGGGATTACTTGCTTTCTGGTATATGTATATCTGGCAGGTCGATATGCTCCTCGGGACAGCGTTCGAGCTGTTTTCGGGAGGATGGATACCTCTGTGGTTTTTCCCCTCCGTACTCTTTACCATATCTTCATTCCTCCCTTTCAGACTTGTCTACTTCATTCCTATATCGATATTCCTGGGAAGACTCGAAGTGCAGGACTGCTGGTTCATGATATTACAGCAGGTAATATGGATAATTATCTTCTATGGCATTACCCGTATAATCTGGAACGCGGCAATAAAGAAACTTGTATTTCAGGGCGGTTAATATGGAAACTTTAAAATTATTGATAAGGTCATACGGAACACACGCTAAGAGCACGCTGGAATACAGGCCGGCGTTCGTTACCGACGGTATCACCGTTATTATTTCCTACACGGTGATGTATGTCGGCATATGGATTCTTCTGGAAAAATTCAAGATGATTCAGGGCTGGACGATGTACGAAGTAATGTTTCTATTCAATATGAATTTGCTTGCGTACTCGCTTACAGCTTTCGCCTTCCGCACGCCGATGATAGAAGACATCGAAGATATGGTAAGGATGGGGAGGTTCGATATCGTCCTGACTAAACCGGTCAATTCTCTGGTTTATTTACTCCTCGGCAGGTGCACCGAAGGGTACTTCGGGCAGCTATCCGTGGTTACGGTAATATTTACCATCTGCTTTATTAACCTTAATTTCGAGTGGACGATAGGTAAAATCATATTCTTTATCACCACAATAATCGGGGCTACGCTTGTCCAGGCGGCGATATTCATCGCCCTGGGTACGCTAACCTTCTTTATCACGAGGCACAATGCGATATATAACCTGGTCAACGGAACAGGCAGAGGGTTTATAGATTATCCGATCAGTATTTATGATAAATACATTCAGGTAATTTTTACCTTCGTCATCCCCTTTGCTTTCGTGAATTATTATCCGGCTACCTTTCTGCTTGACAAAAGCGGCGAAGCACTCTTTCATCCGGTACTCCAGTACCTGACACCGGTCGTCGGTATCGTCCTGTTCATTCTGGCATACAGGTTCTGGAAAATCGGTGTCAACAGGTACGAAAGCACAGGGTCCTGATGAGAAAATACTACGAATATATAAAAAACTCGTTCAAGGAACAGTTAGCTTACAGAATCTCTTTCTTTATGGGGATTACCCAGAAATTATTCGGTATACTTATCCAGCTTTGCGTATGGCAGGCGCTCATAGGACAGTCAGGAATCACAACGTCCAGTGAAGGAGTGATTACTATCGAAGAGATGACTGCTTATGTCTTTATCAGTTCCATGATATCGACACTCCTGAACAGAGACATCATCATAGACATTAACGAGAGGGTAAGGGACGGATTTATATCCGTAGACCTGATAAAACCGATGAACTTCACCGGCTATATGTTCTGCAGGATGACAGGGGGAAGCCTGTTCACGCTGTTATTCCAGATGCTTCCGGTACTTGCGGTTGCAGTAATATTTATACACCTGAAAACCCCGGCACTGCAGGACATGCTGTTCTTTGCATTGTCGCTGGTCGGCGCCTATATGATAATGTTCTTTATTACCTTCATTCTGGGACTGCTTTCGTTCTGGTATACATCGATGTGGCAGGTAGTGGCTTTACTGGATACATGTATCAACCTGTTCGCCGGTAGCTGGATACCGTTGTGGTTTTTCCCGGAAGTATTCAACACCATCTCTTCTTTCCTCCCCTTCAGGCTTATGTATTATGTGCCTATATCAATATACCTCGGGAAACTCGAGTACGCCGAATGCTGGTTCGCAGTCCTTCAACAAATCATCTGGGCAGGAATACTTTACGGAATAACCAGGCTGGTATGGCACGCTGCGATAAAAAAACTGGTTATCCAGGGCGGATGAGATGGCGCTGATAAAGCTGTTTATGAAAGGATACGCAAATTACCTGAAAAGCCTGTTCGAGTACAGACCGGCTTTCTTTACCGATATGCTTACTAACATCATCGGCTACTCGGCAATGTATTTCGGACTGTGGGTACTGATGGATAAGTTCAAGTTAATCCAGGGCTGGACGATGTGGGAAGTTTTGCTGATATACAACATGATTCTGGTGTCGTACGGCCTGTGCTCCTTCTTCTTCCGGACACCTATGTTTAGCGACATAGAAAATCTGTTGCGTACCGGCAGGTTCGATATCGTGTTGATAAGACCGATGAACGCCCTGCTTTATACCATGTTGGGCAGACCAACGATAGCCTACTTCGGACACCTGTTAGTCGGAATAATAGTCTTCGGTATGTGTTTCAGCAACCTTAACATTGAATGGTCATTCCTGAAAGTGTTGTTTCTTATTCTGACCATTGTCGGAGCGGCGTTGATATATGCGGCAATGTACCTGATTACCGGGACTCTAAGTTTCTGGATAGTAAGAATGGACACGGTACTCGAAACCTTCATGATTTCGGGAGATTTCATTCATTATCCGGTAAATATCTACGCGAAATTCATACAGTTCATCCTGACATTCGTGCTGCCGTACGCGTTCGTTAATTACTATCCGGCACACTATCTGCTGGATAAAAGCGGTGACGCACTCTTTCATCCGGTACTCCAGTACCTGACACCGGTCGTCGGTATCGTCATGTTCATTCTGGCATACAGGTTCTGGAAAATCGGCGTCAACAGGTACGAAAGTACGGGTTCATAATATTGATATCCATTGACATTACCGTGCTAATCGTCTATTGTTCATAGCACGAAAACCGGACTTAAAGGAGAGTGCGATAATGGCCGAACTCAAGTACGAGAAATACGTGATAAAGAATGTCGTTAAGGAAAACCAGTGGGGTGGAGAGGGCATCGGCCTGGGCGGCGTACCGGACGGAATCGTACCGGCAAACGCAAAAATGAACCTTGGCATTTCCGTCGTCAGAAAACCTTATATGTTCCACGAACCCACCCACAAGCATCTGTTCACCGAGTATTTCTTCTTCCTCGGCTCGAATCCGGCGAATATGAACGAATTCAATGCCGACGTGGAATATTCCTTCGGAGCGGAACACGAGAAACACGTTATCACTGAGCCGACTATCGTCGTCGCTGCACCGGGTGTGTACCACTGCCCGTTGAATTATGCCAGGGTCGGCAGGCCGTTCTACTGCCTGGAAGCTTTTATGACCTCCGAATACGGAGGAGTGGACCTGGGAGAAGACCTGACCGAGATAAGGGTTGAAGAGAAGAGTTACGACAGGTATTTCACGAAAGGAATTATCAGGCCGAACAAGTGGGGCGGTGAAGGGACCGGACTGGGACAGGTGCCGGCGCACCTTATTCCGGCGGCAGCGAAGATAAACCTGGGGATATCCGTGGTGAGAACCCCCTATATGTTCCATGAGCCTACTCATAAACATAACTTCACCGAGTTCTTTTTCTTCCTCGGCTCCAATCCGGACGATATGAATGAGTTCGATGCCGAGGTGGAGTTCTACATTGGTGAAGAACGCGAGAAGCACGTAATCACCGAACCGGCAATCATAGTAATGCCGCCGGGAGTTTATCACTGTCCGTTGAACTATGCGAAGGTAGAAAAACCGTTCTACTGCCTGGAGGCATTTATGACACCGGAATATTCCGGAACGGATCTGAAGAAATAGATAATATTATTCGGTCTCGGTTGTGATTTTCGGTTCACCCCCTTTATCCCCCTCAAACAGTTGCCGTATTCAGCAGAAGTATTTCAATTGTTTGAGGGGGAAAGAGTTTGAGAGAGGGGCGAAGCCCCTCTCTCTTATTTACTCCCCTTTCTGGCCAGTAAAGTCTTCCGGTCACCATCGATGGTTCTGGCCGGAAAGGGGGCAGGGGGTAAGGTATATATAAACAACCAAATGCAAACATAACCGAAAAATAACAGCTTGCTGTAATAAAAATAAAGCCGGTCGAATGACCGGCTTTATCTAGCATTAACTAGGCGTTATATCTTAAGTCTCTGCGCTGAAAAAGGTATATCGAGGCAAGAAAAAACACGACCGCCATACCACCGAGAACCGCCGCGTGCCCCCAGTCCATTCCGTTGAAAAGCGGTTCGCTGCCCAGGAAGTAATAATACGGCGACCACCTGGCATATCCGGCAAGGTTCTCGCTCAACGGAAGAAACGATGAGGTAATGTAGGAGACCAGGACAATTCCGATACTCCCGTAGGCGGCTGTTTTCCCTTTACCGGTGGCGGCGGCAAGAGCCAGGGCCAGCATACCGAAAGCCAATCCGAGGAGCGTACCGAGCAGGCACCCGGCAGCGATGTTCCCCATATTCATATCGAGTCCGCCGAGTAGAGAACCCGCTCCGACACCAAGGAAAGTCGCCAGTCCGACGATAACGCAGCAGATTACCATCGTTCCGCTTTTTTCGATTACGATTCTGGAGCGTTTTATCGGGTTGGCAAGGAGAAGTCCCATAGTATTGCGCGATTCTTCACCGTCAAGAGCACGGGTACCGACCGTAATTCCCACTACCAGGATAGCCGCCGGCGCCACGAAGCTGAATACTTCAAGCTGGAAAAATCCCGCCGGGGTACTGAAATCACCGCCGCCGAAAGCGGCAAAGAGGACCTCCAGCTCCGGATAATTTGACAGCAGTCTGGCCATTGTTTCCACCGGCATTAGCTCGTAAAGCACGCCGATTAACACACTCGTGAGAAACATAGCCCAGCCGACGATAATAAGCAATGTCTGGTGCTCGGAAAACGTTTTTATCCATATCCGGGAGACGCGGGTTGAGCCGGCCAGCCGCGACATTACTTTTTGAGTCATCGGGTAATTTCGAAGCCTGTCGAGAAGAGTAACACCCACGTTCTGGCTTTTCAGGTCGCGGCGGTTGACGCCGATAATCGATACAATAAAGAAAGCCGCGGTACAGGCCGCCATTATTCCTATATGCCCCCAGTCTATCCCATTAAGCAGGGGTTCGCTGCTGTTCAGGTAATACCAGGGAAATATCTTTGCCAGGTCTTCCCATCCTTCGATTAACGGAAGCAGCCCGGTTGCGAATATCGACACAATCATAACACCGGTTGATATTCCCGCCGCCATGCCCCTGTTTCCTGTCCAGGCACCGATTGCCAGGGCAAGAAAACCGTGAAAAAGAACGACGGCGAATAAATGAAGCGAGAGCGCCTCCACGTGCATTCCCGTGATTCTTACGTTCAAAATATTCGTTATCAGATACGAAGCCCCGCACAGGGCAGCGATAACGATGAATATAAGCAGGGTCATTGCCGCCGTTTTTGATATAAGCATATTGGTACGGCTCTTCGGATTACCGAGGAGGAGACCGACGATACCGTTGCTTTCCTCGCTGGCGATAGAACCCGAACCAAAAGCAATCATCATTCCCGCCAGCGCCCATGAACCTACTCCGGCAAGATATACGCTGATAGCCAGGCTGGCGGCATCGGCGGTCGGCGGAATCCCCATAATCGTCTTCATAACCTCCGGCATTTCCTGATAGATACTTATATCGAAATTCCTGTAAACCGAAATTGCGAAGAGAAGCATCAGGACAAGGCTGATAAAAGCTATCGTCGTACTCCGCCAGTGGTCGCGTACCGATTTGGTGAAAATATTAATAAGCATCAGGCCGCAACTCCCTCGTCACGGTAATAGGTGAGGAAAATTTCTTCCAGGTCCGCTTCCTGGGTGTGGATATCCAGCAGTTCGTACTTATCCATCACCGTTCTGAGCATATCCTCCATCTTACCGTCATAGGAAAGGATTACCCGAGTATTATCCACCGATATATCGCGCGTTCCGGGTATCGCTTCGAATACGCCGGGTTCGACCTCTTCCTCGAAATCAAGTTCTATTCTGCGCATCGCCTTCGACCGGAGCTGCGACACGAACTCAACCGCGGCTAGCCTGCCTGTCCGTATTATTCCGACGCGGTCGGCGACATGCTGGACTTCAGAAAGAGTGTGACTGGAAAGAAACACGCAGCAGCCGCCTGTCGCCGATTCACGCAGCATCGTCTGAAATTCCCTCTGGATTAACGGGTCGAGTCCGGAACTCGGCTCATCCAGGATAAGGACTTCCGGCCGGTTCATAAACGCCTGTATCAGTCCGACTTTCTGGCGGTTGCCCGACGATAAATCGCCTACTTTTTTCGAAAGGTCGGCGTTAAGTCTTTCAGCCAGCTTATCCACATACTCCCACTCGACACCTCCCCTGAGATTGGCAAAAAAAGTAAGGGTGTCCCTGCCGGTAAGTCCAGGATACATTGCCAGGTCCCCCGGCAGGTAGCCGATGTGTCTGCGTATTTCCACAGATTTCTTATGAGTATCGAGCCCGAGAATGGAAGCCCGCCCGGACGTGGGGCGTATCTCATCGAGAAGAGTCCTGATAGTGGTGGTTTTTCCGGCGCCGTTGGGACCGAGAAAACCGAATATCTCTCCGGCCGGTATCTCCAGGTTCAGATCGACCAGAGCCTTTACGTCGCCATAATGTTTGGTAAGATTTTCGGTATAAATAACGTATTCTTTTGACATATGACTCCTTTCTCATCCCGCAGGGTTAATAATCAGCAAACATTATTTTTTCTTTTTCCCGAATATTCCGTAGAGAATTACGGGTGTAAGTTCACGCAGCAGTTTAGCGGTATATTCCGGATCCGAAGCCAGACCGGCTTCGGCATTTATTCCCCGGCGTATTATCTCCGAATAGCGGAGGACTGTTTCCGTTGAAAGGTCCGGGGCGATATACCCCTGTTCTCTGCCCTCATCGAAAAACCTGTTGACACTCTTGTTTGCTTCAACCATATACTCCGATTCGAGAAACCGGCGTATTTCAGGATCGTCCGATGATGCGGCAAGCATGAATTCGGCATGAGTCGCGGCAGCCATATCCGACTTGAAAGAAAGCAGGTCCCGGAATTTTTCTTCAAACGGTTTGTCGGTCTCAAGAACGCTCCTGTATTCTTCGAGGGCACGTCTGTACCAGGCTTTTACCACCTCACGTACCAGAGCATCCTTGCTGCCGAACCGGTTATAGACAGTTGCGGGAGTAATACCTGCTTTCTGTGCTATATCACTTATGGATACTTTTTTAATCCCTTGAGTCTGGAATAACTCCAGAGCGGCTCCAAGAATTTTCTGTCTGTTCTTTCCAGCCCTTTCTGTCCTGCCTGCCATATCGCTGCCCTTTTACCACCATATTATTTTGTAGTATTTATATATATTATATTCATTTTATATAAATTGTCAAGCAAATATCTCAGGGCATTGCGATAAATATCGGAGTAGATAGATTCTTATCTAACCGAAATGATATTGTCTCTGTACAGATATATCGATGATTGTACATATATTGACATCAACGATTTTGGTATGTAAAATCTGTTCAATTTCATCGGCTCTGCTTCAGGGAGCCATGTACCTGATAGGGGCAACACTTGGTTTCTGGATAGTAAGACCAAGCAATATATTCTGCATTTTCATGTGGGACCTCAAAAGTTTTATTACACCAGAAGAAGCAATCACACCCCTACTCCCTTCAGGTTTTTCAACTTTCATGATACTGGAAGAAATACTATAATACCTACGTGAGAAATGCAGAAGTTGAAAGATTTATCAGTAAGTTTTGTAACTTGATTAGCAAACGTAATTCTATCCCTTCTAGAAGCCGTCGATTTATTCCTTCTACACTTAGAAATATTATCTACCAAGAGCTACCGAAGCGTGATAATGATAGGGAACTAGAAGTTCGAGAATTAGCTAACTCCAACCAGCTTAACGTTTACTATGACTTAAACGACATTACGGTGTGTAAGAACTCAAGGGGAAAACTAGTCGTAGGTGTACTTGCTCCATTTTGGTCTAGGGGTCTAAGACCATTTTGCAGAGACGATTTTATATACGACGAGGTTTCTTGGTTCTTACACTTTTCAAGACAGTATGTCGCCCGGTCTAAATTCATTGAAGTAGTTGGCTCAATCGCTTTGTCTTATAATCGAGATACTCATTTCCGAACATCAAATCTGAAATTATTTCAAATTAGCGATTTTGGTTATGATATTAATACCGCAAAGCGCAAAGCCTTTGGTAGAAAAGCATTATCTCCCAATAATCAGTCTTCTAGACGACAAAGAGAATTCTTGTACTGGATTAAAATGATAAACGGCTTAGACCCTTTCATTCATCGGATGCTTTTCAACTATTCCAAAGCGTTACAGCTTCTACACGCTTATTTCGATGAAGAAGCAATTACTGCATTAGATAAGACCATAAATATCGCCGAACAATTTGTTCTATATCGTTTAAAACAACACTCCAAAAACCAAAGAGAACTTCTTGCAAATATATGCGGTCTTAATGCTTCGGAAAAAAATCTGCTTATCGAAATATATAAAATTCGTTGCCACTTTGGAGCCCATCCTTCTAGTAGTAAGTGGTGGGATTTTCCCGAGATATTTGACGAAGAAGACTTTGTCAGCATGTTTGAAGTTTCCAAACACCTTATACAAAAGCTCTTGTTACTTGAAATAGCCAACAGGGTAGTGGAAAAGCATCCTAGTTCGTGGTCAGACTGGTTTATGAAAAATATTGATGTCTTATATAATTCAATTTGGTTCTCTCAATATCCTTACATTTAATTATCTGCGTTCCAGTCTATCGAAATAATCCGAGCAGCAGTAGAATTTTCCTGTGCGTGTTTTTGATTTCGATAATTCGCGGTGATACAATACGCTCAAACGACCGGAGAGGATATAGACGGAGGAACGGATGGCGGAAAAGAAGAATCCCCGGCTGACTGAGAGCGTAAGAGGGGCAGGCTGAGCCTCGAAGATAGGTCCGGGCGACCTGGACAAAGTACTCTGCGACCTGCCGCTGCTGAGCAACCCGAATGTCATCCGCGGTATGGAATCTCTGGACGACGCGGGAGTCTACAAACTTACCGACGAGCTGGCTATCATCCAGACCGTCGATTTCTTTACGCCCATAGTCGACGACCCGTACATGTTCGGCCAGATTGCCGTCGCCAACGCCCTCAGTGATGTTTACACGATGGGCGGTAAGCCGCTGACGGCGATGAACATCGTATGCTTCCCCATCGACAATATGGACCTGTCGATTCTCAAGCATATACTGCTCGGCGGAATCGATAAAATGAGGGAAGCCAGTGTTACGCTGGTGGGCGGGCACAGTATCAATGATAACGAGCTCAAGTACGGGCTTTCGGTCACGGGCATGGTACACCCGGATAAAATGATAACCAACTCCGGCGGCGTGAAGGGAGACAGGATAATCCTTACCAAGCCCCTCGGAACCGGGATTATCAATACGGCTGCCAAGTCTGAAAAGGCGGATGAAAACACCATAAGGACGGTAACCGCGAGTATGGCGGCGCTGAACGATAGAGCATCCGCTCTCGCACAGGAAGCAGGGCTTCACGCCTGTACTGATGTAACCGGGTTTGGCTTCCTCGGCCATACTGCCCAGATGGTCAGAAACAGCGGGATAAGTATAGAAATAGATTCTTCGGCGGTCCCGCTTTTCCCGGACGCGGCGGAACTGGCATCGCAGGGAATGCGTCCGGCGGGACTCAACAGGAATCGGGATTTTTACTCGCCGTACGTGGAGATTTCCGATAAAGTGCCGTCCAACGTACAGGACGTGCTGTACGATCCGCAGACCTCCGGCGGACTGCTGATTATCGTCGAACCCTCAAAAGCCGACAGTCTGGTGAAGAAGATGAAGCAGGCCGGAGTAAAAGACGCAGTCGTCATCGGTGAAGTGACCGGAGAATCGAGCGGAAAGATAACCGTAAGTTAACCTGTTTTTACGGTAAAAGATAAATAAATAACTATACGGTCGGTAGTTGCCGACCGTACGGCTTTAGAAAGATACCGGATATTGGAAACTTCGAAAAACAGCCTGTTCAAAGATAGAAACCTGCTGATAGTGTTCGGGGTAACCCTGATGGCGGTACTCGGGGTAGCCAGCGTGACGCCTGCGTTCCCAACGATACAGAAGGAACTCGGGATAACACCCAACCAGGTAGGTCTGCTGATTACGTTTTTCACCCTGCCGGGAGCGCTATTGACTCCTGTGATCGGGGTGATGGCTGACAGGTACGGCAGGAAGAAAATACTGATACCATCACTTATCCTGTTTGCCGTAGCAGGAACAGCCTGTACTTTCGTCCGGGACTTCAATCTCCTGCTCTGGATGAGGGCTCTCCAGGGTATCGGTGCCGCATCCCTTGGCTCGATAAACAGCACCATAATAGGCGACCTTTACGACGGAAAGAGACGCGTCGAAGCGATGGGGCTGAATGCCAGCGTGCTGAGTATCGGTGTGGCTTCATACCCTTCTATCGGCGGCGCAATGGCCCTGCTGGGATGGCATTATCCTTTCCTTCTCTCCGCCCTCGCTTTGCCGATAGGAATACTCGCCCTGATGTTTTTAAAGAACCCCGAACCCCGGACTTCACAGACCATAAAAGAATACCTCAGCGGAACATGGGGACACCTTAAAAGCCTGAAAATACTCGGGCTGTTCTCCGCCGGCATGCTTTCGTTTATTATCCTTTACGGTGCCTATCTAACCTATTTCACAATCCTGATGGGAGAGAAGTTCAATGCATCCTCTCTTACCATCGGTATCATTATGTCGGTGGCATCGTTGAGTAATGCCGCCACCGCATCACAGCTTGGCAGAATAAACAGACGATTTTCCCTGCCGACTATCATAAAATTCTCTTTTACCGTCTATGCTATATCGATGTTTATCGTGCCTTTCGTTTCCAACCTCTGGCTCCTCCTGATACCCGCAATATTCAGCGGTATTGCCAACGGGGCAACCCTGCCAAGTATACAGACGTCGGTAGCCGAGCTAGCTCCGATAGAGTACCGGGGAGCATTCATGTCTCTGAATAATATGATGCTGAGACTGGGACAGACCCTCGGACCGCCGCTTATAGGAATCGCCTACGTATACGGTGGAATCAACGCTACTTTTTTCACGGCATCCGCTATTTCCCTGCTGGCACCGATTACGGCTATTGTGTTCGGCATGATAAGGAAAAACCGGTAAGAATATAAACCTGATTCCAGTAGTTGACCGAACTGGTCGATTATAGCAATCCGGATTCTGTTATGATATTCTAATACTATCAACGGGATATATATGAGGAGGCTACATGCAGCTCGATGATGTAATCATATCAAGGGCGATAACGGAGACCTTTATTAAAGATTTTACCGACGCCATGGATGTAGATGTTGCTGTAGTCGGCGCCGGACCGGCGGGAATGACGGCAGCCTACTACCTGGCTAAAAGCGGTGTGAAAACCGTGCTGTTCGAGAGACAGCTTAAGGTCGGCGGAGGTATGCCCGGCGGCGGAATGATGTTCAATCACATCGTGGTCCAGAAAGAAGGTAAAAAGCTGCTAGATGAATTCGGTGTCGCCACCAGGGAATATGAAAAAGGGTATTATACGGCAGATTCCGTTGAAGCTACAGCCGTTATCTGTTCGAAAGCAATAAAGGCCGGAACCAAGATTTTCAATCTGATAAGCGTGGAAGACGTGATGATAAGAGAAGAAGACAGGGTGACCGGCCTGGTATTGAACTGGAGCGCTACTACAATCGCAAAACTGCATGTCGATCCTCTTTCCATCCGGGCTAAGGTGGTAATCGACTCGACCGGACACGCCTGTGAGGTGTGCCACATCGTCGTTAACAAGATAGGTCCGAAACTCCGTACGCCGAGTGGCCGGGTCGAGGGTGAAAAGCCGATGTGGGCGGACGTGGCGGAAAGCATGATAATGGACAATACGAAGGAAGTATACCCCGGGCTGATAGTAGCCGGTATGGCGGCAAATGCTGTCAGCGGCACACACCGGATGGGACCTATTTTCGGCGGAATGCTGGTTTCAGGCAAGAGAGCGGCGGAAATTGCGCAGGAAATCCTGGCAGGCAAATAGCCGGTTTCACTCTGTAGACAGGAACTATGAATAAAAAACGCGCAGCGGTGGCAATGAGCGGGGGTGTCGACTCTTCTGTTGCCGCCGCTCTTCTTAAGGAAAAAGGATTCGAGGTAACCGGCGTAACAATGAAAGTCTGGGATGGTGAAGAAACTCCCGAAGTACAGATACGAGATTCATGTTACGGTCCCGGTGAAGCGGAAAATATAGAAAACATTCGTAAGGTGACCGATACCCTCGGCATTCCCTTTCATGTTATCGACCTGAGAGATGAATTCTGTAAGGAAGTGCTGGAATATTTCAAAGCCGAGTACCTGTCAGGCAGAACACCGAATCCATGCCTGAGGTGCAATACCAGGATAAAGTTCGAAGCCCTGGTTAAGAAGGCTGAGGAAAGTGGAATCGAATTCGACTATTTTGCTTCAGGACACTACAGCAGAGTAGAATATAATAAAGAGATTGACCGCTATCTGCTGAAAAAGGGGAAAGATAAAAGCAAAGACCAGTCTTATTTCCTTGCTTTCCTGACCCAGCACCAGCTCAGCCGGGCTCTTTTCCCGGTCGGAGAATATACCAAGCAGGAAGTAAGAGACCTGGCCCGGAATTACGGGTTGAGTGTAACGGAAAAAGAGGAAAGCCAGGACTTTATCGCCGCCGGATACCAGTCGATTATTAAAGAAATGCCTCCCGGTGAGATAAAGGACGGAGAGGGAATTGTTCTCGGTGAACACCGGGGAATTCCGAACTATACTATCGGACAGCGAAAAGGACTGGGAATATCTACCCGGGAGCCTCTATACGTAACGGATATAGACGCTGACACCAATGTCATTACGGTGGGACCAAAGGAAGACATCTATAACGATGAACTGGTTGCAGCGGGCTTTAACTGGATTGCTGTTGACAAACCGGAAAGTGAGATGGAGGTTAAGGCAAAAATAAGATCGTCGCAGGAGGAAACGGAAGCGACTCTTATCCCGATTAATAGTGACAGGATTAAAGTAAAATTCAGAGAACCACAGATGGCAATAACCCCCGGTCAGGCGGTCGTATTCTATAACGACGACATTGTCTTGGGAGGGGGAACGATAGAGAGGAGCGGCGGAGATTAAAATGGCAAAGATACTGGCAGTATGCAAAAGCAGGCAAAAGGGTACGAAGAAAAATGATGTCAAGGAAGGTGTATTCCTCGTGGACTACGGTATGGAGGATGACGCACACGCCGACTCAACCAGTCACCGCCAGGTAAGCCTGATGGCTATCGAGAGTATCAAGAAAATGCAAGACCTCGGGCTGGATGTGGGCCCTGGCGATTTCGCGGAAAACCTGACCGTTGAAGGTATGGACATGGTATCCCTGCCCATAGGTACGGAGGTCGCGGTAGGAGACGAAGTCAGGCTGGAGATAACGCAGATAGGCAAGGAATGCCATACCAAGTGCGCTATCTACCGCCAGGTCGGGCAATGTATAATGCCCGAAGAAGGAGTTTTTACAAGAGTTATACAGGGTGGAAAGATAAAAACGGGAGACGAGATTAAGGTAGTATAGATGGGTTCCGAGACAGAAAAGATTCAAATATTACGCCTCACGGAAGAAAGCCGGGAGAGTATCGAAGATACCATAGTCAGGGAATCTCCGATTACCATTATGCTGAATAACGAGGAACTGGTGACGATGCTCTGTTCGCCCGAAAATTTCGATTACCTCGCAGTCGGATTCCTTTTTTCGGAAGGTATTCTCGAATTAAAAGATGAAATAAAGAACGTACTGGTGGATGAAAACAGAGGTATAGTACGGGTCAGCACAAAGGAAGATAAAGACTACAACAACGAGTTCCTTTTCAAGAGAATGATTACCTCCGGCTGCGGCAGAGGTGCTTCTTTCTACAGGGCGACCGACGCTGAAAACCGCGAGCAGATAAAGTCCGGTACAAAGATATCCACGGGAGAAGTACTTTCCCTTATGAAGGAATTCCAGCATAAATCGGAAGTTTTCAGAGAAACAGGCGGCGTCCACAGCGCCGCCCTTTGCGATACGAAGAACATCCTGATATTCCGGGAGGATATCGGCAGGCATAATGCCATCGATAAGATATTCGGCGAATGTGTAATGGAGGATATCCCCACCGAAGGACGGGTGGTGGTTACCAGCGGCAGAGTTTCATCGGAGATACTGCTGAAGGTTTCGAGGAGAAATATCCCTATTATCATCTCCAAATCAGCTCCCACCAACCTGGGAGTCCGGCTCGCCAGCGAACTCGGTATGACACTGCTTGGATTCGCCAGGGGAAAACGGGTAAATGTCTACACCAACGACTGGAGGATAACCGATGATGGAAGCCGGTAATCCGGGAATCATTGAGAAAATACAGAAGCTGAAAAAGGATAGAAACGCGCTTCTCCTGGTACATAATTACCAGCTCGGTGAGGTACAGGACATAGCCGATTTCTCCGGAGATTCGCTGGAATTAAGCAGGAAAGCGGCGGCCAGCGATGCCGATGTAATCGTCTTCTGCGGAGTCCATTTTATGGCTGAAACGGCCGCCATACTCAATCCGGACAGGACGGTACTCCTTCCGGATTTACACTCAGGCTGCCCGATGGCGGATATGATAACCGCCGAGCAGTTAAGAGAACTGAAAAAACAGCACCCGACGGCAAAGGTTATCTGTTACGTGAATTCAACCGCCGAGGTAAAAGCCGAATCGGATATATGCTGTACCTCAGCTAACGCAGTTAAAATAGTCGAAACGCTCAAGGAAGCCGAAGAAATCATTTTCGTCCCCGACCAGTACCTGGGAAGCTATGCCGCCGAACAGGCCGGACGAGAGATGATTCTCTGGCCCGGATACTGCCCTACCCACGCCAGGATATTACCCAGTGATATACAGAAGAGAAAAGAGGAGCACCCGAACGCTGTTGTAATAGTGCACCCCGAGTGCAAAGTAGAAACAAAAGCCCTTGCCGACGCAATACTGAGTACCGGACAGATGGTAAAATACGCCCGGGAGACAGATGCCAGAGAGATAATTGTCGGAACTGAAATCGGATTACTGCACCGTCTCCGCAAAGAAAATCCCGGGAAGACCTTCATCCCGGTTACCGAACAGGCAGTCTGTCCCCGAATGAAACTCATTACGCTTGAAACCGTGTTATGGTCGCTTGAGAATATGAAGAACCGTGTCGAGGTACCGAAAGAAATCCGGATAAAAGCGAAGAATGCGGTAGACAGAATGCTGGAGGTCCGGTAATTTAAATTCTGTAGAAGGCTGGCAACTAACCTCCCACTTCCTTGAGCTGATACCTGAGTTTTCCCGCCGGAGCGTTAATCTCTACCATTTCACCCGGTTGTTTACCGATAACGGCTTTGCCTATGGGAGAAACGCTTGAAATTCTACCGGCGGCAGGGTCAGCTTCCCTGGGGCCGACCAGCGTGTAACGTATTTCAGTCCCTTTTTCAGCATCGGCCAGGACGAACGTCTTACCGATATCAACTCCCTGAGATGCTTTTTTAGTATCTACTATCACGGCGGCTTTCAGGGTCGCTTCTATCTCGATAATACGGCCTTCCAACATACCACGTTTTTCTCTGGCGGCATGGAGAGGTGCGTTTTCACGAAAATCCTTATCCGCTGCCGCTTTCGTCATTTCCTCGATAGCTTCCTGCCGCTGCTCTTTGAGTGACTCAAGCTCAGTCTGGAGCTTCTCGTACCCTTCTTTAGTAACGGATATGGGTTCATAGGTTTCCTTTCTAACAGCCGGTGCAGCTCTGGTTTTTCCCTTCTTGGCTTTAAGATGAGTCCCCAGGTTGGTTTTGGTCCATCCTTTCTTCCTGGCGTAACTGAGGAAAGTCCTCACCAGTGCCAGTTTTTCGGCATGATTTGCGTCCGAGCGTGATGCATGTTCGGCATAGTTATCGATTTCCGAAGGATTCAGGCTGTCAATAACTTTATCTCGACCGAACCAGCGTATAAACTTGTAAATTTCCTGTTGACTCGCCCCTCTGTTTTCAGCTTTAAGACTCGCCAGAAAAATACTGGCAGCTTCACCGAGGTTAGGGCTCCGGTCGTTCATTCAAATACCTCCGGAAATATAAATATTTAATTTCTCTTTCCTGACGGAAAAGGAATCTTCATGGCTTTTAGAGTTTTTATTAGAGCTTCGTGTCCTATAAGCTTGAGTATAACGAATCCGTGTGAATCGAACCTGATATCGTTATTTTCAAGGAGCGTCTTATCGATACCGCTGGATAATATTATGTCAAATATATTTTCGATACGGTCGTCACTCAACCGCTCAAAGAATTTACGGCCCCAGTGACCGAGCTTGATTTCGCGTCCCAGTGTCTGCTTCCACTGCCTGTCATATGAAGCCAGACCTTCAGCAGTCAGATTATCACTTTCCAGTGCCCGATGCAAATTATCCGCGGCAATATCGGCACACATCATGCCGTAGTATACGCCGCCGCCTGTAGCTGGTTTTACCTGACCGGCTGCACTTCCCGCCGCAAGTATCCGGTCCGTACTCGTCCGGGTTAAGGTGTTCAGGGCAACTCCGGCAAATCTGATATTAGGTTCACCCGGGCGGATTTTACCCTGCCCGGTTAGGGCCGACAGCAGTTTTGTCATATAGTAATTCGTTCGGCTGCGCGATATCAGACCTACCAGTGCCCGGCCCGGCACGGTAGGTACCAGCCAGGCAAAAAAACCGGGAGCGATGCTTCTGCCGGTATATACTTCGACTTCATCAATTCCGGCGGTTTCCACTTCCGCCTGTACTCCCATCGCGAAATCACCGACTTTTTTCAGACCCGCCTGTTCGGTAAGGACAGAACCGAATCCGGCGGCAATAATCGCAGCCCGGGCTTCGAGTAACTTCTTTTTCGATTTCCCGTCTCCTGTCTCGATAACCACCCTGTCCGGTTTCTTTTCGATATTATGAACGCGTCTCTCAAGAAAATATTCGGCGCCCTTTTTCATTGCCTGTCCGGCGAGATAGACATTGAGAGCAGCGCGGTCGATGATATATGCCTGGGTTTCTTCCCGTTTGACGTGAAGAATTTTTCCCGAGGGGGAATATATACTGGCGCTGTTTGCTTCCCTGAAAATTACGTCACCTGGTATGCCGAACTCTCTGACACATTCGGCACTGACAATGCCGGTACAGCAGACAGGCTCTCTCAGGTCTGCTTTCTTTTCAAGGACCGCGATCCTGTGTCCTTTTTCGGCTAATTCAAACGCTGCCCTGCTTCCGACGGGTCCGGCGCCTATTATCACTGCATCGTACAACTGGAATCTCCCTCGACCTAATGCCGTCCGGCTCTAGGTTATAGTGCCCTGCCTGATAAATCTGATTATACCTCTGCTTCCGATAATTTTATATGCCAGGTACAGGGTTACTATCAGACCGATTATCTCCGGGATATATACCTCTGGTAACCTGAAAAGGTTTTCCCATATGCCGGACAGCCAGCCTTCGGTATCCCCCGGGGCAAACTGTCCCAGTAACGGCCAGAACAGTACCGCCGGACGCTCCCATATTCCGTCCAGAATAAGATGACCGATGCTTGCAAGCCCAAGAGTAAGCAGCCAGGGCTTCTTCTTTTTTATGAGAAATAAACCGGCTAAAATCAGCAACACTGAAAACAGCAGCGTATGGGCATAACCGCGACCGCTGACTTCAAATCCTCTGTCTCGAAGCAGCAGAAAGACCGGCTTGTCTATAATATCCGGCAGCATGGAACCGAGAATAACCATCCGGTAGTCCAGTCTTCCGGTACTGTCTCTAAGTCGATTAATCAGTAGTGATATCCTGTATCGGAAACCTGTTTCGTCTCTTCCGATGTTTTCGGGAGGAAATATAACGTCGCCGACTTTGGCTGCCGCCGCTGTAATTCCGACGTGGCCGAAAAGCAGCATCAGTCCTTTTTCTCACCTTCGGTCGGCAGTACCGTATAGTCCTCGGAGGGTATCTCAATATCGTCCGGAGGTTTAACTCTTGCCTGCCTGATTATCTGCCGGTAGCTTGCCGAAGCACTGCTCGAGAGGAACCAGCCTATGAATGAAATCCATAGTCCGTCGAACCAGGTCATGCCAAAAGGACGTATAATAATTATCAAAATCCCACCGATTATCAGCAGGTAGCCGAAGCCCTGTCCTATCATAGTAGCAATACGGCTGGCGACAAGGTAGCTTCCGGTAGTCCGCCATAATACCGACCGCAGTACCCGTCCTCCATCGAGTGGAAATCCCGGGATGAGATTAAATGCTGCAAGCACTCCGTTCATTATAGCCAGCCAGGTAAGCATAACTGCTACCGGTCCGGTCACCGCCGGGATTAATAGCAGCAGGCCGAGTAAACCGCCGATAACAATGCTGCAGAGAGGTCCGGCGATAGCCATTTTAAACTCGGCGCCCGGTCTCCTGGCTTCGTTCTTCATCATGGCGACACCGCCGAAAATGAAAAGGGTTATATTCGATATGGGAATACCATTTGCCCTGCCGACCAGACTGTGGGAAAGTTCATGGGCCAGGACAGAAGCAAAAAACAGGAGACTTGCACAGATACCCAGAAGCCAGTTAAACCAGCGGTCATAATTCGGTTCTACCAGCAGCAGAGTAACCAGAAAAAATATTATGAACCAGGTGAAGTGCAGTCTGAATTCAATGCCGAAGAGTTTACCGATATAAAATGTTCTGCCCATGCCGATTTATCTAACCCGTACCAAGAAGTGATTCTCGCAGCTCGAAAAGAATGGTGGCAGTCACGTACTGGCGCCTGCGCGGCCTGCTGACAGCCCTGCTTCCACCGGCATCGGCGATACCTATGAAAGTTGTCCCCATCGGATTATCTCGGGTAACTTCATCTGTTCCCGCGGTAGCTATTCCTATGTCGGCGTCCAGGAAATGTCTTGCTGCTTCAGCCATCGCTCCGGCTAATTCCTGGCTGGCTTTCCTGCCTGAAACAGCCACATCAACGCCGAAAGCTTTCATAGCATCACTGGTCGTGGCGAGAAGCCCTCCCTTAAAAAATCTCCCGCTGTCGGGAATCCCGTTAAATGTCGGACCCAATGTCCCGCCGCTGGCGTCCTCCATTACTGCCAGGGTCAAGCCTTTATCGACAAGCAGATTACCTACTATCGATTCAAGTGTTTCATCATCGACTCCCCAGATGTGGCCTTTCATTATCTCCCTGATACGAGTTTCACCCTCTACAAGCATTTTCTCGGCTTCTTCCCTGGTTTTCGCCTTGGCTGCAAGCCGCAGGTGAATACCGTCCGGTTTGGCGTATATTCCGAGTGTGGGATTGGATGCGGCAAGCATATCGGCAACCATCTCCCCGGCGCCTCCTTCCGAGTAACCGAAAGTCTTGAAAGTCCTAGGGACAAGTACCGACTCGGCCTGCCGTTCCAGCCTGGGCTGAACGGTCTCCTGCCATACAACATTAAGTTCTCTGGGAGGTCCGGGCATGGTGATAAGAGTGCGGCCGTCTCTTTCAACCCACCAGCCGGGAGCGGTACCCGCTGGATTGGGAATGGTTTCCGCGGAGGGAATAATGGTAGCCTGCTTCAGGTTGCTCAGCGGCATATCGAAACCGTATCGGCCGAACCTTCCACGCAGCGTTTTCTCCAGGTCGGGATCGGTCTTCATCTCCTCGCCCAGCATTTCGGCAATCGATTCCCGGGTTACATCATCGGCGGTAGGACCGAGCCCACCGGTTATGAATATTATATCCGACCGGTTCCAGGCACGCTGCAGTACTTCGATAATACGGGCTTTATTATCGCCTACCTGTGAAACCCAGTAGAGGTCGATACCCAGGAACGGCAGCTTGCCGGCAATATAGGCGGCGTTAGTATCCGTAATTTCACCCAGCAGTATTTCCGTGCCGATAGAGATGATTTCAGCTTTCAAGTGATTACCATCCGGAAGTATTCAATGTTAGTTTAACACCTGGAGGCCGAAACACCCAAATACTCGTTGACAAGCTCCATTGCGCAGAACTTCCCGCACATACTGCAGGCTGACCCGGTAGTAGCGTGCTGTTCGTTGTGGACGCTACGGGTTCTCTCCGGGTCCAGCGCCATTTTTGTCTGCTGCTCCCAGTCAAGACTCTTCCGGGCGATGGACATCTGCCTGTCCCGTTCGGCGGCTCCCCTGACACCCTTCACTATGTCACCGGCATGTGCAGCGATACGCGACGCCATAATGCCGCGCCTGACATCGTCAGGGTCGGGAAGGGACAGATGTTCAGCAGGTGTCACGTAGCACAGGAAATCCGTACCTGCCGCGGCGGCAACCGCTCCGCCGATAGCGCCGGTAATATGGTCATAACCCGCCCCTATATCGGTTACCAGCGGGCCGAGGACGTAGAAAGGTGCTCCCCGGCACACGGATTTCTGGAGTTTCACATTAGCTTCGATTTGATCGAGAGGCAGGTGACCGGGACCTTCCACCATCACCTGGACTCCGGCATCCCAGGCTCTGTCAACCAGTTCGCCGATTGTGAGTAATTCTTCGATTTGTGAGCGGTCGGTAGCATCGGCAATGCAGCCAGGACGCATCCCGTCACCCAGGCTCAGGGTAACGTCGAACTCCCTCGCCATATCGAGAAGGCGGTCGTAATATTCATAAAGAGGATTCTCGCATTCGCTGTTCAGAATCCAGCCCATCATAAAAGCCCCGCCACGCGATACCACATCGGCAATTCTGCCCTGCTGCTTGAGCCGGTCGATAGCCGAACGGGTAACGCCGCAGTGAATGGTAATAAAGTCCACACCATCCCTGATATGTTCTTCGATCGAATCGAAGATATCGTTCACCGTCATCTTGATAATGGCACCGTGTTTTTCGATTGCCCTGATTCCTGCCTGATAAATCGGGACCGTGCCGATGGGTACAGTGCTGGCATCGATGACGGCTCTTCGTATTGAGGATATATCCCCGCCTGTAGAAAGGTCCATTACGGCATCGGCGCCGGCATCCACGGCTATTCTAAGTTTTTCCAGTTCTGTATCTATATTGCCGTAGTCGGAGGAAGTGCCGATATTGGCATTTACCTTGGTGCTGAGCCCCCGGCCGATACCGCAGGGGACAAGTCTGGAATGACGCGTGTTGGCCGAGATGACTATAGCTCCGTCGGCGATTCCCTGCCGGATGAATTCCGGTTCGACATTTTCGACTTTCGCGACCGCTTCCATCTCAGGTGTTACGATGCCCTTTCGGGCTGATTCCAGCTGTGTCATAATTCCCTCCCTGAAGTAAAAATCCAGGGGTGAATATCCGCCCCCTGGACTCGGAAAATACTGCTTCCCTACGCTCGAATTAACGAGGTCAGGTTCCAAGGGTTGGCTTCAACCGCCTCTCAGCTATGAGCACCCCTAGCGGTATGATATTCGGTTATCTAAATTCTATCACCGGAGTCAAGAGAATGGCAAGGACAACATCACTTATTTCAAGATTGAGGTTTTCAAAGAAATAGTTGTAAAATACATCAATATGGAAAATACTGAGAAATTTACCATAAAGCAAGCTAGTGAATGGGCAAGTAGATTCCTTAAGAGAAACGTCTCTCCTTCGAATATCTCATATCTAATACAGTATGGAAGAATAAAGAAAATACAGAATAATGGCGATACGTTTGTTAGCAAACAAGATTTAATTAACTATTACAAATCACATTTAGGTAAGAGAGAAACTAGGTGGACTAAAGTCCTCGGAGAAGATATCAATTGGGAATTATCTTTCGATTACTTAAAAGAATCCGAAAGAACAAAACACGTTCATAGGTTACATCCTTATAAGGGTAAATTCATACCACAACTAGTCGAATACTTTTTAGATTCACACACTGATCAATATAAAAGAGAAGTTTATTTTCAACAAAAAGATATTATTCTTGATCCTTTTTGCGGGAGTGGTACCACATTAGTACAAACAAATGAACTTAGGATGCATGCAGTAGGTATTGATGTCTCCCCATTCAACGCTCTAATAAGTAATGCAAAGGTAGCAAAATATGATCTCTTCGAACTGCATAATCATATTAAAAATATCACTGTATCAATAAAAGAATTTAGTGCTGCTTCAAAAATATTAGAGTTCGAATTAAAACTACTTGAAGCACTTGCAGATTTTAACAAAAAGTATTTCCCTTCACCTGAATTTAAGATAAAAGTTAACTCCGGAGAGATTAACGAAACGGAATATGGTCGAACCAAAGAAAGAGAATTCGCACATATATATAAAGCACTCTTGACTATCTATGGTATCGAACCTAGACAAAACAATAATTCAAGTAATTTTCTTGACGAATGGTATACGAAGCATGTAAGAGAAGAAATTGAACTAATATATACGCTAATCGAAAGTATCCAAGAAAAAAGCATAAAAACAGCTCTGACTCTGATACTTAGCCGGACGATCCGATCCTGTCGAGCTACAACACATTTTGATTTAGCTACATTAAAAGAACCTGTATATAATACCTATTACTGCCATAAACATGGAAAAATATGTAAACCAATATTTTCTTTAATAGGTTGGTGGTCAAGATATGGCGAAGATACATTAAAGAGATTAGCTCAATTTGACAAACTAAGAACCGATACATATCAGTGTTGCTTAACTGGTGATTCACGAAATATCGATATAGTTAATGGAGTTAAATCAATCAACCGTAAATTTGGTGAGATTATTCAAAACAAAGGTATAAAGGGTATATTCTCAAGCCCGCCATATGTCGGTTTAATTGACTATCATAACCAACACGCTTATGCATATGATTTATTTAAATTCCCCCGTAACGATGAATTCGAGATTGGGAAATTATCTCTTGGTCAAGGTGCTGAAGCAAGGCAATTATACATTCAGTCTATCTCAGAAGTCCTTATTCATTGTACCAAGTATTTATCTCCAAATTACGATGTTTTTCTTGTTGCGAATGATAAGTTCGGCATATATCCAATAATTGCTGAAAAATCAGGAATGAAAATAGTACAGAGGTATCATCGTCCAGTATTAAATCGCACGGAACGCGACAAAGCTGCCTATTCAGAGACTATATTTCATTTGAAGGAAGCATAAAATGTCTATATCGAAAAAACAGATTACAGATATAGAAGAAGTTATTACAACAAGCCTCAGAAATAAGTTCCACAATTACAATCCAGAACCAGCATCAATGCCGTTCCACACAAGGTTACTTGGGAAAGACCGACTAGCATTATATTCTTTCATCCATTCACTCAATACAAATTTTGGTACTGTGATATTCGAACCTGTTGCAGTGGCATTAGCAAAAGATAAATTTAAAGAGGCCGAATCGCATATAAGATCAGGCAACAAGATATCGGAAGAAGCACTATTCGAAATTCAAAAAATCATAAACAATCTAGAAACTGCAACAACTTTTCCTAACAAACCAGAAGAAATTGAAATAATTAGGAAAGTCTGCCGTTCCGGCGAATTGAGAAATGTAAAACCAACACGAGTAGATTTATTCCTGAAAGATAAATCAGGTAGGCTATTTTTGTTTGATATTAAAACTGCAAAACCAAACGTAGGCGGTTTTAGAGAATTTAAAAGGACTCTCCTTGAATGGGTAGCATCAACTTTATTATCGGATCCTGATATAGAAGTCACTACTGCTATAGCTATTCCTTATAATCCATATGAACCTCAACCTTACAATCGATGGACCATTCGCGGAATGATAGATTTAGATCACGAATTAATGGTGGCGGAAGAATTCTGGGATTTTCTTGGCGGAACTGGAGCCTATGAAATCCTACTCGGTTGCTTTGAACGTGTAGGAATAGAACTAAGAGATGAAATCGACGAATATTTTTCAAAATTCAACGTATAACAAACACCGGAAATATCATTAATTCTATTAGCTTCATTTCGTTGGATATGAAATTATGAAAATCTCGCTATTCCAGAATATCGCCGCTGACGAAATCAATCTCATTCAGGGGATATACAATTCCGGACGCGATATTGCTGATGTGGGAATTTATCCGCTTGAAATACCTGGACAGCATCGCCGTCACTACAGCCTCATTGGGTGACACTTCCTGCTCGAAGAGTTCGTTGAGAATTTTATCGCAGTCACGCTTTATTGGCGTATAGCTTCTCAAAATCTGCTGGGCAAGTTCTATATCCGACTTTTTAAAGGCCTTTGCCAGGACCGGAAAACTATCCGAAATTTTTTTCTGGGTAGGGATAATTCTCTCATAAAATTTAATATCTTTAATGTTCCCTTTGTATAAAATACCAGCTTCGAAGACGTTCTTGGAATAGTCCCCAATTCTTTCAGCATCTTTTATCAGGCTCATCAAAGCCAGGCAGCCGGAAGTATCGTGTCCGGGACGAATGGAGAGATGTTCGAACAGCAGCCTGCGGATTTCTTTTTCCTGGTTATTTACCTCGATATCTTTGTCGTAGAAATACTGTGGAATACGGTCTATTGTATCCTCGGTGGTTATTACACGCCAGGCTTCGTTATACAGGTATTCATCGCCGTTTATCATCTTGATAAACAGGTCAATCGCCTTTTTAACCAGATCGGACCCACGAAGCATATTTATTATTTCACTTGCCATCTATCTGTCACCTCCCGGAAAATCTTCCCGTTTCCTACCGGGTAATAAATAATACCAGTAATGGTAAAAGGAAAAATACACCTGCCACAAATATAAACGCCCATTTTTTCGACTCGGCAGCCAGGTTTCCCAATTTTATTGAGCAGTATATAGGTAACTTGCGCAGCGGTAAAAATATGATTGTACCATAAATATTAAAAACCAGGTGGCAGAAAGCCACCGTCAAACCTACCGTACTTACAGCCGAACCGGTTTCTGAACCTATCGTCGCCAGCGAAGCGAGTATCGCCGTAATTGTAGTCCCGATATTTGCGCCCAGGGTGTACGGATAGGCACGGTTCAGCCCCAGAAAACCGGCGGCTACCAGAGGCACAACCATCGACGTGGTAACTGAACTGCTCTGGACTACTGCCGTAAGCAGCATTCCCAGAACCAGCGCGGTAAAAGTGTTCCTGAATATGTATTTGTCAATGACACGTTCGGTGGTGTTGATAACCAGGGAACGCATTGTCTTTACAAGGTAAATCAGTGAAAAAATTACCAGGGCGACCGCCAGCACCAGCAAAATAATCCCGACAACTACGTCCGAAATTCCCATGGTATCCGAAAGGAGATGCTGGAGTCCTTTCGTCACGGGATCGATAACCGTTTTCAGAGGACTGGTAAAAGTAACACCGCCGACGTTCTGAAAAATATCGGTAAGGAAGACGGCTGATTTCTCGATTATATGGAAAAAAAGTTCAAGCGGCAGAAACAGGGCAATGGTAAATAGATTGAAAAAATCATGCATGGTGGCAGCGGTAAAAGCACGCCTGAAGTCCTCTTTTCTTGTGATAAAGGTAAGTGAGACAAGGACATTGGTGATGGTTGTCCCCATATTTGCTCCCATAACCATCGGTATGGCAGCCTCTACGGAGATAACACCGCTTCCAGCCAGTCCGACAATCAGTGAAGTGGTCGTGGAAGAACTCTGGATAATACTGGTAACGAGTATTCCGGTAAATAATCCGCAGAACGGATTGGAATACAAACTAATAAGCTGTTCTGCAAAATCTTTGCCGAACAGCTTGAATGAAATTCCTGTAAATTTTATACCGATTAGAAAGATGTAAAGTAAAACTAATACGAGAAGGATTTTAAGAACTGTGGAAAGTCTCAGTTTAGCGGCCAACCGGACCTTCTCCAATTAACGGACTTAGTAAAGTACACATCCGTAACCTATTTTATAAAAATTGTGTGTCATTTTCAAGTGCAGACCTGTGTATTTCCCCACTCGTAGCGGTATTAATTTTAGATTGATTTAAACGGCAGTTTCGTCGAGATAACTGCGGTTACCGCCCTCATTTTTAGCTTTATAGAGAGCGGCATCAGCAGCCGCTACGATATCATTGGCTTCGGTACCGTTCGCCGGCCAGCTCGCCAGCCCGACACTGGCGGTTACGGTCATATCATCGACAACCAGCTTCGCAGCCAGCTGTTTCCTGACGCGTTCGGCTACCCGGACAGCCGCGCTGACGGGAGTGTTAGGTAGAAGTATGGCGAACTCGTCGCCGCCGTATCTGAAAGCCTGATCCACACTGCGTACGGACTTCTGCAGAATTACACCGGTCCTCGACAGCAGACCGTCTCCGGCAAGATGCCCGTACTGGTCATTTATCTTCTTCATCGAGTCGAGATCAAGCAGGATTATTGAAAATACACCGCCGTATCGTGAGTGACGGTTCACCTCGCTTATTATCTGTTCATCCATCGAACGCCGGTTAAGAAGGCCGGTCAGTTCATCGTACCTGGATTTTTTCAGTACTTCCTCGAAAAGCTGGGAATTTTCAATCGGTCTGGATATCTGCAAGGCCAGTTCGCGGAGAAATTCTACCTGTCGCGGACTGTAGGCATTGGGTTTTCTGTTAGCGATAATCAGACTGCCGATAACCCTTTCATCGTAAATAATTAATGGAACGCAGACGATTGAACGTATCCCCTGTTTACGATGATATACATCGGTAACGAACAGGCTGTCTTTTTTAAGGTCGGATTCCACCAGCGGCAGTCTCGACGCGGCAACCCATTCGGTAGCTGTACCCTGCATTGGCATTCTGTCCCCCGTCTGCCAGTTCGAACCTATCTCCGAATAAAGAGCCAGGACATACAGGCTCTTACTCTCAATCAGAATCAAGGCTGTCCACTCTAAATCGACTATCCGCTTTAACTCCGAGACGAAGGGCTGATACACGTCCTGGATATACAGGCTGGATGATAATATTGAACTGCACCGATTGAGGATGGTTAACTCATTTTTACGTTCATCGAGCTGTCCACGAAGATATTCCTTTTCAAGCCCCGGCGCCAGCCGGCTGGATATATCTTTCAGCATTTTAATCTCTTCGGGTGTATAGCGGCCGGACTCTCTGCCTTCAAACAGTAGAATACCTATCAACCTGCCGCTGCTGATTAATGGCAGGATTATTTCAACGTCGCCGGGGGCGATATTATGGTCGTCATCAGAAAACAGGCCTTCGATAATCGATTCAGCCGCTGGAGTATCGCGGGTTATCGGTCCCTGCGTCTTGAGAAGCTGGTCTATTACCGGGTTCTGCGCATGAACGATAAGACCGGAGAGGCGGTTGTTTCTCGATACGGGTTTACACGATGCCACGGTGAATCTCTCCCCGATACTATCGAGAAAGAGCAGACATACGTTCCTGCTCTTAACGGATTTTGCCACCAGTGACACAAATGCCTTGGTCTGTTCGTCCAGACCGAAAAGATTGTTTATATCAAGGGTAACTTCTGATATTTTCCGGGCGTCCATTATCTCCTTTTCCGGCAATCCCTCTGCTCGACAGGTCCGGGGGATAAGCAGTAAAGATACCTTCTCCGGTTAGACTATTGCATGAAGGTGCCGCCACCCATTAGCTTGTTAACCTCATCCTGTTCATTACAGAAAGCCAATACCGATTCACGGGTAATAGTACCTTTCTTAAACAGATTGACTAAAGCATGGTCGAGAAGCATCATTCCCTGTCGGGTGTTTGTAAGTATCGTATTCGGTATCTGGTGTATTTTCCCGTCCCTGATGTTGCTTCTGACTGCCGCGTTGGCAAGTAAGACCTCTATCGCAGCAGCTCTGCCCTTACCGTCGGCGGTGGGAACGAGGGCCTGGCACAGGATACCGTTTAACAGGGATGCGAGACGCGATTGTACGGTGGGCCTTTCATAAGGAGGAAACAGGTCTATGATACGCTCTACTGCCTGAGAAGCACTCGGTGCATGACCGGTCGTAAGAATCAGATGACCGGTTTCGGCAATGGTAAGTGCGGCAGACGCTGTTTCCTGGTCTCTCATCTCACCGACAAGTATAACATCCGGGTCCTGTCTCAATACATGGCGAAGTGCCTCTGCAAATGATTTCGTGTCACCACCGAGTTCTCTCTGGGTTATGGTACATTTTTCGTTTTTATAAACGAACTCAATTGGGTCTTCGATAGTCACGATCCTACGGTTTTCGGTACTGTTGAGATAATTAATCATCGCGCTTAAAGTAGTCGATTTACCGCTGCCGGTAGGTCCGCTGATAATCACCATACCGCGAGGTCGTAATATCATCTGTTTGCAGACTTCAGGCAGTCCCAGTTCGTCGATAGAAGGTATCGAGTCCGGCAATAAACGTATTACAAGACTGGTGCTGCCGCGTTGTCTGGCTGCATTGCATCTGATTCTACCGACCCCGGGGACCCCGTAACCGAAATCAAGCTCGAAATCACGGTCGAATGTAGCACGCTCTTCTTCTGTCGATATCTGTTTAAGGCATTCATCAACATCACCGGCAGAAAGCGGCTCCATATCTTCCACCGGCTGCATTGAACCCTTAACTCTCAGCAGCAGAGGTTCATCAGCAACGATATGCATATCGGAAGCGCCTTTTTCCGCTGCCAGACGAACCATCTCCAGAATGTCCATCTTTCTACTCTCCTGTTTCTCCGGTTTCTCCGATTCTTATTACGATGGAGAAACCCCTTTCTCCCGTTTCCAGTTTTGTGATATTTGATATGGTTATTTCTCCGAATTTTCCGCTGCTGTCGAGTTTGTTCAGGTATATCAGCAGGATTTCTTCATCGGGAGCTATTCCGTCCAGAGTTAACGCACCTATGGAGGTACTGACTGCAGTCAGTTGAATAGTACTTGGCAAATTGCCCAGTATTACTTCCATACTGCTTACCCATTCGCTCTCTATCATAACGCTGCCGACCAGAGTAAAAGCCGTAGAACCATCCTCCAGTATTTCCGTATCGGCCTTTATCTTGCCGGCAAATCTTCCGGTACTTTCGAGAGCAAGGATATAGGAAAGCACGGTTTTCTCACCGGGTGCGACACCGCGGATGGTAAGTATTCCCTCGTTGTGAACCACGCTGGTTAACCTGACACTGCTGGGAGCCTCATCCATCGTTACTTCAATGTCACGATTCAAACCGACGCTCTGCAGTTCAAGGTTACCGAGAGCATCCGTAAAATTCTGCTGCAGCGTTTCCTGAGTTTCTATCTGCCCTTCAAGGTCGGTCAAATTCTTATTCAGTATCTGAACCTTAAGCTGGTTCTGTGTAAGCAGAGCTTTGGAAGACTCCAGTGATTCTTTCTTGCTGGCAATACTCGATGTCGTATTCTGGACCATGAATATCACTGCGGCTAAAACTATGATAGCAGCAGCAACGCCAAGAGCCTTAAGGATATTGGTCGATGAAACAGGCTGAGGTTTGTATGCCGCCGGCAGATTGTTAAGGTTTACAACCGAATTTCCCGCATTCTTCGCCAGGGTTGTATCCTGCAGAGCCAGACTGATATTAGCCATATACATCGAAGAGTCGAACCCTTCGGGAACGTCTATTTGCGAAGGTATCGAAACGGCATTTCTCTGGATTTCCTGCGACAGCATCCGGCAGAACTCGGCTTCATCGCCCAGCTGACCCGATACGTAAACCGGTACGTCATTTTCAACGGCGGTTTCCGGATTGTTCGTATTATAAAAGGTTATCGTCCTGTCCAGTTCATCCCTGATAATAGGCAGTTTATCCTGCCACGAGAGGTTTTCGCCGGGGAAAGGAATTGAACGTATGGGTTGAGGTACACCGTTTACCATCACGATAATATCGAAGTCCATCCCCTGGACATCCACCATAATTGCCGTCTCTTCTCCGGCAAGCCTCGCCAGGAGAAGTGGTTTCAGGTCCATAAACACCGGCTTGAATCCAGCCTGGGTGATTACATTCATCAGAGGATTTACCGTTCCGCGTGGAATCGCCGCCAGGAATACCTGGGTCTTATCTTCCGGTCCTGGTATTGTCTGCCAGGTCAGATACAGTTCATCGAGAGGTACGGGCAGCAGCCTTTCTGCCTCCCGCCTTACCGCTTCATCCAGTATTTCCTTGGGAAGCTTCGGAAGGAGTATAGGTCTGGTAAGACACCGTATTCCGCTGATACCTACAAATACCTTCCTGGTTTTTATTGCCTGGATATCAAGCAGCTGCTTTATCTTCTGCGCTACGGCTTCTTCATCGACTATCGCATTATTTTCTATCAGTCCCGGTTCGAACTGCATTTCAGCCCATTGTTGAATCTGACTGCCTTCGGTCACCATTGTCCGTACGACAGTATCAGATATATATAACGTAACTATCTGTTTCGGCATATTTACTCACCCTGATAATTGTAAATAAGCAGTGAAATGGAAACCGTCGGGCTGGTATTACTGCTTGTTTCAGGAATATTCATATCTACAGACTTGATTACTCCCGTTGCCAGATAATTGTTCAGCCTGGTGATGAAATCGACCAGGTCACTAACACTACCATCTACGGTTGCCTCGAGTGATACTACCGTGCACGGCACGTTTTCCAGCACTTGCGGCGACGCGCTGGGCGAAGATAACCAGACTATGTCGACCCCGGTTGTGTCTGCGATGTCAAACACGATGGTACTGGCAGCGACATTGGCAATTTCCTGCGACATCATATTCTTCAGGGTATCGGTCTGAGACGAAACTTGTGACAGCTGGTTTTCAAGTTCCAACTTCCGGTCGTCCAGCCTGGCCGGATTTAACTTATCGAGATTGGTTTGAATCGAAGTCAGTTCTTCACTGACTGCATCTTCTTCATCCATTTTCTCGAACATTATAAAGCCGACGGCTGCAGTTACGATTACATATACGCCTATTCCCAGATATATCAGAGTTTTTTTACTTATTTTCAAAAGATACCCCTGATTATTTTCGTATGGGTATTTCCGTTATCATATTATTTATTTCTATGTTTCGCTTCGTTTTTCCCGTTTAATTCCTCAACGACACATTTATCCACTCTGGAATTTACGCCGTTAAAAGGCCTGTCCGTACATGGATGTCATCGCCGACATCAGCGTCATAGCTACAAGACCTACCACTCCGCCGATAATTATCGTCATTGTCGGCTGGATAAGACCGATAAGATTTTTCATCTTGTCTTCAGCCTCGGTTTCGAAACTATTGGATACGGCTATAAGAGTGGTATCAAGACTTCCCGTTTCTTCTCCGACTTTCACCATCTGTACCATCATGGGCAGAAAAAGACTATTTTTCGCCATCGGTCCCGATAGTCCTTCGCCTTTAACCATATCGGCATGTACTTCCATCAGTGCCTCTGACATTACCTTGTTTCCACTGCTTCTCGATGCCAGCAACATTATCTCTGGCAGAGGTAAGCCCGAATTGAATAAGAGGGCCATGCTCCTGCAAAAACGGGCTAACTCACTCAGGAGCCGGATTCGGCCCATAAGAGGTAATTTAAAAAGCAACTTATCAAGATTATACCTGCCACGCGGGGTTTTCACATACACGTAGCCGACCACAGCCGCTATAACAAGGCCGATAAAAATATAAAGGCCGTTTGCCTTCATGCCTTCCCCGAGATTAACCAGGAATTTTGCTACTGCCGGCAGTTCCGCTCCCAGAGATTCATACATTCCGCTGAAAGAAGGCAGGATAAACATTATCATCAGCAGTATAACTATTACGGCTATTACCGATGTAATAGCCGGCATCATCAATGCCCCCTTCGTCTGCTTGCTGGTAGTCATTTCTTTCTCCATGTAATCCGCGACCTGCCGCAAAACTGTCTCGAGATCTCCGCTCTGTTCACCGACACTTATCAGCTTGCAGTATACCGAGGGGAATATTTTGGGATGTTTTTCCAGGCTTAAAGATAATTGACTCCCTCCGCGGACATCGGCTACGACCTCACCCAGGACTTTACTCAACGCACCGTTTGACACCTGCTGCTGTAGCAAATCCAGAGCGGCTGCAATATCGGTACCGGAATCCAGAAGCATTGCCAGCTGCCGGTACAGGAGTATGATATCGGTAGGTTTTACCTGAGTAAACTGGGAGGAAAGGCTGCCCATCGTAAAAAAGGGCGTGTAGGGTTTAAGGTTTATTGCTTTAAAGCCCGCATAGTCGAGCAGTTCATTCGCAGCCTGGTCATTATCAGCCGTAAGTTTACCTTTTACTACCTCACCTTTAGAATTATAGGCTACATACTGATAAATCATTCAGGCCTCATATTCCCGGCGACAAATTTGACACCATTCACCGGGGTAAATAATTAGTCCGAAGTATAAGCATTACGCAGCACTTCGGCGGGAGTAGTAATGTTCTCCTTTACCTTTAACATTCCGTCTTTTATCAAAGGCAGCATGCCTTCTTGAATCGCACGATCACGTATCTGATTGGCATTCGCCCCTTCGAGTATCATCGTTCGGATATGGTCACTCACCTTCATTATCTCGAAAAAGCCAATTCTCCCCTGGTATCCGGTGTCCGAACATGATTTACACCCTTTTCCGGTAAGAAACTGTGTCCTCTCTTCTCCCGTCTCCTTGGTATAGGCATGCTGCTCGACTACCGGAACCTCGGTCATTTCAGCACATCCCGGGCAAACTCTTCTTCCCATTCTCTGGGCTACCACTCCTATGAGTGCCGATGCAATTAAGAATGGTTCGATTTCCAGGTCGAGTAGACGTGATATTACTCCGACAGCGTCATTGGCATGAATGGAAGAGAGTACCAGGTGCCCGGTTAGCGCCGACTGCACTGCGATATTGGCTGTCTCGGCATCTCTGATTTCACCGACCAGTATTACATCCGGATCAAGACGTAATATCGATCTTAGTCCGGCAGCAAAAGTAAGGCCAGCACGCGTGTTTACCTGAATCTGGTTTATATTCTTAAACCGGTATTCAACCGGGTCTTCGATGGTAAGTATATTCCTGCCTTTACGGTCGATACTGTTCAGTGATGCGTACAGGGTGGTTGTTTTTCCGGCGCCGGTAGGTCCGGTAACCAGTAGCATTCCGTAAGGAACCTTTATCATTTCTTCATATCTTTCAAGGCTCTGGGGAAGAAAGCCCAGCTGGGGTAATGTCATTACTGCCTTTGATTTATCGAGAAGACGGAGGGCGGCCATTTCACCGTGAACGTTGGGAATTGTACCCACACGTATATCTATCGCCTGGCGATCCTTGGGCTTGACAGAAAGTTGTCCGTCCTGCGGGCGGTGATGGTCCGCAATATTCATCTTCGCCAGAATCTTGATTCTGGAAATCAGCGGGACAGCCGTCTGTAACGGTAGGGTATGCTTTTCATGAAGTGTACCATCGATACGATAGCGTATTCGCAGACTGTCTTCCTCCGGCTGAATATGAATATCCGAAGCTCGTGATTTTATCGCCTCGTCTATAATGAGTGTGAGAGCCTTGGCAATCGGAGCATCGGCCGCAGTATCGGTAGTTATTTCTTCGATAGTTGTCTCACCGTTCGACGTTGAAAGACCGGAAAGGTGCTTCTCAATCTCTCCGTACGAAGACTGGTAATGAAAATCTATTGCTGCCAGCACGTCGTCCGGATCAGCTGCTACTGTCTCCACGCGCATTTTCGTCCGACTTTCTACCGCTTCGAGCGCGTTAATGTCGGAGATATTCGCCATTGCTATCTTCAGGGTATTCCCTTTTACTTCAAGGGGAATCACGTTATATGTTCGTGCTATGGTTTCAGGTATCAGCTGCAGTGTTTCAGGTGTTATAGAATCACGCTTCAACACAAGTTTCTGGACCTGAGGGGGACCGGCCATATTTATAATTTACCTCCCGTTAAACGAAACTTCACCTTTACTACATCTATATTTACGTCTGTTCCTTCTGTGATGTTATATTCTGACTTTTGCTTTGTCAAGTTAACCCTCTTTTCACCGGCACCGTTAATGACGGTAATTACGATGTTTACTATAAAATTAACGATCTCCAGAGTTTACAAACCGGTCAGTCACCGAACAGGTCCGAAAGGTCGGCTTCCAGGTCGCCGGAGTCCGAGTCCGAAGACATAAACTTCCAGAAATTAAGTTCCTTAACGATTTCTTCTTCGATAGATAAAAACGCCGCGGCAACATCGGGATCGAAATGAGTGCCTGTATCCTCCCTGATAATCGCCATCGCTTTTTCAAGCGGAAAAGCCTTTTTATAGGGACGTTCCGATGTAAGAGCATCGAACACATCCGCCAGAGCAACGATACGCCCTGCCAGCGGGATATCCTCACCTTTCAATCCGTTGGGATAGCCACCGCCCTTCCATTTTTCGTGGTGACTCACAGCAATATCCTGGGCCAGTTTAATGAAGTCGGCATCGGAGTCTTTTAGTATCTCCCCGCCTATTGTCGTATGCTGTCTCATTATCACCCATTCTTCGTCATCGAGTTTACCCGGCTTCAGCAATACGCTGTCGGGAATGCCGATTTTCCCGATATCGTGCATCGGAGCGGCCCACAATATGTTTTCAATATATTCGTCATTGAGTTTCATGGCACGGGCGATGGCGCTCGAATAGTGACTCATACGTTCCACGTGTGCTCCGGTATCTTCATCTTTATACTCGGCGGCGCGGGAAAGCCGGTACACGGTATCCAGGGAAGCTATTTTCACCTTTTCGAAGGCCAGGGTAAGTTGCTCCGTTCTCTTCGTTACTTCGGACTCGATGTTTTTATTGATATCGAGTTCGTAGCTGTTGTATGCCTTTACTTTCAACAGAGAGGTCGCCCGTGCTCTAATCTCAGTCTCATCCTCGGGATTTATAAGGAAATCATCCGCCCCTTTTTCAAATGCCTTTTCACGGAGCCTGGCGCTGTCTTTAAGAGTAATAACGGCGACGGGTATCTGCGCCGTACCCTCTTCTTTTTTCAGCTGGTCTAACAAGTCCAGTCCATCTGTTTCTGTAGATATCATGTCCAGAAAAATAACGTCGGGAGAAAGCTCCGCAATTTTCTGAAGGGACGCCTTATCATAGCTGAGTGATGTTACATTATATTTTTGCGAACGAAGTACGGCTCCGACCCTATCCGGACCCGTATCGTTACCGATTATCAATATTACTGCGCTGTTTTCCAAAATACTCCATCTTCTCGTTATTCAGGAATGAAAGTCAGCAGTAGGTTCTCTCCCTCAAAACGGCTTTCCGCCGGCTTCATCTCCGTATTCATCATCTCAGAAATTATCCCGCAGAGTTCCCCTGTCAGGAATGAAGTCATCTCAATTAATTTGTCAGTACCTGAAGACTCGGCGCATTCTCTGATTTTCAGATCCAGTTGCGAACTGTCTCCGTTGATTTCAACTTCAAACTCACCCAGCTGAAGATAATAACGTTCCAGTGTTTCGAAATTATCACCGCTGATAATATCGGTCAATACCGGAGCGAGTTTTTTCCCCAGGTCGGCGCCGATCTCATAGCTGCTTGAGGCATATTTCTCCGGGTCCGCCTGCAGCGTGTTGGCTACGGCAAGCTGAAGGTAACTTATATCTACCATGTTTCCCAGAGAGCGTGCCGGTGTTTTACTGAGACTCTCCTCTGCCCGTGAAACGAGATCGGTATTCACTACCGGAGGAGTTATATAGTCGGTATACATCCTTTTGATTTCATCCTCGCTGCTGTCACCGATAGTGAAATTGCAGGATTCGCTGCCCGTCACCTGGCAGGCTGTTTCGATACCACTAAGGTCACGGTTGATAAGTCCCGAGAGTATCCCTGCCAGAGTACCGGCGTGATAATAACAGATACCGTGACTGAAACCTTTCAAACCAGCGCACTCGACACAGTCTTTAAAGGTAATTTCGATTTTCAACGGATCGATACTCAGGTCGACTATTTTGAGTTCACCCTCGTTAGCCTGCTTCATAATCGATGCGAATACTCTGGACACTATTTTTTCCAGAGTGGCAAAAGCCCGTGCTTTTGGCCAGTATTCGAATTTCCAGAAATAGTCGGCAGGCATTCCCAGTTTGCCGACTATGATAGAAGCATTCCTGCGGGCTGACTCATAAGCCGATGTATATAACTGCTGTGGAAGGTCCGGGTTAGCTTCCAACATCGAGAGCAACCTTGACTGGGGAACATAGAGATCGATTTCGTCGCCTATCTCCGGGCGCAGCACGTTACGTTTTTTCAGAACACTCGCCAGTAATGACGCCCAGGCATTGTCGATAATATTATCCATTATTCCTCACCAAGCAGCGCCAGTTCACCCGACATTATTCTATCCACTGTCTGGTATCCCCATTCATCCTGTTTCCGATGGGCGTATAAACCAACGGCAATAATAAGATATCCGTAAATAAACAGCACTTCCGGAATCGTTGTATACAAAAGAGAGCCTTCGGAAAGCATCCCGGGGAAAAGTGTCGTTATCAACTGGAATATATAGTCGAAAATAGTGGCGCAGACTATTCCCAGTATTATTACCGTAAAGGTCAGACTCTGCCTTTGCTGTGATTTCAGGTACTGAATATACAGCCATAAAACCGGTGCCAGGACGATAATTAAAAGGGCATCAAGCACGCGTATCGTAATCTGGAATATTCCGGACAGCTCAAGTGAAGGACTATTTTTCAACAGGTCCGCAACCGGATATAGAGCCAGCAGCAGGCAAAATACGGCAGTCAGTACCAGCAGTACCAGTCCGCTGCGGTTAAGTCGTGTAACGTCGATTACCCGAAGCAAATTAATACAGAAAAACAGCAGCATCGCGTAAACGACAAATTGTACTCCCTGTACAATCTGTAATATCTCCGCATTCTCCAGGCGTGACTCGAGTGCAGGGATTAATAGAGGTGTATTCGACAGGAATAGAATAACAGCCAGAGCGTAAATCAGAAGAAACAGGGAAAGAAATATAAACGCGGCTTTTAACTGCTTCCGGTAACTGAATGACACCCATAACGCCAGATACGAGCCCAGCAGGAGAGCTACCGGTTCCAGTATATCGACATACATAGTCATCGCATTCTCGGGAAGTAGCAGGACGACCAGAGCCGGTATTGCTATCGCGGGCAGCGCTATTTTCAAAAAACGAGTGTGCGTCATACAGTGCACCTTAATAGTTGAACATTTTACCATAAACCTAAGTTCAGCGTCCTTAGCCGAAAGTTTAAACATTCGCGTAACAATATTCGCAAATCAACCGGAGCCGTAATGTATCGATATCATTCATCACAGAGCAATGTTATAATTGAGAACGCGGGAAGGAATATATGGAAAAACTTATTGCCGGGGCTGAAAAGCTGGGGCTGACGCTGAGTCAGGAACAGGTCGGGCAGTTCGAAGATTACTGCCGGGAAATGCTGGACTGGAACCAGCGGGTAAACCTTACGGCGATTACCGGATACGAGGAAGTGCAGGTAAGACATTTCCTTGATTCACTGGCAATTTACCCAGTGATGGACAGGTCTCAGCCGCTGAAAAACCTGCACATACTTGATGTCGGCACCGGCGCCGGACTGCCGGGACTGCCGCTGAAAATAGCCCTCCCGGAGATAAAGCTAACACTGCTGGAATCCACCGCGAAAAAGACCGCATTCCTGAAATATCTCGTCAGTGCACTGGGACTGAAAGACACCGAGGTTCTTACCGGTCGTGCGGAAAAACTAGCTCGGGAAGACAGCTACCGGGCGGGTTTTAACACCGTAATTTCCAGGGCAGTAGCTGCTCTGAGTACGCTCGTGGAACTGACGCTGCCCTTCTGTCCTACCGGCGGAACCGTTATTTTGCCCAAGAAAGGTAACATCCGGCAGGAAGTGGAAGAAGCCCTTAAAGCAATAGATATTCTCGGCGGCAGTCTGCGTGAAATTAAGATGGTTGACCTTGATGAACTGAACGATGAAAGATACATGGTTGTTATAGACAAGGTTTCCCCGACTCCAGATAAATACCCGCGTAGACCGGGCATTCCCGAAAAAAGACCTATTAAGTGAGATAAACAAATCAGTATGAACAGTATCACCGGTGCATTACAAGAAAGCTTTGACCGTTCCGGATATAAATTCAGGAATGTGTCCATCACACGCCTTCCGGAGATTCAGGAAGCCGTCGGAAGGCTTGTCAGAAACGGAGTCATCAGTAAGCTGTTGCATGCAAACTGGCACTTTTATCTCAGGGAAAACGATAACCTCCCTGATGCCAAAACAATCATTGTTGTTGCGATACCCCAGCCCATTACTCGCCTCAGATTCGCATGGCAGGGAACCACCTACTCCGCCGATGTCGCGCCGCAGTTTATTTTTACAGATGACGAGTCCCGCGCTGAAAAGATACTGAAAGATACGCTGGAACTCCACGGTTACAGTGTTGCCAGGGCTCATCTGGCACTGAAAACACTGGCAGCCGGAAGTGGACTGGCGGAGTATGGTCGAAATAACATCACCTATATTCCGGGGATGGGTAGTTTATTCAGATTGGTAGCTTTCTATAGCGACGTTCCCAACGAAGAAGATAAATGGCAAGAACCACAAATGATGGCCGACTGTGAAAACTGCTCTCTATGCAGGGAAATCTGTCCGACAGGCAGCATTTCCTCCGAACGTTTTTTAATAAGCGCCGAGAAATGTTTGGGCTCCCTCGGTGAAAGGAATCCGGATTTCGCTTACTGGGCACGACTGCAACCGGAATATCGCAGTGCATTTATCGGCTGTATGCTCTGTCAATCTGTATGCCCGGCAAACAGGTTCTACCTGGACAATATCAGCGAGGGTGCCCTGTTCCGGGAAGATGAAACCGGACTGATTCTGGACGACACCCCCCTGGAATCGCTGCCGCCCGAAACAAGAAAGAAACTGAATAATCCCTCCGATGCTTTATACCGTCGACTGCTGTCAAACCTGAAAGCGCTGATTGAAAAGCAATCAAAACCAAATAACACCTGACGGTAATCAGGATTGATAAACCCGCTCAGCTGCCGAGTCATTCTGGCGCAGGCGGGAACCTACTTTTTGCAGCCTGAATATCCACTCAATAGAGGCATTAAGCTTGATAAACATAACTATTGGTAGTAGAATTTACTACAGAACACAGTCAAATTCACCAGCGAAAAGAGGACAAAATGGAAACCGGAACGTGGAAAGTTAAGACCGGACTCGCCCAGATGCTCAAGGGCGGCGTGATAATGGATGTGGTCACACCCGAGCATGCCAAGATAGCCGAAGACGCCGGTGCATGCGCGGTAATGGCTCTGGAGAGGGTCCCGGCTGATATCAGGGCTGCCGGCGGCGTCGCCCGCATGGCTGACCCTACTATAATCGAAAATATAATGAAATCGGTAACCATCCCGGTTATGGCGAAATGCCGGATAGGCCATTTCGTTGAAGCGCAGGCACTCCAGGCCCTCGGAGTGGACTATATCGACGAATCGGAAGTCCTGACGCCTGCCGATGAAAACTACCATGTCTGGAAGCACGACTTCAAAACTCCCTTTGTCTGCGGCTGCCGCGACCTTGGAGAGGCTCTCCGCCGCATCGGCGAGGGCGCGGCAATGATAAGGACAAAGGGCGAAGCCGGTACCGGGAACATCGTGGAAGCGGTCAGGCATATGCGGACTGTGATGGACGGTATCCGCAGCCTGGTAAATGCCCCGCAGGAAGAACTGATGAAAATCGCCAAGGAAATGGGCGCTCCTTTCGAACTGGTCGAGGAAGTACACAGGACGGGTAAACTGCCGGTGGTGAACTTCGCCGCAGGTGGAGTCGCAACGCCGGCCGATGCAGCCTTGATGATGCAGCTTGGTGCCGAGGGTGTTTTCGTCGGTTCGGGAATATTCAAGTCGAGTAATCCGAGTGTCAGAGCCAGAGCAATCGTCGAAGCCACCACTCACTATGAAGACCCGGAGATAATAGCTAAAGTCTCGAAAGACCTCGGCGAAGCAATGCCGGGACTGGAGATAAAACAGATTCCGGAAGACGAACTGCTGGCATCCAGGGGATGGTAGCGGATATCACAGAGGAAAAAGGTATGAAAATAGGTGTCCTTGCATCGCAGGGAGCCTTTGCCGAACACATAGCCGTACTGAAAAAACTGGGCGTAGAAGCTTCACCCGTCCGTCTGCCCCGACAGCTGGCAGGTCTGGACGGGTTAATTATTCCCGGCGGAGAAAGTACCACCATCAGCAAGCTGATGAAGGATGACGACCTTATATCAGGTATAAAGAAGCTTGCCGGAGAAGGAAAACCCGTATTCGGTACCTGTGCCGGAATGATACTGCTGGCAAAGGAGCTACCCGGGTCGACGGTAGAACCTCTCGGACTGATAGATATATCCGTCAGGCGTAACGCCTTCGGCAGGCAAAATGAGAGTTTCGAGACGGAACTCGACATCCCGGTACTGGGAGAAAAGCCTTTCCACGGAGTATTTATCCGGGCACCACTGATAGAAAGCGTCAACGGCACCACCGAAGTACTCGCCAGGCTGGAAGACGGTACGGCGGTAGCGGCAAGACAGGGAAAATTCCTCGTCTCCGCTTTTCACCCGGAGCTGACAGACGACCCGAGATTCCACCGGTATTTTCTGGATATAATAGCAGGGGAAAAGTGAGAGTAAATGGACAGAAAAGAACTGGCGGCGAAAATCTATAAAGTATCGCACCTGACCGGGAGTTTCACGCTGCGCTCGGGGCAGGTGTCAAACGAATACTTCGATAAGTACCTGTTCGAATCCGACCCGGCGCTGCTGGCTGATATTGCCGTCGAAATGGCGAAGCTTATCCCTGAAGGTACCGAAATCCTGGCAGGCCTGGAGATGGGAGGTATCCCCGTGGCCACGGCTTTGTCGATGAAAACGGGAATTCCGGTTGTATACGTGAGAAAGAAAGACAAGGAATACGGGACCTGCAAGCTGGCGGAAGGGGCGGATATAAAAGGAAAGAAAATTTGCGTTATCGAGGATGTCATCACTACCGGCGGTCAGGTCGTGTTGAGTACGAACGACCTGAGAGGTTTCGGAGCAAAGGTAGAACACGTCCTGTGTGTAATCGAACGCGATATTAAAGGCCGCGAAAACCTGAAAAAAGCAGGGCTTGAACTGCATTCCCTGTTCACCATGGATGAACTGAAATCGAGTGTCGATGAATAAAATGAGTATCTTGAAGGAGAATCCCGTTGTACGTTCCCGATAACCGACCCTGGTTTAAATTCTGGCCGGAAGGTATACCTCGCCATATAGACTACCCTGAGATACCGCTTTTCGAGTTTCTGACGTCTTCGGCTGAAAAATACCCGGACAAGCCAGCTTTCTGCTGCGGACAAGATAAAATCACCTTCGGTGAGTTAAACGACCGGACCAGCCGGCTTGCTGCCGCACTATCTGGATTCGGGCTTAAACCGCGCGGCAGGGTTGTTGTTTTTCTTCCCAACAGCATCGAGTACGTAATCGGCTATTACGGGATACTTAAAGCGGGAGGTGCGGTCACTCCGGTAAATCCCACCTACAAGAAAGACGAGCTAAGGCACGTGATAACCGATTCGGAAGCCGCCGTCATAATCTGCAACAGAGATACCTATCCAGTCGTAGAAGAAATCAGGGAAGAGACAGACCTGAAAGCAGTCATAATGGCCGACAACGAAGATATACGCGGAACGATTACGCTGGAAAGTATTATGAATGAATATCCCGCCACAGCACCGGAGGTGGAAATCGAGCCGCGGGAGGATACAGCAGCCATAGAATATACCGGCGGTACCACGGGTTTCCCGAAAGGTGCGATGCTGACCCATTACAACCTGGTAGCCAACGCCATCCAGAACGCAACTTTCCTGAGCTGGACCGAAAACGATGTAATAGTCGGGCTGCTCCCCTTCTATCACAGCTGGGGCGCCTGCACCTGCGTCAACTCGCCGATATACGCAGGGGCAAAAGTGGTGACGATGCCCCGTTACGACACGGACACACTGCTCGAGACTATAGAAAAGGAAAAGGTAACCCTGCTGCACGGCGCGGCGTCGCTGTACACAATGCTGCTGAACAGCCCGTCGATGGGTAAACACGACCTCTCGAACCTGAGATACGTGAAAGCCGGGGCAATGCCTATTCCGCCGGAAATCAAGGAGAAGTGGGAAAAGAAAACCGGTGTCAAAATGATACTCGCTTACGGACTGAGCGAAGCCTCGCCGGAAACACATACCTCGCCGCCGGACAGGATTAAGCCCGGTACCATAGGTATTCCGATTATGGATACGGACGCCCGGATTATGGACGAGGAAACCGGAACGAAGGAACTGCCGCCGGGTGAAGTCGGCGAACTGGTTCTGAGAGGACCGCAGGTAATGAAAGGCTATCTCAACCAGCCGGAAGAAAATGCCGTCACGCTGAGGGACGGGTGGCTTCACACCGGAGACCTTGCCAGGATGGATGAAGAGGGTTATTTTTATATTGTAGACAGGAAAAAGGAGATAATAATATACAAGGGATACTCAATTGCTCCGGCAGAGGTGGAAGCTGCTCTCTACGAGCATCCTGAGGTCAGAGAATGCGCTGTGGTCGGCGTGCCGGACGACCTGGCAGGAGAACTTCCGAAGGCTTATGTGGTGCCGAGGGAAGGGTGCAGTCTTTCGGAAGAAGAACTGATTGAATTCTGTAAGGAGAAGCTTTCTCCTTACAAGAGGATAAGACTTGTGGAATTTATCGACGAGATACCGAAAACGCAGGTCGGTAAAGTCCTGAGAAGAATATTGAGAGACAGGACACAATAAGCTGCAGCCGGAAACTTACATCCGGCAGCAGCGGGAGGAACCGGTGCAAAAGGTAATAACAGATGACCTGGATGCAATACTGAATATATTCCCGCCGCATATACAGACGCCTTTATCTCAACAGCCTGACGTCCACGAACTTATCGAAGTAATACTTGACCTGGGACGTCCGGCGGAAGCGCGTTTTCCGGACAGGGAAATCGTCCTGTATCCGGTGGAAGTCAGTGAAGAAGATATCGAATATGTATCCTCACGGGTCGGTACCTTCGGAGATGATAACCGGGCAGGTATCGAACGCACTTTACACCGCATATCGGCAATCCGCAACCGGCAGGGACGCATCGTGGGACTCACCTGCCGCGTCGGACGGGCTGTTACCGGCACCATAAAAGTAATCGAAGACCTGATAACCTCCGGCAAGAGCGTTATGCTGCTAGGAAGGCCCGGTGTAGGTAAAACGACAATGCTTCGGGAAATAGCGCGAGTGCTTGGCGACGATTTCAATAAACGCGTGATAATCGTCGATACCTCCAATGAAATCGCCGGTGACGGCGATATCCCCCACCCGGCAATCGGTCACGCCCGACGGATGCAGGTAACTTCGCCAATCAACCAGCACGCCGTAATGATCGAAGCCGTGGAAAACCATATGCCGGAAGTTATAGTTATCGACGAGATGGGCACCGAACTGGAAGCGCTGGCAGCCAGGACCATAGCGGAACGCGGCGTCCAGCTGGTCGGGACCGCCCACGGCAACACGCTGGAAAACCTGATCCTGAACCCGACTCTCTCCGACCTCATCGGCGGAATCCAGAGCGTGACGCTGGGAGACGAGGAAGCCAAGCGGCGCGGCACCCAGAAATCGATTCTCGAACGGACGTCTCCTCCCACTTTCGATATCGTCGTCGAAATACAGGACAGGGACAGGGTTGCCATTCATCCTGACGTCGCCGAAGCGGTGGACGCCACCCTTCGCGGACAGGCCGCGCCTACGGAGGTACGCTGGCTGGATGACGAGGGCGAGGTGGTCATCGAGAAACCGGCGCCGGTTAAGACTACGGTTAAAAGCGCGAGGAATGCACCGCAGGTCAGGGAAGGCAAGCTTCACCGGCTGTACCTTTTCGGGGTAAACCGGGGCAGGTTCGAGCAGACAGCCAAAGATATGCTGGCAAATGTGGAGATTGTGGAAAACATCAGGAACGCCGACCTTTTCGTAACCTCGAAACGCTACTACCGACGTAAACCTCAGAAGGTGAAGGACGCTGAAATCAGCAACCTGCCGATATACGTCCTTAGAAGCAACACTCCATCACAAATAAGGCAGTTCCTGCATACTATTACGCCGGGAAGCAGAAGCTACGAGAATTTCGAAAGGCAGGATTCTCTAACCTCGGCGCTCAAAGAAGCCCACGAAGCGGTCAACCTGGTGAAAAACGGCGAGGAAGAGGTGGAATTAAGCCCCCAGGGAGCCTATATCCGCCGGCTCCAGCACCTCATCGCCGAACGCAATGAACTAAATTCCCAAAGCGCCGGGAAAGACCCTCAGAGACGTGTCAGGTTCTACAGGGGATAAAGATTTTAAGCCATCAATCCCTATATTATTCCTATTCTCCCGATAATCTCTGAACTAAAGTACTTCCTGTACTGTAACCTAAAACAGTGAGTTTATAACCTGACTGCTTATTACCATCAATCAATTTACCCCTGTATAACGAACTAATGGTATTTGAAACAGTAGATGAAGGACGGCGATTCATATCCTTATGTAATTGTGATGTTAAAATGAAATTTGGATAATAATGCAACAACAGAATAATTGCTTCTTCTTTAGCTGTACAGGATTTTAATACGAGCCTACGCTCACCAAAATCCTCCACTATAAGACTTGCAGGTAGTTGAATAAATTCAATTAATCTACCTGCAGTATCCATATCAGATGAAATTACATATCGCATCATCTCAGACATAACCCATTGAGCTGCTGCATATAAATAACGTAGATCATAAATATTTGGGTCTATTCCACTCTTATGTGTAATACCTCTTTTATTACGCAGAGTATATATTCCACGCACAATCCTTGTCATTACTATTTTTAGATCTTGAGATAGGTCTACTGAACGAGCTTCAGTATTTTTTAAAAAATCTTCTATCTCTCCAGTTTTAAATGTTTTTGAATATTCACCCGTAGAAATATACTGCAATATTTGTACAATAGTTTCCGCGAACTTACCTGGCGTTGCTTTCCCCAGTGTTTGTGTAATTACATCATATTTTATAGATATAAATTCATTAACTAGGTCACTCGCAAGTTCACTAGGAATTGCAACTTTTAAAGCTTCCACTAGGTCTGATGGCATCATTGTGATAATTCCTTAATCACCTCTGCTGCTTTAATTTCGCCCGGCTTTGTTAATTGCCAGTCTTTTCCTTTAGAAATAAATAAGTTTTTTTGTCTTTTCATATGTGCTGAAAAATTCGCAGAATCGTAAACGGCGTGTTGTTTACACAATTCAACGAGTTCGGCTTTATTTACCATCGGTGTATTGGATTCTAGTAATCCTTTAACCCCTTGCAAAAGAGCGAGTTTTATTTGCCCCCTAGATGTAGATTTTTCTTTAAGACTACTAACTATAACAGAATATGTTTCTCCATCGTAATTGATTACCCTTTGCCATTCTTCTTCACTAATATTATGTCGGCTAAAAAAGTCTTGAGCAAATTTTCCCAACGTAGTAGATAAATCGTCATAATTCAGTGTATTATCTGTAATTTTATTACCAGCTAATAATGAGTTTAGCAGAATCTTAAAACATTGAACTTGATACTTTTCAGGGCAACTATCTGCTATGGCAATCACTTCTTTAAGGTTATCCATTATATTCTCAAACATTTTACACCCCCTATTTTAAGTCATTATATACTTATTTATGAAATTTGTAAAGTAAGTCCATATATATTGATTACTCATAGGACGTTTCACTTGTGACTCAATACGCTCCATGAATATGTTATTTTGATCCGTATGATACCCCAAATATATGTTTTATTATTATGACAGGCTATAATATAGTCTATGAGTCGGAACAGCCCGAAAGATGCCAGGTACAGGTTATCGCGGGAAACTGGCACGGTAATAAAAGACTGGGGCGGCAGGCTGCCGGTTGCACTCGTCTACCCTAATTCCTACTACATCGGAATGTCCAATCTCGGGATCCACACCATTTACAGCTTTCTGAACGGCTACGATAACATCGTCTGTGAGAGAGTGTTCCTTGAACAATCCGCCAAAGACAGCCCTGTTATCCCCCTCAGCCTGGAATCGGAGCGACCACTTCCGGATTTCGCCGTCATTGCCTTTTCAGTTACCTACGAACTCGATTACTTCAACATTGTAAACATTCTCAAAGCGAGCGGGATTCCGCTGTTCGCCGCCGAAAGAGATGAAAGTCATCCTCTGGTGATAGCCGGAGGCCCCTGCATCACGGCGAACCCGATGCCCCTGGCTCCTTTTTTCGACTGTCTGTGCATCGGTGAAGCTGAAGCAATACTGCCGGATATGCTGCCGGTCCTTGAGGAAGGAATCGGTGAAAAAAGAGACGACCTGCTGGAAAACCTGAATAACCTGCCGGGAGTCTACGTACCGCAGATAAACGCCGATAGACCGGTGAAGCGACAGTGGGTAAGTGACCTCGATAAGTTTCAGTCCCACAGCGCTGTCCTGACACCGGATACCGAACTCGGTAAACTCTACCTTATCGAAGCCGAGCGCGGCTGCGGTCACGGCTGCCGCTTCTGCATGGTCAGTACCATTTTCAGCCCTGTGCGGTACCGTTCGGTGAACAGTATCCTGAAACAGGCTGAGGAAGGCGTAAAACACCGGAAACGAATCGGGCTGGTAGGACCAGCCGTTTCCGAACACCCGCAATTCGAGGAAATTCTGTCGGGTCTTCAGCAGGCAGGCGCCGAAATTTCCGTCAGTTCGCTACGAATAAAACCGCTGCCGGAATCAGCGCTCGGAGAACTGGTAAAAGGAAAAGCCAGAACCATCGCCCTCGCGCCTGAAACCGGTTCCCAGCGACTGCGGGACCTGATAAGGAAAGGTATAAACGAGGAAGATATTTTACAGGCGATGAAGAAAGTTGCAGTATACGGCATCAGGCAGCTTAAACTGTACTATATGATAGGCCTGCCCACCGAGACGGAGGAGGATATAGAAGAAATGGTCCGGCTGACTCTCAAGTGCAGGCAAACGCTGGACGGGATTTCACCCGGCTGCCGTATAACGCTAAGTATCGCACCATTCGTTCCCAAAGCCGGTACTCCATTCCAGCGCCGACCAATGGCGGAATTACAGGTACTTAACCGGAGAGTAGCCGAACTGAAGAAGCGTCTTTCCCCTTCCGGTATAAGTGTCAAGGCAGACAGCCCGGCATGGAGCCGGGTACAGGGCGTTCTCGCCCGTGGCGATAGCCGGCTGGCAGAAGTACTGGCTGATACGGAAATTCTTACCCTCTCAGGCTGGCATAAAGCGCTGGCTGACAGAGGTCTCGACGAAGAATATTACCTCAGGGCAATACCCGATGAAGAGATACTACCCTGGTCGGTCATAAACACAGGGATATAAACACTGAATCTGTATAAAACCTTCCTCAAATGCTATTGACAAAAACGTAGTCTATTGATATATTGGCATTGGGGAGCACTGACCATAGCGGCAGCGATTTCCCGGAGAAAAAGAACCTTTTAAAATTGAGTCGCTTGGATCGGACCTGACCGAGACGGCAAAAATAGCAACTTCAGACAGATTGCCTTCTTCGGCTTGTCCGGGAAGGTTTTTTTATTGCCTTTATGAGGTGATGTGAAAATGACGAGAGTGGGATTTATCGGAGCCGGAACGGTAGGCACAGCCCTGGCAATCGGACTCAATGCCCGCGGCTACAAGGTCACCGCAGTTTACAGCCGCACCCGGGAATCGGCTGAAAAACTTGCCTCGGCACTTCCCGACTGCAAGGTTGTGGAAAGCAGCCAGGCTTTAGCCGACAATTCCGATATGGTATTCATCACCACCCCCGACGGCGCCATCGGCAGCGTGGTATCCGAAATCGAGTGGCAGCCCGGCAAAAGCGTGGTGCACTGCAGTGGCGCCGACTCCACGGAGGTCCTCGAACCGGCAAAGCAGTCCGGCGCTCAGACAGGCGCGTTTCATCCCCTCCAGACCTTCGCCAGCGTGAAGGAAGCGATAGAAAACATCCCCGGTTCCACCTTCGCCGTCGAAGCGGAAGAACCTCTTCTGACCGAGCTGAAGAAAATGGCGGTCGCTCTTGAAGGCAGGTACATCCAGCTTGAAGCAAGCGACAAGGTAGTCTATCATGCAGCCGCCGTTATGGCCTGCAACTACCTGGTAACTCTCGTCAAACAGGCGACAGACCTCTGGGAAACGTTCGACATTCCCTCAAAGCAGGCCAGCCAGGCACTGCTTCCCCTTATACAGGGGACTATCCACAACATCGAGACAGTCGGTATACCCGACTGTCTTACCGGACCTATCGCCCGAGGCGATACCGGCACCATTAGAAAGCACATCGAAGCCCTGGAAAAAGCAGCCCCGAATGTACTTCCAACCTATCTTGAGCTCGGCCGCCAGACCGTTCCCATTGCACTTGCCAAGGGAAGGATAACCGAAAAACAGGCCGAAGATATGATGGAAATCTTGAAGCAGCCCAACCTGTTAATAAGCTTATAGAGGGAGAAATCTTGATGAGAAACATGCTGAAGAGTAAGATCCACCGAGCCCGTGTTACCGGAGCAGATATCGATTACGAAGGGAGTATCGCCATAGACACCCGGCTGATGGAAGCAGCCGATATACTTCCTTACGAGCAGGTGCATGTCCTTAATATCAATAACGGCGCTCGTTTCGAGACTTACGCCATCAAGGGAGAAAAGGGTGAAATCTGCATCAACGGGGCAGCCGCAAGGCTGGCGATTAAAGGCGACACGGTAATCATCCTTTCTTACAGGCAGATGGAAGAGGAAGAAGCCCGAACATATACTCCCAAACTCGTCCACGTTAATACCGACAACGAAATAACAGGTATCAAAGGGTCGATAGAAGCCACTATCCAGTAGGAGAATTTCGATGCGCGTCTCCATAAACCAGATAAAAGAGATGAAACAGAATGGTGAGAAAATAAGTATGCTCACCGCTTATGATTATACGACGGCGAAAATAGTCGACGAAGCCGGTGTACCGCTCATACTTGTCGGCGACAGCCTGGGAATGGTTGTACTGGGATTCGACACATCCATTCCGGTGACGATGGATATAATGCTGCACCATACCAAGGCGGTAGTAAGGGGTACCCAGAACGCTCTCATCGTCGGCGATATGCCCTTTATGACTTACCACGTCAGCACCGAAGACTGTCTCCGCAACGCCGGCAGGTTTATACAGGAAGCCGGTGCCCAGGCAATCAAGCTCGAAGGCGGTGTCACCGTCGCGGAGAAAGTACGTCAGGTAGTAAATTGCGGCATTCCGGTTATGGGACACATCGGCCTGACACCCCAGTCCATCAACCAGCTCGGTGGACACAAGGCACAGGGTAAATCGCTTGAGTCCGCAAAAAGTATTATCGAAGACGCCATCGCTCTTGAACAGGCAGGAGCTTTTTCGGTAGTCCTGGAAGCCGTACCTTATAAGCTGGCAGCCCTTATCACGAAAAAACTGACTATTCCTACTATCGGCATCGGCGCCGGTCCCGACTGCGACGGTCAGGTACAGGTTATCAACGATACACTCGGTTCTTACACGGAATTCGTTCCGAAACACGCCAAGCAGTACGCTCAGGTTGCCGATATTATGAGAAAAGCAATAGCCGAATACGATGCCGACGTGAAAGCCGGGAAGTTCCCCACCACGGCAAACAGCTATATTATCGATAAAGAAGTAATCGCCGAACTCGAAAAAGAATAAAACTGCCGTTATTAACCTCCGCATAATATGAAAGTAATCGACACGATTTCCGCAATGAAAGAGGTTCGGAATGACCTCACCGAACCATTGGGTTTCGTTCCCACCATGGGCTACCTCCACGAAGGCCACCTCTCCCTGGTAAAACAGGCGCGCGAAGAAAACAAAACGGTTGTTGTCAGCATCTTCGTCAATCCGACCCAGTTCGGTCCGAATGAAGACTTCGAAAGCTATCCCCGCGATACCGAACGCGACCTTAAAATGCTCGAGCCCTATACCGACATCGTCTTTATGCCGACTGCGGACGACCTGTACCCTGCCGGATATAACAGCTGGGTGGAGGTCGAAGGCATAACGGACAGACTTGAGGGTGCGTCCCGCCCCGGACATTTCAGAGGAGTAACCACTATAGTATCAAAGCTGTTTAACATCGTCCGTCCGACCAGGGCATATTTCGGTCAGAAAGACGCTCAGCAGGCGACCGTGATAAAAAAAATGGTCAAAGACCTCGATATGAACCTCGACGTGGTGGTCTGCCCAACGGCAAGAGAACCGGACGGGCTGGCAATGAGCAGCCGGAACAGCTACCTGAAACCCGACGAACGCAAGGCGGCAACAGTCCTTTACCGGTCGCTTCAGCTGGCGCAGAAGATGTACTCGGAGGGTGAAAAAGACGCTGTTAAAATCCGGCGGGAGATGACGGCACTCATCGAAGCGCAGCCGCTGGCAAACATCGACTATATCAGCATAGCCGATAACGAGACGCTTGATGAAGTGGATGAAATTACCGGACCGGTGCTGGTATCGCTGGCGGTGAAAATCGGCAAACCGAGACTGCTGGATAACATCGTGCTGGGGTAAATCCTTGTAGTAACGATAGGAGGTTTATGATTTCTAGCGTGAAAAACGACAAATCTGACATCCCTCCGGTACAGGTTGCTCTCGACCTGATCGACCTCCCCCGGGCAGTAAAGATTGCTCAAGAGGCTGTAAAAGGAATACTTGATGAAACCGGTGGCGATATCTCGAAGGCATGGGTGGAAGCCGGGACTCCTTTAATCAAGTCCGAAGGGATGAATGCTATCCGAGAACTTCGTGCTGCGTTCCCAGAGCATACCATCTGCGCGGATATGAAAATAATGGATGCAGGTGCGACTGAAGTTGAGATCGCTGCTAAATCCGGTGCTAACGTGGTCTTTATTCTCGGCTGCGCACCAGACTCATGCATCAGCGAGGCAGTCCTCGCTGGAAAGAAGTACGGGGTAAAAGTAGCCGCCGACCTCATATCAGTTAAAGACCCTGTCCAGCGTGCTGTAGAACTCGAGGAAATGGGCATCGATATAATAAACATTCACGTCGGACTGGACCAGCAGGTACTCGGAGTAAAACCGATAGACCTTGTGAAAGAGATATCGAGGGCCATATCCGGAAAGGCACAGATTTCCGCTGCGGGAGGTATAAACAGCGAGACAGCGGTGCAGGCTTACGAAGCAGGCGCCGATATCATAATTGTGGGAGGCTCGCTATATAAGGCTAAAAGCCCGGAAGAATCCGCGCGAAAGATCGTACAGTCGTTGAAATCGGGCAAACCTATCGAGACAAAAGAGTTTCTCAAGTATGACCAGGAACATCTGCTGGAAGCCTTCATGAAGGTAAGCACCTCCAATATAAGCGACGCCATGCACAGGACAGGAGAACTCAGAGGACTGAAGCCGGTATGGACAGGAAAGCCGGGTGAACTCAAATTCGCCGGACCGGCGGTCACGGTCAGGACATATAACGGCGACTGGAGTGCACCCGTTCAGGCTATCGACCACGCCAGAGCCGGTGACGTACTGGTAATCGACGCCTGCCAGGGCGAAATAGCGGTATGGGGTGAACTGGCTACTAACAGTTGCCTCAGCAAGGGAATCGCAGGAGTAGTGATAGACGGAGCCGTCCGTGATATAGATGATATCAGGAAGATGAAATATCCCCTGTTCGCCCGTCATTTTACACCTACAGCAGGCGAGCCGAAGGGTTTCGGTGAAATAAACACTCCGATTGAAGTATGCGGAAGGAAAGTAGAACCCGGTGACTGGATAATCGGCGACGATAGTGGAGTTGTCGTGGTTCCCCGCAACTCGGCGATGGAGATGGCAAACCGCGCTATAGATGTACTGGAAAAAGAAAACAGGATTCGTGAAGAAATTCAACGAGGTTCGACACTCGGACAGACTCAGTATCTCTCTAAGTGGGATGTAAAGAAATAGATAATACAGGAATTATCTGGTGTCATGTCTCACAAGTTCGCTGAGTAAATCATGTGGGTTCTGCCGGGCTTGCTCATGGTTCGATAAACTCACCAGGAGCGGACATAATACCGCTCGTCCTGAGCGTGTCGAAGGATGAGCCTGTCGAAGGATGAGCAGATTATTCAAGGTAATTCCGAGATGCGATACTAGCTTGAGATGAACTCCGCCACTAATTCCCTGGCTTCTTTCCTGAAATCACCACTGATATCCAGCCATTTTATCCGTTCGTCGGTTAAACTGAACCAGTTGTACTGCCGGCGGACGAGCCGGTGGGTCTCGGTCTTTATCTGGTGAACCGCCGATTCCAGGGAAATTTCACCGTTCAGGTACATAATAATCTGCTTGTACCCGATTCCCGACATCATCGGGATATTCGCACCGTACCCCATTTTCACCAGCTTCTTCACCTCATCTGCCAGGCCGCTTTCAATCATTGTGTCGACTCTCGCATCAATCCTGCGGTAAAGCTCCTGCCTGTCTGTGCTAAGTCCTATGATAAGTGTATCAAAGGGTGGCAGCTCTTTACTTTTTAATCCTGAAAACGGCCTGCCGGCCTGCCCGGTTACCTCCAGCGCCCGGATAACCCGGCGTACATTTCGCGGGTCTATAGTCCTGGCCGCTTCAGGGTCTACTTTCTGCAGTTCACGGTACAGGTCATCGGCGCCGCCTTCGGCCGCCTTTTTTTCAAGCCTTTGCCTCAGTTCATGGTCTGGTTCGACCTTCGGTATTCCCCAGCCTTCGATAATCGCCCAGACATACTGCCCGCTTCCTCCTGCCAGTATCGGCAGTTTTCCCCGCCGGTGTACATCTTCTATTATCCCTGCAGCCATTTCCCGGTACTGTGCCAGGCTGAAATCATCGTCAGGATTGATTATGTCAATTAGATGATGGGGGACAAGAGAGAGTTTTTCCCTGCCAAGTTTCGCCGTCCCGATGTCCATATGGCGGTAAATCTGCCGGCTGTCGGCGCTTATTACCTCACCGTCGAACTCCCGGGCAAGGTATACCGCCAGGTCACTCTTACCCGTTGCAGTCGGTCCTACAATAGCTACTAGAGAATTCATTAACTATAATTTCCTTTGTCATTCCCGCGAAGGCGGGAACCTACTATTACGATGAAAATGGATTCCCGGTCAGGTCGGGAATGACAGAATCAATTATTATCGGAAATAACGAACAACACAACAACGACCGGGTGATATCGGATAATACTATTTAGGTTATCTCTGACGTTTGTTTAGCTATGTTGACAAACTCGTCCGGCTTCAACGAAGCTCCGCCAACAAGGGCACCGTCGATTTCCGCCTGGCTTAAAAACTCGGCTGTATTGGCGGCGGTCACGCTGCCGCCATAAAGGACACGGACGTCTTCTGCAGCTTTAGCGTGCCACAGATTCGAAACAGTACGCCGCACCAGTCCGATGGTGTCATTAGACCGCGTTCCTGTTGCCGCTTTACCGCTGCCGATAGCCCAGACCGGCTCATAGGCGATAACAAAACCACCCGGATAAGCTATACCTGCCAGCGATTCCTTAATCTGTGTTGTTACGACTTCCTCCGTTTTACCGGCTTCGTTTTCCTCAAGTTTTTCACCGACACAGAGAATCGGCTTCAGTCCGGCATTCAGTGCCACCCGGATTTTCCTGTTCACTACTTCGTTGGTATCTCCGAAATACTGTCTTCTCTCGGAGTGGCCGATAATCACGTACTCACAGATCCCGGCAAGCATCAGGGACGAAATCTCGCCGGTATAGGCGCCCTTTTCCATAAAATGCAGGTTCTGGGCTCCGAGCTTAACCGAACTGCCTTTCAACAATTCACTTACGGAAGTTAGAGAAATGAACGGAGGACAGACCAGTTTTTCGATATTACCGATTCCTTCGAGCCCCGGCAGCATATCCTTTACCAGCCCGACTGCTTCCTCAACGGTGGTATTCATTTTCCAGTTACCGGCAACCAAAGGTACACGCATTTATAACTCCATTCTTGAAGGCAACCATCCGGTATATCTCTTACGCGCCGTATTTCTTCAGTTTGAGAGCGTTGGCCAGTGCCAGGGGCATTATATCGACAGCGTGTATTCTGCCAAGTCCGCCCCGGGCGCATGAAGATTCCGAAAAATCCACAGCACTGTCAGTACGGCAGTATTTCGAATTGAGAAGGACCGGGACCGGGTGCCAGCTGTGGCTTTTAAGTACTGCCGGAGAGGAGTGGTCGCCGGTTATCACCACAACGTCGGGATTCAGGTCGGTCAATGTCGGAAGTGCCCTGTCGACTTCTTCTACGGCTCTTAATTTTCTCTCGAAATCTCCGTCTTCACCCGTCGTATCGGTTGGTTTGTAGTGCAGGAAAAAGAAATCATATTCGTTATAATGTTTCTTCAGTGTTGCCAGTACATCATCAATTTCAGCCCCGGTATCCAGTGTATCCATTCCCACCAGCCGCGCCAGCCCTCGGTACATCGGATATCCGGCAACTGCCGCCGGGTTCAGCTTATATATATCCTTCATCGACGGAAATCCCGGTTCTCCCGAGAAACCACGCAGTAATACCATATTAGCTGGTACGTGTTCCGCCAGTGTTTCCCTTGCCGAAGCGATAAATCTGTTGGCAATGTCTGCCAGTCTTCCGGATTCTGCGTTTTCAGCGGTAACTTTAAGTGGAGATAATCCCGTCTGCTGGGGGTCGGAATCACTCACCTCCGGACTGAGTCTTTTCCCCCTGAATACAGCCACGAACCTGTGTCCCCTGACCGGGCGAACGATAACCTCAACATCGTCTATGTTCTGTCCGTCCAGAATCTCGCATAACTCGGCGCATTTCTCGGTTGAGATTCTTCCTGCCCTGCGGTCGGTTACCAGGCCCGATTCATCCACCGTACAGAAATTACCCCGCGCCGCAACGTCTCCCGGTTCGACCGGGAAATCAATGCCTGTAGCCTCAAGTACTCCCCGGCCAATCTCATATTTCACCGGGTCATAGCCGAAAAGGGCCAGATGTCCCGGAGCGCTGCCCGGAGTTATACCCGGCGATACCGGGTCGCTCAGACCGCAGATACCCCCTGCCGCCAGCCTGTCCATGTTGGGCGTATTCGCTGTTTCCAGTTCGGTCCTGCCCGTATCCGGTGACGGCAGACCTCCCAGTCCGTCGAGGACAAGGATCATTATCTTCGAAGGAGTCGACTTTGCCAGAGTTTTGATAATTTCCTGATTATCCATATATTTATTGTTCAGTCCTTATTTATCCAGAAGGGCTTCGACGCCAGGAAGTTTTTCTCCTCCGAGGAACCTGAGTGACGCGCCGCCGCCCGTGGATATGAAGGTCATTTTATCAGCCAGCCCCATATTTATTACCACATCGGCTGTCGAACCTCCACCGATAATAGTATCAGCATCGAGGCTTGATAACAACAGCGCCATAGCCTGCGTTCCGGCAGCAAAGTCCGGTATCTCGTTTATACCCATCGGACCATTCCAGAAAACCGTTCCGGCATTCTTTAGTTCGCCGGTAAATAGTTCTATCGTCTGGCGACCGATATCCACGATACGCTGGTTCGATGCTATTTTATCGACCGGAACAATTTTTCTACCAGCGCCGGCCTTTATCTCTTCGGCTATCATCACGTCGGGTGGAAGAACCAGCCTGACTCCCGCTTTCTCAGCCTGTTTCATAAGTTCGGCGGCAGTCTCTATCCTGTCCTCTTCCACCAGTGATAAACCCACTTCATATGATTTCGCCTTGAGAAAGGTGGCTGCCATACCGCCTCCGACAAGGATAAAATCTACCTTATCCATTATATTTTCAAGCATAGCTACTTTGTCGCTGACCTTTGAGCCGCCGAACAGACCGCCGAAAGGATGAACCGGATTGTCCAGTATTCCACCAAGGTATTCAAGCTCTTTCTCCATCAGCAGCCCGGCAACAGCAGGGAGGTATTTCGTCACCCCCTCCGTAGAAGCGTGGGCACGGTGTGCCGTACCGAAGGCATCATCGATGTATATATCGGCCAGTTTTGCCAGACTAGCGGCGAAACCGGGATCGTTTTTCTCTTCTTCAGGATGAAACCGCAGGTTTTCCAGCAGCAGTATTTCACCTTCTTCCAGACCGTCCGCTTCGATTTCTGCTTCGGGTCCTGTGCAGTCGCTGGTCGTGATAACCGGCCTCCCGATCAGTTCCGAAAGACGGGCGGCAACCACTTTCAACCGGAGATTCTCAACAACCTTTCCGCCGGGTCTACCCAAATGTGAACAGAGAATGATTTTCGCTCTGTTTTCGATGAGGTAATCGATGGTAGGAAGCACCGCCCGGATTCGGCTGTCATCGGTTATATTGCCTGTTTTCTCATCAAGGTTAACGTTAAAATCTACCCTGACAAGTACTTTCTTGCCGGATACATCTATATCCCTGATGGTTTGTTTGTTCATTTTCTCACTTCAGGGATTGGTGCGGCCACCTTTGAAGCAGGAAAAAGTTTCAGGACTTCCGCGGCAATACCGGCCGCGTCAAGTCCGTATTTTTCACGTATTAATTCCTGTGTCCCCTGTTCGATAAACTTGTCCGGAACGCCGATGCATTTAACATGGACATCGGTAACATTCTCTTCCTGCAGAAGGTCGAGGACACAGTTACCGAAACCGCCTTTCAGCGTGTTCTCTTCCACTGTAACGATATACTTAGTCCTGTCAGCAATATCCAGGAAAAGTTCCGAATCCAGGGGTTTAGCGAACCGGGAATTAACTACCGTAGCCTCTATACCTCTGGCTGACAGTTTTTCCGCCGCGTCGAGAGCTGCCTGCACGGTTACCCCGATAGCCAGGATAGCTATATCATCGCCCTCTCGCAGCACCTCCGCCTTTCCGATAGGTATAGTATGCAGCTTTTTATCTATTGTAACTCCCAGTCCGGTGCCGCGGGGGTAACGGACAGCCATAGGCTTGCCGCACTTTATCGCGGTATACAGCAGGTGCTGGAGTTCATTTTCATCTTTAGGCGCGGAAACTACCAGGTTGGGAATCAGCGTAAGGTAAGACAGGTCGAGAGTGCCCTGGTGAGTTTTACCGTCGTCACCGACTATACCGCCCCGGTCTATGGCAAACACCATCGGCAGTTCCTGGAGACATACATCGTGTATTATCTGGTCGAAGGCTCGCTGTAAAAAAGTAGAATATATCGCAACCACCGGAGTATACTGCTGAGTAGCCAGACCTGCAGCAAAAGTCACGGCGTGCTGCTCGCAGATACCGACATCGAATACCCTTTCCGGAAATTCAGCCTGTACTATATGAAGGCAGTTTCCCTCGGGCATTGCCGGAGTGATTACCACCAGATGCGGGTTTTCCCTGGCGACATTCAGCATGGTACGGGCGAATACTTCGCTGTATGACGGTGTTTCGCAGACATCGCCGTTTTTACCCGATACGCCGTGAAAGTACACGGCATCACCCTCGGCAGGCTGGTAGCCTTTACCCTTGGTGGTTACTACATGAACAAGAGAGGGTTTCGTCCTAAAATCTCTTGCCTGAGAGAAAGCTTCCTCCAGCTTCCGGATATCATGTCCGTCAACAGGCCCCATGTAGGTAAAACCGAGTTCTTCCCACAAAGTTGTAGGCATAACCAGGCCTTTGACACCGCTTTCAAATTGCCGGCTTGCCCTCATCAGCTTGCTGCTGAACGGCAGGTGCCTCAGAATACGCCAGCTTTTTTCTTTGGCTTCGTGAAAACGATGGTGAAAACGGACTTTACCCATCAGGTTCGAAAGAGCCCCGACTGTCGGAGAGATTGACATCCCGTTATCATTGAGAATCACGGTCAGGTTAGAGCCGAGATGCCCGGCCTGGTTCAAAGCCTCCAGAGCCATCCCGCCGGTAATGGCCCCGTCACCGATAACCGCGACAACCCTGTAGTCGTCTCCGGCAAGGTCACGGGCAACAGCCATACCGAGTGCCGCGGATACGGAAGTACTGGCGTGACCGGCACCGAAAGCGTCGTATTCACTCTCCTCGCGGCTGGTGAAACCTGATATACCTCCGTACTGGCGGAGCGTGTTAAAGCGTTCTCTTCTGCCTGTCAGTAGTTTGTGGGTATACGCCTGGTGACCGACATCCCATATTAGTTTATCGCGCGGAGCATCGAATACCCGGTGCAGGGCGAGAGTAAGTTCAATAGCGCCGAGATTCGACGCCAGATGCCCGCCGGTCACGGAGACCGTAGAGACAAGTTCGTCTCTGATTTCAGAGGCTAACTGTTCTACTTCCTGATGTGACAGGCCCTTCAGGTCCGAGGGACTGTCGATACTGTCCAACAAACGTGACATTTAAAGTTTAACCGATCGGATATGGATTTCAGGTTAATAGTATCAATCCAGATTGGATAATGTCAATTACCGAATTGAACCGGATTCTGTTTGCTTTCAGTTGTGATTCTCGGTTCCCCCCCTTTGTCCCCCTCAAACAGGTGCCTTATTCGGAAGAAACATTTCGATTGTTTGAGGGGGAAAGAGTTTGAGAGAGGGGTGAAGCCCCTCTCTCAAATTTTAACTCCCCTTTCCGGTTTGAAAAGCCTTTCGATCACCGTCAATGGTTCTGATCGGAAAGGGGATTAAGGGGATAGGTGTATATAAACAACCAAGTGCAGCAGGTAGAACCGAAACCTCCTCGTGAGAGGATGATTCAGGACTACCTGTTGTTACTTCGGCGTAACTCTGAGGTGAGTATAACAAACACCAAAATAGCACAATATCAATTGACGCTACATAAGCCATTTGCTACACTTCATTGAAAGCCGGCTTTATACCGGAATCGTAATCAGTAATTACAGGGAGAATTGTATATTTGGAGCAGTTCCTCGGCCTGGATATACCCAGCATCCTTAAGGTGCTTGGACTTGCCGCGTCACCAATATCCGAACTGAGAGGAGCCATTCCCCTGGCCGTGCTGGAGTTCGACTTCCCCTGGTACTACGCCTATATCATAGCCGTTATCGGAAATATTCTGCCGGTTCCTTTTATCCTGCTTTTTCTTAACGCCGTAACACGTGTCCTGAGTAAAATCAGCGTGTTCGACAGGTTCTTTAAATGGCTGTTCGCCCGGACCAGGCAGCGCGGCACGCTTATCGAAAAATACGAACGGGTCGGGCTGGTCCTTTTCGTGGCGATTCCCCTGCCCGTCACCGGAGCCTGGACGGGGGCTATCGCAGCAGTACTCCTGGGTATGAATTTCAGCCGGGCAGCACTTTCTATTTTCCTCGGCGTTCTGATAGCCGGAGTAATCGTCACCTGCCTGACACTACTGGGCTGGACCGGCGCCATCATCGCCGGAGTAATCCTGTGTGTCCTCGCCGCCCTGGGAATCTGGCGTTTTTAATTCCCCCTGCAAATCAGGTCAATTCCGACCCTATTAGTAAGCTCGGGAAGAACGCGGGATTAAAAACGTAAGGCAGGCTCCCGCCAGATTCAAAGCAGATAATACTACGAAAGCGGGCCAGTAGTGTCCGTACTCATCGAACACCCAGCCCGTTACCGGCGGAAACAGGCTGGCTCCGATAGTTACGAAGCTCGTAAGTATCCCGTAAATCGTCCCGAAATTCCTGGTACCGAAATATTCCCTGATAATCGCTGCCCTTACCCAAATACTGCCGTTTCCGATACCGAATGGAATAGCGAAGGCAAGGATTAACAGAAACGGTGAATCGACTTTTATCGTCCAGAGAACCAAAAAACTGATACTCGTTAGTGCGATGGAAAACCCGATTACGTTTCTCCGGCTGACAACATCTACCAGCCAGCCTATCGGGATACGGACCGCCAGCCCGACTATAGCCACGGTCATAACTACCAGGCTGGCCTGCGATTTGTCCATCCCCGTGTTAAGAAGGTGCGGCATCAAATGCGCCAGTATCGTGATACTGCCGCCTCCCTGCACCAGAAGACCGAACCCTATCAACCAGAAACTCCTTGTTTTTATAGCTTCTCTGAAATTTACCCCGGACGTTTCGGGCAACTGGAATTCGAGTTCCTTCGATTCGTCGACGGGTATGCCGTCAGGAGATAGTCCGTATTCTTCAGGCCTGTTCCTGAACAGGAACGAGAGAGGTATTATAAGTATCCAAGTACCGATAGCTGCAAACAGGAATGTACTCTGCCAGCCGTAAGAATCGATTGCTATAACCAGTAAAGGCACCGCTGTCCCACCCAGAGCTACGCTGAAACCCGTTATACCGTTGGCTTTACCCAGGTTTTTACGGAACCACCGGGCAACAGTGGTTTGCGGAACAAGCTGAATAGCCAGTGCAGCACCGAGGCCGATTACGACATATCCCAGATAAAACAGGGGCAGGTTTGATGCCCGACTTAACAGCAGGTACCCCAGGCCCATAACGAGTCCCCCGATAATCAGCAGTCCCTTTACGGGCCATCTGTCAGCCAAGGCTCCGATAAACGGATTAAGGACTCCGGCGGTCACGGAGCGTACCGTCATCGCCAGCGTTATCTGGGAATAAGTCCAGCCGAAGGTATCTATTACAGGATTGATAAATGAAGTAAAACCGTATACATACAGCAGGCTGTTATACCCCATAAAAACGGAGCTGGCGATAACGATATACCAACCGTAAAATATGTTCAACTGTCAGCCTGCTGTATCCGGCGGTAGTATACTGGAGAGCCTGTAATTTCTCTTACAGGTACTTATCCACCTATTTCTTCATTCGACGGAAGGATTCCGAGCTGCTGGAGCTGGCCCATAGCGTCTTTCAAACCCCAGTACTCGGCAACCTTACCGTTTTCGATACGCAGGAAAAAGCACTCCGCAATCATGAATGATTTTCCGGTCGGTGCGTATTTCCCCCACTGTCCCGTATGAACTCCGGTAACCGTCATCCGCACCGATACCTTGTCACCCTCGGCGACAATATCATCGATGCGGTTCGTATGGTCTGAAAAGGCTTCGAGAACGCTGCCGATAAGACCCATAAAAGTCTCTTTATTGATACCTCTTTCTCCTACCATCGGCCTGAACGTAAAATCGTCGGTCGTCAGTTTATCCAGCGTTTTTACATCCGCGATTTTCATCGCATTGAAAAAATCAGCCACGACCTGTTTATTTTCTTCCAGTGACATCTATTACTCCTTTAATTCTTTATAAAAAGGGCACTGTCAACCACATGCAGCTTCCAGTACCCTTCTTCCTGTCATATCTGGTTTCTTCCGACTGAATATATCAGATTTCAGAATTCCCTCTAGTTTTATGTCAACAAGTGTTCTTGCTTAATAGACTCCGTATTCCTTGACGGCTTCCATCATCGCCCTGACGTTTTCCGCCTTCCCTGTATCGATATTGGCTCCACCGGCAAGGATGAATCCTCCGCCCGGAGCACAGATTTCTATCAGGTCCTTACAGTATTTCTTCGTCTCCTCGGCGGTCCCCGTTGTCAATAATGAAGTGGGCACGTTTCCAGAGATACAGCATTTATCGCCGAGCATCTTCTTCGCCCTTGCCATATCCGTCTTGTCGAACAGCCAGCCGATTTCACCTTTCTTGAATTCAGTAAAATTGTCCAAGCGGGTGTCGTAGCTGCCTTCGGCAAACAGCATCGGCATAATTCCTTCATCGATTAAGGCAAGCAGGAACTTCCGCAGCGAGGGCCAGTAAAATTTATCGAACTGTGCCGGCGACAGGAATCCATCGGCGCCCTTATGCAGGACGAAGAAAGCCATTATTCCGCCGCTCCTGTTTACCTGAGCGATTGTGCTGTCGATGGATATATCGGCTACGACATTGATAGCTTCCAGCAGTTTATCCGGCTGCTTGAGCATATCCATCATAATACCGCGGGTTCCTCTCAGGGTGTCGCCTATCGTGTCGAACGGTGCTTTTGCCAGTGTTCCGGGCATTCCCGACGGCACGCCCGCCGCAGCCGCTTCGGCTCCGCACTTCATTACCACCTGCACCCATTTCTCCAGTTCTTCTCCGATTTCGAGGAGAGTCTTCAGCATCTTCTTGACGTCGGGCGACATAAAAGGCATGAAGTAGGAGGCTGGAGCTTCCCAGATATCGGTCAGCGACTGGAAAGTCTCCAGCGGTTTTAATACTCCGAGGACGCGGGGCAGGTAGGTCCTCATCCAGAAATCGGACGGATTTTTTATCAGCAGGTCGTATTCGTCAGCCGTCATGTATTCGCCCTCTACGTACTGGTAGCCGTCGGCATTATCGGGCAGGCCGTGTCCCGGCCAGTTATAGCCCTTGTAATCCAGAAGGTCGTAGACAGGTCCGGACATTACCAGACCCGGTGACGTAAAGGTATCCATCTCGAATTCGTCGAGATATTTTTTCCAGGCGCGATACAGCTCATCGTAGTCGTACATTACTGTCTTGAAACTGACCCCGGCGTAATAAGCAGGGAAATTCCCGATTGGCAGTGAGACCGGTACCCTGTCGGGTACGTTCACCCTGTAGGCATCCAGTACCCTGTTCAGCCTTTCATAGTAAAGTTTTTCAGCTTCGGGACTGTTGAATGGTATTGGGGGCGGGGCAAGTAATGCTTCAAAACGTTTTTCTCTTTTTTCGGCGGGTGTTAATGCTTTTTCATTATCCATTTTCCAGACCACCTCCATTTATTACGAATACGGATACAAACAGCCAATACTGATTCATTCTAGGTATATTTACATATGAAGTCAAAGCTTTTCGACCGAACTGAATATCACCGGAACGTCGACCGTAATGCCATGAGAAGTACCGAATCCATCCAGTACCGAAAGGATTTCTTTCTTCAGTCTTTCTTTGTCGGCGGAATCCAGCCTGTTTATCCGGGGTCTCACGATGAGCGAGTTGCATATCTGCCGCCGGCATTCTTCTTTATCGGGGTAAACGACGGCCAGTGTATCTTCCGAAATATCTGCATTATCGAATCCGGCTCCGATAAAAATCTCACGGCATTTTTCAGGCGAATCGGTAACCAAAATAGCAGACGACGTAGGTGTTTTCTCTCCGAATTCTCGCAGCCGGTCGTCGATAAGTTTCATCACCGGCTGGAATACTCCCCTGCCGAAGGTTGAAAACACCATCGTACTGCCTGTTTTCAGGACGCGGTAGCATTCACCCAGGGCTTTCCGTGTATCACCGAACAGAAACAAAGATGAAGCGCAGATAACGGCATCGAAGCCGTTATCTGCGAATTCCAGGGTATGAACATCGCCCGATAAGTATTCGATATTCGTCAGTCCGGAATCCGCGGCTTTCTGTCTGGCGATATCCAGCAGTTTATCGGCGATATCGATGCCCGTAACCTGTCCGGTTTCTCCCACCATTCCGGCAGCTTTCATCGCCGCCCACCCGGAGCCGCAGGCGGCATCGAGTACTTTCTGCCCCGGCGAAAGCCGGGCTTTTTCGGCAGTAAGTTCCGCCGGACCCCGGAGAAAAGTGAAACTATCGTATATCGCCGCACCGGCGTTGAATAACGGTTCTTCCATATTTACGGGCACTTCCGGTATTTTGTAGTATTATACAATGAAAGCGGCACCCCTGAATCAGGGGTGCCGCACAAAACTTATTATTCTATATCCTGGAATAAACCCGGATTACCTTGCGTAGGCTTTCTTCAGGATACCCAGCATATCTTTCGCCGAGGTTTCCCTGGGACTCAGTCTCCACATCCCCTGGTCGAAAGCTGCCTGCGCCACTTTCTCCAGCTCCGATTCCTTAACGCCCAGTTCCCTGAGTGTTTTCTGCCCTATCTTCCTGTTGAAGGCTGCCAGCACTTCGGCAACCTGGGCGGCGGCTTCTTTTGGTGAAGCCGAAGCCTTTATCTTCAGCCCCATTGCTTTTCCGATAAGCCTTATCGGTCCGGGAACTTCCCCGGCAAGGTATTCGATAATTTCCGGCATTGCTACGCCGCAAGCATTTCCGTGGGGTATATGGAATATCGAGCCGAGGGTATGCCCCAGCGAATGCCCCATGTGAGTTAACGAGTCGTTAAATGAGTATCCTGCCAGCATGGCAGCATAACTCATCTGTGTCCTGGCTTCTATATCCTTTCCGTTCTTCACCGCTTTCGGCAGGTATTTCATTACCAGAGAGATAGCCTGTTCGCCCAGAAGGTCGGACATCGGGTTCCTGTTATTGCCCATGATAGCTTCTGCGGCGTGGGCATAGGCGTCCATTCCCGTGTCGGCGGTAATCGACGGAGGCATTCCGACGGTCAGCATAGGGTCTACTATTGCCAGGTTGGCTCTGACCAGAGGACCCGCCATACCTTTTTTCTTGTTCTCGTCGGCGGTGTCGGTAATAACGGCGAACATCGTTACCTCGCTGCCTGTCCCCGCCGTTGTCGGGACAAGGATAAGGTTCCTTCCCGGTTTCAATGGGGTGCCCGTACCCATATAGTCCTTCACCTTACCGGGATTGTTCAGCAGAAGATTGATTGTCTTGGCGGTATCCATGGTACTACCGCCGCCTATTCCCACCACGCCGTCGACATCGGCTTTGCGTCCCACTTCCGCGCCTTCGTCTATCATCGTATCCGGCGGGTCGGCTTTCACACCGTCGAAAACGGCTACCTCTATTTCCTGTTCTTTAATATTCTCTATAATTTTGTCCGTGATACCCGTTTGCTTGACTCCCTGGTCGTAAACAGCCAGCACTTTCTTGCAGCCCAGGGTCTTCAGCCTTTCACCGGTCTGAAGAGAAGAATCCACGCCGAACAGCGCCGGAGTCATGTGGTTAATATTGAACGCCATATTCCCTTCCTCCTGTATTAATTACTTGTAATAACGATTATAGCAGGTTATCGGGAAAATGTTATCCGGAAAGATTCCTATGGCCGTGATCCGGGCGGTATCGATTCCGCAGTCTTTAGATACTATTCGGTTTTTGTTGTGATTTTTAGTGCACCCCCTTTATCCCCCTCAAACAACTGCCATATTCAGCAAAAATATCTCGATTGTTTGAGGGGGAAAGAGTTTGAGAGAGGGGCTAAGCCCATGTCAATCCACTCCTCCTTCGTCATTGCGAGATCCCGCTTTCTCCCGTTCGTTCTGAGCTTGTCGAAGGACGAATCCGTCTCCGTCATTGCGAGGAGTCCGCCGGGGCGGACGACGTGGCAATCTCTATAATCGGACTTGGGGATTGCTTCGTCTCGACTACGCCGAGGACTCGCAATGACAACAAGACCAACCAGGTGCACACAGAACCAGTCTTTACAAGGCAGGCGTATCACAATATAATCAAGGTAGGCTGAAAATCCGACTTTCAGTTTTCGCGTCCCTGTAGCTCAGCCGGATAGAGCGGCTGCCTTCTAAGCAGCGGGTCGGGGGTTCGAATCCCTCCAGGGACGCCATAATTTAAAGCTAAAAGTAGCCCCGACACCTAAATCGGTATCGGGATTTTTTTTGAATGGCACTAATTTGGCACTAATATTCAAATAAAGATTCTAACGGAATGGAATTGAAGGTAAAATAATAATAAAATCGCAGTGTTATATATAAATGGGGGTATGATTTTAGGAATTATTACTTTTAGTTTATTGCCGTAAAACTTATATTATAGTTTGTGCTAAACTAAAAGCTTCTCGAAGAGTATTTTGAAAATCGGTATCATTCCCTCCGAAAAACTTCACAACATCCTCAAATTCTGGGAACACTCCAAATAAGAATTGACGTATTTGTTCATTGTTGAGGTACTGAACAAATTCCGGCGCATTTCTTTGAATCAAATACTCTTCCTTTGTAGGGCTCGTAGTATGGCTGATAGCTTCTAAATAAGTATAAAATCCAGACGGATTGTTTTTACAGAAATTGTGAAACTCGGGAAATCGGACTGATATTGCTGTTGAAAGAGCTAGAATTGGGTTAGGTTTGAAAATATGGAATAATGAAGGAGTTACGGTTTTGGCTAACTCCGTAAGCAGCGCAAAACTACTTGATAGACGTAAATATAGTCGAGGATTGCCCTGTGCAGCCTGACTGATAACATACAGACAATCTTCAACTTGCATCTCATAAGGTATTAACTGTGTAAATAACTGCTTTAATTGATCTGAAGATATTGGGGGGACATTAAAAGAATAATGGATAATTTTATCAAGGTATTCTCTATCAATCCCAGGTTTAATTCCATAATGTATTTGAATTGCTTTTTCGGCAACAGACCTATCTATACCAATGACAAACACACACGATGATACTGTTAAAAACAGCTTAAGTGCTTCCAATATTATTATTACGTTTTCTGGTAAGCATCTGTCTAGGTCATCAATAAAAATAACTAATCGCTTTGAACCATATTCTTTAAGATACGCTTTTACAGCAGCATCGAATTCAAAAGAGAATTTATCTACTGCAGTCTGGAATCTTTTCCAATCGGCAACATCATCTTGGATTTCTTTTAGAGTAGGGAATGATATTCCCCCTGTTCCAACAATCGTTGGACTAAGCTTCATTTGTTTAACTAGTGATAATGAAATCTGAGCCCATTTTTTAGTTGCGTTCAATATCTTTGTTTTTGTGTCTTCATTTGCACTAGCATATATACCGTTAAGTATTTGATAGATAAGCGCACTCCTAACATCTTGTGTTCTATCATATTTCCAAGCTTCGAACCATATGGTGGGTATCTTGCCTCTTGAATGCTTACTTCCACCTACTAGTCTTTTTCGTAATTGCATCATAAATGAAGACTTCCCAGAACCCCATGCGCCATATATACCGATAGTTATAGGTAAATCTCTCACCGAAGTATCTTTGATTAGTTTTTCAATGCCTATAACGTATGGTGTGAAACCCAACTTATCATTTTCGGTAGGATTGTCCAGACGCATCTTTTCCTCCTTAATAGAAACCAGTATATCATATGAGTGCATTAAATCGGATAGTAATTCAGGTCAATCAACCCCAAAAATGACTTAATCCAGTCAACATCATCCGAATCTAATAGAGAAAGAAAGTAGAAAAATGTGGCAGATGGGAAAAGAGAAAATACGCCAGATTAGTTGATTTAAATGCCTGAATATCAGCTGTTCAAAATTGGATAGTCTTAGTCCTGTAGCTGGACGAAGACAGTCATAATCATCGGATGTTTTGCGTTGAACACACGCTGCTTGTTTATTATGTCGCGGGTATCGTTATTTTCAGCCAGGTTATCTTCGGTGGGAAGTATTATATCAGGTATCCTTGATATTCTTTCGTTAATTTCTTTCGGGGTGGAAGGTTTGATTAAATCGAAGGTGATGGCGAAACCATCGGATATCGTACCCTCGACCTGTTTAAATTCGCCCCCTACCGCCTCCTCCACGATACTGGTAAGTGATAACGAGCCGCTTATTGTTGCCGGCGGCAGAATCAATACTCTCAACTGGTTATATATCCTTACTTCATCCAGTATATCGGTATCACTTTTATCCGATAAATCATCCTGGTCTTCTTCCGTATCATCTTCATAATCGATACCTATCATCTGCCTGATGTTTTGATCAAATACGGTCTCCCCGGCATCCACCCGCTTTATCGCATCGACGAGGTCTTCGAGGTGAATATCCTTTAACAGATAACCCTTGGCTCCCGCTTTCGTAGATTCGGAAACATACTGGTCGTACAGGGTGAGAACAATAACTTTACAGTCGGGAAACATTCTGGTTATCATTCTTGTCAGTTGAATCCCGTCCGTGCCGGGCATTCTGAGGTCGACGAGTATAATGTCGGGATTCACCATCGGGATTTTAGCCAGGGCTTCTTCGGCACTTGAAGCCTGGCCAACAACCTGAATTTCATTGACGATGTCGAGAATCGACGTAATGCCTTCCCGCACTATCAGGTGGTCGTCCACTATCATTACTTTAATCGGTTCCGCCATAATATCTTCAAACCTACATTAACATCCGTATAAATGTCGAATCAATTATCCACCAGGTTTAAATTCTCATCGAACAAATCAGGCTGATTTCTGGCAAAAAGCGCCGCCTGGACTCTCTTCGTCATCTCCAGCTTGGTCAGAATATTGTGCACGTGAGTCTTAACGGTCTGCACGCTGATTATCAGCTCGTTCGAAATTTCTTCGTTGCTCTTGCCTTCGGCAAGAAGCTGCAGTACCTCAAGCTCCCTCGCAGTAAGCGACTTCAATTTATTATTTTCATCCGTCGTCGATATTACCATCATCAGTTTCTGGACGATTTCAGGATGAACGGCGGGCTTGCCGTTCACCACAGACCAGATTGCAGATACCAGTTCCTCCGGCAAAATATCCTTCAGCATATATCCGTCCGCGCCGGCATTTATGGCGGGAAATACCTTATCGTTCTGCGTAAATACGGTCAGTACTATTATCTTTGTATCGGGTGAATCCTTCTTTATCTGGGTTATCGCCTGGATACCGTCCACCCTGGGCATATTTAAGTCCATCAGCACCACGTCTGGTCTGACTCTTAAAGCCATCGAAACGGCTTCTTCACCATTTGCCGCTTCACCCAGGACCTCGAACTCTTTCTGGGTCTGCAGGTAGTTTTTCAGACCTTCCCTTATTAACTTGTGGTCGTCGGCAATTAGAATACCTATTTTATTCTTATCCATTTTTTCGCCTGATACCGATTTTCCCTGTCTGATTTATCATTTATCGCCTGTACTCGAATCCGTTCCTGCTCAACCTTCCGATATTAATCCTGGAGATGCATTTCCAACGGCAAATCCAGCTGGACGGTTGTCCCCTGCCCGATTTTTGAACTAATGGCCAACTCTCCCTGCAAAAATTTAGCTCTTTCATTTATACTTCTTATCCCGATATGGTTTAAATAAAGACTTTCTTCATCTTCGGGAAAGGTAAAGCCTACTCCGTCATCGCGGACTGCAACTATCAGTTTTTCCTTCTGAAACTCCAGCTTCACCTCGATTGTCGATGCCTGGGCGTGTTTCTTACTATTGGTAACCGCCTCCCTGACGATATAGTATATGGCTCTTTCGGTGCTGTACTTTAGTTTTTGCGCTTCACCGTTTACCTTCAGATAGCACTTAATTTTCCCTTCGTTATCGATAATACTGAGGTATTCCTGTATTGCCGATATCAATCCGGACCGCTCCAGGTCCGGTGGATGAAGATCGCTGACGATTCTTCTTAAACTGTGAGTGCTTTCCAGCAAACCCTTGGCGGTAGCCAGTAGTTTTGCGTCTATCTGCTCCATATTCTCCTGAAGAAGCGCCCTGCAGGCCTGAATTGAAAACTGGGACGCCACGATGGACTGTATCGGACCGTCATGCAGCTCAAGGGATATTCTTAACCTCTCATCCTCCGTGTTCTTGATTACCCGCCTGAGCAGGTCTTCGACCTCAAGGTGCGCTTTCTCCAGACTGTCGTACAACCGCGAATTGGATATTGCGATGCTGCTCTGGCTGCAGAGCGTTATCAAAAAATCAATATCGCTCTCTCTCAAAGGTTTGTGAGGAGGCATTTTCACTACTTTCAAGACGCCTATAGCCGCATTTCTGCTTACAAAGGGGATATATATTTCGTAGCCGGAGTCTATAAGGTGAATGTCCTCCCAGTCCTCGTATATCTTCACGTCACCCGTCGAATATACAATCGGTTTCATCGTGGATGAAACCTGCTGTTTCATATCTTCGCTGTTTTCCCGGGCATCTTCGGAATAGCTCGATAGAATCTTATTAGAATAATGCTTGGTCCTGTCCCGGTTTTCATCCCAGAGTGTCACCTCGACGTGGTCCCCATCCGTTTCCGCATCCACGGTTTCCAGGATAATCCCGACGATTTTTTCTTCATCCAGTTCAGAAAGCAGCCGGTTATTAAGTTCGAAAAGTGGTAATAACGCCTTGAGCCGGGCGTTTTCTTTTCTGGTATTGCCTCTGGCCATAGCGTCTTCGATACTTATCTGCAGGTCGTCGATAGTGACCGGTTTGCGCAGAAACCCGATCGCCCCGTATTCCAGGGCTTCGATGGCCGTATCCATCGTACCGTGACCGGTAAGCATCACAACCTGGACATCGGGCACTATCTCTATTGCCCGGCGCAGTACTTCGATTCCATCCATACCCGGCATTCTTACATCCAGAAGCAGCAGGTCGAATGATTCGTTCTGAATCAGTTCAAGGGCTTCTTCACCTGATGCAGCACCACGAGCGTCGTAACCTTTCCTTTGAAGGAGTGCTACGCTGGATTCCCGTATACCTTTTTCGTCATCGATTACTAGTATCTTTTCAGGCATTCCACGCTCACTTTCTATCAGGCTCTCGGGAGTCTAATGGTAAATCTCGTACCTTGATTTTCCTCACTTTCAACTTCAATTGTCCCATTATGCTCTTCGACAATACTCCTGGTAACCGTTAAACCCAGGCCGGTTCCGTTTAACTTGGTAGTATATAATGAATCGAATATTCTATCGATCACTTCTTTCGGCATTCCCAGCCCTGTATCGGAGATAATGAAAACAACGTTGTCGTCTTCTACTCGGGTCGAGACATCTATCCTGCCGCCAGCAGGCATAGCATCGCTGGCGTTTGCAAACAGATTTAACAGGACCTGCCTGAGCTGTTCCATGCTGGCATTAATCAGCGGAGCTTCCATTGAATAGTCTTCGTGGATTTCTATATCTTCGGTCTTGGTCCGGAGCCGGATAAGGGTAACTACCGTTTTAGTAACGTCGTTCAGGTCAATAATTTCCCTGGATGTTCTTTCTTTCCGGGCTATACCGAGAAGTATTTCAACGATATTCCGTGCTCTCAGGGCTTCGGTTTCTATAATCTTGGCGTCTTCCCGCATAGGATTGGATTCACCCAGGTCTTCATAAAGAATAGTCCCGTAATTAATCACACTCTGGAGGGAATTATTAACTTCGTGAGCAACGTTTGTTGCCAGTTCACCCAGCGAAGCCAGTTTCGACGACCTGATCAACTGCTGCTGCAGTTGATCATAAAGACGTGCGTTTTCGATACTGACCGCCGCCTGATTCGAAATCGTACCGAGCAGCTGCCTGTCTTCGGTGGAATACGTATCTCCCGATGTCTTTTTTGCGAGTAAGAGCAGCCCCGTTAAAACTTCCTTAGACCGCAGCGGTACCAGTAGCTCGATATTATTCTCCGTCAATACCTTTTTGTCTTCCGGATCGATATTCTGCAACGAGGGTGTAAAATCGATTGCGCTTATATCGATTGTGTAGTCCTGGTATTTCATAGCCTGGACTAAACTGCTGTTCGCCGAAAAGGATATGTGGTTCCCATTATTCATATCCTGACCGTAGGACGAATAAACTTCATAATCTCCGGTCTGGGCGGTAGGCAATAATAGAATAACCGATCTGCTGTCCATTCCCAGCCCGATCAGTGAAATTAATGAATCGGATAACTGTTTCAGGTCCGTCACATTTTTTGTCTCTTGAGTGAATTGTTCCAGGTTAAGCAGATGATCATACCTGCCGCGGAAAAACCATCTGTCGACAACTCGTTGTACTCTGGACTGGATTGGTTGAAATATCGCCGCGATAGCCAGGAAAGCCAAAATCATCACCGTTACGAATACAGGTGTACTGAGTTCCTGGAATGAGTTGCTGACCAGCAGGAATATTCCGATAACAATGCCGAGCATTATAAGACTTACGATAGAGTACGCGGTCCCCCTGCGTAACACGACGCGGATTTCCAGCAGGCCGTACCTGAGCATTGCTATCGTGGCTATAATACAGAATATCAGGTTTCCGATTATTCCCAGCGGATACATCCGGATACCCAGGGGAGGAAGAAAATCCGTAGTAGCCCCGACAAGCATTATTACCAGACCTGTGATTATATACGAATCTCTGACTTTATCGTTGAGCACTCTGGTACGTCTGTAATGCCTGATGATTACCCTGAATCCGAGTATCATCGGCAGGTATGCGGCGCCCAAATATACCGGGAACAGCATACCGATTACCGGAGCTTTCCCATACCAGAACGACTGCATTCCTTTTACCACGAGTCCCGTGGGAACGAGCACCAGAGCAGCGACAAACAGGGCATATACTATATATAGTATCGACCTTCTTTCTCTGGTTTCGGTGAAACTCAGGGTAAACCTATAGAAAAAGTGGGCTGCACATACAATCGACAGGAAAACCCATATCTCCCAGGTATATGCCTGCTCCAGGGTATCACTGTCGCGCATCAGGAAAATGAAAAAACCCCAGAGAGCCATAAAGATAAGAAACAACAGGAACGGCCACCTGGCCGGGCGTCTGAGACCACTTATAATAACGAGTATAAGCAGTCCGATACAGAATGCAAATAATAATACAGGTATTGCGACATATACACTCATAGAGGTTCTTCTCCCATCCTTTAAGAGTATAATCCTGTCAGTACGGTGAGTATGTCTATATTATTCTATTACGATAAAGACGATGATACAAAAATGATTTTCTATTATATACCACCGATACGGCTAAGTATAGTAAAAGAAGCGGTCGTTGTCGAGTAACAAAATATCTATTTTTATACAATCATGTATATATTACAACATTTCTACATCCAAAGATGTAGGAAAAACACCTATTTAGGTGGATTGCTAAGTCGCAAGTAGGTAGTATCATTAGACTACGGGGTAATGGAATCCTGTAGTAATATTGCGAAGGAGGGACAAGCGAATGAAGAAGAAATTACTCATCGTTAGTCTTGTAGTCGCTCTTGTGCTAACCTGCGTAGCACCGTCTCCGGTAATGGCTGCCTCCGGTAAATGGGCGAAGTCGAGTCACGGATATCACTGGCCTCAACCTGAGGACTTTTCCGCCGCAGCACATTTAACGGTGGTCGATCCCGGGCAGTCTGTCCAGTATGGACCGTACATATTCACGCGAGGTGAAAAGGTCCAGGGTTATTTCACTTATACTGATTGGGATGCTTTAACAAATGCAGTGATTGAGGTGACCCACGCTTCGATAATCAAACTCAATCCTGATTCACCTGTCCACGGAACATATTTCGGTTATGCCAGAGCCTCTATTAAAATTGCTCTTCAATCCGGCAGTATTTTAACTGGTACTTACCAGGCAACGATTCAGGGAGAATACAGCATTATAGACCTGGGTGCCGGACCGCAGCTTGTTATCAACTACGTAAATGATGACGGAACTTTTAACATCCGCGGACGCGACGGCCAGACCTATACCATCGGTCAGGGTGACTGGGCCGCATTGCTGATCTTGACGGATCTCGGTGGCGGTATCTACACACTGGTGGGTGATGCGGGAATCAGCGGTACGCACACAGACTATACCCTTCGCTGGTAATATCGATAATTAAAGCAAGCCGGGTAGCTTACCCGGCTTGCTACTTCTCTTCCCGGGAGTAATTGTATTACGTGCGTACGGAAACCGTTTATGCATAAGCATGGCGGCTTTCCGTAAGTGCGATTTTTTGTATTATTAACAAACTGTTTTAGTCCGATTGACTGAATCCGGTTTGTTTTCCTTCCTGCTGAAGGTTTAATTGAGTTTTATCCGAGAATGTATTATTATACATAACTAAGGACTGATTTGTTCACAGCGGTCTGCATTATAGCATCGTTGAGTTTGAACGGAGTAAGAGCATGAGTAATAAACCTCGAATGGTTAAATCGGAATCCGACCCCTTCTGGACCGAACACTGCGGATTCCTGGACTTATCTCTTGAAGAATTCACTTCAGTCCAGGAAAAAATGCTGCTTGACCAACTGCAGAAAATCGGCAACACCTCTCTCGAACAGAGGATAATCGGCGATAGAGTCCCTACAAGTGTAGATGATTTCCGCAATACGATACCTCTTACTTCGTATCCCGACTACCTGCCGGAACTTGGAATAAACAACGAGGACACCCTCCCCGAAAAACCATACGTATGGGTCCATACCTCCGGTCAGGGAACGGCATTCCTCGATATTCCTTATACACTTGAATTTTACAATCAGATACTTAAGAACCTGATGGCAATCTTTATTCTTTCCTGTTCGACCGGTAGAGGAGAAAGCTCCCTGCAGGAAGGCGACCGGGTATTGTTCAACGCCGCTCCCAGTCCTTATCTGGGGGGGCTGCTGGCCGCCGGGGCGACCGAGAGGTTTCCTCTCACTCCGGTATATTCTCCGAACGCTCATGATGAGATGACGTTCAGTGAAAAGATTACGAAAGGTTTTGAAATATCTCTGAAAGAAGGGGTAGATATTACCATCGCCCTGACGAGCGTACTCGTCAAGATGGGCAAGGACTTTAACAAACATTCCGGCAAGGGCGGCATACTGAAATATCTATCACAGCCCGGTATCCTTCTCAGCTTTATCCGGGCATACCTCCGTAGTAAACTGGCAGGCAGAGACATGCTGCCCAAAGACCTCTGGCCGATGAAAGCGTTAATCGGCTGGGGGATGGATACCAGCGTTTACCGGGATATGGTAGCCGAATGCTGGGGGAAATACCCGTACGAATTTCACGCCTGCACCGAAGCCGGCATAATGGCCATGCAAAGCTGGACCAGGAAAGGAATGACGTTAGTCCCGAACACCAACTTTTTCGAATTCATTCCCGAAAGCGAATGGCTGAAAAACAGTAGCGATGACTCCCATACGCCCAGCACGGTATTGATTTCCGAACTTGAAGCCGATGAACGTTACGAACTCGTGATAACGAATTTTCACAAAATGCCATTTGTCCGTTATCGGTTGGGACATCTGATTAAAGTAACTTCATTAAACGACGAAGAGGCTCGAATCTCCCTACCCCAAATCGCTTTTGAAGGCAGGGCTGACGATTTAATCGACATCGCCAGTTTCACCAGGTTAAGCGAGAAAACGTTATCTCAGGCAGTAGCGAACACGAAGGTTAATATGGAGGACTGGACGATTCGAAAAGAAATCACGGACGGGGAGCCGATTGTCGTTATGTATGCTGAGGCTCCAGACCTGGATAACCCCGGTGAAATGGCAGAGAAGTTACACAGGGAACTGAAAAAAATCGACCTGTTCTACGATGATCTGGATTCTATGATGGACATCCAGCCCATCCACGTTGTCTTACTTAATGAAGGAACATTTTCCGGGTACACCGCACAAAAACAGGATGCCGGTGCAGAAATTTCGCAGTTGAAACCACCGCGAATCAACGCTCCGGATGTGTTAATAGAAGAACTCTTACAGATAAGCGAAACTCTGAAAAAATAAAAAACAGTTGATAAATGCCGTTGATATCTCAAGGATTCGACGGTAAATAAATAAAGCTTAAAGGGCAGCACAAATATGTCGAAGAAAATACTGGTGGTAGATGACGAAAAACACATCCGGGATTCATGCATCAAACTCCTTCAACGTAAGAGATATGACGCGGAAGGAGCCGGCTCAGGAGCCGAGGCACTGGAAATGATAGGGAAAGAGGAATACGACCTGGTTCTGCTGGATGTCAGGATGCCCGGTATGGACGGGATAGAAACACTGCGTAGAGCAAAACAGATAAAGCCGGATATACTGGTTTTAATCTTAACTGGTCACGGCACCATCGATACTGCTAACGAAGCTCTGGAACTGGGAGCGGCAGGATTCATCCGCAAACCTATTGCAATTGAAAACCTTGCCGAAAGTATCGACGAAGCTCTGGAGAAGAAAAAAGTAGGCTAAGTCAATTAGTCAGAACGCTCATCACCTGAATTACGTCAAAACATGCCATAGATATTAAATAGATGAGCGTTTTTGTCTGTGCAATATCAGGGATTCCCCGATATTCAGGCTGGAGACTTTCCCAGAAGCTGAACCGTTACTACTTCATCAATTCCCGTATCACGCATCTCCCGGATATAAGTGTATCACAGTCCCCTCATTAACGATTGAACCGGCTTTTCGTGATTACTGTTCCCGGGGTACCGTGTTAAGGGGTTTTATCCTTCTGCCGGTTTTCAACCTGTATAATACTTCAACGGAAAATGATACCAGCACCATTCCGGCCAGGATCCATAAATCTCCGGGATTATCCAGTGCCTGCTGTACGATAAGAATCACCAGGGCGGCAGAACAAAGTACGCTGCCAGACATGGATAACAGCCTGACCCGGCTGCTTTTTCCGGCTAACAGGAAATTCGAAAAATTAACCGCCGCGAAAATAATCAGAAAACCTGAACTCCCCATAATCGATATATTCGTAAGATCGAATAGATTGGATATCAGGAGAGTGATTCCCGAGGTAATAAGCAGTCCTTCAACCGGTCGTTTCCATACCATATGGTCGAGCTGTTCCGGTAATTCTCCTTCTTTGGCAATTACGTAACTGACCCGGGCTGTTCCATACAGTGTCGCATTGATAGCCGAACCCGTCGACAGCAGAGCTGCCACCGCTATCAAGCCGAACCCGAATGCTCCGAGGAATGGCCGGGCAGCCTCGGCAAGAGCATAGTCCTGTGAAGATACTATTTTATCCAGCGTCAGGTTTCCAAGAGTAACAATTGAGACAAGGACATACAGTACAATGACAAAAAGCACTGATACAAAATACGCCCGGGGTAATACTTTCCTCGGCTGCCGCGTGTTTTCAGCCGTATTGGCTATCAGCTCGAAGCCTTCGTAGGCAAGGAATATTACCATTCCCCCGGCTGTCAGCTGGACAGGGCTGCTCCACACGGTCGGCTCTATCCGGCTGATATCGACCGTACCCATACCAGCCCCGAGGAAAATAAAAAGTATAATCAATTTTAAAGCTACGATGAAGTTTTCCGATCTTCCTACGACCCTTGAGCCGATAAAGTTAAGCACCGTAAAGAGTATGATAACTCCGCTTGTCAGGATATGTCTCCATACCTCCTGTTCCGCAGCAGGGAAAAAACTTGCTCCGTAGCTGCCGAACGCATAAGCATAGAGTGAAAGCATGGCTATATAACTCAGCCATAAGAGAATATTCAACCCCCCTGTGACAGTACCCTCGCCGAAAGCCTGATTTAAAAATTCTACTGTGCCGCCTTTGGCGGGGTATATTACCGAGAGTCTGGAATATGAATAAGCGGTAATCAGGGCTATTAAACCGGCAATCGCAAAAGCAACCGGCGTACCGCCCCTGGCCAGTTCTACCGCCAGTCCGAGTACGGCAAATATCCCGCCGCCGACCATGCCGCCTATCCCTATCGACAGGGTAGACCAGAATCCAAGGGATTGTTGTGCATCAGATTTGGTTTTCATATGTGGTTATAGTTTCTTAAAAATCAGGTTCTTAACGAAACATTATACAGGAAGGAAAGCATGAAAATATCAAGTCTCGTTGAGGATTCGGCATATAATCGGCAGTTATTTGTTGCCACACACTCGATTTTCAGCATAGTCCTGTGCTTGAGATTAGAGGGGGAAAATCGTGTATTTTTCCTTACCGGTTATACGCCTTTTACCCGGGAGTTTTCTCTATTTCCAGGATGCGATCAGATCCTCTACGGAAATGGCGGCGAAAGTCATCGTCTGCAGCGTACCTCTCGAGCTCAATTCAAGAGCTATCTTACTGATTGCAGTGTTGCCGACGGCTTCGATTATGGTAATAAAGTCATAAGGGCCGAGTATCGCATATTGGGCCAGGATTTTACCTCCCATTTCCTCGACTTCCTTATTGACTTCAAGAATCCTGTCCGGTTGATTCTTTATGGTTTTCCGGCCTTCATCGGTCAGGTTTGATATCATTATGTAAACTGCCATACGACACTCCCCTCGTCTGGACTTACTTTTGCAAATTGTATCTATATTACGATTTTATTGTCAAATAATTTTTAAAACAGGCTGGTCATTGCCGCATCATTCCCATTTCATCACCAGAACAAGAACGATAACTGTAAGTTCAGAGGAATATTCTACTTATATGTTGATTACAGCGTTTCCTCTAACGATATTGCCGTACAGGTTAAATTCAAGTGCTTCCGCATCGTGATTCCGGTGAGAAATCACTACGATATTGGACTGTCTTTCAGCCCTTGCCAGGACCTGAGTAAGCGCCTTCGTTGCCGGATTATTCATGGCATTCTCCTTCAGGTTGTTATATTCTATCCTGAGCAGTTCGGACAAAACCTGTACCGCTTTACTGTCTGAAGAACGCACTCGGTTCATATTTGCTCTCAATCTGCGCACATCGGGAGCAGCCAGGTACCTGACCGGATTATCATACGTAATCATTTCCCTGGCAATATGGAGGCACCTTGCTACAAGCTGACGGTCATGTAATGTGGAGGTAACCAGTTGCACATCGTCGTGATTATATACAGCCAGCGCCGCCGGAATACTTTCCTGGGCCAGTGAAACAGCAGTGACAATGATATTATATGCCAGGATATCCGCTTCTTTTTCATCTCCTACGGAGAGATTTATCAGGATAATAGCTGATTCCCCGTGAAATTCGGCATATTCCTTGGTAATCAGCTCGTTGTATTTTATCGAATGTTTCCAGTCTATTGTCTTAAGACTGTCACCCGGTTGATATATCTGGCCTCCGTAATATTCGACACCTCTTCGCAAACCGTAGACCGGTTTCTTGGATTCCATATGTGAAATAAGGGGCAGACTTCCCTGTGCCGTCCCCGCGAGGTATTTATCAGCCAGCCAGGCAGCATACTTTGCCCTGGGAATTACGAACAATCTCAATGGAACGATTTCGAAGGTTCTCCTGAACAACCCCCATCTATCGACAGCCTGAACACTCAATCTGATATCCGACGGGCCTGACAGTTCGGGAGTTAGCGTTAGTTCAATTATCAGCCTTTTATCTTTTACCAAAAAATATTCCGGGTTCACTCTCAGCCAGTCATACGGAGATTTCAATATAACGAGTCCGTCTATATTCGTTCTGCTTTCAAGTTCAATCTGTATATCCTCAGTTGTTCCGGCTATCATCTGATGCTGAATTCGGACCGGTTCGACAGACCGTAAAGGCATCTCCCTGAGAGAAATAAAACTCAGGACACTAAAATACAGCAGCAGTACGGCGTCTCCAAGAAGTAAAGACACGGTATTAATAAGTGAAAAGACGAGGAGGACTGCAGCAATACTTATCAGAAACGAAATGCCAATGCTTGTTAATCTTCTCGTATCTACCTGAGCAGTATCCAGGTATGTTATCGTTTCATAAGTATTTACCAGTTCTCTTTGAATGCCATATATTACAGGTAAGGAGATCAACACAGGCAGATAGTTTCCCACGACCGGCGTGTACAATAGTCCGATGGCGAAATATATGAAAATATACGTCATCAGTACCGCACGTCTGCTAAAAGGCCATCTCAGGAGGAACAGATACCAGGCAAGTACAAGAACAGGAATTATCGAAAAAGCCAGAGGTGACATCACGGCAGCCAGTATAAGACTGACTACTATATATATTCTGAGAATGGTTGTTATAAGCCAGCTGAGGTTAACCTTCATACACTGATCTTCGGCACCGGTATGCGTTCAAGTGTCCTCTCCAGTATCATACGGGGAGTAACTTCATCCATCTCAGCTTCCGGTTTTACCCGTATCCTGTGTTCACTGGTAGGAAATACCAGATGTTTAATATCATCGGGAATAACGTAATCACGTCCGTCTAATAATGCGTATACCCTGGCACATTTATACAGACCAATACCGCTGCGGATACTCGGACCGCTAACAACATCCGGATCGGACCTCAGACTGGCAGTAATGGACGCAATATACTCTATTATATCGGGAGCCACCTGAACCTGTTTCACCTGTTCCTGTAAAGTCACTATTTCTTCCAGATTTGTAACAGGATGTATATCGGGTTCATCAATCTGGTCTATATTGCTTATAATCTGTTTCTCTTCCTCCTTCGACGAGTAAGTGCTGGAAATCCTCAGCAGAAATCTGTCTACCTGTACATCGGTCAAAGGATAAGTACCTTCGCCACCAGTCTCAACCTGAGTAGCAATAACCATAAAAGGGGTTGCCAGAGGATAAGTCCTGGTCTCAATGGTGACCTGGTGTTCCTGCATAGCTTCAAGGAGAGCCGACTGAGTCCTGGGGGTCGTTCGGTTTAACTCGTCAGCAAGGATGATATTTGCGAATATCGGTCCTTCTACAAATCTGTTTTCACCATTGGGAGAATATATGTAGAAGCCGGTGACATCAGCCGGCATCATATCCGGAGTAAACTGAATTCTTTTAAAGCTGCCTCCTACCGCCTGAACGAAGGTTTTTGCTAGGCTGGTTTTTGCAGTACCAGGATACCCTTCAACAAGTACGTGCCCTCCTGCAAGAAGAGCCAGGATGAGACCTTCCTTTATTGCTTCTTTACCTATAACAACTTTGGAAATTTCATCCATTATCTTGCCGTAAAGATCGGATATCCCGTTCGCGTTAACCAACTGCTTCTCCCTTCCTGAACGTATACCTAGATATTACCACGAATATTAAGGCAAGAACACCCACAAGCGTATAAGGACTTGAGATGAATTCACGAGTACCGGCAAGCCTTATCTTCGATACATCGAGAGGTGTCTTGCTGAGGTGGGACCTGTCTACTAATATCTCTTCCGGTTCATCGTGTAAATGAAGAAGATATTTAATAAACAGGTGGTTGTCATCACGCTCTATCATACTGCTTATCAATACGCTGGGGTCGGACACAAGTATAATGGTCCCTTTACCGGCATTAATTCGCGCAGCAACGGGAAAAGCATCAGCCGGTTCGTCTGCATCCCTTGTTTCGTTTTCATTGATATCGAGGTAACTGGCTTCGGATGAATAAGCCAGTACTTCTACCCCTTCCGTATACAATATTGCAGTAGCATGGTTCAGAATCACAACCTCGACGCTTTCATCGGTTATCTCTTTGGGGAAATCGGTGATTTTAGGCATCCACTGATTTTTATAACATATAAGAGGGTCGAGCAATGGTTTATTACTGAAACGGATACCCAGACCTAAGTAAGTAAGTATTTCATTACCGAAACCATAATCATCCATCAGCAGCAGGGTACCGCCGCCACCAACATACTCCTGTATTTCCGCGAGGTCTTCATCGGTGTATTCAAGATACGGGATAGAAATCAGAACACTCTTCTCCGGCAAATCTGGAATGGTTTCCGTCGAATCTATGTTTTCAGCATCGAATTCCTCAATAAAATTCTTTATACCATTCCACATCGTGTTTCCTGCCATAAAATCCTGTATGGATGGATAAAACCAGATGCATAACAGAGAAACGACTGCTGTAACGAGGAGAACGATCGAGAAAACAGTTATGGTCTTCAATCCAGTAACTCCTCCTCGTACGTACTACTGCCCGTTAGAGTGTCCGGATTGTTTATTATAATTACCGGTAAGAAACTGATTGACACCGCCAGCAATGGTAAGACGAACAGTATAATACCTGCATAATAAGCAATGGTTATTATGAGTAGAACGATAACCCAAACTGATAGTTTCCCGCGCCGGTTTTGAAACAGAGGATTTTCTTCATACTCTGTTGTATTCACATTGTGAAAGGCTTCGCTTTCTATGATTTGATCTGTTGTCTCCACCTCTTCATTATCCAGTAATCCGGTATTCGAACCCGGCTGGAACTTAGATTCGTTTCCAAGTTCGGTAAATAAACGCTCGCTGTTATCCACGTCGGCGGCAGTGGGGACATACCTTGAATAGAGTAACTTCTCGACCAACACTGTAAATTGCATCAGGTAATCAGCAGCCGGACCAAATATTCCGCTTTTTCCTGCGACGTACTCTCTAAGAGTCTGTTGCGGCTGCAATATACTCTTTGAAATACGCTGAACAATACCAATGATAATCCGGTACCAGTGTATTATCCTTTCCCTGGGTTCAACCGGTGATTTTTCTTCTTTTTTGACCTCATCAGGAGTAAGCACAGCTACACCGCTGTACTCAGGGACCTGTTCAGGTTCAATTACCGGCATCAGAGGTCTGGGCCTTCTATAAGTCACATTGGTAAGGATTCTTTTTATTCTCCCGGGAAGATATACGCCAGCTACTGCCAGAATAATTACGGCTGTTATGATAGTGATTAAATTCAGCAACAATATTTTTTTAGCCGTCCTGAAAGATGAAAACCAGGGTTCGTCAGGAGTAACCCTCACCATCAGGTCCTGAGAACCGATAATACCGAAACTGAATCCTGTCCCTATCTTCGATCCAAAATATCCGTCCGGAGTTGTGACAAGTTTCAGGGATAAATTACCAAGGTCAACTGTAACCGGTGTGTTACCAAGCGGGCCTAATTCGGAGTACACCCTGCCGTTAAATTCAACACTTCCCGGTATTAAAGCCAGCCCGGGAATAGTAATATCGATATGTGGTATTATCCTTGATACTTCAAGCACTGCTTCTGTGATTACCGGGGCGTATCTACCCTTCCCTTCCACGGAGACTACAAGGCTGTGTTCTCCGATTTCAATATCCGGACTTATTTGAACCATTTTAGAAAACATCTCACCGGCATTGATTTCACCTATCGGTATATCATCGAGATAAATTTCAACATCCCTTTCCTCAGCCGGCGGATTTTGCCCATAATTAAAGATGCCTGTAACGGTAGTATTTGTTCCGGGATACGCCATGTCATCCACTGTTACCGCAAGCTCGGTTACATAAAACAGAAGGTCCATATATATTTCAGGACTCAAGGCGGCGAGATAGCGTCCGAGGTCGTTACCCTGAGGGAAATACAGTGATTGTATCTTAAGCTGGGGAATATATTTCAATGGTACCTGTATCGTACCCGAGTAATAACCGCGACCGTCGGTTTTTACAGTCATGTACTGACCTGAGTCAATGAGTATAGAAACATTTCTCCCGCCAAGAGGTCCCCCTTCCGAACTCAATACACCATTGAAACTCACTATATCTCCGACAAAGGCTTCATCAGACTCGACTTCCAGAGTGATATCGGTGAATTTCACTTTTTGTGTAAGAGAATAACCAGGGGAAACCAGAGAATCCAGAAATTCCTTTAGATACAAATCCAGGCCTGAATATATATCTTGAGGAATCCCTGTCTCAACAAGGTAAGCAGAAACGGCATCCTCCAGCAGCATCAGGTAGAGATTAAGTAATTCCCGTATTTTATCCAGTTTGTCCTGTACCTCAGTGTACGTCTGTATCAGTTTAGCTGATGCACTGGATGAAAAAACTCCAAGTCCTTGTCCTGTCTCTTCAACAGCGTTTTTAGCATCGTCGAGTAGTAAGTTTGTAATCGAGATATCATCAAGTATACTGGAAGTTATCTTAAGAGATTCTTCCAGTCGTGATTGCTGAACCAGTCTTTTCAGCAATACCAGATTGTCATCTATCGATATAACCTTCGCAGTTATATCCGTGGTTGAGGCAGAAAAGTTATCAACGGAATCTCCGATTTTCTCAGGAATATTGGCAAACGGCATCTTTGCCAGTCTACCTTCTACTTCATCAAGATTTTTATTAAGTACAAAATCCAGAACGCCAGAGTAGTAATTGAACAGGGATATACCGCTAAAGGCTTCCCTGGCAGTATCCGGATTCTCATGCGGGTCGATAGCATAAACTGAGCTGCCCGTACATGTCAAAATAGCGACGCCCAGAACAATTCCGATTGCATATGATATATAATTGCGCACTTTAGTTTACCTGAAAAAAACACCTGCTACTTCGATAATCAATATGACCAGAAAACCGGCAAAAAACACCAGACTTATCGTATTGAATATCTTTCTTGCCCTCGGATTAAAATAGGTAAAAAACAGAGTTACCACAAGGAAACTGATCACATTAACCATGAAATACATACTGAGGTCATTCTGACCGAGGACAGCTAAAAGAGTGTTCACAAGGCATGATGTCAATATTAGAGAAAATACATACCTGTTATATATTCTCAAGACAGCACCTCGAGGGTAATCGTGCTTTTACCTTTCAGTAGATTCTCATCCGAGACCCTGACCGGTTTCCCGAGAGCCTCGCTGGAGATAGCTGCGACAATCGAAGCGATCGGACTTCCCATACAGCGATGATACCAGATATCTTCAAAAACCAGCTTGGGATTACGCACTTCAACGTCCACCTTACTGTCAACCAGATTCACGGATACTGAATCGGCTACATCCAGAATACCTGTCAGAATATAGGTAATTGCGGTCTCGATTTCCTCGGCAGTCGGGCCGGGCATTGTATCCAGCATATCGATATTTATACTGCCGGGTGTGGTGACCGAAATAGCCATATCCTCCGGATTCTGCCCGTACCTGACGATTAACCTGCCCGGTATCTTTTCCTTCACGGAACCAATATCTTTACCCGCTTCAAGAGGTATTAGAGCTTGTGGATATCCGTCTCTCATTACCGAGGGCAGGTATATTGCTTTATTTGTTAGACCGAGTTCCTCCAGCAGGGCTGCTGTATTTTCCATACCGGTTCTCAACATGAGCTGGCAGGCTTCAGGTGACAGAGAGGGACGGGCATTCGCCAGTGCAACACAGGTCATCCCAATCATTATTGCAGATATTCCGACAGCGGTTAACGGAACGGAATCGATAATGAAATATGAAACCGGTGCAAAAATCGCTCCGGCCAGGCACAATGCTAGTCCCAGTAACCGGTATGGATTATTCATTCATCTGACTCCACAGGCCCCATGTTTTTACAATTATACTATAAAGGAAATAGAAGATGTATTTACCGGTTTAGTCTTTTGTTACATTGTTGACATTTTGCTACTATTATCTGTATATTGCATATACGAATTTAACCATTCCGTATTGTAAGAATGCGGAAGAAAGTATAATCAGGATATGCAGCCGGCAAGAAAATGCAGGGTACAATTATCTTGTGACCGGGGAAGTGAAGTTTGATCAAGACTTATTTTAATTATGTCTATAATCCGATTTATGATTTCACGACGGCAAAACTTACCTCATATGAGAAACTTCAAACCGACTGCATAGACAAACTGGATTTAAAAAATGGAGAGAGAGTACTCTGTGTGGGCGTCGGAACCGGCAATGAAATAATCCGTATTTTCCAGGATAAACAGGACGTTGATATCGTTGGTATCGATTATTCACCGAACGCCCTTAAAAAGTTGATGGTGAAGACCTCTGCTAAAGCTAAACAACCCGATTCCTGTATCATGGATGCACATAACCTTGGTTTCGAAGCGAACAGTTTCGATAAAGTATTGTGCATCCACGTTATAGATTTTCTAAGCGACCACGAAAAAGCTGCCGGAGAGCTGTTTCGCGTACTCAAAGATGACGGGCAGTTCGTTATAACATACCCTTCCGAAAAAGAAGGGATAGGACTCGGCATCGATTTATTCAGGCAAACCGTAAGACACAGGTTAAACTCAAACGGGAGCCGTATCCGGAATATATTCGGTATCCTGATCCAGATGTTTGCCAGCATCTTATACCTGCCCATGCTCCTGAGAACCAAACGAAAATCTTATAAACTCGATGAACTCCAGGAAATGCTGGGTAAATACCCTGACATCAGTTTCCAGGTGGAACAGTTCGATGAATACCGGGATTTCGTGGTTTACGGTAACAAAAAAACGTCGAGGAGAACAAACAGATGAAGTCCGAAGATAGATATTTCAGTACCCTGTCCGAATCCGAAATCTGGCAGAGATATTGCGGATTTCTGGATTTATCAATGGATGAATTCATGAAAATCCAGAATCAACTGCTTCTGGAACAGATGGAAAGGGTAGCCGATAGTACTCTGGGAAAGAAAATAATGAACGGGCATAAACCTAAGACTGTAGAGGAGTTCAGAAAACTGCTGCCTTTAACTCTATACGAAGACTATGAACCCTATCTAAGCGAACGACAGGAAGAGTCCCTTGCCATAATACCTCATCTCTGGTGTCATTCCTCAGGCAGGGGAGGCAGCTTCAAATGGATACCTCATTCCGGAGAATTCCTGGAAAAAGTAACACGCGTATCGGTGGGAAGCCTGATTCTTGCGACAGCAGATCAAAAAGGCAAGGTTAATATAGCCCCCGGATTCCGTATTCTCTTGACTTTGCCCGCTGCACCCTATACCAGCGGAGCTCAGTTCCAGGCGGTGGCAGAACACCTGACATTTACCCCTGTCCCTGACCTGGAAGAAAGCAAGGATTCAGAATTCCAGGAAAGAATCCAGATGGGATTCGCAATGGCTTTCAGAGAAGGTGTGGATGTCATCGGGGCGATAGCCAGTGTTCTCGTGAGTATGGGTGAACTGTTCAGTGAACAGACTCAGAGTATGAAATTTTCACCGGGAATGCTGCGCCCGAAAATACTGGCACGTCTGGCAAGGGCCTGGTTCAAGAGTAAGAGAGAGGGAAGACCCATACTGCCGAAAGACCTCTGGCCGGCAAAAGCGGTCATGGCGGGAGGCATCGACGCCAGTATATACAAGGATGATATAAAACGTTACTGGGGAAGCGAACCCTACCAGCCATACGGAATGACGGAAGCTTTTCTGGTAGCAATGCCTACCTGGAAGAAAGAGGGCATGGTTTTCCCTCCGGATATAGTTTTTCTGGAATTTATACCTTATGATGAAATCGTTGAACACCAGCATGAAAAGGACTATCAGCCTTCCACCGTTTTATTGGACGAACTGGAGGAAGGTAAAATTTATGAAGTAGTAATTTCACATTTTTACGGTATGCCTTTAATCAGGTACCGCACCCAGGACCTGGTAAAAGTTATCGGTTTAAAAGATGAAAAGACCGGGATAAATCTCCCCCATATAGCTTTTCACCGCAGGATAGCGGACGTTATCAATCTCGCCGCCCTTGCGCAGTTAGACGAGAGGACTATCTGGCAAGCAATAAATAATACGGGGATTAAGCCGGTAGACTGGACGGCAAGGAAAGAATATGAACATAATAAGAGTTATATGAATGTATACATGGAACTCAAAGAAGAACATAACGCCGATGAAATAGCCGGATTAATCGACGAGCAGTTAAAGATAGTCGATACCGATTACAGGGACATCGAGTCTTACCTGAACCAGCAGCCTGTAAGAGTCACGATTGTCTCACCGGGAACATTCAGCCGGTACATGGATGAAAAGAGAGAGCAGGGAGCCGACCTTGCCTGGTTGAAACCGGCTCATATCAATCCCACCGATGAAGCCATCGAACGTCTTTTACAATTGAGTGAGGAAATCAGCGCGGGATGATTAACCCATTTACGAATCCAGCCTATATGCTTCCGCCGCTGGTGGCATTATTCGTCAGTTTCGCTCTGATAGTTATAGTTGTAACCTGGGGACGACGCGGTTCTGTAAGCTGGGTATTCAGCGCTCTTCTCTTCAGCGTTGGTATATGGGGATTTTTGCTTTTCGGTATGAGGTCCAGCCCGGATGTTGAGCTAGCTGTAATCTGGGGTCGGATCGCATCGGTACCCGCCGTTGCCACCTTCGTCCTGTTCTACCATTTCACAATTGCCTACACGCAGGTTCGCAATCAAAAACGCTATCTTTTAGCGGCTTACCTGGTACTTATCATCATAGCAATTCTTTCACCTACCGGACTGATGATAAGGGAAATTCGCATTGAAGATTACGGGTATGCCCCCGTGCAGGGTCCGCTTTCGATAGCGGTATCTATTATTACATTACCCCTGCTTGCCGGAGGAATATACAACCTGGTCAGGTCATACAGATTATCCGCATCGTACGAGGAGAGAAACCGGATTATCTATCTGCTGATTGCAATATCATTTCCGGTAATCGGTGCTTTGCTCGATTCCCTGACTAACCTGCCGCCGATGCTCGTCTGGGGTCAGGTTATATTTGTGTTGATATGCAGCGTGGCTATAGTTAGATACCATATGCTCGATATACGGATTGTGTTCAGAAAAGGCCTGGCCTACCTGCTGCTAAGTACGATAGTTGCTGTACCTTATGTCGTCATTCTGGTCCTGTTGAACCGGTTTGCCAAGCTTAACGCCAGCTCCTGGTGGATACACGTCCTGACGATATTCGTATTATCGATCGCACTGCAGCCGCTGTATAACAGGGCGCAGCAAATAGTCGATAGATTTTTTTACCGCGACAGGTATGACCACCTCATGGCCCTCGAGAAACTCAGCCGGGAAACCCAGAGCGTCTTGAACATAAATGAACTGAGTTCAAAGCTGATGCAGTCACTTGCCGGAGCATTACAGATATCCAGCGGCTGCCTGCTGCTTAAAACCGACGATAATATGCGGTTTACCGTTAATCACTGCATAGAAAGTCCGGACTCACCACCGGATGTCGTGTTCAAAAAAGACAGTATTTTTATCAACTGGCTGGAAACTCATATCAAGCCCGTATACTCAAAGGACTTCAGCATAGTCCCCCTGTTGCAGAGTCTCACTGCCGAAGAGAAAAGGAGTATCGAGATGATAAATGCCAGGTTGTGGGTTCCTATCAGTCCGCATCCCGGCGAGCTATCGGGAATCCTGGCTCTCGGAGAGAAAATCAGCCAACGCCCGTATTCCGTCGAAGACGGACAACTGATATCGACTATTGCAAATCACATGGCTATCTCACTGGAAAACGCCCGGCTCTATTATTCTGAAAAAAGTATGAGAGAAATGCTGCAGAAAATAGACGAGCAGAAAACGCAGTTTCTTCACGGCGTCGCTCATGAGCTGAGAACTCCCCTTACTGCCATAATGTCCTCTTCGGAAATCCTCGACGAGGAAGTTCCTCAGAGTGAGGAAGTCAGACAGAGGTTATACGGAAATATCAAACGCAGTTCACACATTATGAACCGGAGAGTTGCCGACTTACTCGAACTGGCACGAACGCAGATAGGTGAAATTAAAATCAATCCGGCGCCTCTGGATATGGTGGAGTTAATCTCGGAGTCGACATCCCAGATGACTGTTCTGTTTCAGAACAAGAGCCAGGCATTAAACATAGAGATACCGGATTTTCTCCCGGAAGTCAAAGCCGACAGGGATAAACTTCAGCAGGTGCTGTTCAACCTTCTATCTAATGCAAATAAGTATTCGCCTTATGATTGCAGGATTGAATTACGTGCAAGAGAAGATGACGGAAAAGTATGGGTTGAGGTTATCGACTCGGCACCCAGAATTTCTGAAGAAAACAGAGAGAGAATCTTCAATCCTTATTACCGTATCGAAGAAAACTACGCTAACGATGAAGCTCCCGGTCTGGGACTGGGACTGGCAATAGCGAAGAATATCGTCCAGATGCACCGGGGAGAAATCTGGGTGGAAGATAATCAGCCCGAAGGTAATAAATTCGTCTTCACGCTGCCTTCGGAAAGCTAGAATCACAGGCATGCAATCTTGAAGCCCGCATATAATTAAGATAAAGTATTCCTTATGGAACAGCCTTCGGTCTGCTGGCATAATCTCTTACCGGAAGACGCCCTATCTGAAACGAACTCACAGGAAAACGGCCTTACCGATATCGAAGCCGGAAGACGCCTGGGAAAATACGGGTTCAACGAGCTGCGGGGCAGGGAAAAACCTTCTCTGATTAAGGTATTTTTAAGACAGTTTCTCAGTCCCCTGATTTACGTCCTGCTGGCTGCCGGAATCATATCCCTGGTATCGCAGTCCTTTACCGGAGAGAAACACTATATAGACGCAGCCGTTGTCTTCGGCGTTATTATACTCAATGCAATAATCGGCACCTTACAGGAAACCCGAGCTGAAAAAGCGATGGAAGCTCTGCTGGAAATGGCGGCTCCCGGGGCTACAGTAAAGCGTGACGGTAATATCCGGACAATACCGGCGCGTGAGATTGTTCCCGGGGACATCGTTCTGCTCGAATCCGGTGATAAAGTCCCGGCGGATATCAGGCTCCTTGAAAGCTCTAACCTCAGGGCCGACGAGTCCGCCCTAACCGGAGAATCGATACCGGTCGAAAAGCACCCTGCAGCGGTACCGGAAGACGCCATAATTGCCGAAAGAACCGATATGCTGTTTATGAGTACCATCGTTACGAGCGGCAGGGCGACAGGCCTGGCAGTACTGACCGGTATGGATACCGAGATAGGAAAAATCGCCACGGGTCTGGCGGAAGTCAAGCAGGAAGAAACTCCGCTACAGACAAACATTAAAAAACTCAGCCGGTATCTGGTGTGGGTTTTCCTGGGCGTAAGCGCCCTGCTTGTCATCGTGGGACTCATTCAGGGGCTTAAGCTTTTCGATTTATTCCTGCTGGCTGTCGCTGCAGCGGTGGCATCTATTCCAGAAGGACTGCCGGCAGTAGTAACGGTCGTGCTGGCAATCGGTATGCGGGCTATGGCACGGCGTAACTCAATAGTACGGAGACTCGTCGCCGTCGAAACACTCGGTTCGGCTACCGTTATCTGCTCTGACAAGACCGGAACGTTAACGCTTAACCAGATGACCGTGCGCCGGATTTTTACTGACGACGGATTTATCGAGATTACCGGCGAGGGCTATACGCCGGCAGGAGAATTCCTGAAGGACAGCAGCCGTATCGACCCTGCCGATAACGAGCATCTGCTGCACCTGCTGCAGGCCGGAGTACTCTGTAATGACGCTTCCCTGACTGAAAACGAAGGCAAACCGGGAATATTCGGCGACCCGACCGAAGGCGCCCTGGTAGTTGTCGCCGCTAAAGCAGGTCTGGATAAAGACGAACTGGAGAAGACCTATCCACGCGAAGACGAACTCCCTTTTGCCAGTGAAAAACAATATATGGTTACGCTGCACTATATGGCCACTCTTCATTCCCGGGGAGAGAAAAAAACGGCGTATATAAAGGGCTCGGCGGAGAAGATTCTTGGTTACTGTACCGGCATCCTTAAAAACAACCAGACAGCGGTTATCACTGATACCGATAAATCCATGGTATCCGAAGCCGCATTGAAAATGGGAGAGGATGCCCTCAGGGTAATAGCTGTCGCCTGCCGTGACTTTACCAAAAAAGAAGATAAACTGACCGATGACGATATTCAGAATAACCTGACGTTTATCGGCTTGATGGGGATGGCAGACCCTCCACGTGATGAAGCTAAAGAAGCGATAGGACTGTGTAAACAGGCGGGAATCGACGTCAAGATGATAACCGGTGACAACAAAATAACGGCGGAATCGGTGGCACGCCAGATAAATCTTCCCACAGGACGCGCGGTAACCGGAGCCGAAATACAGAAGATGAGCGACGCTGAACTGGCATCGGAGATAAAGAATATTTCGGTTTTCGCGCGAATCGAACCGATGCACAAACTGAGAATAGTAAGCGCCCTTAAAGCAAACGGTGAAATTGTGGCGATGACCGGTGACGGGGTAAACGACGCTCCGGCATTGAAGGCATCCGATATCGGCGTATCAATGGGTATCACCGGGACCGATGTTGCCAAAGAAGCATCCGATATGGTCTTGGCGGACGACAATTTCGCATCGGTCGTTTCGGCGGTCGACGAAGGTCGGGCTATCTTTAATCGGCTGAGGAATGTCCTCTTCTATACGCTGAATACGAACTTAAGCGAACTGGTAACACTGATACTAGCACTTGTGTTCGTCGGTCAGTCTCCGCTGCTGGCGGTCCAAATTCTGTGGGTAAATCTTGTCACCGATACCGCAGGCGACATACCTCTGGGGACCGAACCTAAGACAGGAGACGAACTCCGGCAACCTCCCAGACACCCGACCGTCGGATTAATGTACCCCGGTCTGTTCATCCGGATAGCGGTGATGGCTGTCCTGATAGGGCTGGGCACGTTCCTGATTTTCCGCTGGGCTGAAGCAAGAATGAGTATCGAAGAAGCCCGGACGCTGGCTTTCTGCGCCATTGTGGCTTTCGAATGGCTGATGGCCTTCAGCGCCCGTTCGGACGAACATACGATATTAAAACTCGGAATCTTTCGTAACAGAATACTCGTGTTTTCAATCGGGCTGGCCGTGCTGCTACAGATCGCCGTAGTCTATGTGCCATTCCTGCAGACGGCATTCAACACTTATCCGTTAACACCCGGCGATTGGGGGATTGTAGTAGCCGCCTCCGGCGGACTGTTTATCATCGAAGAAATCCGTAAAGCCGTTTTCCCCGGTCTCTACAGCATGGGTAAATATAATCCGGTCAGGGGGAAATACTAAACCCTAATATCTAATCTCTAAACAAATCCAAATATCGAATGACAAAAATATCTTAGGATTTAGTATTTAGACATTAGTATTTCTTTATTTATTTGAGATTTTTAATAAATGATACGAATTCTTCAAGAAGGCGAGAGACTATCCTTTCTTTACGGTAAATGCAGTAGAAGTCCCTCTTCAACGTCAGACCTTCGATATTTACCACTTTCACCAGCCCCAGCGAAAGGCTCTTTTTTATCGCATAGTTCGAAACGAAAGCTATACCGGACTGTGATTCTACCGCCGAGACCACCGCTTCCGTAGTACCCAGTATTAGCGAAGGTTTAAACAGGTTTGTATCATAGCCGGCCTTTTTCAGTAATGACACCACGCTCTTTTGAGTCCCGGAGGCTTCCTCCCTGGCAATAAAAGGTTCCTCGGTTATCTCCATGAAAGAAACACTTTTCCGTCCGGCAAAGGGATGTCCGGCGGCAACGATGAGTACTATCTCATCTTCATCGATTTTTATGGTCTCAATCTCATTGCCGTCCGGGGCAATGCCGCAGAAACCGACGTCATAAGTCCCTTTATCCACATCCTCGATTACCTGGCCTGAGTCGCTTACATCAACCTGGATCTGCACCAGGGGATGCAGCTTCTTGAATTCGCTTAAAATCGGCGGAAGGATAAAATCACCGGGAATGGTACTGGCGGTCACTACCAGGTTGCCGACTACCTCCTCGCGGAGCTGGTTCATATCTTCCTGCATACTGCTGTATTCATTCTGGACTTTCTCGGCGAACGAGAGAAGCCTTTTGCCAGGTTCAGTAAGTGTCAGCTTTTTCTGTTTCCGGTCGATAAGCCGGACTCCAAGGTCCTGTTCCAGTTTCTGTATTTGAAAAGAAACAGCCGGCTGGCTTATGCCGAGTCTCTTTGCTACCTCGGAAAAATTACCTGTCTTAACTACTTCAACATATGTCTTCAGATGGTCCAGATTCATTTTTCGCCTTCTTATAAGTTAATAATTTGTCTGTAATAACCGGTACTTATGAAAAATCGATTAGTCGTATTATATCATTACGGAGAAAGTAGCAAAAATCCCGGTCTCTGCCCTCTGTTAATGTGTGAAATTACTGTTCTCATCCAAGCTGGTATCAGTGTATCAGCTTCGTTTCTTCCAGCTTGAATAAATCCAGGTAACCTCCGGGACGGTGAAACGCATCGACATCATCCCGCCGCGGATAAATTGTCTCTCCGGTGTTCAATAAACCTTTACCGGTATATTCCTCCACATCGACCGTCTCACCTTCGGACCTGAGATAACCGACCGCGCCGGCAACCGCTGCGCCCAGTGCGGCTCCTCCGGATTCGATCGGAGTCACCGGTCTGTTCCAGACAGCGGCGATTCTTCTTAAAATTTCGCTGCTCCTTCTGGCTCCACCGGTAACATAAAGTACATCTCCCGTTTCGCGCGTAAATCCCTTCGAGTACGTATACACTACGGCAAGCGTGGTCTCGATAAGAGCCGGGTAATCCGCTTCCAGTCCGGGAGCATAGTTGCCCGGCCTGGTAATATCTATTATTCCTGAAGGCGGGAACGACTCATTTCTCGGCTGCCAGAACAGCAGTTCTTCTCCGACAGGCGTGTTTTTCAGTGCTTCCTCGGCAGGGCCGTATTCATCTTTACCCAGTCCGTACATAGCACGCATGTTGTCCCAGACCATTACGCCATTAGTGCGGGTGCCGAACATAAAAGGTCTGCCGATACCGTCGTACATAGCGCTGGCATAGCCGTTCATATCCAGGGTTTCTCCGTTGGTGGAAACCATATTTACGATACTGGTCCCCAGGCTGAGTAAATCGCCTGTTACCAGGACTTTCGATTGTGGATTATCACCCGAACCGGCAATTACCCGGCACGACGGTAAAAACCCATATTTTGAAATGAAATACGCGGCAATATTACCGACCACCGAATCAGGCGAAACAAGCGGAGGCAGTTTATCTCTTAAAGCTGGTTCTCCGCCGGGCAGACCGTCCGATACCGCACGCATAAGTTCATCCGACCATATTTTATGCCGGTAGTCCATCAGTGCTGTTCCGCTGGCATTTCCGAAGTCGGCAGGTACATCCGGATTACCCGTCATTACCGCGGGAATAAAGCTGCTGATAAGCTGAATTCCGGCTGTTCTCCTGTAGATATCCGGAAACTTCTGGCCGGTTTTCCTGATAACCACACCGGTAAACCTCAGCGGAGCGTCCGCACCGGATATCTCAATCATCCGCTCTTTACCGCCGACATACCTGCGTACGAATTTGGACTGTTCGGAAGTATCGGAGGTCATCCATATCGGAGCCTTGTCCCATGCCAGACTGTCTTTCAGGATGATATACAGGTCCGACCGCATGGATTCACCATTCATTAACTGCCTGAATATAGCCGGTGCCTGTCCATTCAGGTAGACGTGACCGTGCTGCTGACCGGAAGTATTCACGACCGCGACGCTGCCGATATCGATATCCTTTTTCAGGTCGGAGAGTAGTGCGTCCAGCGCGGCCAGGAACATGCCAGCCGGCTGGCTGGCTTCCCCTTCGCCGTCAGGCGGAAGTATATAGTCCTCCTGCCTGATACCGAAAGTGTTCAGCCGGGAATCACGGCAGTAGTTCAGTGAGTATTCGTGTATAACCCGGCACGATTCCATATCCAGCACTACAGCGGAAATACTCTGGGTACTGACATCGATGCCTAATGAATATTTCATATACTAACCAGTCGGGAAAAACCTAAGTTCTAATATCTAAACTCTAAACAAATACAAATTTCAAATGCCAAAAAGGTATGTAATACAGTTATTTTAATATTTGTGCTTTGTCATTATTTAGGATTTAGTATTTCGAGATTAGTATTTTTTATTTGATATTAGTATTTCTATATAACTTCGAACTCACCTTCAAGCAAAATATCGTCTGATGAGCGCCCTGCCATTACCCTGAACACACCTGGTTCCACTACCCGTTTCATTTCAAGGTTATAAAAAGAAAGTGATTCGGCTTTTATTTTAAGCTCGACCGTTTTACTTTCACCGGGTTGAAGACTGACACGCTTGAAAGCTTTCAATTCCTTTACCGGCCGTGGTAATGAAGCGATGACATCGTTTATGTAAAGCTGTACTACCTCGTCACCGGCAGCAGCCCCGGTATTTTTCACGTCCACCTTTATGGTCACTTCTCCGTCTGTCGAAATCTCTCCCGGACTTATAGACAGGTTACTGTATTCGAAGGTTGTATAACTGAGTCCGTATCCGAAAGCAAACAGGGGTTTCGAACTGCCGTCTACGTAATCTTCCCATGATGAAGACCTTCCACCCGACGGCTTATGGGCGTAGTAAACCGGAATCTGCCCCTCTTTCTCAGGGAACGACATCGGCAGTCTGCCGCCGGGATTATAATCACCGAACAGCACGTCTGCGACAGCATTACCGCCTTCTTCTCCGGGCAGCCAGACCTCTACTATTGCCGCCACTTTATCCAGCAGCCTTTTCAGGGTATAGGGTCTGCCGTTGACAAGTACCAGCACCACCGGTGTTCCGGTTTCGCAGACAGCTTCGACCAGCTTCTCCTGGCCGCCGGGAAGACCAAGTTCCGCTCTGTCTCTCATCTCGCCGCTCGTGTAAATATTCAGCAGGCCTGACCTGCCGCCGACTGCTATCACGGCAACATCGGCTTTTCTGGCTGCTTCAGCAGCTTTACCTATGCCCTCCCCGGAGGTTTCGATAATGTCACACCCTTTTTCGTAGAGTACCTTCGTGTCGGCGCCTAGCCTGGACCTGATACCCTCCAGTACGCTGACTACTTTCGAACTTATCACGTTATCGCCCCGGTAATCAGTGTCGTACCACTCCACGACCAGTTCCTGTGTATCGGGATCGCGGTGCATCCTGTAACCGTAGTTGGCCGCGAAGGAATAATCGCCCAGCAGATTCCTCTGGCTGTCCGCACTGGGGCCGATTACCGCAATCGTCGGAATATCCTTTTTCAGCGGCAGGATATTGCTATCGTTTTTCAGGAGGACGATAGATTTTCGTGCGACCTCCCGGGCAAATTCCCTCTGCTCGGGAGTATCCCACACCTCAGGTGCCGCTTCCGGTGCCACGTAGGGATTCTCGAACAGTCCCAGCCTGAACTTCATCGCCAGCACCCGTTCGAGAGATTTATTTATCAATTCCTCAGAAACCTTTCCTTTTTCCACATACTCCTTCAGCGGTCCGGCATAGCAGTCGAAATCAGGCAGTTCCACATCGATTCCAGCCTTCAACGCCAGTCCGGCCGCTTCTCCGCCGTCGGCGGCTATATTGTGATAGGTCATCAGCTGGCGTACTGCGTAGTAATCGGATACCACGATGCCGTCGAATCCCCATTCGTCCCGCAGAATCTTCGTCAGCAGCTCTTCCGAAGCAGCGCAGGGAATACCGTCTATTTCGTGGTAAGCGTTCATCAGAGAAAGGACACCGGCTTCTTTCACCGCCCGTTCGAATGGATACAGATACACTTCCCTGAGAAGACGAGGAGGGATATTCGCCGGGGCGCAGTTCATACCTCCCTCGGAATAGCCGTGTCCGACGAAGTGCTTTACCGTGGCAATAACGCCCTTGCTTATATCATCACTCTGGAGTCCCTTGACGAAAGCTACCGCCATCCGGGAGTCCAGGTACGGGTCTTCGCCGTAGCTTTCTTCAGTCCTGCCCCAGCGCGGGTCACGGGCGATATCCAGCACCGGCGACAGCGCCTGGTGAAAACCGGTCGCCCTCATCTGCCGACGGATGATTTCCGTCATTTTCTCGACCAGTTCCGGTTCCCATGTTGAGGCAAGACCGATAGCCTGGGGGAAAACGGTGGTACCCTTCGCCCGCATACCGTTTATGCACTCCTCGTGGATAATAGCCGGTATGCCAAGTCGCGTTTTCTCCAGCAGGTATTTCTGAACGGCATTGGTATACTCAGCCAGTTCTTTCGCCGGCAGTCCGGTAGAACGGGCTGGAGCGCTTATCTGTCCGATGCCGTTGCGGATAAGTCCGTTATCGATGAAACTGAGGTAATTTTTCTCCTTACCTTCGGGTCTGCCGGAAACGCTGCCGAGCTGAGCTATCTTCTCTTCAAGAGTCATTCGGGAAATCAGGTCTTTTACTTTATCCTCGACGCTCCTGGAACTATCGCGATATATATCCATCGATTATCCTTTCCTCCTGCTTTCGTGCACCCTGCGGATGAACTCGTCATCCAGCCCCAGGGCGCGATAGACGGCATCATACGCCGCGACGGCATCATGAAGCTTCCTGGGCCTGCATTAATACCTTATCGTCGATTTTAGCGGCTATGGAGTCTATATACTCCCACTGGTAGATGCTGCGTTTTACCGCTTCCACCTGGTCCTCAGTATAGGGGAAAAGGTCGAAACCAATCCCTGAATTGCCGTGCTGGTGGCCGAGTAGTCGCTCGGATGCCAATATGGTATCCGGCAGGCATAAATCTTGTTGCGTTACCTCCGAATACCCAGATGCCGACGCTGTTTTTCACTCTGTCCATCAGACGCATTTTCCCCTCAACTTGCATTTTTCGCAGCTCAATGGAATTCTAAAAACAGGAATATTATATCATTCTCCACCGTTTGTGTGTGAAAATTAAAATATATGGTTCTGTTTGCATCTGGTTTCTTATATATACCTTACCCCCTGCCCCCTTTCCCCCTCAAACGATCGAAATATTTCTGCTGAATACGGCAACTGTTTGAGGGGGATAAAGGGGGTGAACCGAAAATCATAACCAGAACCGAATAATACTAAATGTATCTCCCTTAGAAAATACTTCCCGATTATGCTATACTTTCGGCTGAAACGGATATATTCGGAGGTGTGAAATGGATGCTCTTGAAGCGATTATCAAAAGACACAGTGTACGTGATTTCAACTCGAAACCGGTGGACAAGGACACCGTAATGAAAATAATGGAGACAGCCTGCCGGGCCCCTTCCGGCGGCAACGGCCAGCCTTGGGAAGTATTTATCGCCGCCGGCGCAACGATGGAAAGGATACGCAAAGAATATCAGGAACGGGCCAAAAATGCAGCGGGCGGTCCTCCGGGAGGACGCGGAGGACCGCCGCCACAACCTGCCTACATCCAGGCGCGAATGGCACAGATAAGAAAGGAAAGGATGGAATTACTGGGACTCGACCCTGACAACCCCGAATCCGGCAGGGTGTTTATGGAGTGGGGCGCCCGGATGTTCGGTGTCCCGGTACTCGCCATAATCTGTCAGGATAAGGAAATCTCTAATAATATGGACCTCGGTCTGTTTATACAGTCGGTATGCATCGCCGCCCAGGGATGCGGCGTGGATACTTTCATCGCCGGGGCTTTCTGCTCTCACCAGGACGTCCTGCGTAAAGAGCTTGATATCCCGGATAACCTGAACATCGTTACCGGCGTTGGACTCGGCTATCCCAACGAGGAAAATATCATAAATACCTACCGCGCTCCGCGGCGGCCTGTTATCGAGGTAGTAAGGTACAAGGACTAATTTATATAGATTCCCGCCTGCGCGGGAATGACAGGAGGTGGGCTGGTCCCGCGCCGTCCTGTCAGTGAATTAGTGAGATATAAGGATTAATAATTATTGTCATTGCGAGGAGTCCGCCGCAGGCGGACAACGCGGCAATCCGTGCTCTCGAAAACACGGATTGCTTCGCCCCGACAAAGTCGGGACTCGCAATGACAAGGAACAAGAGGAGCAATAGATAATTGCTTTTCGAACTGTCGGTTAAGAACTTCGGCATCATCGAGGAAATAACCTGGAAGCCGACCGCCGGTCTGAACGTGATTACCGGTGAAACCGGCGCCGGAAAGTCGCTGGTGGTCGACGCCGTCGAAGCTCTGCTGTCCGGACAGGCGAACGAGGAAGATATTCGCACCGACACCGACGAAGCGGAAATCGAAGGCATTTTCAGGATGCCCGACAGTTCTGCTTCCGATAATCTCAGGTCACTGCTTGCCGACCGAGAAATAACTCCTGAAGAAGATTCCCTGATATTCTCCTGCGTTTTCCGCCGCCAGAGCCGCACCACACCCAGAATTAACCGCCAGGCCGTGCCCCGCGCCCTGCTCAGGGAAATCGGGGCTTTCCTGGTCGATATCCACGGACAGAGCGGCCACCTGTCCTTACTCGATAAAGAAAATCACCTGGAATTCATCGACAGCTACGCGCATAACAATAAACTCAGGCAGGAATTCGCCGAAAAAGCAACCGAACTCCACCGGATGGAACGTGAATTGCAGGAATTGTCCGGCAAAGAGAAGGACTTCTCTAAACAGACCGAACTGCTGAATTTCCAGATAAATGAAATAAGGCAGGCAGAATTAATTGAGGGAGAGGACAGTGAACTGGAAACCGAACTTGCTGTCCTTTCCTCCGCCGAAAAACTGAAAGCCACGTCGTATGAGGTATATTCGCTGCTCAACAGTGACGACATCGCGATGACTTCATCGTCAGCGATAGACCGGCTTAACGAGGCCCTGCCGCTGCTGGGCAGGATGCTGGAGACCGACCCCTCGCTGAAAGCGCGGTTCGACCGCCTGGAAAGTGCCGTTTACGAACTTGCCGAGATAGCGCAGGAAGTGAAGAACTACGGGGAAGGACTGGACTTCAATCCCGAGCGGCTGGAGGAAGTACAGGACCGGCTCGAGTTGATACGTACCTTCAAGAGAAAATACGGCGGCTCGATACCCAAGGTACTTGAATACCTGGTAAACGCTGAAAAGGAACTGGAAGGGCTGGCTTTCTCCGATGAACGGATTGAGCAGCTGGAAGCCGGCATAAAAGAACTGAAAGTCGATATGGGTAAACTGGCCGATGAGATTACCTGTGAACGCGTCAGGGCAGCGGAAGAACTGGAAAAATCGGTAAAGAATGAGCTGACCGAGCTTGAAATGGCCGGGGTGGAATTCAGGGTTGATATCAACCGGGAACTGGATGATGAGGGACTCCCACTGCCGGACGGAAATTCCTATGGCTATAGTGTTACCGGCATCGACGAAGTCGAATTTATGGCGTCGACCAATCCCGGCGAAGCAATGAAGCCACTGGCGAAGATAGCCTCTACCGGTGAAATTTCACGTTTCATGCTGGCCCTCAAGTGCGCCCTGGCGGAAGCCGACACTATCCCCGTGCTGGTCTTCGATGAGATAGATATCGGTGTTGGCGGCAGGAGCGGCGAGGTAATCGGTCGGAAGCTGTGGAACCTCTCCCGCACCCACCAGGTGACCTGCGTCACCCACCTGCCCCAGATAGCCGCTTTTGCTGACTCCCATTACAGCGTCACCAAGGCAAGCGCCGGCGACCGTACCGTCAGCAATATCAAATCGCTTTCCGACGAAGAAAAGCTGAACGAACTCGCCGTAATGGTCAGCGGACCCGAAATCACGGACTCCTCCCTCAACACAGCCCGCGAACTGCTAAAACGTGCGGAGGAGTGGAAGAAAAATCACTCTTAAAAGCAAATCAGCATTCCGTACCTGATACGGAATTCAGGAAACCTACGATCAGCGAAAATCCACACTAAATTCTGCGTATAGTCATCCGCTATGTCATTGCGAGGAGTCCGCCGCAGGCGGACGACGCGGCAATCCGTGCTCTCGAAAACACGGATTGCTTCGCCCCGACTTTGTCGGGGCGAAGCAATGACAGAAATATTTTAATCGAACACGATTACATTGCGCAGAGGTTTTCCGCTGATGGTCGATTCTATGGCATCGTTTATCTTCTCGAGCGGATATCGGTTCGTAACGAGTTCATCCAGCTTAAGCTGCCCCGTCTTGTACAGGTCTATCATTTTCGGTATATCCGTTTTCAGGTTAGTCGAACCCATAAAGGCACCTGTAAGCTGTTTTTCCGTGGCTATTATCCCCATCGGTGAAAAACACAACTGGTCCTGCACCGGAGGTAATCCTATTACTACGGTGTTGCCACGTGGTCCCGTCAGCATCATCCCCTGGTTTATAGCCGCTACACTCCCAACCGTAATAAAAACATAGTCAGCGCCCCTGCCGTATGTCAGTTCTCTCACGGCATCGGCGGCATCCTCGCGGGTGGCGTTTACCTTATGAGTCGCTCCGAACTTCATTGCCGTTTCCGTTTTTTCATCCAGTACGTCCATACCGATGATAGGATAGGCTCCCGAAATAGCCGCACCCTGGATAGCATTGATGCCTACTCCGCCAAGCCCCATCACCACCACGCTTTCCATGGGCTGTACCCTTGCCCGGTTTACTACAGCGCCGAACCCGGTGATAACACCGCAGGACATCAGCGCCGCACTCTCCAGCGGCATATCGGGCGGTATCTTCATCAACTGGGACTCGCTGACAAGAGCGTACTCGGCAAAGCCGGAAACCTTTCCCTTCTGGTCGATGGGCTGTCCGTCTTTGGTGCGAAGCCTGACATTTTCCATCGGCTTAAATTTTTCCGTGCAGAGGTGAGGTAGCCCGGAAACGCAGTAATAGCATTTCCCGCAGGAAGACAGCAGGGTAACCATTACCGGGTCGCCCGGCTTGAAAGCGGTCACTTCCAGTCCAACCTCCTCCACATACCCGGCCGACTCGTGCCCGCCGATAAAAGGCAGCCTGCCGGGGAGTTCTCCCTTGATGTCGTGAATATCGCTGTGGCACACGGCAGTCGCCGCCAGTTTCACTTTTAGTTCGCCCTTACCGGGCGCCGCCATTTCTATTTCTTCCACTACCAGTGGTTTCCCGAATTCATAACAAACAGCAGCTTTCATTATTTCCCTCCCGTTATTCTCCTATCATTACTATATTTCGTACCACTTCGCCTTTCGAAGTGGACTCGATAGCGTCATTGATTTTGTCCAGCGTGTAGTGGCCTGAAATCAGTTCGTCCAGTTTCAGTTTGCCCTCCCGGTACAGCTCCACCAGACGAGGGATATCGATGTTAAGCCGGGTCGAACCGCCCCCGCAGCCGGTAAGGACTCTTTCACCGGCAATGAAGTCAAAAGCCATAAAGTCGAACCTCTCCTTTACCGGTACCAGACCGATGAGGACGGTCGTGCCGCGCTGGGCGGACATGAAAAAACCCTGTTTCAGGGCTGCGGCGCTGCCGACGGTAACGAAGACATAGTCAGCCCCTCTGCCGTGAGTCATTGCCTGTACCGCTTTCGTCGGGTCTTCCTCTCTGGCGGAGTTTACCGTATGGGTGGCGCCGAATTTCTTCGCCATCTCCAGCTTACTGTCGAGGATATCCACGGCGATTACCGGATAGGCTCCGGCAATGGCGGCTGCCTGTATGGTGTTCAGACCAACCCCTCCCGTACCGACAACGAGAACGCTGTGAAGAGGTTTGATATCGGCGCGGTTAATAACTGCCCCGTATCCGGTCAGGACACCGCAGGAAATCAGGGCGGCTTTATCCATCGGCATATCATCGGGTATGACCACGCACTGTCTTTCCGAAACGACCGTGTATTCGGCAAAACCTCCCACCGGACCCGCCATAGGCGCCAGCGGCTCTCCCTTCTTGTTCCTGTGGTGGGGCGGCATTACCGGCTTATTCTCGCAAAGGTGAGGAAGTCCCGTCATGCAGTAATAGCAGAATCCGCATCCTGACGGTGTCGTGGAGAGTATCACTGGATCACCGGGCTTGACTGATGTCACCCCTTCTCCTACTTCGTCCACGTAACCGGCAGTCTCGTGTCCGGGCAGACCGGGCAGCCGGCCGGGAAGTTCGCCCGAGATACAGTGAAGGTCGCTGTGGCAGACCGCAGTAGCCATAACACGGATCTTGACTTCACCCGCTCCGGGCGGTTCAAGTTCAACTTCTTCGACGGAAAGAGGTTTACCGAACTCGTAACAGACAGCAGCTTTCATCATTACCTCCTGAGTAAAACGAAATATTGCAGGATAAGAATAACACAAACAGCAATACGAAAAGAAGATATTAGAAAAAGGTTTTAAGGACTATTTGTTGAAAAAAAGTGAAGGCCAGTATTTGAATATCAGGTAGAAAACTCTCCTGCGGTTAATTAATATCCCTGCAGCCATTACGGGAGCGATTACGGCTAAGAAAAAGACTGGATTATATATCAGCGTGATAACCAGCAGTGTTATAACGGTAACGACCTCCGAGAATATCAGCACTCTTTTGTCCTTCTTTGTCAGGGCAGCGGTAACGATTACCAGGCCTATCCAGCCAAGACCTACTACCCGAGAGATGACCACTCCGGCTAATGAAAAATACCCGAGGGCGCACAGCAGGAAAACAGTATCGACCTCGACGTCGTACTTCCCCAGTCTGCCCTCTCTTTCCCCCAGGTAGCGCCTGGCGGCCTTGCCGTCGAAAATATCGGTGGCGGCACCGACCAGGGTTATAATAACCACAGCCGAATAGACGCTGTTTCCGGAAAAACTCATCCCAAGGATGATAAAACCGGCGATAAGCCGGCTCAGGGTCAGAATATCGGGAAGATTTCTTTTCAGTGAAGATATTTCTACTGCCGGTTGCGCGTGAAGACTGTTATTATCCTTCATCTTACCGGCAGTTTATCACAATTCCAGGGAAATGGTAACAGGGTTCTCCCGGGAACGATTATGTTCCCGGGAGAACCCTGCCTGCTGATAACTAATTTCCAGATACGACCATGTCTTCGCCCAGTGTTTCTCCTCTTATCTCCGGTTTGTAGTAGGAATAGGCTTGCGAACTGACGGCTTTTGCCTTCACCGGGTACTGGGCTTTTACGTTAAAGCTGAAGGATACAATGTCGCCGGACAGCATGTTCTCGATGTAGAATATAACCTTTCTTCCGGCAACTTCATACCGCTTGATATTATCGTCGTTTTCCACAACCTCGATTATGGAATCGGTAACCGGTACGAAGCCGGTGGGAACGGAGACATCCAGTACCACCATTCCGGCTTCCATGTATTCAGATGGATTGAATTCCACACTCGCGGATACTTTCACCAGGTCGTTTACCTCGACCTGCGTTACGTCGTAGTCCACGTTGACCTTCAGGATTTCCTCGGCTTCTCCCGTTTCCGGCAGGTTATACCTTTTCACCACCTGAGCAATTGCTTCACCGCTGCCGGATACGCTCAGAGATACATTCTCATTCACCGGGACTTCCACGACCTGAAGAACGTCGAAATTTTCCTGGTCTATCTTAATATCGGTCTTTTGGCCGGCAGCATCGACAGTCACCTTCAAATCAACGTCGGCACGTGTTCCGGCTGAGTACTCCGTCAACGCCTGCAGCGCAACCACGGTATCCTGCGTGGAACCGTACCCGCCGTAGGCATTCCTCTGTGATACCAGCCACTTGGCGGCTCTCGAAGCGTTAAAAGCATCGCCATGAAGTGTAAGTGCCATCGTCGCATACCCGGTGGTCTCGATTTCCGCGGTGCGGTCCATCGGGTAGGACCTCATTTCCTCTTCCGGTGCCAGCGGTACGGGACCTCCTTCGCTTCCCCAGTGAATCCCGTTCTCATCCTCGATGGCTTTTTCCATCAGCATTGCGTAGGCGTCATCAGCCCTGGCACTTTCGGCAAATTCAAGGGCGTATGACGTGATGGCAAGAGTATACACATCGTCCATCGTATCCAGCTCGCCCTCAAGATATCCGATTGCCCTGTCGGCGGCGGATTGTTCGCCCGCTTCGAGTAAAGCGATAGCTGTATAAGCGGTCAGCGCATTTCTGCCCTGCAGTCCGCCCAGTAATTCCTGGTGATGGAGGAAACCGACCGGGTCAAACGAACCGTCATTATTCTGGTGAGAAGTTATCCAGTCGGCGGCCTCATCGAGAATATCTTCGTCGATATATATCAGTCCCTTCGCCTGGGCGAAACTCTTCAGAACGAAGGAAGTAAGCCACAAACTGCCTTCCTGGTCGCTCTCTCCGAATGCCGAGAAACTGCCGTCGTTGTGGCGGTAGGTCAACTCCCGCTGGTATCCGGTTATCATCAGTTTCTCCGCCTTTGCCATTATCTCAGGTTTCAGCTGACCGCTTTCCCGGAGGTATTTAGTTATGTAAACATCAGGGGCGAACACTATCATGTTCTGCTCACCGCAGCCGAACGGCATCTGGATAAGCCCTTCCAGTCCGTCGATGGTCTGGGTAAGGTAACTCGATGTAAAGGTTATATACGCCCTGCCGGAGTCTTCGACCACGAAAAGCGGGATGGACGTGTCTATCTCGCGGGAAAGGTCGGGAGAAAGAATCAGGTTCTCCACATCTTCTCTGGATACACCTTCCGGTTCAACTATTACAGTCTTGATAACGGCATCCGCCGATTCCTTGCTCCTGGCAGTAACCTTGACCTGGTTAACTCCGAGGGTCTTCGTCCTTATCATAAAGTCTACGCCACCGACCTCACCGGGTTCGACTGATACCGTTTTTTCCGCTGAGTCCAGCAATTCGAACCAGTCTGCTCCTTCGAGCTCTACGAAAACTTCCTGGGGCGTATCCAGGTAATTATAGATAGCCACGCTTACCGGGAATTCCTCTCCCCGTATCGCCGAATACGGAAGATCCACCTTAACGAAGAAAGGCTGGAAAGCCACCAGTTCATCTTCGGCAATGCCCAGGCCCTTTTCATTGGACAGGGCTACGGCACGTAGCATCCAGGTGGTAATAGTATCCGGTACCTCTACCTCAAGCGATGCTTTACCACTGGAATCGGTCGGTACTACCTCCCACAGCCACGTCTCGGGGAAGAACTGTCTGACTCTCTCTACTTCCGCCAGTCCCGAATCTCCAGTAGCTGATACTGCTGATTTAACAACAACAGGGGGAGGGACTTCCATTCCAGCATCTTCCGCCGCTTCTTCTACCGCCATAAAGATCCTGCCGCCCTGTAGTCTTTCATCTTCGTATTTCTTTCCTTCGGGTATTTCTTTATTACTCAATACGACAACACCGGCTTCATCGAAAACATCCTTCGCTCCGCGCGTATCGATCGACGGGTATATGGAAACCTCGTGGAGTTCTGCCTGAGGTGTCATATAGAGCCTCTCCAGTTCGTCGAATACCTGCTGGAGGTTTACCCGGTTTTCGGCAAGGATAAATACCGATTTGTCCACCGCGGCGATTCCGACCAGGGAAACGCCTTCGGTATCGATATCTATATCGACCTTGTCTCCGGGCGCTGCTTCTTCGGTGCTGAATTCAGCCGATACCTTGTTAGGATATTCAGCCGTGACATCGAACGGGATATAATCGGCGGCAACCTCGCTATTCGGTAATATCTGGTAGACCAGCAACCGGGATGAAGGCGACATCATCGGTGTCGTTTTTATCTTTATATTGCTGCTGCTCGTATAATCCGAAAAGACCACCCTGCCGCGTGAGACCACTTCGTAATAAAAATTAACTGCCTGTTTGCTTGAATAGACCTTGAAGGTAATATCTTCTCCGACATCGGGGGTACCTTCGCTTGTTTGCTCAACCTGAATGAAGCTGCCGGAGGGAGAATACGAAGCTTCCATTTCCAGGTGTGCGGTCGCTATTCTGCGCAAGGAAGAAATTTCCCTGCATTCCACCGTTAATGCTACGGCATCCTCCGGGGGAGTAAACTCGATTATCACTTTACCGTTCTCGGTGTTCACCTCTTTAGTATCGGAATTTATCTCAGAGAAATCTTTATCCAGGTACGATACGTCTACCCTTATCTTCGTCTCTACCGGCTTGTTATCAGGTGTTTCGCTTACTATCAGCATATTCAAAGGCAGGCCGGGCTTGAATACCCTGCTTTCGGGTATTATCTGAATGTTCGTCGGGGTCTCTGTTACCGTAAGCAGTTCGCTGGTTTTTTCCACGTAACCGGTAGACTGCTCGGTTACCGTTATATCGAGCATTACGTTGCCCATACCGCCAGCGGCAGGTACCCCCGCCACATAGCCCGGTGCCTGCAGCGTGAAATCCGTACTGCCGTCTATGGACTTGGAAAAGGTTGCGTATTTTTCCCATTCACCCACGTATCGTGACGCGACTATTTCAAGCTCTCCCTTTACCGGCTTACCGAAACTGTATTCGGCGGAAACAACGCCGGTTATTTCTTCATCTATCAGGAACCATTCCCGGGGAAGTTCGGTACTTACCTCGTATTTCGGCAGAACGTATTCTTCCACCCGGACGTCGAGCTGTGTTTTCTCTTTTTCCGTTACCGCAGTCAGCTTCCAGACTCCCAGGTTCGGCTCGTCGGATATGGGTAAATCCAGGGTCACCAGGCCGTAATCAACAGTCGATAACTCTCTCCGGAATATCTTGATCCCTTTGGCATCGAGCACCTCGATGGTAACTTTTTCCTGGACAGGTTTGAGTTCTGCGTTCAGGGTAATCGCCCTGATATGAATTGTCTGCCCCGGTTTATATATGGGTTTATCTGTCTCCAGGAATACCAGAAAATCATTTTCTATTTTAACTTCGGCTTTTTCATCGAACCCTGTACCTTTAACGCGGATTTCATATTTGCCTTCTTCAACATCGGGGACTTCCATTTCAATCATGCCCTTGCCCGTCACTGTCTTGTTTACCTGCTGTATCTCGCGACCGTCATCCAGTAAGGTAATTTCTATATTGTCTTTTACGGCTTTACCTTCGCTGAACAGACTGACCGACATCGTTTCCGTACTGTTGCTCTGCAGGACCTGAGGTATTACCGCCATGTAACTGTCCGCCGCTTCGACACGGCAGGAACAGCCGGGTATTATTAAAGTCGAAACAACGGCGAGGACAAGTAACAGCGATGTTATCAACCTGTATTTCATCTTTCCCCTCCTTGAAGATATTTCCGATTTTCTAAGTATATTAACGCAAGAATACCGGAAAGGATAGTACCGGATGTATATTTACGAAGGTATTATTCGGCTCCGGTTGTAATAATACTCATCCATCCAGACCTATGAGGCCGGGTATAGACGGGTCATTCCCGCCCTGGCAGGCGGAGTAGTGTTTGAAAGAAGACACAGCCGTTATATAATGTTCAGGTAAACAAAGCAGACGCAGCTAAAGAGAATATACATCCGCAGTGCGGATCATTAAAGGAAACAACTTGCATCAAGGGGGTGATGCCCGATGACCGATACCGTAAATAAAACAAAAACACAGCTAATTCGGGAACTGAAAAAAGCGCAGGCAAAAATTGGCGAACTGGAAGCCAGTGGGATGCTGATGGAGGAATCGTTGCTGATATCCGATGCAGCGCTGAAATCCATCCAGGAATGTGTTTATGTGATTAATAAGGAGTATAAGGTAACTTACTGGAACGAAATGTGCGAACGGATATTCGGTATAAAAGCATCCGATATACTTGGAAAACCAATAATTGACGAGTATGAACTTCTCGAAGAATATCCGGGACAAAATGAAGAACGGGCAAAGATACTCAGGGAAAGAGGATACAATCGGGCGGAAGAAAGGTTCCGTACGAAAACAGGTGAGTACTGGATGGACGTTCATACACAGGCTCTTATTAAAGATAATGAGTGGGCGGGATGGCTCGTTCTCGCAGCCGACATCACCGAACGAAAACAGGTGGAAGAAACTCTGCGATTTTCCGATACGACATTGAAATCCATTCACGATGCCGTATACGCAATGGACACCGACTTTAATGTAACTTACTGGAATAAAACCTGCGAAGAGATTTTCGGTATTTCCAGAGAAGAAATGATAGGCAGATATATCGGCGACATCATAGGAATGCAGGAGGACTATCCGGGGCACAACCGGGAAAGAATCGAGATTCTTCTCGACCAGGGATATAACTGGGAAGAGCAGGTATACATTACGCCGAGAGGAAATATCTGGGTGGATGTACGGGTACAGGCGATAGAGCAGGACGGCGTACGCTACGGCTGGGTCACGCTTATCAGTGATATAAGCAAAAGGAAAAAAGTTGAAGAAGAACTCAAGCTTTCGGAAGAACAGATCCGCTACCAGGCAAGCCTGGTGGATAATGTTACCGACGTCATCCTTTCACATGATGAGGACTATAAGATCCTCAGCTGGAATAAAGCCGCCGAAAGAGTATTCAAACTGAAGAAAGAAGATGCCATAGGGCGCGATTTCAGGGATTTGTCCGAACCAGAATACGCAAATCCTGACGATATGCCGATACCCGAAGCTCTTGAAAAATACGGTTCGTGGACAGGTGAATCGATCCATCACCTGAAGGATGGAAGCCAGTTATATTTACGGGTTTCCATACAACAAGTCATAGAATCCTCTACCGGTAAGTCGACCTTCGTAATCATAATGTCAGACATATCCCGACAAAAGAAAGCGGAAGATGAGTTGAAAGAACTTCTCGAAAGAGAAAAGACCCTCCGAATGGAAATTGAAACCGAAATGAATAAGAGAATAGAACTGGCAGCAGGAATTGTCCATGAACTCAAGACACCGTTGACCGCCATCATCTCATCGAGTGAACTGATTATGGAGCACGCCGGCGAAGGTATACTCAGCCGTATTGCTCAAAACATCAGCCAGAGTGCCTATGACCTGGACAAGAGGACTATCGAACTGCTGGAGATGGCGCGGGGCGATGTCGGAATGCTTCACATCGAGAAAAAGGTGATAAATTTCCGTAAAATACTCAAGTCGATGGAACTGGAGTTCAGCACCTTCCTCGCCAGGAAAAATATCTCTTTCGGACTCACTATCGCCCGGGAACTCCCCGCGATTCCAGCCGATGAAGACAGACTGCGCCAGGTACTGCTCAATCTTATCGACAATGCTTTCAAGTTTACGCCGGAAGAAGGCAGGGTTATCATAAGGGTTAAACGGGATGATTCGAGTATCATTACCGAAGTACGTGATAATGGTATCGGTCTCTCGGAAGAGGACCAGAAATATATCTTCAAACCGTACAGCCAGGTTACCGGGAGTAACAAGCCCACCGGCGGACTGGGACTGGGTCTGGCTATCGCTCGTAACCTGATTGAAGCTCATGGCGGCAGGATGTGGGTCAGCAGTAAAAAAGGTAAAGGCAGCAGCTTTTTCTTTTCTCTGCCTGTCGGTGAAACGAGAGAAGATGATTAAAATAATGGCAGCCGGTACACGGGTAAGCTACTGCGGATGAAAAAGAAACTTCGGAAAAGACCGAGGTGTTCGCGGTGCGGCAGATGCTGCACTGCGCCTGTCGTCCTGATAACCAGGCCCTCCGACTACCGGCGCTGGGTTGAGCAGGGACGGGAAGACATACTTAAATACGCTTCGGTCCCGCCGCTCAAAGGATACGGAGACCTGTGGATAGATATAAGGGGAAGTGAAGACTCGGCTTATTGCCCGTTTATTAAGAAAATATCCGAAGAACAGTTCGCCTGCACGATTCACGACACAAAACCCAAGGTATGCCGGGAATTTCGCTGCGAATGGGCGTACGGCGCCGGGAAAAAGGGCGTGCCGTTCAAAACCGAGCGCGGCTGGACTGACAAAGCTAAAAAGCTCGGGTACGGACAACCGCGAAAAACGAAGGCTGACCGGGATCCGGATTAGTTCTGGTCTTTACTAAAAATAATGTGGTGTTTCCAGCGTGATGAACGCCTTGGATAGTCGGACCTGAAATGGGCTCCCCGGCTTTCTTTCCTGATAAGGGCTGCTTCAGAAACCAGTCTCCCCGCCAGGACCAGGTTATGAAGCTCGTATGAAGGACGGTCTGCCGGAGGTGACATCAGATTCTGCCAGGCAGCCAGTGTATCCGCAGCCCGGATAAGGCTCTCCTTGTTGCGGAGTATGCCTACTTCTTCCCAGAGAAGCCCCTGCAGGGCTGAAAAACTCGGACTCGTGGATGACAGCATGCTCTGCCTCTGGCTGAGAGAATGCCGTTCCGAAGAATTGTTGCCTGTCTTCACCTTCAGGATGTTCTTTGTATCCGTGGTCTTCGTTATTATTCTCTTGCTGAAAACTACCGCTTCGAGGAGAGAGTTGGAGGCCAGCCTGTTGGCGCCGTGTATTGTCGTACAGGCGGTTTCACCGCAGGCGAACAGCCCGGTAATATTGGTCTCCCCCCAGCTGTTAGTCCTGACGCCGCCTATCATGTAGTGAGCGGCAGGAGCTACCGGTATCAACTCCTGCGTAATATTCAGACCGTGTTCCAGACAGAACCTGTAAATGTTGGGAAACCGGGTAGTTATCGTGAACGTAGGCAGGTGCGTGACGTCGATATACACCTTGTTCGTTCCCGTTTTTTCCATTTCATATATTATGCTGCGTGCCACGATGTCCCTCGGAGCCAGGTCCCCCCTTTCATCGTAGTCATGCATAAAAGCCCGGTCTTCCGCGTTGACGAGGATGCCGCCTTCTCCCCTGACCGCCTCCGATATCAGGAAAGGCGTCACTCCGGGAAGTGACAGGGCGGTAGGATGAAACTGGTAGAACTCCATATCTATTATCTCGGCCCCGGCATCATAGGCCAGTGAAAGCCCGTCCCCGGTAGCGACGTCGGAGTTGGTATTGAACTTGTAAAGCTGCCCGGCGCCGCCGGTCGATAAAATAAGGTTTTTACAGCCGAATTCCTCTATCGAGCCGGTACGGCAGTCCAGTACCTTGATTCCCTGTACCTGCCCCTTTTCAACAAGGATTTCCGTCGCCAGGGAATCTTCCAGTACCTGTATCCCGGACAGGCGTATCTGGTTGCTCAGCGTAACTTCGATATACTCTCCGGTGGCATCGCCCCCGGCATGCAATATTCTGGAAACACTGTGGGCTGCCTCTCTGGTTAATGTTATCTCTCCTTCAAGGGTATCGAACGGGACTCCCATATCGACCAGTTCGGTGATGCGTTCCGGAGCTTCGTTGACCATTATGCGTACTGCTTCTTCGTCGCATAAACCGTCTCCGGCGGCGATAGTATCTTTATAATGAAGTTCCGGCGAATCGTCCCTGCCGATAGCTGCCGCTATTCCACCCTGGGCGTGTCTCGTATTGCAGTCCTCGATGCTGCCCTTGGTGATAACCAGCACCGAACCGTGACTTTTCGCCATCAGGGCTGTATAAAGTCCGGCAATTCCGCTGCCGGCGATGATATAATCATATTGTTTCATCGATCTGCCTTTACTCATACTCCGGCCTTTCTGTATGCGGATTTTCCTTCCTGATAAAGGTCGGCTCCGTATATATCATTTACCACTACTGCGGGGAAGTCCACAACTTCTATTCGCCGCACTGCCTCGGCGCCGAGGTCATCGTAAGCAATTACCTCGGCTTTTTTTATACTGCGGGATATAACGGCACCTGCGCCTCCGATGGCTCCGAAATATACCGCTTTATGTTTCACTATTGCGTCCTTTACTGCCTGAGAGCGCATCCCCTTACCTATCATACCCTTCAGTCCCTGTTCGAGCAGTCGCGGCGTATACACATCCATCCTGCCGCTCGTTGTCGGTCCTGCCGAACCTATCGCCCTTCCGGGCGGTGCCGGAGAAGGTCCCATATAGTAAATAGTCTGTCCCGAAATATCGAAAGGAAGTGGTTGCCCTTTTCCCAGTGCCTCCACCATTCTTTTATGAGCAGCATCACGGGCTACATACATTACTCCCGTCAGTAACACTCTGTCGCCGGAGTGGAGTTCCCTGATTACGCTCTCTGCCAGGGGGAGGGTGATTTTCCTGGCCATCACAGTACCGCCTTTGCGTGCCGGGCACTGTGGCACTGGAGATTCACCGCCACCGGCAGGCTGGCTATGTGGGCCGGATAAGTCTCTATATTTACTGCCAGCGCGGTCGTCCTGCCGCCGAATCCCATCGGGCCTATCCCGAGATTATTAATCCTCTCCAGTATCTCCCGTTCAAGACCGGCGGTTTCAGCATCGGGGTTGAATTCACCGAGCGTTCGCAGCAGAGCCTTTTTTGCCAGCAGTACCGTATGTTCGGCGGTACCGCCTATGCCGACCCCGACTATCAGGGGCGGGCAGGGGTTACTTCCCGATTCATCCACGGTACGGACCACGAAATCTGCCACACCGCTTCGTCCGTCGGCAGGTAACAGCATCCCCAGGCGCGTCATATTCTCGGCGCCTCCGCCCTTCGGCATCACCGTGATCGCCAGTTTATCGCCGGGAACGATATCTGTATGTATTACGGCGGGCGTGTTGTCGCCGGTATTTTCCCTTGATGAGAACGGTTTGTCCACTATGGATTTCCGGAGAAAACCCTCATCATATCCGCGGCGTACTCCGTCCTGCACCGTCATATTCAGGTCGCCGCCGGTTATAAGCAATTCCTGTCCTATTTCGAGAAAAACAACGGCAACACCTGTATCCTGGCAGAGGGGAATACCGTCGGTGGAAGCAATCGTGGCGTTCTCGAGAATGGTTTCGAGAACGCCACGGGCAGCTGACGATTCTTCATTTTCCCTGGCATGCCGGATTGCCGACAGCACATCCTGGGGCAGGTTGAAACAGGCCTCTTTAAACAGGGAAGAGACCGTCTCTGTAATAATATGGCAGTCTATTTCTCTCATGCGAAGTCACTACTCCGCCGCCGTATCGCCCTCACCCTCTACCAGGTACTTCTTTAACTCAACCATCATACCCGGTACGTCGATCTCCATCGGGCACCTTTCCTTGCACCTGCCGCACATCAGACAGCTATAGGCAATGGAAGCGGCTTTCTCAATGCTGTCGCTGATAATCGCAGCCCAGACGGCTCCGACACCGGTAAAATACTTGTCGCCGAACTTACCTGCGGTAACGGCGAATACCGGACACTCGTAAAGACAGCCGCCGCACCTCAGGCAGTATAATGCCTGGCGCAGCACCGGATTCTTCGCCAGTTCGGTCCTGCCGTCATCCAGGAAAATAACGTGAAATTCTTTCGGTCCGTGAGCGCCGTAGGTAATAACCTTCTCGATATCTCCGGTCTTGCTCGGACCTGAAATCATACTGACATAGGAAGGTATCGTATAGTTGGCATACCTCCAGGTTACCTCGGCAACCTTGAAGGCATCGCTTAATGTGGGGACCAGCTTTTCCATTCCCACCAGAGCTATATGGACCGGAGGCGCTCCGGTAGCTAGGTTTATATTGCCTTCGTTTTCAATCAGGAACAGGGTACCTGTCTCCGCGGCGACCACGTTGGAGCCGCTCATACCGATATCCGCCTTGAAATATTTTTCTCTGAGGAGGTTTCTGGCTGTTTCAACCATTCTACCGATATCGTCCGGCGGCAGCTTTTCGCCGGTTATATTGGAGAAAAGCTCGGCGACGTCTTCCTTAGGGACGTGTATCGCCGGCGAAAGAATGTGCATCGGGTTAGAGTTCAACTTCTGGATAATGAATTCACCCAGGTCGGTCTCGTATACTTCATTCCCCTTCTCTTCAAGGTATTCCCGGACATGTATCTCCTCACTGGTCATGCTCTTGCCTTTGACTATCAGCTTGCCGGTACCAGTGAGTTTGCCGATTAGCTCGAGGGCGTCCTCGGCGGTCTTTGCTATATAGGCTTTCCCCTTGTTCGACTCGATTGCCTCGCAGGCCTGCTGTGCCAGCTTCTCCATATCGATAATCGACTGTGCCTTGATTTGCCTGACTTCCTCGGCTAATTGTATCGAGTGGGGGAATTTTTCAAGGGCGGTATTTACGTTCGACCTGTAACTGGCGATTCCCCTTGAAAGAGCAAGCCGTATCCGGTCGTTATGGGCCGCATCCATCATATTTTTCTTATACTCGGAAAATACTGACACCTGACTACACCTCCAGAGCCATTCCCACGACCTGCGCGAGGTCGAGTACCTGGACATTCTTGATTCCCATTTCCTTGAGACCGCCTTCGAGCTGCATGATGCATCCCGGGCAGTGCGTTACTATTATATCCGGTTCCATCTCTACAAGTTCTTTCGTCCGGTTGACCGCCAGCGTATGGCTCAACTCGGGGAACACCGCTTCGAATCCTCCTCCACCACCACAGCAGGTGGCAAACTTGCCCTTCGTCCAGGCGGGTTCTACCAGTTCTGCGTTCTCGATTGCATTCAGAATCCTGCGTGGCTCATCGATAAGCCCCAGGCTCCGGGCAAGCTGGCAGGGATCGTGATAGGTCAGCTTCACCTTCGCGGGCAAGCGCAGTTTCAGCGAAGACAGGTTTTCATCGACCACTTCGCAGAAATGCCTGATTTTAATATCATCACTGCCTGCGTGTTTCGGGACAAGGTTTTTCAGTGTGAACGTGCAGGAAGGTACCAGGCTGATAATTTCTTTCACGCCTTTTTCTTTAAGCCGTCTGTACACATCCTTCGAGTGGTTGGTGAACTCCCTGTGCATTCCGATATAGTAAAGCAGCCCGCCGCAGCACGGCTCATCCGCGCCGAGGTAGCCAATGTCGATGCCGATTTTCTTCAACACTTTTACTGCGCTTATCAGCGGCATGGCATCGGCTTCACCACCCCTTGTCATCACCTTACGGTAAACACCTCCCAGGTCAAGACCCAGTTTCCTCTGGAATATAGCCAGGTTCATCGTCATCTCGGTGCTGACCGGGCTTTTATCGACGGTACGTATTAAAGACATCAGCGTGTCGAGTTCACTTGAAAACTGGTAGCCGCAGCCGGCGAAGAAGACGGTCTCGGTATTTTCAGAGAAGTCTATGTCCTTTGCCCATTTTGCCCCGTCTTTTTTCGCAGCACCGATTATATTATCATTCAGGGCGATGTTATTCGCCAGATAGGTAAGACCGGGAGGAATCAGTTTCTTATTACTCATATGTTTTTTCAGGGTCATAATCGGGTATGCTCTCTTATATTATAGCCGTTATTCGTAAAAAACGCACAGCGGCCCGCAGATATACTCTTACTGAAGTGCTTCTGTAAGGATTACGCCGGTGGATGAATTAACAGTGTGTAATACGGCCCCCACCTCCCCTGACCGCCCTGCTTTTTTCAGTCTAAATAAGCGTGTATTTGATTGTCAAATCGAATGAGGTATCAGCGTTATCGGTAATTTAACCGTTTCTTACCTGTTCATTCGTTTTTCTTCCCATTCAGAGCGCAGCATTCCGAAGTGGACGAGATCGATCCATTTACCTTCCCACTTGATTACCTCTCTCTGTGAACCTTCGTTTACGAATCCTACTTTTTCAGCTACGTGAATCATACGCGGATTAAAAGACCTCGTGTCCAGACCAATCCGGTGCGCCATAGAATTTATAAAAAGGTAATCTATCCATAATCCGAGAGCTTCCGTACCGGTACCTCTGTTCAGAAAATCGTCTTCACAAATATCGATCCCGACCATTATAGTTTCCGGTGACCTGTCGTCCTGATATCTGTTTATCCATCCGAGGGGACGGTCGTCTTTCGCGGCGATGATAGCTGTCTGGCGTGGCGATGGCAATTCTTCGGCACATGACTTCAGGAACTGCTTGCGGATGTCGGCTTCTTCGTCCGCAGTCAATGATTCCCTGAATCCTTCCCACGGCGCGTCGAGAAAACGCCACTCGCCGTGCGTCTGCCAGAAGATAAATGTGTCCACATCCGATTCAAGGCGATCCCGGAGTATAAGATTATCTCCCTCAACGATTATTGCCATATGCGATTCTCCATAAACCGGATATTAGCATCAGGGGCACGATACATCAAGGAAAAACTGGAAGTGAAAATATCCTTTCTGTAAATGAGACCAAATCCACAGGTACTTCCTACGTTATAATTTCCGCCAGTTGCCAAAACCTCACCATATATGACCTTTATCACATTCTTACAGTACAGTGCAGTGTATGATTGGCAGTGGAACCAATCACACACTGACGGGAGGTGACGGCAATGGCGATAAAATGTCCCGGACAGGATATGAGAAATCTGCGGGTGTCGGTGCACAAGTGCCCCGGCTGCGGCGCAGAAGTTGAAATATTTTCCGATGAAATGAGTGCACGTTGCCAGAAATGCGGCGAAAAGGTCCATAAGGAACAGGTACCTTCCTGCATAGACTGGTGCGCCTCGGCCCGGCAGTGCCTCGGTGAAGAGCGATGGAAGGAGCTGAGAGGGGAAGACTAACCTGCAGAACAGCCTGTAGAGAGGATTGATTGTATCCAGTGAAAAGAAGCATAGTAAAAATCGATGAGGAAAAATGTAATGGCTGTGGCCTCTGTATTATTTCGTGCGCCGAAGGTGCACTGCAGATTGTCGACGGCAAAGCAAAACTCATCAGTGAGATATACTGTGACGGCCTGGGAGCCTGCCTGGGCGAGTGCCCGCAGGGAGCTATTACCATAGAAAAACGCACCGCCGAGGAATATGACGAAGAAGCAACAAAAGTCCACCTCGAAACTATAAAACAGGAAGATTCTTCTTCCACAAGCTGTGCTTCGGCTAACGAAGCCCGTTTTGTTGAAGCCGGAACGCCGGATATATCGGCCGATAACGTTATTTCGCGCCGGTCGCTACTGGGAAACTGGCCCGTCCAGCTGACCCTTGTCCCGCCTGACGCACCTTTCTTCCAGGATGCCGACCTGGTAATCACTGCCGACTGCGTGCCGTTCGCCTATCCCGGATTTCACCAGGACTTTCTGAAAGACCATTCGCTAATTGTTGCCTGTCCCAAGCTGGATGATTTCCAGGCCCATCTGGCCAAGCTGACCGAAATCCTCAAACAGTCTTCGGTTAAAAGCCTGAAAGTCGTCCATATGGAAGTCCCCTGCTGTTCGGGGCTTGTCCATATGGCAAGGCAGGCAGTGCAGCTAAGCGGTAAGAACATTCCCCTTGAAGAAGTGACCGTAGGTATCAGAGGCGAAATACTCGCAACCGCCTGATGCTATTTATCTATTGACAAACCTGATACTCGGGGCTAATATGCGTTACAATCTCGTATTCGAATATCTATTTTGAAGGGAAACTGGTATGACACGCGAACAGGAAAAAACCATGCAGGCTCTGAGAACCGCCATCCAGATGGAAATAGACGGTAAGGAATTTTATCTCAAAGCCAGCAGCGAAAGTAAAAACGAAATGGGCAGAAAATTGCTGGTAACTCTATCAAAAGAAGAGGACTACCATCGTCAGAAGTTTGAAAGAATCTACGCGGCTATCGAACAGAAAAAGGGGTGGCCGAAAATTGACTTCAAGCCGGACGGCGGGAAAACACTTAGGACTATTTTCTCCGAATCGATAGCGAACATCAGCACCGAAAAAGAATCCCTGTCGACGGAGATAGCTACTGTCCAGAAAGCAATGGATATGGAAAGCGCATCGCGCGAATTCTATACACGGCAGAGGGAGAATGCGACGCACATTGCTGAAAAACAGTTTTATGAATTGGTAGCCGATGAAGAAAAAGGACACTTCCTGGTATTGCTGGATTACTTCGAGTACCTGAAGGACCCGGCTGCTTGGTTCATTGAAAAGGAACACCCGTCGCTGGACGGGGGATAGAAAGGAAGTTCGTATGAATACTCAGGCATTATACAAGCTAAGTTACGGCGTCTATATCGTATGTTCCATGGATGGGGACAAGAAAAACGGTCAGACTGCCAATACCGTTATCCAGGTGGCATCCGAACCGCCTACCATCGCCGTAAGTATCAACAAAGAAAACCTTACCCACGAATACATAAAGAAGAGCGGAGTATTCACCGTATCGGTACTTTGTCAGGATACGCCGCTTTCCTTTATCGGTAAATTCGGCTTTAAATCGGGCAGGGATACGGATAAGTTAGAGGGTGTAAATTATAAGACCGGCACGACCGGAGCGCCCGTTGTTATCGATAATGCGACTGCATATATGGAAGTAAAGGTGAACAAAGAGATTGACGTGGGAACACATACCATGTTCATAGGCGAACTGGTGGATGCCGACGTCCTGACTGATAAGGTCTGTATGACGTATGAACACTACCACCAGGTCAAGAGAGGGACAACACCGAAAACGGCTCCAAGTTATGTTGCTAAAAAGGAGGAGAAATCGGTATGAAGAAATACGAGTGTACTGTATGCGGCTATGTCTACGACCCCGAAGAGGGTGATCCTGAAAGCGGCATCCAGCCGGGCACCGAATTTAACGACCTGCCGGACAGCTGGGTATGCCCGATATGCGGCGCCTCCAAGGATGATTTCAGAGAGGTAGATTAATATGAGAGCCCGGGAGCTGAAGAAGGGAATATACTGCGTCGGAGCCGTCGACTGGGACAGGAGACTTTTCGACTGTCTTATCCCCCTGCCGGACGGCACGAGCTATAACGCCTACCTTGTCAAAGGTAGCGAAAAGACGGCGCTTCTGGACAGCGTAGACCCTCCGATGCACCATATTTTGCTGGATAACCTTGACGAGCTTGGAATCAAAGACATTGACTACGTAGTCGCCCATCATGCCGAGCAGGACCATTCCGGTACAATACCGAAGGTCCTGGAAAAGTATCCCGGGGCAAAGGTTATCTGCTCTCCCAGGTGCAAGGACATGCTGACCGACCATCTTCTGATTCCCGGCGACCGGATAATAACGGTGGAAGACAAAGAGACCGTATCGCTGGGAGACAGGACCCTGGAATTCATTCACACACCCTGGGTTCACTGGCCGGAAACGATGGTCACTTACCTGAGGGAAGATAAAGTCCTGTTTTCCTGTGACTTCTTCGGCTCTCATCTCGCCACTACGGATATGTTCGTCACCGACGAAGGGCAGTCATATGAAGCTGCCAAGAGATACTTCGCTGAAATTATGATGCCCTTCCGCCCGACCATACGGAAAGACCTTGAAAAAGTTAAAGAATACGATATAGAAATTATCGCTCCCAGCCACGGACCGATGTACGATAAACCCGAATTCATCACGGATGCCTATCGTCACTGGCTGTTCGACGAACCTAAAAATGTCGTGGTTCTTCCCTATGTATCGATGCACGGCAGTACCGCCAGGATGGTCGAATACCTCGTGAACGACTTGGTTGAAAAAGGAGTGACCGTCAAGCAGTTCGACCTTACCGGCACCGACATCGGCAAGCTGGCAATGTCGCTTGTGGATGCGGCAACGGTTGTCCTGGGAGTACCGACGATTCACGCCGGCCCTCATCCTTTGCTTGCTTACGTCGCCTTCCTGGCAAACGCTCTGAGACCGAATATCAAGTTCGTTTCGATAATAGGCTCATACGGGTGGGGGCAAAAGACGGTGGAGGTTCTTGCCGGAATGATACCGAACCTTAAGGCAGAGGTAATCGACCCCGTGCTCTGCAAGGGATTCCCGGAGGAAGAAGATTTCAAGGCACTGGACAAACTGGCAGCAACCATCGCTGAAAAACATAAAGAAAACAATTATATCTAGTATATCTAGGAAGAAGGAGACACCAGATGGAGTTAAAGGGAAGTAAGACCGAGCAAAATCTCTGGACGGCTTTTGCCGGCGAATCGCAGGCAAGGAACAAGTACACCTACTTCTATCAGTGCGCGAAAGAAGCGGGGTACGAGCAGATTGCCGCGATTTTCCTTGAAACCGCCGAAAACGAAAGGGAACATGCCAAAAGGGAGTTCGAGTTCCTGAACGGGATCGGCGATACTGCCGAGAACCTGCAGACGGCTGCCGACGGCGAACACTATGAGTGGACCGATATGTATGCCGGATTCGAGAAGGTGGCACGCCAAGAAGGATTCGATGAAATAGCCGACTTCTTCAAGGAGGTTGCCGAGGTGGAGGAGCAGCACGAGAAACGCTATCTTGCTTTGCTTAAAAACGTCAAAGAGGACAAAGTCTTCAAGAAAGATAAAGTGGTACGGTGGAAATGCCGCAACTGCGGGTATATTCACGAAGGTCCGGAAGCTCCGGAGACCTGCCCCGCCTGTGCTTTCCCGAGAAGCTACTACGAACTTATGGTGGAAAACTATTAATTTAAGGTAATAAAAAGGAGGATGAGGATGAAAATAGGAGACATTCTGAAAGATGCTGCCGCGGAAGGCAAGGAAAAACACGTCCCGGTTATTGAAATCGGCAAGGATACCGTTACGGTAACGGTCGGCAAGGAAACGCCGCACCCCAACACGATGGAACACCACATCGACTGGATTAACCTCTTCGGTGTCAAGGAAGACGGTCAGGTGATAGACCTGGGCAGGATGACCTTCGCCCCGACCTATACCAATCCCACCGCCACCTACAGCGTACCTCTGGCAGGCTGCAAGACTCTCTACGCTCTGTCTTACTGCAATATCCACGGTCTCTGGGAAAGCAGCTTAGCGCTGTAGTTTCACGTCGTGACTATTGACCACATTTATTTTACGTGATACTATTTCATCAGTAATAACCGGTACGGGATCAGCCGGAATAAGACAAAGGAGGGGTGTTATGAGTGAAAGATATATTGATGCCAGTGTGTTATTGCGCCCCGGTTGTCTTCCGGTTAAGAGATTGACCGTACGATAACAAGGTAGAGTCTTTAGTCCCTCTATCCGGATAAATAAAGACCGATTTGACCGCGGGTGCAATGCACCCGCGGTTTTTTATTCGGACAAGAGGGAGAAATCAATGATGGAAAATTTTCCAGAGCCCCTCGCCGTGCTTGGCTGGGACTCGTTCTTCTCGGATTATTTCAATCAACTTAATATGCCCGGTTCCTTTCCCTGCAGGATAATATCGGAATACAAAAGCTCCTACCGTGTGTACGGCGGTGCAGGCGAGCTTACAGCCGTACTTGCCGGCAGGATGAGATACGATACTTCGGAATACGGTTATCCGGCAGTCGGCGACTGGGCAGCAGCCGTCCAGGCGGACGAAACGCAGTGCGTCATTCAGGCAATCCTGCCGCGTAAGAGTAAATTCGCCCGGAGAAGCGAATACAGGCGGAAAGCCGCTGGCGACAAGACCGAGGAGCAGGTAGTCGCCGCCAATATCGATACCGCTTTCCTGGTAAACGGGCTGGATGGCACCCGGAACTTCAACCTGCGGAAAATCGAGCGTTACCTGACGCTTGCCTGGAGCAGCGGGGCTTCCCCGGTAATTCTTCTTAACAAGGTAGACCTGTGCCCTGACCCGGACGATTACATTCGGAGCGTCGAGGATATCGCCGCCGGTGTTCCCGTCCACGCAGTTAGTGCCACCGAACGTATCGGGATAGACAATATAGGCGAACATATAATGGCCGGGCAAACCGCCGCTTTCCTGGGGCCTTCGGGAGTCGGAAAGTCAGCCCTGATAAACGCCCTGCTCGGCACGGACAAACAGGCAACCGGTGAAATACGCGAATACGATAAAAAGGGACGGCACACCACCACCAGCCGTGAGTTAATTCTGCTTCCCGGCGGCGGCATGGTCATAGATACGCCGGGAATGCGTGAAATCCAGATGTGGGGCGATGAAGACGACCTGCAGGATACTTTCGACGATGTAGAGTCGTTTGCACGCGAGTGCCGTTTTAACGACTGCACCCACAGCACCGAACCCGGCTGCGCCGTTGCCGCGGCTATACGGAACGGAAACCTGGACCCGGCACGACTTAAAAGCTACCGTAAACTCCAAAAGGAACTCAGGTACGCCGCCTTCAGAATCGACAGTACGGTTCGTATGCAGGAACAGCTCAGGTGGAAAAGACTCTCAAAAACGGCTAAAAAGCTGAAAAAATACAAGTACAAGGACAGGTAAGGAGCGAAGTCTGGTACTCGTCTTTGTATCTTCAGCCACCAGGAACGTTAAATAACGTTCCTGGTGATTCTTGTCCGCCAGACACATATTCTTCCGCTATTTTCTTCAGCATAGTACCGATAACTTGTTATTACTCTTATTTTCCTTGAATTATTAAAAAGCCTATTGACTTCCATATAGTTTTCATTATAACATATGATATATCATATGTTATAAAATCCTTAATAAAGGAGCTAATAATATGAACGATCTGGTAAGCGCCCCCGATGATATACCGGTACTGATAAAGATGCTGAGGCATCGCACCGGACTAACACAGGAAAAGCTCGCCGCCAGGCTTGGAGTAACCTTCCCTACCGTTAACCGGTGGGAGCAGGGCCACACCAGACCGTCGCCTCTCGCCGTACAGAAAATCAAAGAATTACTAAGTTCTCTCGGCAGCAGCGGTACAGATATATCGGAAAGAATCGATTCCTCCTACCGTCCGGTAGAAACCGAATTCAGGTTCCCGATATATAAGAAAGAAATCATCTATATAGATACCTGGCCTGTCCTGGATGTAGGTACTGACTAGAAACCCGGGTCGGGAAAAGCCTTTCTAAACCAGTTTGGATAAACAGACACAGCAAACTGCTGTATTTAACGTTTGCCCAACTATATTCAGAAAGGAGTATGAAAATGCCTGTCAAACAACGCTATCCGGTACCCAGCGACATTGAAATAGCTCAGGAAGCAGAAGCCCTCCCTATCCCGAAAATCGCAGAGAAAGCCGGATTACAGGATGGAGAATATGAACCAAACGGAAGATACAAGGCAAAGATAGATTACAGGAAAGTACTTGCAAGGCTCAAAGACCGTCCCTACGGCAAATTCGTTACCGTCACGGCGATTACACCGACTCCTCTGGGAGAAGGCAAAACGGTAACCGCTTTCGGCCTCGGAGAGGGGCTGGCTCTCAAAGGACAAAATATCATAAACACGTTCCGGCAGCCCTCGAAGGGCCCTCTTTTCGGTATCAAGGGCGGAGCTGCCGGCGGTGGATATTCGCAGGCACTGCCGATGGAGGATATCAATCTGTTCCTCGGCGGCGATATCCATATGTGCGAGACAGCCCATAATCTTTGCACAGCAGCCATCGATGCGCACATATACCATGGAAATAAGCTCGATATCGACCCTGAAAATATAACATGGACTTTCTGTCAGGATGTGCATTCGCGTGCTCTGCGTGAAATGGTAGTCGGACTGGGTGGGAAAACGGTCGGAGGCTATCCTCGACGTGCCAACTTCGATATCACCGTAGCTACCGAAACAGCAGCCATCCTTGCCCTGGCAACTGACCTTAAAGACCTGCGGGATAGATTCAGGCGGGTAGTTGTCGGATACTCCCGCAGTAATAAACCGGTTACCGCCGAAGACCTGAAGGTAGCCGGCACGATGACGGCCTTAATGGCGGAAGCACTGAAACCTAACCTGGTACAGTCGCTCGAAGGTCATCCGATGATATGCCACGGTTTCCCGTTCGCCAACGTAGCCCACGGTAACAATTCGAACCTGGCAAATATGGTCGCTCTGAAACTGGCCGATATAGTGGTGACCGAGAGCGGATTCGGTGCCGACTGTGGCTTCACCAAGTTGGTGAATATCGGCTGCCGCCAGAGCGGTATCAAGCTCGACGCCGCGGTTGTGGTAGCGTCTGTCCGTGCCCTGAAGCAGCACGGCGGAGCCTTCCATCTGCGTCCGGGCGCGCCCTACTCGCACGTCAAGGAAGCGGCAGAGACCGAGAATCTCCCTGCCCTGGAAAAGGGTTGTGAAAACCTTAAGAGATGCATAGAAATCGTTAAAGAACACGGCGTGAAAGCGGTGGTAGCAATCAACACATTTACAAGTGACACCGATAGAGAAATCGAACTGGTAAGAAAAATGGCCGCGAAATCCGGCGCCGACGGTGTGGCTGTTTCCGAAGCCTGGGCAAAAGGCGGCAAGGGGAGCCTGGAACTGGCTGAAGCGGTGCTCAAGGCGTTACAAAGCCCGTCCGACATGAAATTCACCTTCCCCGACGATATGCCGGTGGAGGAGAAAATAAGAGAAGTCGCCCGGAAGGTACATCTTGCCGACGATATCGAGATAGCGCCTGCTGCACGGAAGAAGATAAAGCTGTACCAGGAACTGGGATTCGACTGGATGAGTGTTAATATGGCTAAAACCCATCTTTCGCTTTCCCACGATCCCAACTGGCTTGGCGTACCGAGGAACTACACGATGCCGATACGCGATATAAGAGCTTCGGTCGGAGCAGGGTTCGTTTACCCGATATGCGGAACCATGCTGACAATGCCGGGACTGCCTTCAAAGCCTGCATTCGTGGACGTGGATATCAATACCGAAACCGGTAAAATCACCGGTCTGTTCTAAGCCAGAAACAACCGCTCCTGAAGTTCATAATCGGGGCGGACAGCATCGACGAAAACCGGTATAATATTGCATATATATTATTACCGGAGGAAGTGTGAATGGCTGAACTGAACCCGCAGGCAATAGAAGCGAACGATATTATTAAAAATAACAGCCCGGTTGTGTACGAGCTCTTATCCCGCAGGGGCAGGGCCATCTACTATCCCAGCAGGGGTATACTGGCACAGGGTGCGGCCGCCCGGGGCAAGGAAATAAACGCTACCATCGGCACCGCTTATGAAGACGACGGCACACCGATGGTCCTGCCCGGCCTGGCGAAACTGCTGAATATCCCCGGTAAGGATGCCTTCCCCTACGCGCCCAGCCAGGGAGTTAATGCCCTGAGGGTGAAATGGCAGGAACTGATTCGGGAAAAGAATCCGTCGCTGGGTGATTCCCCGTTAAGCCTGCCAGTAACCACCTGCGGCGTTACCAACGCGCTGAGTATTATCGGCTATATGTTCGTCGACTCAAGCGATGAGATTATACTTCCGGACCTCTACTGGGAGAACTATGACCTCGTATTCGCCAACGCTTATGACGCAGAACTGAAGTGTTTCAACTTCTTCAGGGACGGAGTTTTCGATACAGGCTCCTTCCGGGAAGCTGTAAATGCCGCACCGTCTGGCAGGAAAATCATTCTCCTTAATTTCCCCAACAATCCTTCCGGATACTCGCCCACCCCACAGGCCGCCGATGAGATAGTGGCGGCACTAATCGAATCGGCTGAAGCCGGCAACAGGCTCGTGGTTATCCTCGATGACTCGTATTTCGGACTGATATTCGAGGACGGAATCTACGAAGAATCGCTCTTCGCCCGGCTTTCGTCGGCACACGAAAACCTGCTGGCAGTCAAGGCAGACGGAATCACCAAAGAGGAGTATGCCTGGGGCTTCAGGATCGGATTCATCACCTGCGGTATCAGAAACGGCACCCCCGAGTTCTACGCCGCCCTGGAGGGTAAGCTCTCCGGCACCATCAGGGGTAATATCTCCAATGCCTCTCATCCCTCGCAGTCACTCTTCCTGAATTCGCTTAAATCCGGCACTCACCGACAGGAAAAAGATAGGAACAGGGGAATAATCAGGCAGCGCTACCTCAAGGTCAAGCAGGTTCTCGAAGCTCATCCCGAGTATGGGGAGTATTTCGAGCCGCTGCCCTTCAATTCGGGCTACTTTATGTGCGTCAGGCTGAAAGACCTCGACTCCGATGCAGTCTGGCAGCTCCTGCTGGATAAATACGATACCGGGTTAATCTGCTACGGCGATAAGGGCCTGTTCAGGATAGCCTTCGCCTCCACCCCTTCCGGCAAGATAGAAAAGCTTTTCGATAATATCTACGCTGCCTGCAGGGACTGTAAAAGATAAAAGTGCTGTAAATCTGTCATTCTGAGTCCCGATCCCAATCGGGGCGAAGAATCTCTCAGGTTCAAGAGAGGAGATTCTTCACTACGTTCAGAATGACGATTACTAATGACTGCAGGGACTGTTCCGGATTATCATTTCCTTCAGCTTGATATCCGGATGGCGGTAGTAATAGTTCTCGGAAGCTATACCGTTCCGTATAGCTTTCTCCGGGCAGAAGTTATAACAGGCTATGCAGTTTTCGCACCGGTGCTGCCAGACCGGTCTGTTCTCGACCAGCACGATGTTATTTACAGGACACACCTTTGCGCAGATTCCACATCCTGTACACCTGTCCAAAACACTGAAACTTGTATCGTTAAGGTGTATCAATTCATCCAGCGAAGCGTCTTCCGGTCCGCCGGACAGTTTAAGGAACGACTGGCGGTACTTCGGTCTGACGTATGCCTGTATCCCTTTAAATATTATGTCAAACAGAACGTTCCTGAAATAATCGCCTTTTTTCTGTGTTGCGGTATTGTCCAGCACCTTTTTCAGCTTCTTCTTCCGCCAGTTCCGGTAAAGCGGCTCGTGCTTCTCCCAGAACTTGTAGAATGCGTTCTGCGGCATGTGGACGCCGTAAGTGGCAGAAACATCCCCTCCCCTCGAACGGACTATGGTTTTCAGGGTTCTCAGCGAATCACCCGCAGAGCCGCCGAAGGTACAGACGGCGAAGATATACTTCCCGTCCGGGTTGGTCAGCTTTCCCGCAAATTCCCTTACTATTATCGGCAGTTCGCCGTAATACACCGGAAATACCAAACCCGTAACTTCAGCGACCTCCACGGCGGCATTATCCGACAGTGAAGCTATTGGAACGAGGGAAGCGTCAAGTCCTTTCGCGATATCCCTGGCGACGAAAAGAGTATTACCCGTACCGGAGAAATAATAGATTACCGGCTTCATTTCTCGTCTATTATATAACAAGTCCGGAAATGTTCGGCTTTAGTCCTTCTTAGCTCATGTCCCTTGTCATTCTATCAATGGGGAGTAAGTAACTGAGAGGGGGCAGAGCCCCCTCTCAAGCAAATTCCCCTTTCCGGCCAGAGAAACTCTTCAAATATATCCGATGGTTCCGGCCGGAAAGGGGACAAAGGGGATAGGTGAAAATAATCAACCGAACGCATCCGGAAACAATGACAATTCTTACCCTGACAATATGTTCACCTGAATCCAGTAGAAATCCGGGAAAGCCGGCATATAGAACAGGAAATGCAGGATAACGAAAGCAATGGCGAACACCAGCAGTAGTACCAGCTTTACCTTTTTTGACCGTGCAATCTTGTAAGTGAAAAAACCAACCAGGAATACCCACAGGTCGTTAGCCGCCAGGTAGACCGGCAGGGTATGCTCCATCCCGTTTTTAGCCAGGTGCTGAGAGTCGGCAAAATACGGGATTAAGGCACCAATGACAGCGAAGAGAACGAACGGCAGTATCCTCAGGAAAAGATTGCCTTTCCCCGTACCGTAATCGTACAGCCTGAATACCAGGAACAGTCCCAGCGCCGCCGCCGAACCGTTGCCTATATGCCCCCATACCGCAAAACCCGGCGGAACATAATCACCGTAAGGCTGGAAGTTGAAGCCGTATATGATGGAAAGCGCCCGGTCGAGTACCATAAAAGAAAAATAGAAAATACCGACTACCAGCAGTACCCTTATTGTCCGTTCGGTTTTCATAGCGTTTATCCGTTTAACAGGTTCATTGCACCCAGGACTATCTGGTAAATTCCGAATCCGGCAAGCGCTACCGCTGAGACCCCGATGAGCAACCGGATTATTTTCGGGCCGAACCGCCTGATCACACCGAAGACTATTATAACAGCCGCCGTGGTCAGTACCAGGGCGCCGTAAAATCCGGCTACCAGGGAAATACCGTGAGCCGGATTTTCCTGCCAGGCATCGATGAGCATCGGTCCCATAACCAGGCTCCAGGTCAGGTACGGGTTTGGGTTCAGAAGGTTTATCGTCACCGCCTTGAAAAGACTCTGAACCCGTGACTGTACCTGAACGGATTGGTTGCGATCGTATTCCCTGAAATTCCTGAAAGCTCCCCATGCCAGGTACAGCAGGAAAATACCTCCCGCCAGGTGCAGAATTACTATAGCCTGATCCGGGATATTGGACAGTACAAGGAGAACAAGGCTGACGATGGGGATATCACTGATAATATAGGCGCTGACCAGGGGCAGAGCCTGTCGCCAGCCGCCGGTCAATGTACGGGAGATAATAAAGGTCTGGGTAGGTCCCGGTTGCACTGCCGCCGCGAACCCGAAAGTAATTCCGAAAAACAGAAACCCTGCCAGTTTAGTCTCCTCAATATCAATAAGTCTCGGGCTATCTCAGCATAACCTGACGGAGCGACCCGTTTCAATGGAACAACATGTACATAAAAACTGCCTGTTCCTGAAAGAACTTTCAGGAGCAGGCAGTTATCGTTGAATCATCTGAAATCTGTAATAATCCGGGATTTTACATCACGACGGGACCACGTCCTAGCTCAATGCAGTCCACCCGAGATATATTCGTCCAGGAGTTTTATCCTCGTATTAGCATGTTCGAGCCGTATGCCCAGTAAATCCCTCATCGAGATAACGCCGACTACCCTGCTGCCAGCTATTACCGGAAGGTGTCTTATCTTTTTCTGTTTCATCGCGCTGATAGCATAATCCACGTCATCTTCCAGTGTTCCTATGACTATATTTTCCGACATCACATCTTTAACTTTGATATCGGAGATTGACTTCTGCTTATCTAGACATTTCCTGACAATATCTCTCTCGGTTATAATTCCGACCGGTTCACCTTTTCCATCGCAAACCGGAAGTGAGCCTTTGTTATTCTCGGCCAGCTTCCTGACTGCCGAAGAGACAGGTTCGTCGGGACCAATCGTAATCGTTACCCGGGATTTGAATTCCTTTGAATTAAGCATCTCTCCAAGTTTCATTTTACATTCCTCTCTGGCAAAAACGCAGGTAGATATTTTGCCTATATTTCTACCGTACGGGTATAGATAAGCAGTCCGCTGTTCTGAAAGTCCACCTCGTTAAAAAACGTGCTTAATTCCCAGTCTCTTTCTCCTACTACCGTGCGTATGGTATCGACCCCTTTTTCACCGCACCGCCGGGCAACCTCATCCACCAGTTCTCTGGCTATCCCCTTCCTCTGCAGGTCCGGGTCCACTATTATCATGTGAATAAAACCTACCTGCTGGACCGGAATTCCCACGTAGGCGAAACGCCCCCAGACAAAACCGACGATTTCCCCGTTAAGCTCGTAAACAAAGCTGAGGTCGAGCTCACTCCCCGGAGAGGTCGATGCAATTTGTTCGTGAGTCAGGGAGTTTTCTTCCGTAAGGTGGGGACTGTGTCTTGTATATGCCGACTTAGTCGCCTGAAGTTTATTATAAACGGCAATCACATCGTCGATGTGTTCTGCCGTCATTGGAATTATCCTGGTTGTGTCGTTTACCGTTGCAGCCATACTGACCACCTCCCAAAATTACCGCATCCCCTGGACACGTTAGATTAGAAATGCTTGAGCATTTATTACTAATCTTATCACTAATATAGTATACAACAAAAAATGATTGAAATTTCAGGTTTTTCTCTCCTCATTCAGGAGCAGGAACGAAAGAGAGTGAGATAAAGAAGACTTAAGTCAATAATACGTAGACAGTGAAAAAATCCGGAAACATACCCATATTTTGATAATCAGGGTTATTATGTTCCCGGATAGCTTCTTACTTGCAGCTTATCGTCCACTCAAGTATGTTACGGTTTTTGAGCTTCACGCTGCATCTCGGCACTTTTCTTTTCTGCCAGCTTCTGGAGCTGGTCCAGTGACATCCCATAGCGTCCCAGACCACCTCTCAACCTCGGGTCGAGTAAATCTCTCAGGGCATCGGCAAGCATGTTAAAGGCAAATACTACCAGGGACAGGGCAACCCCGGGCCATACCATCATCCAGGGAGCTATGGTCATATGTTGGCGCCCGGAGGTACTGAGCATACCACCCCAGCTTGGAAACGGCGGTGGAATTCCGAAGCCAAGAAAACTGAGCGTCGATTCAGCCAGAATCACCATTCCCATACCGGTGGCAACACTGATTATTACTATTGAAACTATATTTGGTATGACGTGACGGGTAATTATTTGACGACCCGGAACACCGATAGCTCTCGCCGCTTCAAAATAGACATCTTCTCTGATACGTATAACGGCACTTCTTATTATGCGTACCTGGGAAATACCTCCGCTTACTCCCAGGACAATTATTACCTGCCATAAACCCGCCCCCATAACAGCCATTATGGTTAAATAAAGAGCAAGTGCCGGAAAGCACATCCAGGCATCTATAAATCGTTGTAATATCAGGTCAAACTTTCCACCAAAGTATCCTGAAGGAACGGCTAGAAGCAGTTTTACAATAACACTAATAGCTTGAGCACCCAGTGCTACGACAATTGAAATACGAGATCCATAGACAATACGGCTAAGAATATCCCGTCCCAGGTTATCCGTCCCCAGCAAGAACTCGCCTGATGGTGGAGTCAGACGGTATTCCAGCATAATTTGATTCCATCCATAAGGGGCAAGACCGGGACCGCCTTCTTCCGGAGAAGGAAAGCCCAGCCACGTCAGATCGGCAAAAATGGCAGTTAATACAAGAAATATGATTATGACAAGACCGACGAAACCCAGCGGTTTCTCCTTGAATAGACGAATAATTAAGTCAACGAAAATATTACGTCTCTTTCGTCGGACTATTACCTCTGATGATATTCCCAGTGGCTTCTCCGCCATTTTTTGTCTCCCCTTCTACCTGTAACGGATCCTGGGATCCATCCAGGCGTAGGATATATCGACGATGACATTCATTATTAATACTGCCGTAGCAATCATTGTATTTATGGCGCTGATTATCGGATAGTCTCTTGTATTTAGAGCTTCAAGGAAAGCGATACCCATCCCGGGCAGGGCAAATATCTGTTCGGTAACAATCTGACCGGCAAGTAAAGCCGGTATTTGCCCTCCGACGACGGTAATTACAGGAATAAAAGCATTTTTCGCAGCATGCCTCATTAGTACAGTTCTTTCTCTAAGTCCTTTAGCCCAGGCGGTCCTGATGTAATCCTGTCTCAAGACCTCCAGCATCATGGTGCGTGTCAGCCTGATAGTCAACGCCGAAGAAGCAGCACCCGTCAGGAAAGCCGGCAGGATAAATTGTTTCAGATTTTCCATTAAATTCTCGGTAATAGGGACATAGACAATGTTGGGCATCGAACCCCACCAGATTGAGGGGTAGACAATTACCATTGTCATCAGCCAGAAACCGGGTATGGAAAGCATCACAATGGCAAAAACACGCCCTGTATAGTCCATCAAGTTGTCCTGCCGGGTTGCCATAAACATACCTATCGGCAGGGCTATTGACCATCCTATCAGCATTGACAGGATACCAAGCTCGATAGACACCGGTAATCTCGACTTTAAGATATCGATTACAGGTTCGTTATCCCACAGGGAGTTTCCCAGGTTGCCCTGAAGCATACCGGAAAATTCTCCTGTTTCCAGCGGCACAACACCAAGCCAGCGTCCGTACTGGACAGGTATGGCTTCATCCAGTCCCATGGCTTGCCTAAGGTCTTCGACGTCCTGAATACTTGTTGATCCTTCTGTCGTCCATTCGGCAACCATCATTTCCAGTACGTCACCCGGTATGAAACGCACCAGCATAAATACTATTATGGTCACCAGCAACAGCGTAGGTATTATTAAAAGTACTCTTCGAATTAGATAAGCTCGCATATCAACCGACCAATCAGTTTTTATTAACCCGGTAAAGCCTTCGATGTGCTGTCGGAGAGAATTGCCTCATCTACCGTGCGACACGTCACATAATCAAACTAAAATTATAAAAGCTTTTATCATATGCTCAATGCTTTGTCAATGCATATTCCGGGTATTTTCTGAAATCTCAGATTGATATGCAAGACACCAATCTGTTCCGCTAATCTCAGGCTGTCATTGATTTGTTTCGGAAGAGATATAATGTACAGATTTTTACGGGTAGAAAAAGAGAACTGCAGCAAGGTTTTATTGAATTGTTTCACAGGTTGTTGCCGGTTTCTCTTAACATACAGTAGAATTAGTGTTGATAAATTTATCGTATTAGGTTATAGAAAATCAGGCAGTGATACAAACGCCTGGATTAACACGTAAGGAAGGATACTTATGAATGAAAGACATAATAAAGAAGGTACCTCAAACGACGTCGATTATCAACTATGGGTAATGCTGGACCACTTAAGATATATGATATTTAAGGCAAGACGAAAAGAACTTTCCGGTTATGATATAACACCTGAACAGGCTCAGCTTTTATACAGCCTCAGTCGTATCAACTCGCTGACTATTAATCAACTGGTGGAGTATACCCAACATCGACATCACTCAATATCCACTCTGATAAACAGAATGGTAAATAAGGGACTGGTATGTAAAACAAAGATTCCCGGGAAAGGTAAGAAACTGGACATCTCGATTACCGAAGAAGGACGGAAATTACTGGGTGCTATGAGCAGGGATTCTTTTAGTAAGATATTTACATGCTTATCGGAAGAAGAAAAAACAGAAATGATTACATATATGAGTCGTATATTAGTCAGTTCCTATAGAGAGTTAGGAAAACAAGATGCCCCTCTCTGTATTAACGAGTTGGTCCCAGCAACCGCTTAAGATAGTCACTCTTTACCTTAATAAATCAGCTTTTCTACCGAGTTAATGTCACCGGGTACTGACATTGTTGAAAATTATACGTAATCTACTGTATCAAGAAAAATATTAAAAGTCTCTTGACACGCCGGAGTGAAACATTTATACTACCAGCCACAAATCACCTGTCATCATATATGATATTACATATTAACCTGTAAGTTAAATGTGAAATAACAATGACTTAAATTGAGAGAGCTGGACCTGTCGGCGAAAACCAGGGTGCTGCGGTACGGCCAGCCGGGGAGGTGATGCGCCTGGAGTAAAAAAATGAGACACCAAATTTAAAAAAACAGTTAAGTGAACACCGAAAAAAAAAGGGTGTTTATGGATCTCCTGGATTTAAAGAGGAGGTGAAAAAATAGTGGCAAAAAAGATTGTATGGTTGATAGTAAGCGTAGTGATGTTGTTTTCACTGGTTATGGTTTCTTGCGGTCCAACTCAGGAAACCGGAGGTACCGTAACCGACGAAGGAAACGACAAAGTAATTATCACCGAAACAACTTCAGGAGGAACGACTGAGAAGGAAGAAGCGGGGGGAACGGTCTCAGAAAAGACGGGACCGCAATATGGCGGCTCGCTCAGGCTTGCCCTGAATTTTGATAGCACTGCCTGGGATGATGTCGTTACCCGTTCATTCGTTCAGCCTATTACAATGGTGATGACTAACGAGTCAATGTGGAGGGGCGACTGGACAAAAGGACCTGCCGGCGGCTACGGCACCAGCGAGTGCGACTGGGTTTCCGCCTACGATGTCTTTGACCAGAAGGCAGGTTTCGCGGCGGAAAGCTGGGAATGGAGTATCGATTCCACCACGAACAAAGGAGTACTCGTTTACCACCTCCGTGACAACGTACATTACGCCCTCGATCCTGATAACGAGGCCAGTAAACTGGTCGGCGGTCGGAAAATGACAGCCGATGATGTTCTCTTTTCCTTTAATCAGGTAATGACCGACTCCAGGGCTTATATGTATCGGGCGTATCGAACGATGAGAGAATCGTATAGCGCCGAGGTAACGGGTCCCCTGGAGGTTACCGTTACGGTAGACGCCGTTGATTTGATAACGGCTATCGCCAAATTCGGTAATTATGTTTTCGTGATACCCCCGGAGGTTGTCGAAACATACGGTGACATGGCGAACTGGAGAAACTCCGTCGGTACCGGACCGTTTATACTTAAAGATGTTATAACGGGCAGTCAGATGGTTATGGAGAGAAACCCCAATTACTGGGGGACGGACCCGATAGGTCCCGGTATGGGCAATCAACTGCCTTATATAGATACTTTCCAGTACCTGATTATTCCGGACGCATCCACCCGACTGGCAGCCCTGCGAACGGGTAAGATTGACCGGTACGGTCCTGTTAACTATGAAGATGCTGAGAACATCAGAAAAACCGCTCCGGACATAATGGAAGCAGAAGGTGCCCTGGGTGGTACACCATGGTATGTATACATGAATACCCAGAGGACTCCCTTCAACGAGCTTAAAGTGAGACGGGCTTTGCTGATGGGGGTTGACCTTGAACTGATTAAAAACACTCTGAATCACGGCATTGGGCAGATACTCACCTGGCCGATCGAATACACTCCGGCCTACGCAGACTGCTATCTCGGACTCGACGACCCGGATATGCCGGAATCCGTAAAGGAACTGTACGTTTACAATCCGGAGAAAGCAAAACAGCTTCTTGCCGAAGCAGGATATCCCAGCGGATTCAAGACTACGGCGCTTATTTCCCAGAACGAAGTCGACTATTTCTCGGTAATCAAGGATATGTGGAAGAAGATAGGCGTCGATCTGGAGCTTGATGTCAGGGAAACTGGCGCGGTAAGATCCGTCTACAACACCAATGAATATGACATAGTTGGGATGGTAGGTGGACGTGGTCCTATTAGTGTCTTCTACCATATGGTGACGATGGTCGGCGTCGGAGCTGCTGGAGGTAACGCCAGCCAGATTGAAGACCCGATTTGCGAAGAGACATCGGAGAAGATGAAAGCATTGTACATCACCGACTCGAGAGCAGCCATGAATATGTTCAGAGAGTTGATGAAACATGTTCTCGACCAGGCATACGTTGTCTCGGCTCCGCAATATCCACAGGCTACCTTCTGGTGGCCCTGGCTGAAGAACTATTCAGGTGAATCCATGATAGGCTATTTCGATCAACAGTACTGGGCAGCTTATACCTGGATTGATACGGACTTGAAGAAAGCGATGGGTCACTAGTAACAACCCTGGTAACAAACCACTAATAAAGCCCCCTGATTCGATATCGAATCAGGGGGCTTTTCTTTAAAATTTCCCGCTTCCAACGGGACGATCTTATTTAGCACTACCGGCTAACCGTAGCTCATCGCTTCAGCGTAAGCCCAGCCGTCTAAGTCCGGGGTAGTTATGCCGAGCTGTCCGAGACCCACCTTCACTTCGGTGCGGTGCTCCACCCCGTGTTCGAAGGCATGTACCAGGAAAAATGACAATGGAAACCGATAGACGGTACCGAGGAACGGCAACTCCACATCCCGGTCCTGGTCCAACTCCTCCGCTATCGCCAGCAGTTCGTCACTTGTCACAGTAGCCACCTCGATAAGGACGTCGATTCCGGGCCACAGTGTCTCCCGGTTCATCTCGCCTTCATTCTGCCGTCCCTTCGTTCGTAGCACAAAGGTCTGCTGCCCGCCTACAATATGGACCAGAATCTCGCTTATTGTCCCCGAAATACCCGGTGGCTTCGATGCCAGCGTTTCCAGGGTCAGTCCACGGCATGCCTCCAGCAACGTAAGGTTGGCCCATCGGTTATATCGAAACATCTCTGCAAGTGGTCGGTTCACAATTTACCTCCTCATTCGTTTTCTTCCTTTAATGATAGGGAATCCCCGAAGTTATTTTTCATTTCACACTTCTCGGGTTATTCCAAGAACTGATACTCCGAACATATGATACTTGAATGCTAGACAATAATAAAAGAACAAACAGGATTAGAACCATTCTCAGGCTCAAAATTGAATAGGAAATCGTGGAAAATCAGCGCTTTTGAAGCTAAATGAAATTTGGTAGCCCGCATTGGAAGCATCCCGAACTTTTCTTCGAGAAGAAAGAACTCATTCCGGCAGTTCAGCAACTTATAATATCACACTAATTGCTTTTTTATTGGGTAACAATCTACTAAAAGGTGACACTCATCCTATTTAAACTAACTCTTGGTGCCAACTTATTGACTATACCATTCGAGTTAGATTAAACTTACATTCGCTTTTAATTAAAACTGAATAATCATGGATAGCTTGTGGAGCGCTATAGCTACCGCATAATTCGGTAGTCTGCAGTACCTTAATTTATTTATTAAGGAGGTAAACAATGGCAGTTGTCAAAGAAAATACGAAAATTATTCATGATCAAAATGTTTGTACCGCATGCGGAATATGCGAGTTGATGTGTTCTCTATATCACGAAGAAGTACAAAGTCCGTCATTAGCTCGATCTCGTATAATCCGGCAGCCGTTTACAGCCGATCATGAATATTACACATGTCAGCAGTGTGAGTCACCAGAGTGTTATGAAGCATGTCCTGTGAAAGATTCTGCGATCTGCATCGACTCAGCAACGGGTATTGTTTATATCAACGAGAATGAGTGTACCGGATGCGGTGAATGTGTCAGTGCCTGTCCCTTTGATCCGCCGAGGATAACTATCAACGCAAAGAATAATATCGCTTTCAAATGTGACCTGTGTAAAGGTAGAGAAGACGGACCGATATGTATCGAGTACTGTCCGTTCCAGGCAATTAAACTCGAATCTATAAATGAGAGGTAAGACACATGGATAAGTCATATGGCTGGGCAGGAAAAGTATTACATGTTGATCTAACGAATGGAAAAGTTGAGAAGGTACTAACCTCTGATTACAAACCGGAGGAGTTTATCGGCGGAGTTGGTATGAACGCCAGGATATTCTGGGAACTGGGCTGTCCTGAAGTTGGAGCCTATGAGCCTGATAACCCCCTCATCATATCGGCAGGACCGCTAACCGGGATATACGGCCCGTTCGGAAGAGCGGAAGTTGGGTCCATCTCACCTCAATGTTATCCTGATGAATTATTCACCTATTCAGGTTTCGGCGGCATGTTTCCAGCGGAGATGAAATACGCAGGATATGACAGTATTGTCATCACCGGTAAGGCTGAAAAGCCGGTATATCTGTCCATCGTCGATGATGAAGTAAAAGTGAAAGATGCTCAAGAATTATGGGGTATGGATACCTTTGAAACGCAGGAAAAACTGATGACCGATGAGCCGGGATCCTCTAATCTTGTTATCGGACCGGCTGGTGAGAATCTAAGCCGGATAGCGGTAATTCTGAACGAAACAGAATGTGCCGCCGGTCAGGGTGGTTTCGGTGCCGTTATGGGCTCAAAGAACTTGAAAGCGATATCTGTCAAAGGAACCGGTGAAATAAACATTGCCGATCCAAGCGAATTAATGAGTCTGATTAAACTCGTCGTTAAAGAGAACGAAAATTCTCCGGTAAGGTCAATGTTCAGCGTTCCGTATCTTGCTCCTCCCGAAACTCAAGAAACTTTTCTGGATAAATACTATAAAAAGGCTTATGGATGCTACGGATGTCCACATCAATGCCGTAGTATCCACGATGTTGACTGTATAGGAATCAGCGGATCTTCTTGCATCAACTGGGTAGGATCCCTATTTAGTATTGAACCGGAAGATATTTGGGGACTCAATGTACTTAATCAAAAGTTAGGAATTAATTCATACGAAGTTATTCAGGGAATTCCTTATGTTCTATCAGCGGCCTTCAAGCGAGGTATTTTGAGTAGCAAGGAAATTAATGAGAGTCTCGGTTTGCCTACCCCAAGATGGCTGGGAGGAACAGATCCAAGTCAACAATTTTTTAACGAACTATTAAACAAGATTGCTCAAGGTAAAAAACCTTACTCCGAAGGAATGGCAAGATTTTTCGAGTATTTCCGAGACAAATTTGAATTTGGTTATGACTTAGAGAATTTATCCAAAGAGTTCACTACTGCTCGCGGTTATCCTAGTCACTGGGTAAACAACTTGGGGAGTGCATTACACTGGGCTGTGGACTCAAGAGATCCAGTAAATTCGTGCCATGATTATTTGAATCTAAATGAAGAGTATCCAGAAATTCATAACGAAGCAATGACTCATTTTGGACTCCCTCGGTTCGAGAGTTATCAAACCGTTTTCCCAGATATTACAAATTATCAAGAAGTGGACAAGTTGACTACGTGGGTACAGGATAATCAATCTTTAAAAAACTCTTTGCCGGTATGTAATTGGTTTAGTCGTCCAAATAACTTCCATAATTCTCCTAAGATGGACCTTAGATTATTTGAAAGTAAAATGATTTCAGCGGTAACGGGCACAAATTTCGACACATCCTTATTAGCAAAAGCTGGTGAAAGAATCTCAAATTTACAAAGAGCAATAATGGTAAAAAGAGAAAACCGGAACAGAATAGATGATATTTTGAATGAGCCTTTCTTTAATAAAGTTATTTATTTCGAGGAAATGAATTTCGGTCCTATCGATAAACAAAAATTCGAGACAATCAAAGATGAGTTCTATAAACTGAGAGGTTGGGACGAGGAAACAGGACGACCAACCAGACCAAAACTTGAAGAATTAGGGCTTGGAGAGGTTGCAGATGAACTTGAAGAAATTGGTCGTCTTGGGTAACTCAAATTGGAAAAACCTTTATTTTACAGCAATATTATTAAGGTAAAATATGGCTATTACATACCTTTATGGTAAAGAGGTAGAATCCAATAGCATTCGGGATCTTTTCCTTTCCGTAAATTGGCCTTTGGGCAATAAACCCGATAAACTCCAAAAAGCTTTCCGCTATTCGGATAAAGTTATCACGGCTTGGGATGGTGACAAACTTGTTGGCCTGATTAATTCGATTTCCGATGGATCATTAACGGCCTTCATCCCTTATTTACTGGTCAACCCCGATTATCAAAAACAGCGAATCGGGGAAAAACTGGTAAGGATGATTGTATCTGAGTATGAGAGTTATGAACGTATCGTATTACTGACCGAAAAAGATACGGTTGATTTCTACATAAAATGCGGTTTCCTTGAAGCTCAAAGTATCCACTCTATGATGATTTCTCCCCAATAGACAGTAACTTCTCATACATAAGACCTTCTCACTGATCTTATTGTAGTCACCATTGAACAGGTGAAGGGAAGGTCATCATGGACGTAAGAATTACTTGACATCTCTTTGCTTTAGCGTAAAAAGGTCACATTTTGAGTTTTTGTCTACTTCTTACTCTATATAAGCATGAATAGTAAAAAAGAACAAACAGGATTCGAACCATTCTCAGGCTCAGAGTTGAATAGAAAATCGCGAAAAATCAGCGGTTTTGAAACTGAAAGAAATTTGGTAGCCCAAACGGGAAGTATCCCGAACTTTTCTTCGATAAAAAAGAGCTTATATCAGCAGTTCAGCAGCTAATACTATAACTACAAACCTTTGTTTTATCACTGAGCAGTGTTCGGGCTGTTTGTCACATCATGCGTACGAGTGGGCGATACCTTTTGAGTTTTATATTGGAGCAATATAAGTGTGTAGTATAATGAAAAAGGCAGTAACGGCAAACGGTACACAACTCTTATAACGAAATCACAGGAGAGTTTTTACATGAACATAGTACTCGGAATAGGTGGCAGCCCGCGAAAAGGAGGTAATTCTGATATACTGGTCGAACAGATAGTGAAGGGGGCAAAATCTTCCGGTTCGACCGTTGAGACGGTACAAATCAGGGATTATAACATCCAGCCATGTCTGGCTTGTGAGCGCTGCCGGAAAGACGGTAGTTGTACTGGTGTTCAGGACGGCATGCAGCTCATATATCCCAAGGTTAAAGAATCAAAAGGATTAGTTATCGTTACTCCTGTATATAGTTATAATATGACATCGATATTGAAAGCATTCATAGATCGATTATATAGTTTGTACTTTTTCAGTGATGATAGACCGGGTTTCTGGAAAAGTCATCTAGCCGATCAGGGAAGAAAGGCTATTATCGCTGCTGTTGGTGAACAGAGGGATATTAAAGAGGGAGGAATGAATCTGACACTGGCAACGCTGCGATTATCGATTGAAGCTCTCGGTTATGAAATAATTGACGAATTACCGGTACTTGGAATATTCAAAAAAGGGAAAGTCAAGGAATACCCTTCGATTCTTGAGAAGGCTGATGCACTTGGCAGACAGCTGGGCGAATCCCTTTAGCAGACTGATAATGCGGTCAAGATATTGAGTATCCAATACTGGAAAGCAGCCGGCCATATTTGGACAATTTTTTCCCGATGTTGAGTCGAGTAAGTATTCCCCAGTAAAGACTTACGTCTCCACCAATCACAGGTTTGTTAATTTCCTGCTCGAGACTGTCAGCGATGTCCAGTACCCTCATACCGCCTCCGGTCACCAAAATCCCATCGGCTTCAGGCACCTGTTGAAAGACGTTTCTGACAGCGTTCTTAACGGCTTCGACAGGCGTCTCCCATGACATGGGGTCTAGAGCATCTTCACCGATAAACAAGCCTGCATCATTACCTCCAGCCATTTCCATGGACTGCCAGTTTTCAGACCCGAGGACATAAAGCCCAGCTCCTATGATAAAATCAATGAGGATCTTTGACATCGCCTCAGAATAGTAGGTCGATGCAATCGCAACTGACTCGCAGCCAAGGTGCTTTAAAGCATCAACAACTCCGACACCCATCATGATGAAATGAGCGTTACCTCTGTTTTCGATTTCCTGCTGAATTTGCGAAGCTTTTTCCCAGCCATGAAAAAGTGAAAACGGATATCCAAACTGAACCACAACATCTGCCCCTGCGGCGGATAAGGAATCATAACAAATCTTAAGTTCACCCACTGATTTGATGAAATCTTCTTCTTTATATCCGAAGTAATGCGGGCGGATTACAGTCTGAAGTGTGATTGTCTTTTCTGGGGTAATTCGTAGGAATTCGACCGGTGATATATCGAACCACGCAGGAGGTGAAATGAAGCCTACTTTATGCACCGTTGAAGTATTACTGGAAGTACTGTTCATTTGCTTCACTCCATATAAGCGGCTTGATAATAATGGAATAATACACAAGTTTCGCCGAAAATTCCACATAATCCTGCCAGGTTATTGTTTTAAGGATAATAATCTTTAGTTACCAAGCAATAATCATCGGGATGTCTACATGGAGATATAAATCTAGTAATACCTTTTCACTTCACATTATAGTGTGAAAATGAGTACAATGGATTCGAACCATTCTCAGGCTCAAAGTTGGATAGAAAATCGTAGAAAATCAGCGGCTTTGAAGCTGAATGGAAATTGGTAGCCCACATTGGAAGCATTCCGAACTTTTCTTTGAGAAGAAAGCATTAGTCCCAAGCTTGCAATTGTTATTAACATCTCCTGAATGAGAGAAAGTCTCCCAACAAGTTCAAATCCACTATAAGGATTAATAATGGTTATACTAGTTAATCTAAGAAATCAGCAAAGGTTTGGCCATTTAGATAATCAGGAAAGGTATATATGCCAGTTACTTGGAGATAGCACTTTGAAACAACCGTCCCAGGTTGAGTCCATGGACGGGCAAGCCCCAGACGAAGGTATACTCGGTCTGTATTCCTTAATAGAGAAGTAATTTCTTTAGAGACGTTAATACGTGGTTCGTTATCTCTTTTAACTTTCTTGTAGCATAGTTCTCTAAAAGCCAAATCACTTACCGGGCGCTCAAAAACATTACTCACACTGTCTTTGAAGGATAAGCGATACCTTAACTTTCCATACCATTCTGGTAACTCAACTCTCAAATTCCTAACGGCTGATAATGTTGCTATAGATCTAGTCTGTGTACCTGGTTTAACCCAACTTGCTTCCTGAAGGGATTCATCATATATATCATTTACCTTTGTATATGAACTAGTTTGGAGAACATGTTCCCATTCAGTATCGTTACAAAGCCCTAACGGAATAATGGAAGTAGGATCGAATGTTTGGTCTTCAATATGCGGAGGTTCAGTTTTCACAGGAGTGAAATCAAACCTGATTTTAGCTCCAGGACGTATTACTACTTTATTATTTACATACAAATAGTTCTTTAAAAATCCACTACTGCATACAGGTCGTATACACTCACCACTTTCATCAATTCCGGTTACACACACCTGATTCCCGGATGGCATCTGAGTTAGGTCGGTAATAACGATCGTCTTATACATCTCATAATCTCTCTTTAGAGATGAATAATTTCCACTTTAGATTCTACGGGTAAAGTTCCTACCAAGTATTCCGCCGCTAATCGACGATGGCAGTGTGTTGGTTCAGCTTCGCTACACAATAACACAATACCTTCTTCAAGGTGTATCGGATTAATGTATGTTTCAGCTTTGCGCTGTCGCATCAATTTTAAGTAGCTCCGCTCATATTTATCCCAATCACCAGTTTTTCGATATTCCTTTAGTATTAATTTATCTGGTGCAAATACTGGTACCTGGTGATATTCCATATCAACGAGATGCTCAAGAAAATATGCTAGGTCGTTTCGTTTAGTAAATCCAGCCAGTTGTGAGTTATTATTCAAGCGGATATCCAAAAGGTGTCTAGCCTTAGAAAAACGTAACAATTCAAAAAATCTATCGGCTGATTTTTTAGTAAAACCAATAGTATAAATAATCAATGGGACCTCATTACAGGAGTTGATATTGACTATTTGCTACTCCTGTTTTTTCTTTCCATAGTTCGTCATCCGTTTGAATACGACCATCACCCCGAATATGTAATATTTTTGCGCCTTCCCGGCGTAAGCTCTCTGCAACAAGCAAGTTTCGATGGCAAGAAGTAGGATCTTCTTCGGCACACATAATGCAAACTCTATATTTTTTTAATCCATTCAGTACCCGCCCTATACCGTTCTTAAAGGAGTCCTTCTTCCGAACTATTTCGTAATCTATTTTATTGGTTTGGTGATTATAACTATCAGTATCTTCCGGACGTCCGCCCAGCACATCACCCAAATAAATATATTTGATGTGAACCGATGTCAAAACCCATTTTAAATTATTCCTATTTGCAAACTGAGCCCATTGGCTATTTGGGTTACTCCTTACATCTACGAGGACTTGGATTCTTGCGTCAGTTAACAGCTTCAAGAACTGCTCTTGGGTATGATTACTATGCCCTATGGTATATATTTGCATTAAATTTAACCTCTTAGAGATTGAGGTATACTAATAATTTTCATAACAATAAATTAGCATAACTAGTTATTCTTATCAATTATTGACTCAGTATTACTGATTCTGTGTGAATAATGAGTAACTAGTGCGTATTTGAAATCAACTCCTTCTTCTCAAACAGGAGTTCGAGAACTGTAACTAAGGCCCACCATACAGGACAGAAGGTAAAACTTTTATGAAGTTCTCCCCTCTACAACTTTGAATGCCAGTTTGTTTTATAATCACTCGGGCTAGTTCCCAAAGATGATTGGTTCATTTTTCAAGCTCGGTAAGGTCCTCAACTGATGCCATATCCGCCAACATCTTAGTGTATCTTCTAAGCATCTCTTGTAAAGATGTCAATTCTGATCTAAATTCAGCAGAGCCTTCCGGTGTGTCTAATTTACCCTCCAAAGAAAGCTTGTGCCATTTTGTGGTAAACGGTCTGATTACTTGATTCAGTACTACAATAGCGATCTTTGTAAATTCAGCGCAATGACGTCCATGTCTCTTTATCGTTTCCCGAGTTAACGGAAATAGTTGATGGATATTTTCCAAAGCTGATTTTTCATCTCCATGTGATTCTGGGAGTGTCTGTGTCGTAACCCTAGTAAGTAACTCTATATAAAGATCCCAAGCAGCTTCTTTGTCTTTATCCTGCGGCTTCCATTCTGCTTCTAAGAAAGGATTTTTCAATTTCAGTGAGGTCATCCCCCATTTTTCCAGCCATATATTCCAATTCATCGATAGCTCTCCCTATTGTTGATCCTGCCATTGTGTTTGATAGATTGACCGGTTCTCTGCAAATAATGGGTATGTATTATGAGGGTTTATGGTTCTATCATTTCTTCTCTCGAACGCCTCGTGAATCCAGCGTTTTACCACCTGAGCATTTTCCGTCCAATCATACATTACTGCGTAACCGCATTCTATGTTTTTCCATAGTCTTGGCGGAATGGTGCGTGGATTATATGTCCCATCAGGATTTTTTTGATAATTCGGAAGCAATATTCCAAGCAACCCAGAGCGTGGACTAGACCTTGTATGCCGAATACTAGCTGATATCTCCCAGTCAACGTGCTTCCTTCTCCAAGTTCCAGGCCCTACTAACACTACTGTGACAGACGAGTTTCTCAGATACTTCTCCCTTATTAATCTACGCACTTCATCGGTATTTACGTTGATATCTATATCACCCTCTTGTACAGATTCTGTAATAAAGACATGGTGCCTACTAGCAAAGCTATCCTCGAAGTACATTCTATAACTTTCATCGTTGTGGTGAAAGCTGATAAATGTTCTATGTATCTTTGGCATAATAAATCACACACATTAAGATGTTTTGTATAACAACCTACTTATAGGTTAACGTCTACTCCGACATCCCAATTAATGAAAATCCCAAATCGCTTATAATCTCTTTATCCTTACTAGAAATCTGCTTGCGTACAGCCCAAGCTAGTAAATGCTTGGGTCTGGAACTAGCAACATATGCAAGCCTAGCTGCCTCAGAATCTGCCTCCGCAAGCCATTGTGTCCAATGCCCATCTGATGTTCCTTGCCTACTCGGAGCAGAAACTAGTAATATTGCATCAAGAGTCTCTCCCTTCAAACTGTGTATGGTTGTTATTCTCAATGGAGTAATTGGTTCTCCGTTGAAGAATGCAGGTAACGTTTCTAGTACATTACTTTCGCGAGTATAACGAGGGATCTTAAAATTATTGCCATTCAAGTCGTGAAAGTCGGGGAGAGCTTCTGTGAAACTATTTTCTATAATTGGTAAATATTCCCTAAGGATACGTCCAAAGTCATTACGAACACATTGTGCCCAATTCGGCCATAATTGGCTTAGATCAGATATTGAGAATGTACCTGCACAGCAAGAATTCAACACCGCGGATAAGAATATACGCCACTGTAAATGCGAATCTACACATTCAGGACAATAATGACGTCGGGGGTTTGATGAATACGCTCCGAAATATTTGTCCGAAATAAAACGCCCAATGTATTTCAGTGCGTCATCTAATGCTTGACGTTCATGGGAATTCCAAAGATATATTGACGCTGCAAGCGTCTTCTGGGGCCCACTAACTCTACTGTTATTTGATGGTCTCATACGCGAAACGTTGTTCCAGTTCCTTGTGGCTACCGCACTTTTAGTTTCATCACAAGATAGTGTTTTTAAATAATTACTGAACCATAAAGGTAGCTGTTGCATTTGATCTTCTGTATATAGCACGCAGATGCATGTTTTGCTGAACCTCTGAGTCCGCCTCGATTCCTCTGGACTATCTTTTCCCACTATCTTTCGGCAGACATCAATAATAGGCTGACAACTCCTAAAATTGTAGCTCAACGATAAGGGTTTAAATTTGTGCATTTTGGTATAGGATTCTATCTGCTGGGGATCAACACGTTTGAAATCATATATAGCTTGGTTCAGATCACCTACGAAATGCAATACTGTTCCCTGTTCTCTCAACTTGTCTAAGATTTGAAGTTGTATCCACGAGAGATCTTGACATTCATCTACAATGATGAAAGGGAATCTCATGGATATTAAACTACATAGAGTAGTATCTTCGGATAACATGCCAAAACAAAGGTATTCAACGTCCTGATAGGTAGCAAACCCACCTTTCCAGAAGGATTGTTTCGTATTCTCAAGATTCTCGATTTGCCAATCTTCAAGATGTTCAGCATTCCATATATCATCCATGCCTTGATTAGCGGACGAAAACACAATGTTTTCCCCTTCCGGATGAACATCAAAATAATACTGGTTTGCTAATGGCTTCCCCCTTTGAGCCAATACGTACTTTGTTTGATATGAATAAAGGAAATCGACCGATGAAGAATTGTCTACTATACGAATTGAACGATCACCATCTCTGCCACCATAGCCCGTTTTTTGATATGCAAATGGGTGAGCGATATATCCATGAAGCCAGCTGTCAATCGTACCTATAAAATGAGGATATCCCGTTTTTTCAACACCTGTGAACTGGCTTACTCTCTGGCTGATGACATCAGCAGCATTGTTGGTAAATGTAAGAACAGCCAATCCACCAGGCTGACCATGCCATTCCCGAATAGTATAGGCTGCTTTCAATCCAACAACTTCAGTTTTTCCGCTACCCGGACAAGCTCTAAGAAAAATATTCTCACTGTCTGGTGAAAAGACATATTCAATTTGCTCTCGCGACTTTTCAAGAATGCGGCAATCTTCATACTCATTACAGAGCGGATTAGTTCTCCCCCAGTTTTTGTGACATGTTTTTATCGGTATAGATTCTGGCTTATTGCATATCTTGTTCGCCAGCATCTCCTGTTTCTCTAGCTGGTTCATCCATCGACCCTCCACAAGCCCAAAGTACAGCTTTACTGATATATTCTGGGACTTTTAATATATTTTGCCCGGAGGAGATTCTACTAGCGACAGCTTGGGCGAACTCACCCTTTTCGATATGATCTAAAAGAAACTTTGCAGCTTCTGCCTTCTGGTCTTCAGTAGCAGTGCTCCAATCAACCTCTTCGTATTCTTCATACTTACTCTTGATTGAGCCTTCGGTCATAACAAGTGACTTTGCTACAGGAAGGAGAACATTTAGATTATCTGCTTCCATAGCTAGGTCATATTCAAAAGTTTTCAAGTCGTTCGGGTAAAGTCTAGCCCATTCTGATTTATTTATGATATCCACCAATTCAAGTGCCGGATTCACTCCTTGAGCAGGTTTGGATGGGGTAGGTTTTGATTCTTTTGGAGGATCATTGTCAGTTATTCCCGCACATCTTATTGGAATATTTTGAGCGTCATCAGAACCAATATTCGTAAATAACTGCATAAAATGCTTGAAATAGATACCATTCATATTTATTACAGAAATTCCGCCTTCTTCAAGAGATTTTGGGAGCTTTTCGGCACTGTCTCCAGGCAAAGAACTATTGAACTCTATTAACACCTTACGTGCCAATTGTGGCATGAGCATGGCTTCAGCGATTCCCTCAACAAAAATAATTCCTCTAGCAAATAAGAGGGTTGATTTGGTAACATCAAGCCATCGATTTATAAAAGCACTACTATCTTCCGATAGACCGCATAGGCTGAGTGGAATCGCCACCGGCTCTTGGCCTAATGTTGATAAGTGTGTGACGGAATTCAGGGAGATTGATGATGCCAATACGGGGGAATGAGTGGTTACAATAATCTGGACATCTTTTTCTTCAGCAATCTTCTCCAGATATTTTAATAACATTATTTGTAGCTGTGGATGTAAATGAGCTTCTGGTTCCTCAATTAGAAGTATTTTCAGATACTCGGGCTCCTCGGTGGTTACAGCCACATCCGCTAATTCTGCCAAGACAGTAGCCAAGTAAAGTAGATTATTGTACCCAAGGCTATTTTCTTCAAGAGAACGAAAATCCTCTCGCGAAATTGCTGAATTTGCTTGCGGGAAGAATAGAAGCCTAAGATTCTCAACAATACGATTAAAATTTATCTCTGAAAATCGAATATTTGTATCTTGGCCAAAGACTGTTCCCAGAGCCTCTCGCAGACGTCCGCGAATAAGCTCATTCGCCCTGTCAATTGATTCACCGGGATCTGTAGCAAGCTTTTCATTAAAATCTCGGACTTCTTTCTCTAAAGGATGGAGTTCATCTTTTCGTTTAGCCTCATTGAGTGTCTTGCTGTTTAAATTTCTTAGTAACCTAGCTAAACGAGAACCTCTACCTTCTTGTAGTTTAGATAAAGCGTCGCGTAGTGGTGGAAGGTATATACAATTTATAGTATCAAATAGTTCACGCTCAAACATGCTTGATCGCGAGGCACCACCCCAGAGTGTCCGCTTATATCTTCCATAACGATTTTGCTTGTTATCAACTAGAAGTGTTAAACATGCTTGACCATTTGGATCTGTCCATGGTAAGAATGCGACTTTTTGTTCTTGTGACATACCATTGAATATACCATGTATGCGAAACGACCTTGCCTGTTCCTTTGGCTTATCAAATGGTTTATTAAAATCTGTGTCTAATACAGTGCTTCTTCCAAATTCATCTTCTAGTAATAATAACCGAATGGCATCAATGATGGCGCTTTTACCTGAACTGTTTTCCCCAACTATTACGTTTAGTGCATTGGAAAAAACAATAGTGAAAGGGCGACGGAAGTTCTTATAACCTTCTATCTCAAGTTGTCTTACGTACATAATTTTACCCTCCTTTCACAAATGACTGGTGGGTAAAGGTATCTTCATTACTTTAATCTATCATTAATAAATAGGGTAGCACTCTATAATTTTGAAATCAATATGACTATTCGTTCATATAAGCAGAAAGTGTAAACAATCTAAAGTGCTGTTGGGACCTGCATTATTAAACAAAGTGACGTTTTGCTGAATCTCAAGAATATATTCGTTCAAGTCCATTAGTTGGGGCCATGGTTGACAGCTCCCAAACTCCTATTTGAGAAAAAAGGACTGATTCTAGCATTACAACAACTGATAGTATCAAGCTGAAACCAGTTGCGGAGATAAAGATAACTCCTTCGTTTGAGTACAGTGGATGTATTTTCGCTTGACATTTACAAGTGGGTAATCCTGGATTCAAAGAGTTCTACATTAATGCTGATATTATTAAGAAATTGACTTATAATTAACCTTAGTGCAATATGTAGAATATGAATGCAGACGAAAGATCTAAAAGGCGTGAAGGAGGTTTAAGAATACATACTAGCTAGTATGATTGCAGATGCATACCGAGAAGGGAAAGTCTTTCCTAAAGATGAAGAGGTTCCCTTTGTGAGTGAAGATGAGATAATAAAGAGCTGGGAACCGGATGGCGAAGGGATCTTTATATACAGAGACTGTTCCCGTCGAGGTTTTTAGAAAAAGGAAACGTAAGAAAAGCAAATAGCTACCCGAACAATGAACAGCCCTGCCGTTTAAATCTCACGATCAAATTGTTCAGCTCTTCTTCGGTGAGTTCAAAATACTTGCCCATACACGCCAAGCACATCATTCTTTTTATCTGAAAATGGATCAATTTTTTATTAAGTCCAATTTCATCTTTAGAAAGATTCACTTTATTACAGTATGAACAATCAATTTGTTTTCCACGACTCATTATTTAATTTCTCGTAACGTGTAGGCAGCTACGTTCTTTCCTCCGTATTCTTCTGGGTCCATCTTCTGCAGCTGCTGCCGGATTACTGTACGCATCTGCACAGCAGGGCGCAGACAGTATCGCTTGAACTCCCCATGTTCAATTCGATCCGGCTGTGTGACATGCGGGAATAGCAGTTTAAGGTAAGCTGTACATAACCGTAAGACCGCTTCTGTATCGCGTGTATCTGCCCCTGAAGGATAATCCACTAGTCTTTCGACGACGTGTCTGTAGATCAGTGTTTCTGCAGGCTGCCGAAGTAGGTGCATGATTTCGGAAAAATACTCCGTATTCAACGCCCAACTATTAATTTTAAGATTCTCACTCATGCGGGGAATATCGCGCCCCCGAATAAAACCATGGAATCTATCCAGCAACGCTGATTCATGAAACACATCCGGTAACCTTTGGAACATATCTTTAGTTTCATCCATCTCTGTTTGTGGGATATTCCCGAGTATGATGATCCCAGCCCCTCCAATGATACGGTTTTTACCAACCGTGACCTCTCCACTTTCCATGTAAGCTTTCAGCCCACCCTGCATCTCGCTTGGATCGTGGAAGTTGATCGATTGGATTTCATCTAAAGCCACAAAGTCGTTCGACGCGATCAATCCAGGGCTCTTCCCATTGATGTCTCCGAACATTTTTGCACGTGTTAATGTTCCACCGCTAACCAGCCAACCGTATTTCCCCACTTGCCCAAACAGGTAGGACTTACCCGTTCCCTTGGGTGCCAACTCAACGAGATTCAGTCGCGGTTCAAGGAACGGCAGCAGGCGTGTCAGCGCCGTGTGTTTCTGTACCCAATCTTCGTATCCCTCCGGGTTATAGTCAATCGCTCCCAACACAACATCGATCCACTCCTCGACAGAAAACTGACTTCGAGCCTCTCTATAGGCATCTAGATCAATCGTATACGGACAGAAATTTTTATACTCCAGAAGCGTGAAACACCCTCGCGGATTTTCGTCGTCTGGACTGCGGTACCCCAGTTGTATAAGTCCCCAGCCCCCAGCTGTTTTTACAACATCTTCTTTAATTCTGTCCCAGAGATAATCTTCGATTAACGTTTCAGCATGCCCCAATCCCAATTCTGGAATAGCGAAAGTATACTCGTTGGATCGCACACTAAATTGGATTTCAATTTTTGCTAGAAACTTCTTTGTACGGCCCTCACTTCGCGCAGCATCCTTCAATTCGAGTAAATTTTCTCGCCGTGGGATGATTTCGTAAATGTATTTCCGCAAATTCTCAGCATCGTGTATTCTTCCGTCTGATTCAGCCTTACGCTTCAGAATCCAGTCCCGTAAAAATGACGGAATCGACGCAGCTTTGAACATGGCTACGATGTTTGTATCTTTAAAAACCGTCGTATCAGAAAAGGCTGTCCGTAATTTCACAGTATCAACCATGTTTTAATACCTCATTGATTCTATATATCAAAATCGTCTTTCTCAATCATTTGTACACGTTTGTCATGATCCTTTAACGTCGGCACGAATTGTCCCGTCTTTGAGAAAACCACCACCGGTACCAGTCGTTCTTCTAGAGTTGCTCCACCATGTAGTTCAAAGCGTTGTCCACCGCCCTTCTTGGGCAGTCGGTTATACCCGCGTACTACCCAATGCTTACCATCCAAGGTTTCTTCTAATTCCGGAGGGCATCTGCCATGCATTCGCTCACAATAGCGCCAATCAGTAACCTCCACGTCATCATCACAGATTAGCGTCTTCGATAGCTTCGGTTCGGCTTGCCATGCCAACAACGCCAGACGTGAACTTCCGTGGTCTGCTGTAACAAGCACCCGTTCAAACCGGGCAAGTCCCTCGGCAACAAGCGGTAATACTTCATTACCAATAACATCCAACGCTGCAGCAAGGTTCTCCTCCGCGCGACGAGCCTCGTGTGCCTCCTCGCCATTATGCACGATGTTGTCTAGACGCTTAACATCCTGTAAACGCCGCACGGGGTCTGGCCAATAGATTTTATTGAATTCTGTCGATGTTGGTAAATGCACCTCGCATGTTATCACTGAATCTACTCCTAGATTCCGCTCCTGTGCAAGAGCTATTAGCATCGGCAGCCACTCTGCACCCATCGCATCTACCACCAGCAAAGCACAACTGTTATCTGAAGCGTAACGTTGGACTATTGCATCCCGATGTTGTATTGAACTCGTAGGAAACGTCTCCTGTGCCTTCACATAAAACTCCTGTGTCACACGGCTAATCATTTTCAATTCACGGTAATCCCTGAAATAGCCTTCTAAAGCCACTTCGTCAAAAACGGGTTCCTCATACAGATATGCCGCTGCTTCTGGATACACATCTTTAACGGCCACGGAAACAAAACCGTCCACAGCACAACGCCGCAGTAATTCAGCCCGCTCCGCGTCCGTCCCACAATTCAACCACGGAGCGACTCTCGACGTAGATTCGTTTGCATATTGCGAGATGAACTGACGGATGTCCGCGTCTGATATTTTAATGTTAGCTTTCTGTATCGCATCCCTACGTTCGTTAGCATATTCTATAGCTTTATCTAGCAATTCAGCCGCGCAGGTTAGGTATGCAGATCGAAAGTTATCGGCAATAACCTCATCTTGCTTTACCACACGTTCAAGATAACTATTCTTGGAAGCAATACGTTTAACCAGCCACAGTAACGCTTCGCGCTCCGCACCTTCACGCCTGTCAAACACATGCAATACGGATACATTGACATCGCTTCCCGAGAAAAACAGCGTTTTAAGCGTTTCCTTCAACGTTTTTCCTGTGCCTTCTTTACCTTGTTTGCACATCCAACGTAACGCTTCTTCAGATAATCCGGTAGGGTCCACATCGTAAAATGCACGAGCGAAATCTTGCATACCCACCACCTGCCGGATTTCAGAGCTCAGCCCTGCCAATTGTCTTCCTTCTGAGGCTACAACAATAATCCTCCGTAAGGATCTATCATTCGGGTGTTCTTCGGTATATCGCAAATACTTCTGGAATGTTTCACAAGTTTCCGGTAAAAAAGATACCAAATCCTCATCGACCAACATTACTTCTGTGCGCCCCATGATTCTTTCGGTATTTTCGGAAGCAACCTCTTGCACGACCTGTTTGGCACTAATTTCAATCAATTGCTTTTTCTGGCGGTAGCGTGGGTTGCTGAACACTTCCCTGAGTATCTGTTTCGTATAATCATCACTCCGCAACAGGCAGACCGCTTCTCGCCCTGTGATGTCGTCCACCCATTCGCGTAGAGCGATAATCGCCATCCGCTCATTCTCGTCTGTTAACAACGCAAGATACCCGGGTAAACCCAATAAAACAAGAGCCTTACCACTCTCCGCCTGTGCTTTTGTCGCTTTGCGTATACGCTCGAACACTTCGTCAGGCATAGGTAGCCACGCGTTTTCTCTTATAAGATCGCTCAAACGCAACTCTAAATTACCGCGCTCTTGATAAAATCGGCGTAACGTCGTCCAGTCCTCCCCCGGAGGTATGAATACCACCCGCGCATTTGCATTCGCAAGAGGATTCCTGATATAGTCGATGTATTCGTTCAGTGTCATGAAATCACTCCAACAATGAAAGTCCTACATCTGGGATTTGATTGATTAGTTCTAGGAGCAGTTTCTTCGCCTCAGCATCGGAAAGCACTTCCACTTTTTCAACAGCCTTCTTCCTCACATGAGAATCATATCCTTGCTTGATGAACCTTTCAACAGCTTCACGAAGACCTATGTCTGTCAGCCAACTATTCGGTGTTTGACTCAACTCACGATATAACCAGCTGCTCAGTTCGTTGACACTAAATTCTATTTTCAGATAACGTGAGGGTAACACTCGTTTAAGGAACTTTTCACCCGCCGTGGCTACATCTACAAATGAACTCTCTTTTTTAAGTTCTTCATGGACAGTCTGCAAGCGTTCAGCCGATACCCCGTGTAAATTTTCAACCGCATCCACGATACCCTTAGCATGGTCCATAGCCAAAATACATTCGGCTGGCAACGTATATTGGCGGCTCCAATCGTCAGGCGACTCAGTACCTGTGTGTTTACGCCACAGCGCCACCACTTTCTTGGAAACCAGTGTCCTGGCGTACTCCTCAATCCTACCACGCCCCTGCTCCTTAAAACTTTGCTCGTCGGAACTTGCTGAATCCAAAGGGAAGGTACGATAAAGCTCACGGCCTTCTTTGACCGTCATCGACCAGATCTCACCAAACATTTCCTGCATCGCATCTAGCTGTCTAGTTTGTGCCACATTAAAAAATATTTGGCGGATAATTTCGGTTTGCTGTTTTAAAATCCCTTCAAGAGCTTTCACATCCTCGCCAGACAGCAACGGTTGGGTAAGCAATTCAAAGAATCGCAGCAACGCCGGATTTTTCTTCGTCCAGAACTCCGTTGGCACCTTGTTCTCGTTATAAACCGCATTATGCAAACGATTTATCGCATCCTCGAAGCTCATGTATCCTGATGAGCCAGTCAGCCGGCGGATATGCTCAACGCAAAGAATCTGACGGTAGACCTCCTCTAATACGGATTCGGTGTCGTCGTGTTTCCATAGCCAACCACTGGTTGCTGCGAAACGATTTTTAACCACACTGCAGTAGCTATGCAATGAATCACCAATGCGCTCTGCAGCTGCTTTCAACTCCGGCTTGGCGCTATCGACATACTGCTGGAATGCCGTTTCAAACACCACCGGCGCTATATACTTAGCCATCGCCTCCGCCAACCCTGGCGTCGATAGAAGAATCTCACCAATCTCTTTAACCTTGTTGCCGCGAGACTCAGTGTCTCCTTTTGAGCTGATGCTGTTCGCCGCACACAGAGCATCGATGACTTTACACATTGCCTCCGCGCTCGGATCAGCTTGTTCACGGATGTATTCTGGCAACACCCATAACGGAACACGCTGCGAAATCTGTTCCAGCCGTGTACCAACCGCATTCAATGCCGCCTCCACGGTTCCGTCTGCAAGTGAACTGCTCCCAAAAATAATACTGCTCTGTTTTATGAATGCCTTATCCTGTTTCGACAAACGACAAATCAGTTTTTCGTTCTTGATGGCATTAGCGCCGTCATCTTTCACTACTGCCTCGATGATTTCCACCAGTGTCGAAGTATCCAGCGTCTTACTTGTCACACTATCCGTCCATTGTAGTTTACGCTGTCCTGTCAGCCATGTTTTTAGCACAAAACCCAGCACAAAGGCGGAATGCGGTACCGCCAGTAACCCAAACGGTGGACACTGCAAATCAATGTACAGTTCGCGTATAGAACAGGTATTTCCCAGACCCACTGTATTATCCTGCCATACTTTGCACTTGTCACGTAACTGCGTCAGTGGGTGTTTTGGATTCGCATCGAACCATGATTCTTCACCAGTGACTCCGTTTTTTTGCCAATTGGCCACGACGGTCTTCTGTGGCCCAGCTTTGCCAAATTTGTCAAACTCCATACCGGCTAGCGCCCAGCTTTGTAATGCGTGCGGTGCAGCGAACGCACTAATGTTAAAGCTACACAAATCATCCGTATATGCTTCGAATGTTTGCTTCGCATAACTGTTGAGCCAGTCTCTTTTCAACTGAGCCCATGTCACTTCCTCACCGAACGGTTCTCCATTTATATTGGGTTTGTACACTACGAGTTTGGAAGCACTCGTCACTTTGGAATACCAAGCCATCTTCGCACTGTTAACCTGTGTTTCGAACACCTTCTTGCTAGCGTTATCATTTGCTAATGCAAGACGGGCACTATTTTCTATGAACTCTTCCCATGCATTTGCGTTGTCGTGGCAAAAGCTAACCTCGGGTAACGTCACGAACAGCATCCGATGGTCTCTGAACTGTTTCGCCAACTCTTTTGCCTTTTCGGGAATACGCAATTGTTCCTGATCGTTTCGAGCAAGAATGAACTGCACAAGCACTTGGTTCCCTTTGTCACCAAAAGACTCGCGTTTTACGATGTTTGATGCCGAAAGACCATTGACGCCGTCAGCGCGTACCTCAAAACGTCCACCGTAGTTGATACTTTTCAATTGTTTAGCTAACTCCGTCTCTGTGTCTTTCAATACGAGGTCACTAAACTTCTCACGGAACGCTGCCTTTTTCTCTTCGACCTCCTTTGTGTCTGAACGGTCATGGAAGCGTTCGCAACGTCCATTCACAATAGCAAAACAATGCTTCTGCTCCAAGTTACGTAGGATTGCATCTACGCCCTGCAAAGCACCGTCTCCTTCGAAACTGCGTTGGATATTTTCCACCGCCACGCTCAACAGCGGATGCCCCGTTCCCTGAACCTGTTCAATCAAACCAAACAGTAATACCGCCTTGAATATGCGCCGCTCATCAGGCTGCAAATCCAGTTCACGTCGGTTGTATTCTGCTCGTACTTCCTGCACGGCTTGTCTCGTCCCCAGATCATCCCGTTCCACGAAATATCGCCACAGATGATCCACCGTTAGGAACTGATAACCATGAACATCCAACCCGCCTTTATCAATGAACTCTTTAAATTCTTCACTGTTCAGGAAATCGAACATACTCCGCTGGTCTGATCCGATTGCCACCGATAGATGTTTCAGCAAGAACGCCGTCATGGGATGCAGTGGCAGGATACCCTTGAAATTCATCGCATCAATGCCGGATTTATTGAAAGACATGTAGATCTCAGCGACGCCTTTCACACTATGCCATAGTACATCGCACTCTTGTGTCCACTCGTTTGCCATCTCCGGTTTAACGACAAAAGCATCTGCCGACAGTTTTAAAGCGGTCTCGTTCGGGAGATCAAGCCGCTTGAATATGAACCGGTCGTTAGCTTTCTTCGCGCTCTCGGAGCCCGTTGCCATATACGAAGAAATCTCCATATGCGTCACTGGTACAAAATAAAACCTTCCCTGCTGTGCTGCCTCCGCCAACTGCTCCAGCGTCTTTAGTTCAGAACGATTACGATCAATAAATGACGAAAACTCATCCCAGACATAGACCATCTTCGATAGCCCATTCGCTTTTAAAGTTTCGTCTACCCATGACAGAAACTCTTCAGCGCCCAATCCCAGATAAATGGATCGTGCTTCCAGCACCCGCATCGCATCACTAACCAAGCCTGCTTCCTGATTCTCATTCCGCAGTCTTCTCTCTAACTCATCCGCAGTTTTAATACTTGTATTCAAGTACGAGAGCTTTGTCTGCAACTCGTCGCGCTTTGCGAAGAAATAAGGTTCATCCTGCTGGATACGCTCAATGACTTCATCCAGCTTGCCTAGCAATGGAATGGTATATCCTCCCTCCTCCAGCGCCTTTGTGATTCCTCGCTGTAAACGCATTAGGAACTGGTTTTTTGCATCCACGCCGTCCGAGTTCACGTCATAAACTACAAGTACATTTGCTTCGCGCTGTAATAGAAAAGCCTTCCGTACTGGTTCCGGTATCTGCTCCTTGCGTATATCCAGCCATTTCTGTACGCGAATCTCATCGTCCATGAACAACTTCTGCAACACTAATGACGCATGGCTCTTGCCGGTGCCGTAGTCACCTGTGATCCAAAGTGTCTTTTTCCCACCACTTAGACTCTTGAGTAATTCCCGCAGAATCTCCACGAACGATTCATGCGGATAGAATCCAAGCCATGTCTCCGGCGTCTTGTTTATATCCGCTAAAGTCATGCACGGCGCGTAATCCGGTCTGATCCCGAAATAGTCTTTATAGAATGCCATATCATTCGACCTCCCTGGTGGCTACTTCCGTAAAATCAAGTCGATTACATCGTCCCGGTTCTTCGTTTCCGGGAACACTCTCACCTCGTCCAACCCCAGTGCAAAGCTACACGCGATTAGGTCTGGATACACTGCTGCCAGCCCCATACACTGTTTCTTGAACTCGTCTGGGGAGATGCCAAACGCTGCAATCGGCGATATAAACTCCCCATCGAACTCCGCTGTCATCATCTGTCGTACCGTGAACACACCACGCCCAGTCTTCTCTGCAATTACATAGAACCCGTAAAGGACTACCAACTGATCCACCAAACGTGAACGGCGCGTTAAACCGGTCGTGTGCTTTCCTTTTTTCATCAATTCGCACACACTGTTCTCTTCCGTACCAAACGGGGTCGATACCAGCATATTTTTTAACGCTTGAATCCCACCTTTTTTTGTCACATCTCTGATGTCATTTCCTAACATGTCAAATAGATCGGCATCCGTATAGGTCACATCCATTTTAAGTGTACAAACTAGCCATTTCACCACTGGCGCATAGTTGCATAAACCCATCCAAATACAGTCCCATGCCAATAAGTCCTCCACACCCCTTTTCTCAAATACGTCGAGTAACTTTGCGGGAGCCGTCGTCTTTGCATTCATCAGTAATCCTTGACGGAACCACGCTTTCGCCGCCGGAACCTGCTTGGCACGGTTAAGCTGAACTGTTTGGTCGAAACCATCGCGTTCGGCTAAATAGACGGAGACAAACTCCGTCCGAAGACCGAAATTATTATAAGCATTGATTCCTCTTAATCCAGATTGTGAACTATCAGCAACATACATTGACTTGAACCTCCAACATCCGTGATCCATACTGTGACACTGCAGGCAATGGATACATTTTGTTTCGTCAATTACCATCCTCCCATTGCTTGTATGAAGCGCACCCGTTGGGCATTCCGCTTCACACGCCTGGCAACCAACACACGCTACGGACTTCTGCAAAACCGTCCGCAAGACAGGCATAAGCCGTTTCCGTTCCTCATCCTCCACAAATGAAACCCTGATTTTCCCAGTGCCATTTGTAGAATCACAAACCTTGAATGAAACATCTTCACTGATTCCGTCTTTCAACACCAGCCGGAAACATTTATCGTTTTCATCTGTGAAGACATCTCCTACCGTTTTCAACCATTCTAAAAACCGTATGGTATTCAGTTCTGCGCAATAATATTCGATATTCAACCCTTCTGTCTTTTCAGCAGGACGTGAAAGGTGCTCCTTTAATGTCACACCGCTTTTCCGCGCCTGCCAGTTTAAACTTCCCACGAATTCTCTCGCTTCCTCTTGGGAAACAAACTCTTTTACGCTGGTTTCAATGATCGCGTCACTGTATGGTCGAATTGCTTCCGGATATACTGCATCAACGAACCAAGCATACTTTTCGGAAGATAATGGGCACATTAGACATCCAACACGTGACAGGCCGTATCGGTAGGCACGGTTGATTAATAAATTGTTTTCAAGCAGATAGAGCCACAACTCATGCGCTCCCCAATCCAGAATTGGCATAAGATTAACCTGGGATGATGTTTTTACGCCTTCACCAATGTCTTCGTAGGCGGATCGGCCTAAGCTCTCTTCGCCGCGGATACCAAGAAACGCTGCCGCTTTTACAGATTTCACACCTAGTTTATGTTTGAGTTCGATCAGCGCGGGGGCACTCTTGTGAACGGAGCAACACCATCGGATTGAACGTGATGGCGGGCCGAAAAGCCGCCAATTTTCCAAGGCGGCAGTCTTGGAAGAGACCTTCAAAAACGGGCGGCCTCTATAGTGATTTTGAATTTCTTCCCAGACGTGGTACGTATCGGGTAGTTCCATGTCCGTGTCACTGAAGACAACCGGTACATCCAACGGGAGGACCTTGTGGCAAAGATCGAGTAAAACAATCGAATCCTTACCGCCGCTGAAGCCGATATAGATTGCGTTACATTTTTTTACATAGGCGTCGTACATCTCTTTAATACGCTTGAGCGTATCCGCCACCAGCGCAGCCATGATGCTTTGGTTCTTCGCCACTGTCGCCCTCACATCAACCGGAACCAGCTTCAATTTTCTTCGTGTCTTGGGTTCTTCGTGAGAGTCATCTTTCCATCGCAACGTACCACTCCATTCTATGTCCAGCGGGTGACCATAGCGCGTCTTATTGAATCTCGCAATTTCCTTACCACGATACAGATAAACGTTCTGTTTTGCCCAGAGAAGCGGACGCCTTTCCTGATGATCGAATACTATCCGTGCATCCAATCCTGTAAGCACTAGTTCCTCAGCAAAGACCGGGCGGATTTCGCTTGCAACGAACTTCCCTGTTTTCGTTGTCAGGCGGTACCCACCTGTACGCCTATCCCATTCGTAACTATACATCCCTTCCACCCTCTGGCACGATACCATTTTTATAACAAACATCAAAATATCGACGACGATTTGCAACGCATAACTTTACAGTAACAGCAGCGATACCACACTCGCGTGCAATTTTCGCCACACTTTCCCCATCCGCGATGCGTCGCGCCCATTCCGCGACACGCGAACTAATACCGGCGCTTCTGAACGCCCGCCAAGTCATTGGCGACAGCGCACGCCCCTTTAACCCGATTATTTCTCTCTCTGTCTTTCGTACCTTAGCAAAGGGCGTCTCCGTTACTTGATATTCGATGTGTTTGTCCGCTCGCTCCAACCGGGAACGCCGATCCCACAATACTTCGCCATCGTAGCTAAAATAACAAAAACCATTTACGGAAGATACCCCCAACAAATGAATCGCTAAGGCCGAAATCGACCACGCCTTTCCGGCAAATTCTACTTGATTGATTTCGTCCAAGACAATACAAGAAATTTGAGGATCAATAGTATAAACGAGTTTTGCACCAACCGATATGCCAAGGTTACGGAATTGTGTATTCGGTCTACGTTGACGTTTGCCAGACATGGACCAATCGTTTACCCCCATATGGAATTTCGTCTCATTTAGAAAAACGTCATTTCCCCCGCGGTAGTATTTTGCACAAACGCGCATAAATGTGTTTTTATCCAGTAGGGCATATTCCTTCCGAAAACGGGTGCGATAGAACAAATTCAAAGCGAACTCAAGTTTTGCAATAGATACCTTTTCATCCAGCACAATCAGCGTATCGACAATGGTTGTCAGCTGTTCCGAAAAATCTTCCGGTAGAGGGATAGCCTCCGTACTGCACCAGCAAGGCACCCCACCAACTTCGACCGCATAGACTACCAACAAAAATTGCGTTCGAATGTTCTCCAACGCCTCAGTGGTCAGATGCGGCATCGCCATCGCAATTTCGTTAAAAATTAAAGTACCCCCTACTTCATCAAGTTGTTTAGAGATTGCTCTCGAGGTTTTCATGAGACATTCATCCAAACTGGTTGAAGAATGAAGACAGAAAAGGTCACCTTTTTTTCCCTCAACCACCGTGAACCCTAGGTGCCGTAGAAAGGTCGCAAAATCTTCTGGAGTAGTGAGGTTAGAGAGAACGGAGTAAAAATTATTGAACAGTTGTTCGACTGAAAAATAGCCGTGTTCCATCAGCCATGTCCTCGCCTGTCCACGCAATGCTAGCCGAGTATCATCGTTAGAAATCATCTCGATGGAAAACCACAACCCGTTTTCCAATTGGAACATATTGGCTTGCAGGTTTCTGACCTGCAAATCTTCAAACGATAGTTTCCGCTTTAACAGTCGCACCGCCATTGGATTGAATGACACGCCGTTGGGACATTCCTTCGCCAATGCTGCCAGAAGATCAGCAGTCGTCATACCACCCTCCATTTATTTGGTATAGTACCAAACCAAACCATAGGATGGTTATCATTAAAACCCATGATAAGGATGACCTGAACCAGCTTAGGGAAGATTGAACTGCAGACAATGCAATTTGGCTTAAGGTTACTGTAATTCATAGATACTCCTCGTGTGTTAGCCGAATGTTGTTGTTTCAGGCATACTTACCAATTCGTATCTCCAGCCGGGTTCTTCTCTGATTGATCTTATCTTATAACCCCGCTGCCGCAATTCAGCGACAATTCTCTGAGCTGTAGGACGCGAAACTCCTAACTCAAGGGCTAGTTGCCTTGCGTCCAGATGTTTCGTCTTCATGAGGTTAACGGCTTCCTGGAATCTTTGTTCGATTTTACGGCTACGCTCATAGGGCATGGGTAGAACCTCCAACAGATTGAATTAAGTATATATACACATGTAATCAATGTCAATCAGATTTTGATGTAGGTAATACATTTTTAGCTCTTCGGACAAGACGGGAAAAAGGGATCGGAAATTCCGATCCTTTAGAACATATTTAATGCAGCCGACTTCACAGCTAGAATACAAACAATGCTACTAGCTACTCCTCTTTTTACAAGGCTATCACGCCTTCTTTCTGATTCTTGCCTAGTCGCAGGGCTTTGGTTGTGTACCTATTCTTAAATCTGGTTCAAGAGCTAGTCCCAATTACTTATTAAGTTGTCTGTAAAGAATAAATAAAAAAGGATCCGGGAAAATTTCCCGGATCCTTCTCCGATAAATACCGACTTCAGAACTCAAACAACGCAGGTTGTTCCTGTTCTCGTCGTGTCTCAGCTTCTTCTCTTTCTTCCTTACGTTCTGCTCTATCCCTTTCTAACCTAGCTTTAACCCTCTGGCGATATATCCACGATTTAAGCCGGTTCAACTCTCCCATCCGGGAATCGCTGATTGACTCTACGACAATATCTGTCGGCATTTCACCTTTCTCCCATCGTTTGTACGTTTGACTGGCAACGTAGAGGTAAATCTCGGTCCAGTCACTATCCATCGGTTGAGTCAGGGATAACGTCATCAGATAGGCACAGGCTTCAGCATCGGTACCGGTGGGTTCCTCACCTTTCAGCGCTTTCATGTTCTCTATCATCCGCTCCATGGTGATGGCCGTCTTGAACCATTCGGGGATTGTATCTCCCCAACCTCCTGGGAACACAATAATGGGGTCGGTAAGACATCCCACAACATCGGAGATATCTTTCTCCACAGTCCTATTCAATTGTAGTTAACCTCCTTCCTTTAGTCCTTGAACCTGGTTATATGCAGGCAGGCATAGTGCGACCGGTAATTATCTATCGGGCTTTGCCAGAAACCGTTGCGGAAATCCAATAGGTAATGCCAGTATCCCTGGTATTCTTGTTCACGGACGGCAACCAGGTAATCGGTGAATATCCGGACGCTTGCCGACCTGCTGCCCCAGAGTACGATGACACTGGGCAAGTAGTTCTGATCACTTTTAAGCCTGATAGGATGCCACTCCAGCTGAAGCCTTGTCAACTTGAGATTATCCAGCCAGAAGTGCCGACCGCCGGCATCATAGGAGCCGATATGAATATCCTTACCTTCCAGCTCTTCCAGTATTTCCATTAGCCGGTTAACGGCTTCCCGCCGTCGTTTTCGGAGTGGTATCTGGGCAGTCCGTTTACCTACTC
>DAOULV010000025.1:0-40881 GCA_034416335.1 Dehalococcoidales bacterium
GAAGTCCGTCTTCTTCTCAACTGACCCTGTTGCTGACTTCGACCGGAGTGGTCAGGTAACGCTGGCAGACTTTAATTTACTGAAAGCTAACTTCTTTAAATCATCTCCGATTGATATAACTCCGTAATACATAGCGACTATATTTACACATAACCGATAAAAGGAAAACGCAATCATGAGAAAGACTTTTTACCGGCTGGTAAACATCCTTACTACTCTATTTATGATAATAACTATGGCTGCCGCACCACCGCCACAGCAGGCTGCGGCAGCTGTTATCGATGTCGCCTATGTCATGCTGCCTGTCAGCCAGACAGTGAATCTTAGCGAAAGCTTCAATGTAACTGTGCAGGTGCAGGCCGGAGCTAACGTCGTTGACGGTGTCACTATCTGCGTCGATTTTGATCCCGCCATCCTGCAGTTCGAGGCATTTCACATACCGGAGACTGATCCCTGGGAAGCTGAGTTACCGATGGTAACTCACGACCCTGCCAATGGAAAAGCAGACCACACCCGAGCTACGTGGGGCGACGGAACCGTCGGCACCACCGACTTCGTTATTATACAGTTCAAAGCCCTGGCAGTATCTGTCAATACTTCTATCTCTTTCCACTTGCTTGAAGGCAGAAATACTGAAGTATCGGTTTCAGGTTCAATATACGATTGCACTGCTTTGACCGGTTCTACGGTACAGGTCACTCCGGGTACCCAGGCCGGAGTGGAAAATACATCCGAACCATCTGCACCTGATACTCCGGTTGAAGAGGAGAACCCTCCTGAACTCACTGAACCGGATACAACTGTTGAACCAGAATCGGTCGAAGCCACCGTAAAAACCAGTGATAATGTTGAGACAGGACAAGACACAGCAGTTATACCTGCTGCTGATAAACCATCGGAGACTGCCGGTGATGAAGCGAAAACAATATCCGGTCTGACCGTACTCTGGGTAATTGTGGGTGTTGTAGCCTTCGTGACGGTACTGGTTATACTGCGGTTTTTACTATTTACCAGAAAACGCTATTGAACTGCTGCAGGAATCAGGATACTTTCACAACGAGCGCCGCGGCAGTGTCACCAGCGGCACAACCGGCGAACAGACCATATCCACCGCCGAGTTTTATCAATTCTTCGATAAGTTCTATTGTAGCCCGGGCTCCAGTTGGCCCCTGGGGATGCCCGTATATCAGTGAACTGCCGTAGTTATTAAAGATGTCTTCCGGGATCTTCATTAAACTGCCCATAACGATGTCATTTACGGTAAAGGGATTATGGGTTTTTACTGCAGCAAGGTCCTTAACCTCTATTCCGGCATTTCGCAGAGCCATCTCTGCCGAAGGAGTAACGGCTGCCGCCATCCTGGCTTTCTTTGCCCTGGCATACCCGTAGCTCAACAACTGGATTGTTATACCTTTGTCCTTGCTTAACTCAGCAGCTTGTTCTTTTGTCGTTATAATTATCCCGGCGTTCCCATCGGCAGGGTGAGTCTGTGCCCCGTATGTAACGCAGCCGCCCGGGACCGTTGGCTGGAGTGGTGCCAGGCCTTCGGCTGTATTCGGTCTTACACCTTCATCTGCATCAACAACGATAGTCTTTTTCCTGCTTACGGCTACCTCTACGGGAATCATGTACTCTTTCTGAAACTCTCTGTCATTTTCCAGGCTCATCGTGTACTGTTCGTACCGGCGTATTGCCATTGCGTCGGATTCTTCCTTGGTAATACCACCAAAATCGGTGGCAACGAATTCCGCGGTCTGAACCATCTGGGCACCAGCATAGGGATCGGTAAAATTATCGGTCATCCAGTTCTCATGAATTACTTCACCGCCGGAACCTAAAGGATTAACCCATACGGAATGTGGAGAATTTGAAGTACGATCCGTGGCAGCCATCAGCACTGTGTAATAAAAACCGGACTCAACTCCCGCCGCAGCTGTATAGATACAGGTAGCGCTTGTTGCACATGCCTGGCTTATCATCGGGCCCGATATTCTATCATTTCCCATAAGAGCGCAAAACCAGGGCGTTCCGTGGAACCAGGCTGGCTGACCTACTGTACTGCCGAGAACGCATCCATCGAATATATCCGGAGTGTAACCTCGTAGTTCCATGAATTTCCTGGCTGTTGCCGCACCCAGCTCAATGGAATTCGCACTCTGAAGAGACATCTGCCATCTTGAAAAAGGTGACGACCAGTAACCTTTATGAGGGATATAAGTTTTTTGAAACATTTTTCACCCTGTAAACGATTAATATAAAACAGTCTGTATTTTGTGTGGAATTTCACCTTATTTTATATTTCGACGATGAAGAATGTCAAAAGTGTCTGGTATCAAAAGACTTGAGAAGGTTGTTATTATTTACATCTATGGATGTATTGACTTACCCAAATAAATGTGAATAAAATTTTACTATATTTCAAAAAATATAGTTATTATCTGAATTAATTGGCTACTTAGCCTGAGAGTACAGGATAAAAAGTATTAAAAAAAGGAATAAATCGCGTGAACAAGTTCGACGAATAGAATAAGGCGAGAGAATTATGTTATAATCCCTACCTGTCAGTATATCTACAGTTCTAATAACTGCGTCATGATATTCACGCTGCGATAAGAAAATGATTCCTCTTGTATCAATATCGATAGATGAAGATGTCCGGATAGCTGTAACCGAAGTATTAAAATCAGGACAGCTCGCCGAAGGACCTGTTGTAAAAGAATTTGAAAAACAGTTCGCAAAATATATTGGGACGCGGCATGCCGTAGCAGTAAATAGCGGTACTGCCGCTCTGCATGTCGCCCTGCTTGCTGCCGGAATCGAACCCGGTGATCAGGTAATTACCTCTCCTTTCAGTTTTATTGCTTCTGCTAACTGCTGCCTTTACTGTGGTGCCGAACCGGTATTCGCCGATATTAATCCCCGGACATTCAACATATTACCGGAAAACATAGAGAAAATGATTACCGCCAGGACGAAAGCCGTGGTAGTCACTCATCTCTACGGACAACCCTGTGATATGGATGAAATCACGAGTATCTGTGAAAATAACGGACTGATCCTGGTCGAAGATGCCTGTCAGGCACATGGTGCGGAGTATAAAAATCGGAAAGTAGGTTCATTCGGAATTGGCTGTTTCTCATTTTATGCGACTAAAAACATACTGACAGGTGAAGGAGGAATGATAACCACCGACAGTGATGCCATAGCAGAGAAAGCAGCCGTTATCAGAAATCATGGACGCCGCGAACAGTACCTGCATGATACACTGGGTTATAATTTCCGTATGACTGATATCGCAGCGGCTATCGGTATCGGACAGATGAAGAAACTGGATGAATGTAACTTGATAAGGAATAAAAACGCTGCCTATCTAACGGAGGAAATAAATAAAATAAACGGACTGATTCCTCCATATATTGCACCGGATAGGAAGCACGCTTTTCATCAATACACGATTAGAGTGACGGAAGACTTCGGGTTATCAAGAGATGAATTACACGAAAACCTTACCCGGAACAACATAGGGTCATCTGTAATCTACCCGGTCCCGATACACAAACAGCCTTATTACCGAAAACTCGGTTATAATGATTATCTTCCGGCAAGTGAGTCGGTTGCCGGTGAAGTTCTTTCTATTCCCGTCCATCCCATGCTGACAGATGAAAATTTAAACACAATTGTGCGAGGGCTCAAGGATGCCGCATAATATAATAGAGTACGGTAAAGTGATTCTCGGCGAAAACGTAGTCCTGGGAGACAATATCACCCTGGGACATAAAGATGACGGAACCCTTGTTATCGGTGATAACTCCGTAATTCGTTCCGGCTCGATAATATATTCCGATGTCAGAATAGGAAAAAATTTTAAAACCGGTCACAACGTCCTCATCCGGGAAAATACCAGGATCGGGGATAACGTTCTAATAGGTACGGGCACAGTGGTTGACGGGAATTGTGTAATTGGTAATAACCTCAGCGCTCAAACCGGCGTTTATATTACGGCTAATACGGTAATAGAAGATGACGTGTTTATGGGGCCGTGTTCGGTCACAACCAATGACAAATACATGAAAGTCGGCTCAGAGTTAAAAGGACCGGTAATTAAACGCGGAGCCAGGATAGGAGCCAATGCTACCATATTACCGGGTATAGTAATCGGTGAGGAAGCCGTAATCGGCTCCGGGGCTGTAGTCGTTAAAAATGTGAACCCAAATAGTGTTGTTGTCGGTAATCCGGCTAAAGAGATAACCGGGAGAAAATGATATTGGATAGTAAAACCATTGCAGTGATAGGTATGGGATACGTAGGCATCCCGATGGCTGTATTACTGGCGGATGCCGGGAATAAGGTGACCGGTATACAAAGGCGCTCGAAACGTTCGGGATGGAAAATAGACTGGCTTAACGAAGGTAAATGCCCGATCAGCAATGAACCGGAATTGCCTGAAATACTTAAAAGAGTCGTCTCTGAAGGTAAACTCACAGTAACTGATGATTTTAGTGCAGTCGCTGAAACGGACATTATCCTCATTGATGTCCAGACTCCGACAGATGAGGATAATATTCCCGGGTACGAATCGTTAGTTGAGGTGTGTAACAAGATTGGACCCTATCTCAAGCCTGGAAAAGTCGTAATTATCGAATCAACCGTTGCACCGGGAACGACTGAATATATGGTGAAACCGATTCTTGAAGAACAATCCGGACTGACGGCAGGCCTCCCCCAAGGTTTCGGCCTTTGCTTCTCCTATGAAAGAGTAATGGTCGGCAGACTTGTTAATAATATCAGAAACTATCCCAAGATTGTCGGCGGAATAGATGAAGAAAGCATCAGGATAGCCAGGTCTATTTATGAACCTGTAGTAAAAGCAGGCGTGTACAGTACCGACGTGATGACAGCCGAAGTATCCAAAACCGTAGAAAATGCCTATCGTGATGTCCAGATAGCTTTTGCCAACGAAATCGCACTTCTGTGTGAATCGCTCGGCATCGATGTTTATAAAGTTCGAGAATTTGTTAACAATCTCCCCAATGATCCGTCGACCCCTCATGCCAATCCGGTCAGAAATATGCACTTTCCCGGTGCCGGCGTCGGAGGCCACTGCCTTCCCAAAGATACGTGGCTGCTGATGCACGGTCACGACAAATATGCCCTGGTAAAAAACCAATACCCGGCTTCACTGCTGACCGATGCCAGACACCTGAATGACTGGATGCCTATTCATATGGTCGACCTGCTTGAGACGGCGATGAAAGAAGCAGGTAAGAATATACGAAAATCCACAGTTTGTATCTTGGGTTATGCTTTCGTGGAAAATTCGGATGACCCCAGGAATACACCTTCACGGTCGCTACTCAAAGAACTGGAGAAAAGAGGAGTTACGTATAAAATCCACGATCCTTATATAAATAACGATGAAGGATATATCATCGAACAGGATTTGAACACTGCGCTGAGCGGCTGCGATGCAATTGTTGTAATGACGAAACATGATGAATACAAATCGATAACTCCGGATACGTTGAAAAAATATCCGGGAATAAAAGTAATAATTGATGGGCGAAACACTTTCAATGATGAGGAATTCGTTGAGAAAGGATATATCTTCAGAAGTGTTGGAAAAGGGAATATTAACAGTAAAAAGGGGATATCATGATTAAAGCTGGTGTTGTTGGTGTGGGCTCGATGGGGCAGAATCATGCCCGTATCTATTCCGAACTGGATTGTGAATTAGTCGGGATCGCCGATACGAACGCTGCGCAGGCTAAAGAAATTGCTGATAAATTTCACACCGATTATTTTACGGATTACCATGAATTGATATCCAGAGTAGATGCTGTCAGTATCGGTGTTCCAACAACACTCCATCACAAAATCGCGATGGACTTCCTTTCTCAGAGAGTGCACTGCCTGGTCGAAAAGCCCATATCCAGTGATTTATCCAGAGCGAAGGAAATGATTAATGCTGCTAAGGCAAACGGCGCCGTACTTGCTGTCGGACATATCGAGAACTTCAATCCGGCAGTAAAGAAATTAAAGCAGATAATCGATGAAGGAATCCTCGGGCAACTTGTAATGTTGTCGGCAAGAAGAGTCGGCCCATATTCTCCCAGGATAAGAGACGTGGGAATAATTGTGGATACGGCTACCCACGATATCGGCGTGATAAACTACCTTACCGGCAGAATACCTTCGGATATTATATCTAAAGTGGGTACGTTTAATCATCGAATGGACGACCACGGTATTATGGTACTGGATTATCAGGGAATATATGCTTCTATCGAAGTAAACTGGTTTACTCCTCACAAAGTCAGAACTCTCGTTGTAACGGGAAGTGAAGGTATTGCTTATCTCGACTATATCGACCAGACCATTTCAGTACATAACAGTCACGACACTAAAAAACACGAAATCATAAAAGAAGAGCCTCTTAAACTTGAAATCCAGGATTTCCTGGACAGCATCAGTGAAAACAGGGCGCCTCTTGTAAATGGCCACCAGGCTAAGGATATACTTGAAATCGCCCTCCGCGTGAGTAACGGCGGGTAACCTGTCCGTTTTATGCCGAATGATACCGACACCGGAGAACAGAACAGCAAGTTTCCGGAATCGGAATCATTGTTAGTATTCAATCCCCAATCTTTATCTGTATACTATCTTCCTGACGGTTTCATACGAAAGCCCGTATTCTTCCGCCAGTTCTTCTATCGGGACCCTGTGAAAATACTTGTTCCTTATCTCCTCGTTTCGTTCCTTATAAAAGCGTCTTCCGCCTGAATTTTCTCCCCATTTTTTTCGTTTCCTGCTTTTAGGGATATACAGGTTTTCGCCTTCTACAAATTTCTGCACTTCCCGCAGCAATTCGTCCGGCAATATATCGGATGCTTTTTTATACTTCATAAGGCTTCCAGGTCTATCCGCTGGCTTTTATGAATTCATCGACGGTACTATATGACTCTACAGTAACACCGTTTTCTTCGATTATTGACACTATTTTCTTTTCAAGGCTTTCGGCATTTTCTCGATAGGCTGCCAGGTTTGTCGAATCGAATGAACCGAGTAAGTCGACCCCGTCAAGACTAAACTCTTCACCGACGATATCGAGTTCACTCTGCAGGAAGCAGCCCCGCATAAACGCTTTTACCGGATCGTTATGGTCACACCAGTGATATACCTCTCGCCAGGCATAACTGAGTTCATAGTACCAGCCAGCCAGATCGGCGTAGTCCAGGTCAGCCCATCGTTTCTCCGGTCGTCCCTTTTTCTCACTGAAGTACTGCCTCGTGTTGTATATGAGTTTATGACACAGCTCTTTTACTTTTTCAGCTGTACCCGCCTTAACGATTGATTCCTGAAGCTGTAGCAGGTCCTCGGGAATACTCTCCATTGCCAGCAATTCGGAGGTACTGTTCATATATCCGTTCTTAAAATATGTCCGGTTGCCGTAAGCCACCGCATTGAACAGGTAATCAAGAATATACCCCGCGGCTTTTCTCACTTTATAGAGTTCATCTTCGAACATCATGGTCTGGTACAATTCCATTGCCACATTCACTTTTTCGAGTGCTTTTCTCAGCATAAACTGCGGGTCGTTCAGGTGCTCCCGGAGTCTTTGCTGCAGTTTGAGAAATTTCTCTTTATCTGCTTCCGTCCTGTAGTACAGGATTTCGGCTTCTCCCACGCATGGAGCGTTATCTTCGTCCAGGTCTGTTATTCTTTCTATTCGCTCCCACGACATAGGAAACAGGTCGTAGCCGACTCCATCGATAATAAATGATTTGGCAAGTTCATAAGCTCTGTCCGTAGCCGCGAAAAAGAAGCTGAATTTAGCCAGGTCCGCATCCTTTTCAAGTTTATAAGTATTATGCCCGATTAATAACTGCACATCGTCTTTATATTCCGTTTTCACTTTACTTATTGCCCATTTGTCCAGAGCACTTAATCCGTTGTTCATGTGTACCCTCCCGGATATATTAGATTGTAAGCTTACTGACACAGTATATAGTCGGAATACGCGGCATTCAATACCGAATATGGTTATAAACGTTCTGTACCTTAGTGTGATGATTTAAGATGAGGATAGGTCAAGAAAAAAGGCAGTCCGGCTAAATAGCCGGACTGCCTATACATCCTGCAGTAATAGTAACGTAATTTTCTCCCACTCTTTCCGACCTTACCAACCCAAATCCGGCGGCTTTCAGGATCTCTTCCTCATGCTCCGGTGTTAACGGCAAATCTATATGGTATATCTGTGATTTATCGATATCGCCATTCTCAATCAAACTCAGATACTTCTCTCTTCGAGTTAATTCTTCCTCTTCTGTAAGTGAAATATAGTCGTGTATCAACAACATTCCGTACGGCTTTAATGCACGCTTTATCTTCCTGTACAATTCCAGTTTATCTTCTGCGAGCAGGTGATGCAGTGTACTGCAGGCAATCACATAGTCGAATTTCCCTTTATCAAACTCCATCTTAAGGTACGATTCACACATTATGTCAAGATTATCGATGTATTCAGAATATTTTTCACGCAGTAAATAAAGCATCTTTTCTGACACGTCGACACAGACTATATGAGCATTCGGGGCTTTATCGAGAACATACTTAAGTTCAGCGCCGGTACCGCAACCCAGGTCCAGAATCGATAAAGGGTTTTTCATAACAGGAATGTCTTTCAACAGTGATACGAAACCTGTTTCATGGAGATCGTTATTTTCACTCATGTGGAGATCATAATCATCTGCTCTCCTGTCAAAGAACGCACCCATATCTTCATACTTCTCCAGGTTCCTGAACCACTTATAGATATCTCTTACTTCGCCTTCGAGAGTACGTTTACCCATGTACCTGAAACCGTTCTCCTCCAGGATTTCTTCGATAGACTCATTGTTTTTAGGGACAAGGCAGGTAATCTCATCCAGTTCAGGATTCATTTTTAAATATTCCAATATAAATTCGTCGGATACATCTATATGTAAAATCAAATGTTCGTTTTGCATTATTATATTTTCCTTTCAAATTAAATAGCACGCCGTGTACCTGCAAAGCAAAACGGCGTGCCATAAGTGTATTATCTAGATTTTAGTTTTTTTACCAAATGCCGCTTTACTCAATTTCTTCACGAAACAAAGTTAATGAAAATATATTATCTACCTCGTGAATAATTAAGCGATAGCCGGCACAACATCCCTCCTGTATTTTTACCCGTCTCATTATAGTCAATTACGATGCGTGTGGCAATATGGATATTTACAACGACTGGAAATCCTACGGCGTATGTGATTAATATAGTCTGGAAACGAATGAGTAGAAAGGAGAGCTACAATGGCGAAAAGTATGGTAGGTAAATTCCGCGTGGGAATCAGCCCGTCGGTTATTATCGGTGCCATAGTAAACGGCAAGGAAAATTATATTACCCTCGGTCAATGCAGCGGACTCTCTATGAATCCGCCGATGATGTACATATCGATAAATAAGGCCCATTATACGAACGATGGTATCAAGGAAAACGGATATTTCAGTGTAAATCTGCCTTCCGATAAGGTTGTCCGGGAAATGGACTACGTAGGTCTGGTCTCGGGCAGGGATGTGGACAAGTCCGGTGTTTTTACTCCTTTTTACGGCGAATCCGACAGAGCACCGATGATTGAAGAGTGTCCGGTAAATATCCTCTGCAAGGTATATCAGGTAGTCGACCTGCCTAATTACGATGTATTTTTCGGCGAAATAATCGGGACTTACGTCGACCAGGACTGTCTTACCGATGAAAAACCGAACATGAAGAAAATAAACCAGGTATTCCTCTCCGGAGGGAAATACTGCTATGTCGGCGAGGAATGCGGTACCGCCTTCTCAGACGGAAGAGCCTTAATCAAAGAATAAGCTCTGAACAGTTGCCCGAAGCACAATCATAATTAAGGCCAGTAAATTTTATTAGCGTAGCACTTTAATTTTTCACTTTGCAGGTCATATAATATCCTAGGTGTATACAGGTACATCAAATCGGTATGGAGAAAACCTATTCTGAAAGGAGAAAAATGGCGGAGACATACAAATGTTTAAACCCCGTGGGAATCCAGGAACCATTGGATATTTATCCTCTGGCTCCACCTCTGGACACTATCAAAGGCAAGACCATTTACCTGTGTATTAATGCCGGTGGTGACCAGGATATTACCATACCGCTGCTGAAGAAACTTCCGGCTGACTACCCGGATACGGAGTGGAAGGTAAAACGGCAGTTCGGCTTCAGGGCGGAGTTAAGCGAGGAGGAAAGGAAAGGCTGCGATGCTGTAATTGCCGGCGTAATCTGGTGACATGGCGCCATCTGGGAACAGTTGTTCCAGGTAGCGGATATCGAGCAGTCGGGTATACCGATTGTATCCCTTATTTATGCCGACCAGGATGAATGCTTCAACCAGGCGGCCTTACTGGAGGGTTCACCTCTCTTAAGGAGAGTTCACGTTTCAAGGACGATGCAGGGGCCTGAGGACGTGGAAAGATTCCTGCCCGAGGTATTCAACGAACTGACCAGACCGCTGACGGAAGAGGAAAAAAAGGGCGAGAAATATACTATAAACCAGGACAGGATTCTATTCGAAGGCACTCTCCAAGACGCTGAAAAATTCTATATGCAGACAGAGAGACATGCTGCTCTGCGCAATGCCCCGATAGCCAAATACACCGACGGTCTCCCAGTGATTATTCCCACCGAGGAACACGTCGCCGAGATGTTGAAAGGTACCAGCCATAAACCGGATGAAGTTATCACCTACCAGTCTAACCACCAGGGATTTGCTTTCCAGACTACGGGAAAGACGCAGCAGAAAGGCAACCCCATTCTCTACCGTCCGGTAGACCGGAAGGCTACCGTTGAACAGGTAGCGGTAAATGCCGTGATGGCAGGATGTACACCGGAAATGTTCCCGGTCGTCCTCGCCATCGCAGAAGCAGGTGGAGGTGGCGGCGGTGACGGTCGCGGCAGTGTCGGTTTCTGTATCAGCGGTCCTATCGCCAAGGAAATCGGGATGAACTTCGATGTCGGTCTTATGGGTCCCGGTAACCCGGCAAACAGGAGTCTTGCCCGTGCCGGTGAACTGATGTGGCGTAATTTCGGCGGTAATATCCCCAACGTTACCAACTGCGGCGTTATGGGAGCACCTCTCTTCAACGCAATTCCCGAAGACCTGGATTCACTTCCCCCGGGATGGAAGGGACTCAATGAAGAGTACGATTTCAAGAAAGACGAGAGTGTCCTGTATACGTTTAATTTCGGCAGGGGTGGTTCGACCAATATACACCGTACCGAATTTTCTCCCGGGGGCTACCGTGCCTTCGTGAAAAGTGGCCACGGCGGTGTCGCCAGGCGGCTCGGTGTCAAAGGAGTACCCGGTCCGAAAAACTGGCTGGAATATTTCATTCCAGGTATCTGGCACGACAGGGAAGGCGGAATTACCTTCTTCATGCTTCCGCAGATGGCGCAGGCCCTGTACGATGCCGGTTTCAAGACAAAGGACGCGGTGTACGAGTGGATATACAAGGCAAGTTTCACGCCGTTAGCAAATTACAGGACTCATTCATGGGTCGACGTAAATACCAATTCGTGGCTCGGCATCGAACCAAGGTCGGGTAAACCATATAAAGAGCTGTCCGACGACTATGAGGTGTCGTTCGTGAGAGACCCGTACGAGAGCTGCATTATCGTTACCGGCAGCGGCGAGGAATATCCTCAGTGGATAGGCGCCCGCAGACCCGGTTCCGATCCTGCCTACAGCATCGATGCCTGGCGCTAAAAACCCAAAATACTTGATCACCGGAGAATAACGGGTGCGGAAATATCCGCACCCGTCCCTATTTACGTTCGGGTGGTAATGACGTTATTTATTCAAATACGACAGCCGCTGGAAACAAACAGAACCGGAAAAATCATTGATTACAAGAAAAGGGTATGATTAGATATAATGCCTGATATATTAAAATCATTAAAAACAGGAGTAAAGAAAATGAATCTGAGTGGGAAAACGGCTCTGGTCACCGGCGGAGGTACGGGCATCGGAGCAGCAATAACCAGGAGACTCGTGCAGGACGGAGCGAAAGTCTGTATCGCCGGCCGCCGCCCCGAAAAGCTGGAAGAAACGGTCGCATCGGCACCCGAAGGTGCGGTCACAGCATGCCCCGGGGATGTATCCAGCTACGAAGACATAAAACGGATTGTGTCCACAGCGCTTAAAATCGACGGGAAACTGGATATTCTCGTCAATAACGCCGCAATCGAGGCTATGGGGGGCGTTACCGACCTGGATCCCGATGACTGGCGAAACGCTCTCGATATCAACCTTACCGGACCGTTCCTCCTGATGAAGGAAGTTATTCCTCATATGATAAAGAACGGCGGCGGTTCAATAATCAATATATCTTCCCTGGGCGGAATACGCTGCCTGCCGGGAATGCCTGCATACTGCACCACCAAAGCCGCACTCATTATGCTGACAAAACAGGTCGCAATGGATTATGGACCTCAGAAGATACGCTGCAACGCCATATGTCCCGGAGGCACCAGGACCGAAATGAACAAGAACCTGGTAACGCCTATCGCGGAAAAACTCGGCACAGATATCGAAGGCGGCTATAAATACTTTACCAAGAACGTACCCCTGAGAAGGGCAGCCCAGCCCGACGAAATAGCCGGCCTGTGCAGCTACCTCGCTGGCGATGATTCCGCATTTATGACCGGTTCCGAGCTTCTCATAGACGGTGGGGCCGCGGTAGTCGACCTCCAGGGAGCCGCCCTGGGTGAGATGCTCGGAGGATAGATTAAGGGAATTTCTGACATCCTGAGCAGAAGTATATGCTGCCTCCCATATATGCCTGCTTTATAATCCTTCCGCCGCATACCGTACAGGGTTTGTCCAGGGTATTCTTGCTGAGTCTGGTTCTGTAGCCTCCCGGTTCGCCTAACAGGTTCTTCTCCGTATCCCTGCCTCCTTTTTCGGTCATCTCCCTGAGAGTAGATTTCACCGAGTTGAAAAGGACATCTCTCTCATCACCGGTAAGGGTCTCTATCCTCCGCTTGGGATGAATCCTGGCATTGTAGAGAATATCCTGCAGTACCCCATTACCCAGTCCGGGTATCCTCTGTTCGGTAGCCAGGAATGCCTTGGCGCTCAGTTTCCGGACATCGGGAGAATTTACCAGACCTTCGAAGTATCCTTTGTCGAATTCATCCGACAGGGGAGAAGGCTTATCCCTGGCAACATCGTAATAAGGATTATCGAATTCTCCCTCCTTAAAGCACCATAGTCCGCCGTACATCTGGACCGATGCACTGACAGCAGCGCCATCCTCGAATTCTACCAGCAGCTGGTGCTTGGGAGGGCGTTTTGCATCTTTATTATGAAACTTCAGGGCTACGCCATCGCCGAACAATAGAACAGCACCGTCGGCTGTAATTTCCACCATACCTGCGCGGGCTTCGGCTGTGCCGATAGTTTTCCCGCGCAGCAAGGAATCATAGTCCGCCGGGTCGCCGTGGTACCAGGCGAACTTGTGCGGAGAGTAGCCGGCTGTTACTTTCGCTATCTTCTTGCCCCCAATCGTCTCTGTAAGCTGTCTTACCAGACTTACGGCCTCCGGTATCTCTATCATCATTACCTCCTGTTACGGGTGCCCTTTATAATACTGCACTATCGACATGTATACATCACCCGGGATCTTCAGTACTCCCAATTTGCAGTAATCAGGAACTTCAGCTTCATGAACAAGTTTTGCTCCTTTGTCCAGTGCCATTTTTAAGGATTTATCATAATCATCGACGTCAAAATAGTTTTTAATATGAGGTGGTACGCCTTCTCGTTCCATTTCCTCATTTCTCTGTACGATATTCATAACGGGATTGCCGTTAATCATCAAGTATACGTCTTCTTCGGATTTCGACCATACACTCCAGCCAAACATTTCCTGTAAGAACGTACTCGTTTCCTCCATGTCATTTGAAACATATTCGGTCCAGAACAGGAATTTACCGTACTCTTCTTCACTCATAATTTTTCACCGTTTTTGTCAATTTATACATCGATACTGGTATTTTTTAACATATCAACCAACGATCTGTAATAAACAGATATCAGCTATTCTCGATTACGGGAATATGAAGCAGTACTTTATCATCTGCTTTTACAGTGTTCGGCGGGTAGTATTCAAAGCAAGGAATATTTTTATCATTTACTTTACACCGGCTATCATTCCATTCGGAAAAAATCCCCATATATGTCGGTCCGATATTATTTACTTCGCATTCGAATACGGCATATGTGGATGCAGGCTGAACGTGTTTGGTAAGCGTTTTATCTAAATTTTGATAGTTATTATCTACGGCAATTGCTGCGATATAGTCCTGGAAATTATCTTCATCCGGCGCATCATTGATTCCGTAAAAACCATCATCAATGCGGCTTGCTTCTACTTTATTAAAATTTGCCATAAATTCATTCCAGACTTCGGTGAAAAACGGCCCTTCCGATTTTATCCTTTTCTTGACACCGATGACTGTAAACTTATCTTTACTGACTATTTTATATTCCACTTTTATTACTCCTGTTTATACCGGTAAAACAATGTTCCGGGATACTCTCTTAATTACTTTTCATCAAGCGGAATCCATACTTCGTGATTTTCTATTTGTTCGTCGAAATCGTATACCTCGAAATCGCCTGATATCCTGGTGCAAAAACTGTAACCTGACTTCGGCAGCCAGTTGATATAAACACCGTTCTTTTCCGTTACCCTTCCTTCGTCTCCGTTCTTTTCAGGAAAAACGGCAAATTTACATTCAGGCAGATTCTTGATTATCATGCCATATGGAATATCTTGAAAATCACTCACCTCGACTCCGCAGAAATAGTTACGGTGTGTGTTATAGCCTTCTTCAAGCATCATTTGCCATTGCCAGAAACCAACATGCTTATTGTTCACTTTATTCTGAATTTCATCCCGTCGATTCTTTATCTCAGCCCTCATGGCTTCAATCTTGTAGCCGAAATTTTCTTCCTCGCTAATATACATTTCAACGCCTACGAGTTTAAGCCGTTTAATTTCGATTTTATCCGGTTGCATATTGATTCTCCTTATTCTTCTATCAGGTCAGGAACCTGTTTCATGCGGGTTATGACATCGTGTGCTCCTTCGGGAGTGAAATCATACGGCATACCTTTATAATTTTTGCTGTAATATTCCTGGCATCTGGCATAGTAGTCATCGGGATTGGCTTTTTGCAGATCGGAAAGTCCCCTGTATCCAATGGCCCAGATTTGCTTTACCATTCCACCACCCATCAGATGAAGACGTGTCAAATCCGCTCGTTTTACCAGGTCGAGGACAGCCGACTCTGGAATACCCGTGTCTTTCGATATCTTCTGCCTGCCTTTCCTGGTGCGACCGATTTCCAGGAGTGCGAGGCTGTGTCCGAGTTTAACAGGTAAAAGTTTATCAACGTAGCCCTGGAACTCGGTATCGTCTTTTGCCACAAGCTGCCGCATCTGGGCGCCAAAGGGTAAATATCTGTGTATTTTACGCAGGAGCGACTTTAATTCGTCCGCTGTTATTCCCGCTGTATCACAGAACTTCTTTGCTTTCTCAAGAGTATCAACCATATCCAGAAACTGCATCAGTCTCTCGGCTCCAGTCTTGCTGATGCGATACAACACATCTCTATCCTTCTGGGTTATTGGCGTGGAAACAAGGTCGTAATCTCCTACCACGAATCTTTCGAGAGCGGCGATTTCAGCGATAGATTTATCCCAGCCCTCCCGGACAAATCCATATTGTATCCGCTTGTCGATATTAGCTTTCCACCATTTATTGTATGGCTGCTGAAGTTGTTGCGGGGGTGCAGACATATCCCATTCGGAATCGTTTGCAGAGTGCTCAGTCATATATAAACCCTAATTCTCTTTTATTCGAAAACTGTAGGTACAGGGGTACTTACCTCCGCTGGAAAGAGGCGAAGCAATCACCCCGCCTTCCAGTTCGCAGCCAAGGGCAGTCTGCAAATGGTGTTTGATATGACCTTGGCAGCAATAGCAATAGGTAATTGATATTGGCTCTTTAGCCCCTGGCAAGCACACGCATTTACCATAGTAACGGTCATCGGGATCAGCACACGCAATAATTTCTCCGTCTTCCTTTAACGTTAGGTTGCCACAGATATATTTTTTCGCGCTGACGGCCCTTATTTTTTCCTCGAAAGATTCATTCTCCTGCACAATTTTCGCGCAGGTTCTTTCTTTTATTCCACCCAGATGACAGGCACAGCCTTCACGTACAGCTTTCCTGGTCTCCATGTTGAGAAGTTCATCCATTTTATTCATGGCTCCCCGAAACCAATTGGCTGCTTCTTCAAGACTGGATTTTCCCCGTATGTCCTCACCACCTTCCATAATCCGGTCGATTATCTTCCGGTCAATCTCAGCAATCTCAAGTTGTTCCGCTAGCCTAGCAACACGTCGATCCACCGATTTTTTCATATCAATTCACCTCGTTTCAGCGAATCAGTCTTTACAGTCTATGATCATCAAAATGACAGGTCAAGAATATTGTACCCACAGATAGCTGACATCAGTATGTCATATTAGGCAATGCCGACCTCTATTGTCCGGGAGCATTCAGGTACTGTAGATTCAAGCTGAGAATATGACCGAAAATTCACTCCAGTGCTGGACCAGATACACTATCATCCATACGAAAATAACGATAAAACTCACCCACAGGAAAAGAGTCAGACCGCCGTGCCCTTCTTTGATTACATCGGCGTAACTGGTCGAATGAGCCTCGGTATCATGCACAGAATACCTGTGACCGCTTCTCAGGGCCAGCCAGATAAATACCACTGTACTCAGGGCGATAACCAGGACCAGGTAGAATATATTCATTTCTGCTCCTTCCCGGGCTCATCCCCGTTTTCTTTACCGTCATCCGTATCATCGAAGATGCGATATTTCGGCTCTTCAACATTTTTAAACTGCCCGGATTTGATCCCCCATATGAGAAATCCGAGAAAGACAGCCAGTATCAGCAGTGTCATTACTGTTTGCGCTATAGTTGCTTCATTCATATCTCTAGTCCTTTAAATTAATCGCAAAATCATCGGTATATAGTGGCGCCCACTTGCTGTTATAGTCTTCGGGCGTGGAGAAACCCTGAATATAGAAAATGAGCCGGTATATTTCTTCATCGCTCAAAGCGTATTTCCACGGAGGCATATTAGTAGTTTCGACGCCTTCCCGAACTTTCCATACATATCGTCCGTAGTTGGGAAAATCCGTTCCACTCTCTTCAAAATTAGCCGGCTCCGGATTAATATAACCTCCCGCAGTAAGTATCGATGCCGGTCCGTCCGCCTGTCCGTCGCTGCCATGACATTGCGCGCAATACAGGTCATACAGTTTATTACCTTTCTCGAATTGTTCCTTCGTTCCGGCTATGGGTGGAGTTATGCCTGTTTCATCGTTATATTTATCACCTTCCTGGTCGGATATGTCTCCGCTGACGGTCCTGAGCGCACCCTGAGCGAAACTCATCTCATAGGTGTTTATTTTCCATATCGTATCTTCGTCAAGCGATAATCCCCAGGGAGGCATTGCCGTTCCCGGCACTCCTGCACTGACACGCCAGAAATGGAATGGTGCATCCGGGTCGGGATAGTTAATCAAGCGTTCGTGCAGGTTGGCGGGTCGGGTCACTACCTGTCTGGCATAGGGACCCTGTCCGTTTGCCGAACAGCCGTGACAGGACAGACATTTTTGCGTATACAGGGCTTTCCCTTCTTCGAAGATATTCGTCCACTCTTCCGCCAGTGAGGCATTCCCCGAAAATTCCTGATTGTCTTTATCGTAATTCTGCATAACCTGCATCATAACCGGCATATTAGGATTCATCTTGTCCCGGTATTCGACGGGGACCGAAGGCTGGAAAGCGTTAACTGCAAGATTCTCGGAACCCAGGCTCTGCAGGTACTCCGCCAGTGCATTCAGCTCTTCATCGGAGAGAAATGCGAACGGCGGCATAATAGAACTGGGGGAAACGCTCCGGGGATCCTGGTGATGTATTAAATGCCATTCGGTGGGGCGTTTTCCTCCTATCTGTCCGAGGCTGGGTCCGGTACGCTCGGTACCGAGGAAGTTAGGAACGGAATAATAGAAATCACCGTTTTCGGATATTTCACCCATCGCCCAGTCCTGAGGACGTACGAACTGATTATGGCAATAAAAACAGCCGTTCTCCCTGTAGAGGTCTTCACCCATTTGTTCCTGGCTGGAAAGTACGTGAGCCCTTTCGCTGGGTTCGTCTGTGGTGAACATATAGGGCATTGCCACTACCATAAAAGTCATGATTACGAAAACCACCATTCCGCCGACGGTGATAATAGGCACATTTATTCTTTCCTGGCTCCGCCGCATAAAGCGCGAGTGAGGTCTGTCCGTTTTGCTCTCCACGGCTTCGTGTTCAATTTCCTCATGCGGATGGCGCGCACGGATAAAGGTCATTATCACGTTGTAAGCAAAGATAAAAGCAGCAAGGACAACGACTCCGCCGGCTATTGCTCTCCAGATAAAATGGATTTTGAGCGTAACAAGCGTTTCTATTACGTTTATATGTTCCCACCAGTTGGAATTAGCAACCAGTCCGACAACAGTCATAGCCAGGAAAAAGAAAATAAAGCCGATAAAAGCCGTCCAGAAACTCAGACGCATCATCGATCTGCTGAATACCCTGATTCGAAGAATGCGCGGAGCTAAATAATAAGCCAGTCCTACGGCCAGAAAACCGAAACCACCCAGAAGTGCCAGATGAGCGTGGCCTACCGGCCACTGTGAAAAATGAGTGAAAGCATTCGTGCTCCGGAGTGACTGGAAACTTCCCTGGAATGAAGCCAGTACATACATAAAGAATCCGGCCATGATGAACTGTAAGGGTGTGTTACCTATAAGCTTATGCCATGACCCCCTCATTGTAAGCATGATATTCGTAGCAAAGGTGATTACGGGGACCACCATCAGAATACTCATAATTACAGCCACGGTTTTCAGCCACTCGGGAATCGGTGCCTGCAGAAGGTGATGAGCACCTACGCCGGTATAGAAAAAAGCGATAGTAAAAAATGCTATGAGGGAGAGAAGGTGACTGTACAGGGGCCGGTTGGTCAGCTTGGGCACGAAGTAATACCAGGCCGGAATTCCCAGTGTCGTAAACCATAGTCCCAGCACGTTGTGGCCGTAATACCAGTTAAATATGGCGTCCTGTACTCCATTCAGCGCACCAGCCGGAGGCTGCCACATCACGTTGCCTATGAAATAAACGATAGGGAACCAGAGCATGGTTCCCATATAGTACCAGAGTGATACGTAGAGCTTTTTTTCGCGTCTCTTCAATATCGTACCGAATACGATATATCCGAGTAACAGCAGCGTAGCCATTACGGCAACGTCGATAAGCCACGGTAGTTCGGCGTATTCACGCCCCTGGCTGCCGCCCAGGAGCATCCATATTATCCCTCCCAGGATAGCCCCATTCCACAGTATTGCGGCGAGATAGGCCAGTTTCGGGCGGAAGAGAGGTACCGCGCATAGACGTGGAGTTATCCAGAGCATCGTACCTACAAGACCGGATGATACGAAGCCAAACAGCACACCGTTGGTATGGGCCGGGCGGACAACCCCGAAAGTAAACCATGAAGTATCTCCGATAAATTCGGGGAAGAAGAACTTTACGGCAAGAATGAATCCGAAAGTTGCAAAAATAGGAAACCACAATACGGACATGAGGAACCATAACTTGGCCGCACGATCGCCTTGTTTATGGTTAATAGTCTCTCCACTAAACTTCTGGACGTCGTCTGTAGATTGCGAATTTATAGTTTTGTCTGCCACTCAATCCATCCTTTCTACCGGGATATTATTCTGCATATCTCTCACCGACAGACTTACCGGTTATACCTTCGGTAATAAATATATCCGGATAACGACAACGTTTTCAAATTATCTCGTTCTTGTTCCTGAGACAGCCCTGAAAAACAGATTCTGATATAGAAAATATACTTAGTACATTATTGAAAAATAATATCATTCCTATCGGAAAAATATCATTTTTCTTACACTTTACAGATACGGTGGAGTTTATTATACCTGCATCAGCAGGGGGTGTTATTAGCCTGTGTATAAGGCAAGCTTTGGTTGACAGTCCCTGAAGAGAAAAAGGGGCTGAATCCGGCGTTGCAGGTGCCGATAAATTACTGCCCTGCGAAGGACTGAAGCAAGACACCTTTTGACATTCCATCAGGTTATTACCTTGAATATACGGCCGACCACAATCCCTTGAAAAAGCTAACAGCGTTGATACCCAACACTCTCGTGTCGTACCCACCCTCCTGGACAGCCAGTATAGGTAGATGAAGCGAGCCTATCACTCTCCCCGCAACCTCGAAATCATCTGCCTCCAGGCTCCAACTTCCGGTTGGGTCTTCCTTTGCAGTATCGAGTCCTAAAGGAACGACAAGATATTTCGGTCGGAACCGTTTTATCCTTTTTACAGCTTCAGTCAGGGTCTGGTGATATTTTTCATTTACTATAGTTTCGTTTAACGGGTAATTTATATTAAGTCCCCGCCCTTTACCTCTGCCTTTCTCCCCTTTAAAACCGCTGAAATACGGATAAGCAAAACTGGGATGTCCGTGTATGGAAATGGTTAACACGTCATCACGCTCATAAAATATTTCCTGCTGACCATTACCATGATGGTAATCGATATCGAGCATGGCAACTTTCCCGTATTTGCTCAATAGGTTAGCCGCTACCGCTGACGAGTTGAAATAACAGAATCCTCCGAATGCTGCCGGTTCGGCGTGGTGTCCTGGTGGTCGTACCAGCGCGTAGGCGAGCCGGTATCCCTGAAGCAGTTGCCGTGCCGCCGTAATAGCACTGTCTACCGCACGTTTAGCAGCCAGATAGGCATTACCGGTCAGGGGAGTAAACGTATCTATACAATAGTAACCGGCGCGTGTTGGTAAATCCTTGGGCGGGCGGGTTTTATTTCGAACAGGGAAGACATAAGGATATATAGCCGTACCTTCATCAAGCTTCGAACATACTCTCCAGAGATAATTCACAAATCCGTAATTGTGAACTGCCAGTATATTATTTTCTGAATAGTGCCTTACCGGAATTCTCTGGAAAAGGTCTGTCTTATTAATTTCATCCATAATAGCGTCTATTCTGACCGGAGATTCTACGTAACCGCGTTCTTCAACGTGATGGATACCATGGCGGTCATTGACTACCAGCCGGATGCGCATATCCACTGGAACCGTCCTGCTGACAGGTATCGAAGTCGTTTTCACGTATTTCGGCTTCCTGAGTTGTACTGGATCATCGGTAATCGAATCCACAACCATATCTACGTAATCACGCGGAGCTACGTGCTTGTATTTTCGCTCGAGTATCGCACGGACTATCTCCCTTCCCTGGCTGTTGCTTAGCTCGATTCCCTGTCCAAGGTCGTCATATACCAGGAAGGGAGGATTATCGTCACCTGGTTTTAGGGGAGTTTCATAGGCGGTGTTGATTATTGGTCTTGCTCCGTATCTCTCGTAAAATCGAAGGCGTGCGATATTCTGCTTTCTGATTTCAGAGTTTCGGCTCAGCTTCACTGTATCGGGAAGGCACTCGTAAAAAAGTCCAACGGTCTCGAGGTCCAGTGCTTCTTCCCTCACTCTCTCGTAAAGAGCTCCACCGATGCCCCCACCGGTCATCTGTTTCGCGGCTGAGAGATAATCAAGGTAGCAGAAATTCAGTGAAGGAGCGTGAAAAAGCAGCGCAAAACCATCGATTTTCCCTCTGGCACCTTCGGCAACGAACAATATTGTCCGAAACTGGTATTTTAACGGATTTCGCAGCTGTTCCGGCAGCTTTCTTATTTCTCGCCAGGACAGGCCTGGAAATTGTTCTCTTAGTATTTTAAGTACTTCCGCAATCGCATCCTGGTTAGCAGGAGTAATATCATCATAAACACGTCTTATTCTAAACATCGGTATCTCAAATCACCTGTATCCCATTACAGCCTTTTTTGTAATATCAGTTTGTCATCACCGACTGTATAAAAATCGGGAATACACGCTATCTGTTCGTATTCGTGCGACCGGTAGAAACGCCTTGTTTTTTCATAATCGGCTTTCGATGAAGTCTCGATAATTACTAGTCTACCTCCGACCCTGGCTATTTCTCTTTCGGCTGCTTCCAGCAACACTCTGCCCCACCCATGACCTCGCTTCTCCATGGCTACTGCTATCCAGTAAATGTCCCAGGTGTCCTGTGTTAGAGGCGTAGGTCCGTAACAGATATAGCCGGTTATTCCACCATCCTCATCCAGAACCATAATGTAATAGCCTGAATCCGTACCCCTGTCAAGATAAGAATCTATCAGTTCTTCAGCTACTTCTACCTCATCGGGGGTGAATTCAGGTGTCGAATTCAGGATATAGACGACCTGTTCTCTGTCCCTACTTTCCATCGGTCGGATTCCGGTGTTCATCTATACATCTCCTCCGTCGCAAGAAACACTATTTTCTCAATCAATGCAGTGTATTCCATACCGGAAGTTTTTGCCTGTAATGCGACTCCGGAGTCTGGCGAGATATCAGGATTGGGATTTATTTCCAGTATATTTATCGTCCCTTTCTTATCCATCCTCATATCCACACGGGCATATCCCCGGCAGCCGGTAATTTCATACGCTCTCACCGCAGCTTCAGTAATATCCTTTCGTTCTTCTTCTGTAATACACGCCGGGCAAATAGGCTTCGTACCATAGTAGTAATCGCTGCCCGGATTCCATTTACCAGCGTAGGTAATGATTTTCGGTTTCCCTGATGGCAGTGAAAATTCTATCTCCGATATCTCCAGGATTTTTCCCGTTCCGTTTCCCATCACCGTTGCATTGAATTCACGTCCGTCAATATATTCCTCCACAAGAGCTTCATCAGCATCATAACTATCCTGAATTCTGGAAACCTGTTCAGTGAGTGACTTTAAATCATGGACCACGCTGTCAATGGTCAACCCGTGGCTTGCGTCCTCTGAATTTGGTTTCACAATACAGGGATATTCCAGATTGAAGGAAGACACATTTCCAATATTAAGTAACTGAAAATCAGGAGTCGCTATACCGTGTGTTTTCAGCACGTTTTTTGTCCCGGCTTTATCCAGGGCAATCTTCAACGCCTTCGAGGGGCATCCGGTGTATCTCTTCCTGGATTCTTCCAATATCTGGGGAAGAAGCGCTTCACTATCAGGAAATCCTGGAAATCCCTCGAAGAGGTTGAAAATAAGGTCGCTGTCCAGTTCTCCCAGAGTTTCTCTTACTGCTTGGAGAGGTTTAGCAAGAGAAACGCACGTTACCTGGTGGCCAAGTTTCAGAAGTGAATTTTTAACGGCTTCGACCTCGATTAGTACACCTGCTACCGCTTCCTGTTCACCTGTAACTGTGTAATACGAGGATTCAGGTTCGTTATAGATAACGGTTATACGCATACGAACTGAGGATACCTTTTCAGTGCTGCGTTGAATACTGCCATTATTACTTCATTGTGTATCCAACCCAGCTTCTTCGCCATAATTATAAGATCGCTGTAAGTACCCAACCCAGGGAGAGGATTGATTTCTATAAAATACGGCTTCCCCTCAGAAGTAACCCTGAAATCTACCCTGGCAAAATCACGGCACCCCAGCACATCGTACGCCTTCAGACTGCATTCCCGCAATAAAACCGATGTATTCCTATTCAAGAAAGCCGGGCATTCATATTCTACGAGCCTTTTCCAATCTCTTTTAACTTCCAGAGAATAAACAAAATGCTCGCTTTTCTCACGGGGCAGGATCCGCATTATTCCTACTATCACCGGTGGAGAATTACCGATAATTCCTACTGTGACCTCATCACCATCGATAAATTCTTCCATCATTACCGGCCGGTTGAATTTTTCAAGGTTCTGCTTTATCTCCTCACCGGCTTCTTCGCCGCTGGTTACAAGCGAGGTTTGGTGAATACCTTTACTGGAGCCTTCCCAGGCTGGCTTTATAATCGCCGGATAGGAAAACTCGTTACAGAAACGGATATCAAACTCTGCCTTGTTTCTGAATACCTTCCATCCAGGCGTTGGAATTCCTGCTATCGAGACCAGCTGCTTCGTTAACGGTTTATCCAGGCATATCGACAGGCATTGCGGATCGGAACCGGAATATGGCATACCGAGCATTTCCAGCATCGCCGGAACCTGGGCTTCGCGGCTGCGAAAACTCCCGAAGCCTTCCGCGATGTTAAACACAATATTAACGGTATTGGCCAGTATTTTGTCTACGAACTCCCTGCCACCTCCAAGTAACTCCACCTCGTAACCCGCACATTCCAGGGATTTTTTTATAATATCGACAGTCTCGGGTGAATCATATTCTTCCTGGTCATCCCCCGGGTCGTTTTCAGCTGGAAATTTTGTCGCCTTAAGATTGTACGACAACCCTACTTTCATCAACGGCTCCATGTATTGTCTTTTCATCAATACTTCCTGTCTCTTTTCCCCGGTCTGACTTTGTCACCGGGTGAGTTATCCTCACGGATTGACACCGATTTTTGTCGGGCTGCGGATTTCGATACTGGAATATTTTACCTTCGTAATTTCTCAGGACAACTTTCCCGTTATTACGCTTGAGAAGATAATCCGGCTGAATGGGAACTTTACCTCCGCCACCCGGAATATCTATAACGTACGAAGGCACAGCAAGACCCGAAGTATGCCCCCTCAAACCTTCGATGATGCTAATACCTGTCTCCACGGACGTCCGCAGGTGTTCCGTACCCTGCACCTCGTCGCACTGGAACAGATAATACGGCCTCACTTTTATCTTTAACAGGCTCTGGCATAGCCTCTTCATCACCTCTACCGAATCGTTAACTCCCCTTAGCAATACCGACTGATTATTCACCGGAACTCCGGCACGTAACAGCCGGTCACAGGCTGCAGTCGATTCGGGAGTTATTTCTCTGTAATGATTAAAATGTGTATTCAGCCATATCGGCCCGTATTCGGAGAGCATGTCACAAAGCTCCTTATCGATACGCTGCGGTAATACAACGGGGAAACGGCTGCCTATCCTGATGATTTCAACGTGATTTATCCGCCTTAGTTTCGAGATTATCTTTTCGAGATACATCGTTGATAATGTAAGAGGGTCACCGCCGGATATAACGACATCCCTGATTTCATTATTAGAACGTATGTAATCCAGCATGGTTTCTATTTGGGGCATAGACCGAATCCAGCCTCCGTGCTGCCACTCTCTCTTTCTGGTACAGTGCCGGCACAGCATCGGACACAAATCTGTCAGGACCATGAGTACACGATCCGGATAACGGTGGACCAATCCGGGAACAACGGAGTCTTCCTTTTCCGCCAGGGGATCTTCTTCACCCATGTCCGACAATGCTATCTCGTCAAACGAAGGGACCGACTGTTTCCTGATAGGGTCATCCGGGTCGTCGGGATTGATAAGAGAAAGGTAATGAGGTGTTATGGAGAAAGGGTATTTGATGGTCACAAGATTGATTTGAGTCTTTTCGACTTCAGTAAGCGGTATATACTTAGCAAGTTCTTCGACAGTACTGATACGATTCCTATACTGCCATTTCCAGTCATTCCATACTTCAGAGCCGGTATGGTTCAAAAAATCATTTACCGGGAATGAAATTACCGGAATTTCCACGATATTTTTCGTGGTACAGCCTGGAGGGTCTTCTTCCTCCGCACAGATTTCATGTTCAACTGTGTTAATGTTTGGTATTGCGGTTTTCACTCGTTTTTCTTCTTTCGTTTATTTTTTATTTTTCGGATCGGCCTTTTTTGTAAATTTTATTCGATACACGTCGGTCGGCAGCATACGGATTTCCCTGTTTATCGATATGTCCTTCGAAGAGTATTATCGAAGGATTATTTTTAAGATCTCTAAAGGTCTTTATAATGATTTTATTTTCGTCTGCCGCCATGGGACTGAAGATACTTACGCGTCTTACGGTTTTTATTCCAACCATTCCTTTATAAATAAAACAGCGCAACTCCTTCACATATTCGGGAGAAAGATGAAACCTGCTTATCAGGTATTCCTGAAGAGACCTGGGTACAAACCTGGTTTCATTATGGTGTGGTAAACGAATATGCATATGTTTTTTATACCCATCGTAACTGGAATATATACCGAACTCAGGTCGTTACTCAGCCCTTTCAGTAGTTACTTCTCCTTCGTAGGCAAGTCCCGGATGTTTCCACTCAATATGTTTCTTCAGGTTGATGGTTTCTGTCGTAGCGTACGTGCATCCCTCGACAGGACACTTTTGTTCGACCGCTACCGGCTTTTCTTTCTTCCTAAGAAAAAACATCATTTTCTCCTTCAGGCATTATTTACATCTGACGATACCGACATAAGTTCTTCAGCCAGTATCCTGTCCCTCTTCGGATACACCGTATATCCGCATTGCAGACACCAGCCTGTTAATTCGTCCTGTAGTTCTACGATGTTTCTGTTACTGCCCTCGAAAAACACATTTCCGTTACACTTCGGGCAGCGAACGTTGCTAAAACCTTTTTTCACTTTATGATTTACCACCTTACTCTATTAATTTTATCCAGGTAACCGTACTTATATTCGTATCCAGTCGACTTAATAATTCGGTTTACCATTGACAACCAATCTTCTTTTCTAGTAATATTTTTCTTGTATTTTATTAGTAGTATTATATTACTAGAAGTCTAATTCAAGTATTCTATATCAGGATTATATAACTAATTGGAAATTTGTCAATAGGTTTTCTAAAAATTTTTCAGGAGGATGAATATGGCTGAGTGGACATTCGTCACGAATCACGCTCTGGTGCTGACGTCCATTGCTAAAAAACGAGATCAAACCGCCAGAGAAATCGGCGATGATGTTGGTATAACCGAACGTACTGCCCATAAGATAATTCTTGACCTCGAGAGAGATGGGTATATTACCAAAACCAAAGTAGGCGTAAAAAACAAGTACAGGGTGCATCCGAACCTCTCCATCAAGGCAGCCGACGGGGCAGTAGGAGAACTACTCGAACTCCTGGGCTGGAAACGCCGGAGACAAAAACAAAAGAATGACAATGTGGTGTAACTATTCCGGGTGTATTTTCCTATGATTTCTTGAACTACATCTCAAATCAATTCAACCAGATGAATGTTTTAAACCTTTTTCAACCTAAAGCAACCCTTACCGAACGTGAAGTCCAGACAGGTTTACGATGGATGATCGTTGAAGGGGCTGCTTCAATGGGCTTCTTCAGTATTACAACCAGCGGGATACTCGTCGCTTATGCACTTGCCCTGGGAGCCAACAATTTCCATATCGGCGTTCTGGCAGCAATACCGTTTGTCATGCAGATAATCCAGATTCCTTCTATCTGGCTTATCGAAAAAGTACGACGCCGTAAAGTCATCAGCGTCCTGTCATGGCTCTTTGCCCAGCTAAGCTGGTTTCCGATCGCCCTGATTCCCTTTCTACTGCCTGTTTCCAGTGGGACATCGATAACCCTTTTAATAGGAATACTGGCCTTCAGGGGGATCTTAAGTGCAATATGCAATGCCTCCTGGAACAGCTGGCAACGTGACCTGATACCGCAGAATATTTTAGGCCGGTTTTTCTCAAAGAGAATGGCCTACGCCACTGCATTTGCTGTTGTGTTCAGCCTGATCTCGGCGATATTCATCGATATCTGGAGGAACTCAGCACCGGAGGAATCTGTTATCTATGGTTATAGCTATACGATACTATTCGGAGCTGTATTCCTTGGGCTTGCCAGCGTTGTTTTTATGTCACTCATACCTGAACCGCTCATGCAGCCGGTAACCGGGGTAAAACCGACAATGCGCCAGCGCTTATCAGAACCTCTGCGGGACAACAATTTCAGGCGACTTCTTCAATTCCTCTTCTACTGGAGCTTTGCTTCTAACCTGGCAATACCCTTCTTCGCCGCTCATATGCTCCAGCGATTGGGAATGCCGGTAATCTGGGTAATCGGCCTCAGCATCCTGAGTCAGATTTTTAATATCTTCTTTCTTCGTGTCTGGGGAAGATACGCTGACCGTTTCAGTAATAAGGTAGTGCTTTCAATAGGCGTTTCTCTATACCTCATGGTAATCGGCGGCTGGATATTCGTCACTATGCCGGATAAATATGTACTGACTATACCGTTACTGGTAATACTTCATATATTCGCTGGCATCGCCAGTGCCGCAGTATCTTTTACCGTAGGGACAATCGGGCTGAAATTATCACCAAGCGACGAATCCACTTCATATCTTGCCACAGCCTCTTTGGCAACGAACCTTGGTGCAGGTCTGGGTCCGATAGCAGGTGGGTTTCTTGCTGATTTCTTCTCCACCCGTCAGGTAAATCTTACCTTCACGTGGATTGATACTGCCAGTACGATAAATCTTCCTTTTTTCAGCATTACCGGGCGTGATTTTATTTTTGGTATAGCTTTTATCCTCGGATTGATTGCATTAGGAATGCTGGCACGTATACGCGAAGAGGGCGATGTAGACAGGGAAGTAATACTTGAATCTCTTTATTCACCCATAAAAGAAATATCGCGTCCCATGAGCACCGTACCTGGTTTTACTTTTCTGGCTAACTCACCTATTTCAGTCATCAAACGCTTGCCTGTCCCGGGACTGGATGTAGCTTTTGGTGTCACTATCTACCAGATAGCAGAAATAGCCAGGACGACTGCTGCTGCAGCCACCAGAGGCCGAAGCATTACCAGAAAAATGGCATCCGAAATAAGCAAAAGCATCCTGCGGTATGGACGCTCACGCAGGAAAATCAAACAACATGGCATGGAGATTATCCAGCATACGGTCCGGGGAGCAATGCATGTTGTTGACGATAAACCCGTAAATCTCGAAAAGCTCATAGAGCAGACGGTGGAAGGTGTCATGATCGCATCACAGGAAGTTGGAATTGATCCTCAAGAATCTGTTCTGGGAGTCAGTCAGGGAATTGTTCAAGGAGCCGTTGAAACCGGAGTCGACGTTACGGAAGCCTTAAAAATTGCCATCGAGATTGTTAAGAAAACAACGGACGAAACAGGATTATCTGAAGACGAAGCAGTATCTGTCGCCGCCGAAGGAGCTCTGCGGATTGCCGAACCTTTAGGTGCTGCGGTCGTAGCTGAAGTTGTTGACGCTGTACCAGATGAAAATCTGCCGCAGGAGGATACTAATAGAGTTAAAAATTAATCTGAATCACTTATTCTTAGGATACAAAATATACTTTCACAGTAATACCAATTTTGATAGCTCATTCGAATAGTAATTCTAGAGTAAAGAAAAGACAACTTTTGATAATCTACTCGATGCCGGTCTCAGTTGCTTTCACATATTAATTACTTCGGACAGAAATTTCTTAACGTGCGGAAGTACATGGTCAGCCTGTATATCCCCGTGGTTTAGACCGGCAAAGGACACGAATTTTGCATTAGGTATATGGGTGACGGCTTCCTTAGCACCATCGTAGTAGGGATCTTCCTCACCACAGTAGAGAAGACAAGGTACGTTAATGCCAGCTAACTCCGTGTTGGTCAACGGTTGCCGGTTGATAAGAGCATTCAACAGAGCGATGTCAGCTTCGACGTCACGAGCGAGTGACTCCTGACGCTCTTCCTCCGAAAGCAATCTCCCGACAAAGCCCTCCGTCAGTTTCAGATAAGCCTCGGGGTCAGTCAGGCGCAGCCGGAAACTATCCAGTGCGGCTTTTAGCGGTTCGACCATCACTTCAGGCCATCGGTAGGGAGAGATGCCGCCGAGAATGAAGCTGCTGAACCGCGAAGCGTGGCGAACCGCTAAGTCAAGCCCTACTGCCGATCCCATAGAGTAGCCCCAATAGTGCGCTTCGGTAACACCAACTGAGTCCAGAACTGCGACTACGTCGTCAGCCATGGTGCTGATGGAGGCTTTATGCGGCCGGTTGCTACGGCCATGACCCCTGGCGTCGAACAGGATGATCTGAAATTCGTCCCGAAAGGCATCCGTATAGCCGTATTGTCGCCAACTATCCAAGCTGCCGGTGCCACCGTGTGCCAGTATCAGCGATTGTCCACTCAACCCTTCAGTCTCGTAGTAGATAAGAACACCATCACTATCTGCATATGGCATTTCAACCACTCCAAATTAAGTATAACTGAAGTTAAGTAAAAATATTAGTGAACGTTATTTACCACTTTATTATAATACAATTACTCAAGTACCAGATTACACAAATAGAACCATAGAGGACTCGAACCGTTAAACAATTGTGAACAAGTAATGGTCTTGTCATTTTTGAAATAGTAGCCCCTGGTTGACAGTTCCCGAACTTTTGTTTGAAAAGAGAAGTCTGATTCAGGCTTATAGCAGGTAATTTTCGGGAGTAATTATCGGTTTTGAACTCAAGTAAATTCGCCGTCAGCTAAAACGGAAGCTGTCATGATAAATCCTGAAAATGACCGGATACACCATAAACCTGTATACTATATATAAAAAAATAATGGGCAGTGTTAATGCGTAATAAATGGAATTTTTCGGAAGAGTATTATCTAAACTCGCTGAATACTTTGAATACCTCTCTCAGGTCCATTCCTGCTTACAGGCAATGGCAGCCATACGACCCTGGTTCGGAATTCGATGTAGATACCCGGTTTCAGGCGTTGCCGGTGCTTTACAAAACTCAAATTCGTGAAAACTTCCCTGACGGAATGGTACCGCCAGATCGTGACGTAAAACGAGCCCTGGGAAATGGTGAAATTAGTATTGCTCAAACCAGCGGTTCGAGTGATATCAGCGCAACTAATATCTGGTACCAGGAATGGTGGGATGCTTCAGAACGTGCGTCTTGGGCGCTTAATTCGATTGCCCGTGACATTACCACAGGGACTCATCCTGAAGCTATTCTGGCCAATCCTCTTAACGTGGGTATACTATCGGATAACAGAGAGCTTTCAATGGAGGAACGATGCTTGTCAAGATTCCTGTTTCTCAATGAAAAGACAGATCCCGCACGATGGACACCGGAGCATATGGACAGGATGATAGAAGAACTCGAAATATTCAGGCCTGTCGTACTCGAAGCTAACCCGTCTTTTCTTGCCAGATTGTCCCGCTATGCCATAAAAAATAATAAAAAGGTATACCAGCCAGGTCTGATTGTTTTTACCTATGAATATCCCACTCGGTTTCATTACCGCCAGATCAACCAGGTTTTCAATACTCCAACGGCAAGTTCGTACGGTTCCACCGAGACAGGCTATGTCTTTATGCAGTGTGAGGAAGGCAAGTTCCACCAGAATACCGAGTTCTGCCGCGTCGATATTCAACCCCTTAAAAAGGAATATGGTGATTCGGAGATCGGAAGAATCATCGTTACCACCTTTAATAATCCATGGTATTATATGCTTAGATTCGATATACGTGACCTTGCCCGGATAGATAGTTCAGGCAAATGTGCCTGCGGCAGAAATTCGGGGATTATCCTCTCGGCAATAGAAGGTAGAATTATCAGTCTGACTCTCACCTGCGATGGAAAACCGGTTACGTTACGTACTCTTGATGACGCAATGGGTGCTCTGACCGATGTCGATGAATACCGGCTGGACCAGGTCGATATTAGCAAGTATATCCTGACTCTTGTGAGTCCAAATTCTGCTAAAGACAACCTTGCTGCGGACGCAAAGGATATATTGCGCAGCGTATACGGAGAAAAAGCGGAAATCTCCATAAATTATGCAGAAGCATTATCACCGGAAGACTCCGGGAAATATACTATCGCCAGGGCTGTTTTCCCTATCAATGTGGAGGGTTTCCTGGATGAAGACTACCTGATCAGAGAATAGTAATCTCAGTATGTAGAGATGTCAAGGATGAGAAAACCGGTATTTTTACTTGCCGGCGGTAGACCGCGAGGGCGTGACACCACCGACCTGTTGATTCGATCTGTCCTCGATGAGAGTGGTAAAGATTCGCCTGCGATCGCGTACACAGGAACTGCAAGTGGCGATGACAGTACATTCTTCAATCGTATGGCCGGAATGCTGAAAATGTCAGGTGCAGGAATTATTACTCATGCTGTTATAGCCCCTGAAGGTGCCGATCTTGATAAAGCCCGGGGCATTCTTAAGGCAGCTGATATCATTTTTGTCGGTGGTGGGGACGTGGATGGTGGCATGAGAGTCTTAAATGAAAAGGATATGTTAGGATTCCTCCGAGGATTATTTGAGCAGGGAAAGTTATTTTTCGGTACCTCGGCCGGCGCTATTATGCTGGCAAAAGAATGGGTGAGATGGACCGATCCGGAAAACACCGACAGCACGGAACTTTTCCCCTGCCTGAACTTCGCTCCGGTTATATGTGACTGCCACGATGAAGAGGGTGGCTGGCAGGAACTCATAGCTGCTCTCGAACTTAAAGAGATAGATACGGTCGGTTATGGGCTGTCCAGTGGCACGGGCATCAAAGTGTATCCCGATGGCAATGTCGAAGCTTTAGCAGAGCCGGTTCACAGGTATATTAGAGGGCGGGACGGAGTAAAAAAGATAGCTGATCTTCCGCGACGCTAACAGCGTACATTACAAACCTCAGTCGACAGTTCCCGAACTCATATTTGAGAAGAAAGAACTGGTCCAAGAACTGCGTCATTTTCTCGTTGATTACAGGAAAACAGCCAGGTAATAGTGTGTATTATTGTGAAATGGAATATAGACTAATACTCTTGTCGCCCATCGTATTTGTATATTAACTCAACGCCGGCTTCCGCCAGTAGTTGTTCACTTTCTTCAGCAAGCTGATATTTACGTTCACAAACTACTTTTTTAATCCCACAATTGATCAGCAGCATGGCACAAGTCCGGCAGGGGGTCATTCTATTATATAGAGTGGCACCTTCAATGGAAATCCCCCTTTTGGCAGCCTGGCAGATAGCGTTCTGTTCAGCGTGCACTGTCCGTAAACAGTGCTCACTTATTTCACCGTTTTCTTGAATCACCTTCTTCATTAAATGTCCTACATCATCGCAATGAGGTAGCCCGGCGGGAGATCCAACATATCCTGTCGCCAACACCTGCTTATCCCGGACAATCACACAACCACTCTTACCACGATCACAGGTAGCTCTTCTGGAAGCTGCGTCCGCCAGTTCTAGAAAGTAGTCATCCCATGACGGACGAAAGCTGTTCGATCCATTATCTTTTGCCATGTTTTTCTCCAAGTATCTATTTTTTTACAGGTCGCTTGTTAAACCGACTACTTGCTGTCTTTCTTGAATGCAGTATATTCAAGTATCTTGCCGATTTCAATATAGTGCTAGAAAGATATTACCGGAAATTAAGTCCTCCTCTTCATCACGATATAACAGAACAAGAACGAGGTGACGCACCAGACCCCGGTTACGGCGAACGCCAGACCCATATTAACGTCTATATCTGTAAGAGACCCTCTCGAAAGGTCTGCCATGTACTGAATGGGCAACACCCTGTGTATGGCTGCTATCCAGCCGGGAAGCTGCTCAGCCGGGAAAATGACCGGCGAGAAGAACGCGATGATGAGTAACAGTATCTGGGTAGCGATAATTGCCATTCGGGGACGGGGCACGGCGAGGGCCAGCGCGTAACCAACGAAGGTGCCGGTTATCGAGATCAGGATAAATGCCGGCACGACCAGAGGGCTTATTTGGAGGGGGAAGTCATGGTAAACCGAACCGATGATAAGGGCGATAATGATTCCAGGCAGAGTAAGTAAAAAGAAGATAGTGGCATCCGAGGCCAGCAGTACCATCCTCGCTACCGGGAGTGACAGCATAAAGTCATACGTGCCTTGAAGTCTTGCGTAGGCAACCATTTGAGGAACTGTGACCAGACCCATCATCAGGAGGATAATGGTAGGGGTGCCGGTAATGAGGTGACGGGCTATGGGTGGAGTAATATCCGTGAACAGAAATGAAATACCGATGACGAAACCTGCCATCGTCATGATCTGAACGACCCCCCGAAGCACCATCCAGGGTTTATTGGAGAGAAAACTCCATTCCATCATCAGAGGATAAGTCCGAAGTGTATTGATCATTTTCCCTCTGCTCCTTCCGGTGAAAAAATAGAAGATATTACCGGAAATCAGGACCTCCTCTTCATCATTATGTAGCAGAACAGGAACGAGGCGACGCACCAGGCCCCGGTTACGGCGAACGCCAGACCCATATTTACATCCATGTCTGTAAGAGACCCCCGCGAAAGGTCTGCCATGTACTTGATCGGGAGTACCTTGTGTATCGCTGCAAGCCAGGTGGGAAGCTGTTCCACCGGATAGATTATCGGCGAGAAGAACACGAGGAAAAATAACAGGAACTGGGAAGCAATATTCGCCATCTGTGGACGCGGTACCCCGAGAGCGATGGCATACCCGACGAATGACCCGGTTATCGAGATCAGGATAAAAACGGGGATAACCAGGGGGCTTACCTGGAGGGTAAAATCGTGGTAAACCGAACCGAGGACGAGAGCAAAAATGATTCCCGGAACCGTGAGTAGAAAGTAGATTGTGACATCCGAGGCCAGCAGTACCATCCTCGGTACCGGGAGTGACAGCAAATAGTCATGCGTGCCTTGAAGTCTTTCGGAGGCGACCATTTGAGTAACTATATTCATGCCCATGTCAAGGAGAATGAGAGTCGGCGTTCCGGTGATCAGGTTCCGGGCGATGGACGGAGTAATATCCGGGAACCAAAACGAGATACCGATGACAAGAGCTACCGGTCCAAGTATATTAACGGCCGCCAGAAGTGCCATCCAGGGGCGGCTGGAATTCCAACTCCAGGTCATCATCAATGGATAGGTACGTAAAGCGTTGAGCATTATGCTGCGGCTACTTCTGGCAGTTCCTCACCTTCGATACGTCCTACCATGTTTATATACACATCCTCGAGTGTGGTAGGACGAAGAGAAAATTCTTCGATAATCCCTTCGTTTTTGTAACTTCTTGCCTTCTCGAGGGCTTCCGTTATATGTTCCTGCTCGATCCGTGCCAGGATTCTCCGGTTTGAAATTAATGGGCTGACCATGAAATCGGGAGGTTCGGGAATTTCTTTCCCTGGTTCGAGAATCAATTCGAGTCGCATCGAGCCGTTATCACCGATCTTCAGTCCCGCCGGTGTGCCGATTCCTTTTACCTCACCCTGGTCGACGATTGCCAGCCGGTTGACGACCCTTTCGGCCTCAAGCACGTTATGGGTTACCAGGAGAACAGTGGAACCCATCTCCGCAACTGCCTGGACCTCCTGCCAGAGAAGTCTTCGCCGGAGAGGATCAATGTCATTGGTCGGTTCATCGAGAATGACTATGTTGCCGGGAACGACGACCGCCATGCAGAAGGCTACCAGTCTTCGGACGCCGCCGGTTGAATTCTGCCCGATGGTCTTTTCCCACTCGTTCATTTGCAGCCTGTCAATGAGTTCAATGGTCTTCCGTTTCACGTCGGTCTTTTTCCCCCCGCGTATCTTTCCCACGAGTTCGATAGCCTGGAGGGGGGTGAGTCCCACTGTTGGAGCCTGCGACTGTGACTGGAAAGAGCATATCTGACGGGCATAGCCCGGATTGGCAACGGCATCGACACCGTTGACCGTTATACTTCCGGAATCAGGTTTCGCCAGGCCGATGATCTGATTCACCAGGGTAGTCTTGCCGGCACCATTCGGTCCGAGAAGTCCGAATATCTCTCCTTTTTCAACGGACAGACTGACTCCGTCATTGGCTTTAACTTTCCCTTTCCGATAGGTTTTATAGACATCTTTGATTTTCAGTAACATATTTACCGCCCTGTACTGAGTTTTGTGGATTGTATATAAACATCGACGTATGGGGAATCAGTGCCAATTCAAAATCCTTTTTCCTGCATAATTGAAAAAGGTGGGGGCTTCATAAAAACTACACTTTAGCAACGGGAAGCTGGATTTCAACAACGAATTTGTCAGGAGGGGAAGTGCTCTGCGTATCACTAAAATATATCTCCCGGTCAGGACCGACGATCCTAAAGTCGATGAAATAGAGTTCCCTGCGAGGCCCGATAATCTGGTAATCGTTGGCTTCAAACCATTTAGCTAACGCAATATTCGCGGGAGTGCCTGAATTTACACCGCCCTTATGAATAGTCGTCACCACCTGGTCATACCCGGGGAGTTCCTTACATTGAAATTCGCCTTTGGATGGCACATCCTGAGAAACAGGTAACGCTATTTCAAAATCAAATTCCTCCACTCTGGATATCTCAGATTCCTCGCCGTGATCTATCCCTACTGGAGGTCCGACTATTTGTGAGCCTGATCGAAAAATATACTCAATCATTTCCGTCATGACCGATGAGACTTTTTCCCACACCGTCTTTGCGTCAAAAGTGTTTGGTATCATTGTTCTTATGGAAACAACGTGCAGTGGCGGTACCTTTTTAATAATCATTTCGTAGGCCGGCAATTTGTTTTCCCTTTCAACCTCCAATATCCAGTCTTCTACCCGCTTCAGGTGTTCTGATTCATCCTCAAGTCTTCGTTTTATTGTTTCTTGCTTGACATGCAATAAATCCAGAATGTGGCTTATGGAAACATCATCCTGCAGTAAACGGGCGATTTCCTCCAGTGATAGCCCCATGTCTTTTAAGGCAATGATTCGATGTAATCGAGGTAACTGGTCAGCGGAGTAATAGCGGTAACCGGTGAATGAGTCAAGCCTGGCCGGTTTTAACAGACCAAGTTCATCATAATACCGCAGGGCTTTAATGGTGACCCGGGCTAACCGGGAAAAGTCACCGATTTTTAACATTTTCTATCCTCGATGTTCTGAAAACTAGCCATTTCAGTTACTACTATAAGTCTCCTGTTAAAGGGAGAGTCAATAGCTGGCAAATTAATCAACTTTCCACATACAGCGTGCCGGTACGCTTTGCCATGCTAGCCGCTTTAGCAGCTTTGATTTCTTTATCGTTCTCGTCCCGCCCCGAGGATATCACAACATGATTCTCCATCCTTTGGAGCTATTGCATCAATGATTTTACGCAGATTTTAAAATAGTAGTAAATGGGTAAATGAAGGATTGTTCACCGAACTGAAACCCTTTGATTCATAGAAACGATTGATGGGTAAGGTTCCGATATTTACTACAATACCCTTGTAATGATTCCTGGCATATGCAATTAAGTGATTTACCAGGTCAGTACCTATTCCCCGGTTTCGGTATTCTGGTAAAACATATAATCTTCTAATCCGTCCATACTCAGTATCTGTAGGCTCAATATTTAAACCACACGATGCCATAATCATATTATCCAGTACAAAGCCGCTAAGTTTTTCTCCTTCTTTATCAAACCTGTTTTTACCTGATTCATAATCGATAACCAGGTGATTCAATATATTGTATCCTTCTTGTTCAGCCACTTCTCTGATGTGGCTGATGTCATACTCGCCTAGATCAATAATATCAACAATCACGATAGTACATTCCTATTTCAATAGTTGAACGAATCGCCCAATTGTGCAGCTGCATGAATCCGGCTGGCAGGATAAGAGAACCTATGCGAATCTTTCCAATGCATCTTTATCGTATATAAAAGTAACATCATCGTCGTTTTCAATTTTGCCCAGGGTCTTTCTATACAAACCCATCGCAGCTTCGTTACTTTTACTGGTAGGAACAAACATTTCACGGCACTTATATGTTAGAGCAATTTTCTTTAATTCCCGGATAAGTTGACTGGCTATACCTTGACGCCTGAATTCGACAAACACATCAATCGAATAAAGAAACATCTCAGGATACGGAGTATGTGGGCTCTGAAGGACGTAGGCCCAGAGAAAACCGCTCAATTTATCTTCAGTATGAGAGACCAATATAATATTCTTCTCGTCTTCGAAGAAATCTGAACTAGGATCGGCGTCTTTTTCACCAGCTCTTTTGAACAAATAATCGAGGGTAATTTTATCGAACTGTCTAACCCGTTCTATATGAGTGTTCATTGCCACCTCTCCGGTATTATTAACTTCCAGGAACGAAGACATGTATGCAGCTATCAGCAGGACAAATTATATCAATTCAGCGGTCTCTATGCCACGGCTGGTAACAATCCGATATATTGGGAAGTATTAAAATGGGTGATTGTTCCTTTTATCTCCATAATAGGTTAACCTCTAGTTGGGAAATAACACGAACAATTTTTGAAGCTAATTGATAGTATGGTGGACGTACGGAATGTTGAACCTTTACTTTGAATTTTAATATGAGTACTTAGCCTACGAATTCAGGTAACCGGCCATCTATAATTGCACAAAACAAGCTATTGTTACCTAACAACTTCACATGAGTGGTTTCCCTTAAAACATATCTCTATCTTGCTTGACATTCATTCATAAGTAAACTACAATCAGGTTTCAATCTGTCATTATTTAATAATAAGGAGTAGAAAATGCCATATATTATTAACCACGGAGTTCGTATTCACTATGAGGTGGAAGGACAAGGGCCGCCACTAGTACTTATGACCGGTTTTGCTGGAACAATGGAGGATTGGCGATTTTTTGGCTACACCCAGGTACTAAATGAAAACTACCAACTAATTCTTGTAGATCCACGAGGTCGTGGTGGCAGTGATATATCTTATAATGTTGAGGATTATGCCCCTAAGTTAATGGTTGATGATGTGGTTGCCATTCTAGACGACCTTAAAATCGATAAAGCTCATTACTTCGGTTATTCTATGGGAGGAATGATAGGATGGCATATCTGTATCCATGCTTCTGAACGCTTTCTCTCCTTGATTCTCGGAGGTTCCAGATATCCTCTTGAAGGGCGAGAGAATATGGATGATAGTAATGTCACAACTGCAATTCCAATGGGCTTGAAAATGGCTATAAAAGAGGCGCCTGATCAGCCTATGGAGTTTTTTATAGCTGCTATGGAGAAAAATATGGGTTATCAGTACCCACCTGAACGTCGGGCTCAGATGTTATCACTTGATGCAAAAGCACTTATCGCCTGTTTTGAAAGTTGGGTTGGAGGGACAGTGCCAAAGGGCGAAGAACTCCTGCCTGGTGTGACTCTACCTTGTCTTATCTTTACCGGTGAGGTCGATCCTTGGTACGCGAAGGCCAAGGAGTGCGCTAATCTCATGCCGAATGCAACCTTCTTCTCTTTACCGGATATTGGACATGAAGCGATAGGTCGTAGCGATCTTATACTACCGCAAATTACTAAATTTCTTACCGATGTCAGTAAAAAATAGACAGAATATTCTCGTGATAGCCTCGTCGAAGTTTATCTATATTCTATGCATTATACCTTTTGGATGATTGTTGACTAAATCGAATCTTTCTCAGGATAAGCTGCTTTCAAAACGCGTAAAGCCCTCAGGGTGACCCACTTGCTGGGTTGCCCCTTCTTATCATGCATGTCCGCCCATTCCCTGCCGGTTATATAAAGGCTCAGGGAGAACTGGTACACATAAACGACTTTCTCTTCTTGTGTTTCCGCCAGTTCCTTGTAGGTATGTTCCGACAGCCAGCGTCCTTGATGGTCTTGCTTACTGATGACCAGTTCTAACGCGTTGGCTAACCTGGGATTCCCGGCCTGCCCCAGCGCTGCCAGGACCTCCAGGTTCTGAAGCACATCGGCACCGGTGCCGAGGGGATACCGGAACTTAAACCAGTTCGAGCTGGGCTTATTCCCAAAGCCAAAAGGGTAATCGGCGACCGCCGGATCATGACTCAGGAGGAAGTCCACACCCAGTTTGATAGCCTCACGCATATTCCCGGTCCGCTGCGCCGGTGGTACCTTGTTCAGGGCGATCATCGCCTTGATTGCTCCCCAGGCGCATGGCAGATTAGCATTGCGAACGGAACAAGCGAATGGAGGAGCTGAGTTCCCGGATTTATCGTTACCTTTGCTCGTGGCGTTGTTCGAAGAATCGGCCACTCCTTCTCCGGTTATGGTCTGCGCCAGCAATTCCATCGCCGTCTGCAAACGCCGGTCATTAAGCCAGCCGAAGTCTATCAAAGCCGCTCCTAAATTACCCGTGTTGCAATAGCTGAAAGAAGGAGTGCCTTTCAGTGACAGACTACTACCCAGGAGACAACCGTTGCTGTCGATGTATCGAGAGAGCAGAAACTCGCAGCCAGCGCGAATACGCGGGTCGGCTCCGTCCGCACCAAGCTGAGCCAGGAAAACGATAGCCGCTAGTGTCCCGGTATACCTGGGTTTCTTTCCCCAATATCCCTCCGGATGCTGCGCCGCCAGGATTACCGGAACCGGACCGCTTTCCATGATAGCCGCTTTGGTGGCTTTGACTTCACTATCGTTCTCGTCCCGACCGAGGATATCACGCAGGGTAAAATAGCGGACGCCCGGCTGGCTCCTGTCATTCTCCAGCAACCACGGGATCGGGTCTCCATTCAGCTTGTCTTTCCAACTAGCCATGTTCCATTAAATCCTACCTCGATATTGATTTTCGGTGCAACACCGTACTTTATCACAAGCTTATTACAACCAACAAAACGCTATTTCGTGAAGTATAACACCTGGTAATTGTTCCTTCCATCTTCAAAGGTTAATCTAATTGTGAAACGGAAATAATATGACCCTACCCCCGAAAGTCAGGCCAGTTGCTCTTAGAGTTTTCCTGTGATAAAAAGTCATAAGGAGGACTCATGAAAGCCAGGAAATACACCGAGGAACAGATCATAGCCGTGCTCAAGGAAGGGG
>DAOULV010000026.1:0-91523 GCA_034416335.1 Dehalococcoidales bacterium
CCCCTTCCTTGAGCACGGCTATGATCTGTTCCTCGGTGTATTTCCTGGCTTTCATGAGTCCTCCTTATGACTTTTTATCACAGGAAAACTCTAAGAGCAACTGGCCTGACTTTCGGGGGTAGGGTCAGTTTTACTAAAAGGAGTTATAAATATGACGAATGGAAATAACCTTTCTCCAATTGAACAATTAGCTTTTAGTACTACAAGAATTGTCACAACTCTAAATGATGGAAGTACTGGGACAGGCACCGGTTTTTTTTATAGACTGAAACAGCAAGACAATGGCAGGCATATACCTGTTATAGTTACTAATAAACATGTTATAAAAAATGCTAAAAATGGAAAATTTAGGTTAACACTTGTAGAAAATGATAATCTTGCTAGCATAGGTAATCATTTAGATATTGGGTTTGATGATTTTGAAAATCAATGGATAAATCATCCATTAGCTGGAATTGATCTGTGCGTCATGCCTATCGCAACTCTATTGCGTCAAGCGGAGGAGCTAGATAAGAAGTTTTATTTCGTTACGCTAGATAAAAATCTTTTACCGACAGAAGAAGATTATAATTCTATGTTTGGCATGGAAGACATTACTATGATTGGTTACCCAAATGGTATTTGGGATGAAGCAAATAACTTTCCAGTATTTAGAAAAGGGGTTGCCGCATCAAACCCGAAATATGATTGGAATAATAAAAAGGAGTTCCTTATTGATTGTGCTTGTTTTCCAGGTTCAAGCGGCTCTCCTGTACTTCTAATTAATATGGGAGGATATATTGATCGTGAGGGGATGAAATTAGGTGCATCTCGTATAAAATTTCTTGGGATCCTTTACGCTGCGTTTCAACATACTGCTGCAGGTGAGATTAAAGTGGTTGACGTTCCTACATCTCAGCAATCTATTATAATTTCTCGTATTCCTAACAATCTTGGTATAGTTGTGAAATCTGAGATGCTAAATGATTTCGATAATCTATTTGAATGACTTCATATATATTCGACAATGAAATATATCAGATTGAGGTTACTATTAACCTTGGAAAAATATTAGGTAGAGAGGTGTGAAAACACCTCTCTACTTTCTAGTTATCTTTAAGAAGTTATTACAAATTAATATTGGAATACTTTCTCCAGGGGCGGGATTTGAAGTTTTTGTGGTCTTTGTCCTTGTCCTGGAGGATATCGAGGGCGCGGTTAATCATCTTGCGGGTATCGGACGGCATTATGACGTCGTCGATGTAGCCGCGTTCGGCGCCCCGGTAGGGGTTCTCGTAAAGCGCTTCGTATTCGCCTTCCAGCCTGGCTCGTGTTTCCTCTGGGTTTTCCGATTCTCTTATCTCCCGGGCGAAGATGACGCTGGCTGCCGTCTTGGCGCCGACTATATTAACCCGTGCCGTAGGCCAGGCGAAGACGAGGTCGGCGCCTATTCCCTTATCGAGCATACCGTAATGGGCTCCGGCATACGATTTCCTGAGTATGACGGATATCAGGGGTATCGTGGCATCCGCCCAGGCGAAAAGCAGCTTGGCTCCGTGGCGGAGGATACCCTTCCAGTCCTGTTCGGAGCCTACCATGTAGCCGCCGCAGTCGCCGAGGGTTACGACAGGGATGTTAAAGAGGTCGCAGAACCTGACGAACCTGGCGCCTTTATCGGCGGCATCGACATCGATTGAACCGGCCTTTTGCATCGGCTGGTTTGCCCACAGGCCGACGGGGCGGCCGTTGAAACGGGCGAATCCGGTAATCACAGATTTGGCGTGGTCTTTCAGGATCTCAAAGAAGTAGCCGTCGTCGGTTATGGCATGGATTACCTTGAACATGTCGTAAGGCCGGGCATGCCGGTCGGGAATTATAGTATCCAGTTCAGGGACTATCCGCTCAGGATCGTCCGTGCATTCCATAACAGGAACTCTTTCCAGGTTATTGGAGGGGAGCAGAGACAGCAGCTCTTTCGTTTTATCGATGGCATCTTTATCATCTTCGGCGACGATGTGAGTCTGTCCGGATTTTACGGCATGCGCCTGCCATCCGCTGAGGTCTGCCAGGCTTATCTTCTCTCCGAGCTGGGCTTCGACTATGGCGGGACCGGCGATACCTATGTAGCCGGTGTTCTTGCACTGGATAAGGAAGTCCTGCATAATCGGGTGGTAAGCCTGTCCGCCGAGGCAGGGGCCCATCAGCAGGGCTATCTGCGGGATAATACCGGAAGCGCGTATCTGGGCATTGAAGAGCATTCCGTAGGCTTCGAGGGTATCCATGCCTTCCTGGAGACGGGCACCTCCGGAGTCGTTCATTCCGACCACCGGCCACCCCATTTCCTTGGCGAACTCGATAGCACGGATTTCTTTAAGCCCGTGGTATTCACCGAAGGTGCCGGCGAGGGCCATGTAGTCTTCGGCGAAGGCAACGACGGACCTGCCGTTAACCTTGCCGTACCCGGTTACCACGCCTTCAGCGGGGATTTCCCGTTTGTCCATGCCGAAGTGGATGGTGCGGTGTTTTACAAAAAGGCCTATCTCGGTAAACGTACCGGGGTCGAAGAAGTAGTCGATGCGCTCCCTGGCCGTCCACTGGCCGCCGTCGTGGCGTTTCTTGATGGCTTCCGGGCTGCCCATAGCGGTGATTTTGTCACGTCTTTGCCTGTAATCGTCGATCAGATCCTGTGTCGTCGCCATTTTATGATCCCCCCATATTGAAATTCTAATATCTAATATCTAAGTTCTAAACAAATTCAAATTACTAATACCTGTGTTAAAAAAACTTACGTCCGCCTGAAAAGCGGACGTAAATTATATTCCGTTAAAGCCCCATTTCTGAGGCTACAACCTCACGGTAGTAGTCGGCGCTGCCGAAAGAGAGCGCCGCGGCTTTACCCGTCCTTGTATAGTAATGAAGGTCATGGTCGAGGGTGCAGCCGATAGCTCCGTGTATCTGGTGGGCGAGGGTGCTGACACGCTCGAAGGCTTCGGCAGCCCAGGCCTTGGCTATGGCTACTTCTTTCGTGGCTGGAAGGTCGCGGTCAATCTTCCAGGCGGCTTCGTAGGTGCTGAAACGGGTGCCGTCGACATCTATCGCCATATTGGCGCAGTAATGCTGGACAGCCTGGAAACTGCCGATAGGGTGGTCGTACTGGACTCTCTCCTTGGCGTAATCCACCGTCAGGTCCAGACTCTGCCGCATGGCGCCGATGATAGTACAGCACTTGGCTACCGCCGCCAGTTCCGTGGTCTTTTTAACGATTTCATAACCTTTGCCGGCTTCACCGAGGATATTTTCTTTCGGCACGGTAACGTTATCGAAAACGACCTCGTTCAGCTTGTCACCGGCCATCGTCTTGAGCGGGTTTACGGTTATGCCGTCACTCCTGGCGTCGACGATAAATACGCTGATATCGTCTCCCGTACGGGCGGCGCAGAGGATATAGTCGGCGACATTGGCGTCCGGGACGAAGAGTTTGGTACCGGATATGGTGTATGAGTCGCCGTTTTCCTTCGCGGCAGCGTTTATCGATTCGGCGTCGTATCCGCCGCTTTCTTCGGTGATGGCGAAGGTGACGATGGCTTCGCCGCCGGCGATTTTCGGCAGGTATTTCTGTTTCTGCTCATCGGTACCGTATTTCATTATCGGCAGTCCGCCGAGAACGACGGTGGAGAAATACGGTCCGGGCATGGCGGCCCTGCCTATTTCTTCGAGCAGGACAGCCAGGTCAAGGAAGGTCATCTCGCTGCCGCCGTAGGCTTCGGGAATAACCAGCCCCGTCCAGCCGAGTTCAACCATTTCCTTCCAGAGTTCGGGAGAGTACCCTTTTTCATCCTCTTCAAGTTCCTTTACCAGCGTCTTGGGACACTTATCGGTGAGGAAATCACGGGCCATCGTCCTGAGCATATCCTGTTCTTCGGTGTAATTGAAATCCATTATAGTACTCCTTTAAGAGGTGAATATCAGTATTAAGTGCTGGGCAGTCCCAGTCCCCGGGAGGCGATTACATTTCTGAGGACTTCCGTGGTCCCGGCCTGGAGGCTGTAACCGGTAGAAGCCAGGTAGGAGTGGGAACCCAGGCCCATAATCGGGGCATATTTAGATTCGGCCCATAACTGTCCGTACAGGCCGAGAATGTCCATAGTTACGCTGGCAAGCCTTCGTTCGAAGGTGGTACTGTAGGCCTTGGCTTTGGCTGCCTCTACGTTAGGAGCGCGGCCTTCTTCCATAACCATTACCACCCTGTAGATGAGAAGTCTGCCGACTTCGAACTCAATCTGTAGCTGCGCCAGTTTCTGGCGGATAAGCGTGTCGTCGGCAATAGGTTTACCGTTGCGTTTGGTCTCTTTTGTGAATTTCAGGATGGCATCGAAAAGCGGGTAGTTGCCCATCAGCCTTTCCATGCCGGCTCTTTCGTAGTCGAGCTGGTTAACCACTTGGTAGAAGCCTCGGTTTTTCTCACCGATAAGGCAGGTGGAGGGGATATGGACACTGTCGAAGAAGACTTCGGCCCAGGCGGTGCTGCCGGTGATGTCGATGGTGGGGGTGATGGTAACGCCGGGCAGGCTTGTTTCGAACACGAATTCGCTGATGCCGCGGTGCTGAGGAGCGTCAGGATCAGTCCGGGCGACCGCGTATATGAAGTTCATGAACATTCCGCAGCTCGTCCACATTTTCTGTCCGTCGATAACATATTCATCGCCGCTTTCGGTAGCCCTGGTCCGGAGCGAAGCGAGGTCGGAACCGGCTTCCGGTTCGCTGAGCCCGAGACCTACATAAGCTTCTCCGGCGATTATTTTGGGAAGTATCCATTGTTTCTGCTCTTCGGTCCCGTAACGGAGAACGGCACCGCCTATCTGCCGGTCGGCGAACCAGTGGCAGGCGGCGGGAGCGCCGTAGCGGAGCATTTCCTCAGTCAAGATAAGCCGGTCGATGTGGCTGCGACCCTGTCCGCCGTATTCCACGGGCCAGGTAAGTCCTATCCATCCTTTCTGAGATACCTTTTTGGTGAACTCGGGGGAGTAACCCTGTATCCAGGCATCGCAGGCCGGCTGAAAAGTCCCCTGTTTTATTTCATCTTCAAGGAAATCTTTGATTTCCTGTCTGAATTTGTTCTGTTCTTCGGTGAATTCAAAGTCCATATATTTGTCTCCTTTCTCCCGGCAGGTTGCCGGAGAGGCAGCAGCAGGATACCAGTAATTCCTGTATTGTTTAATAAAAATTCGGGCTTACAGGATATTCGCAGGGAGTGTTCGGGTATTATTTCAAGAGCGGTGATTACAGGTAAAACCCCGTATTTTTCAAGCTATTTTATGATACCAAATATTGCGTTAGAAAAAAAGGCGTATTTTTTGCGAAAGAATGAAATATATCGATCAAGATATTGATGATATTTTCGGCAGATTCCAGCGGTCGAGTATTTTAGTATATTTCTATTGACATTTATAACCGCACAGCCTAAACTACGTTTAATAAATAACACAATGACAGATTTGTCATATAATATATTAATAAATACGCTGGAGCTGCTGCGTTTATCCGGTTTTCAGCGTTTTTTATTGTGCAAAAATATGCCAGCCGGATTAAACGGCAATTCAGGGGGTGACGCAATGTGAAAGGAAATTCCTGCTGCGGTTATAAAATCGCGGCAGTAGTATATAGATTTCTAAGTATGGTTGAATTAATTAATGAATAAGAAAGGAGAGTATATATGAAGAAAATTTTATGGGTCGTGATTTGCTGCATCATGACTTTATCGCTGGTAATCGCGTCCTGCGGCCCAGGTGAAGAAACCAAGACAACTACGACAACGGAAGATAAAACCTCGGATACGGTAAAGATAGAAGAGAAAGAAGTAAAGACCGAATTAGGGACGGAAGAAAAAATCCAGATATCGACCGATGATCCCAAGTACGGCGGCACGATTACTAAAATGCTGGGTGCAGATCCTGATCCGGACCTGCTGGGGTATTTTGCCTGTGCTCCTCAGCACATCGCCCATAACAGCATCTGGGACGGCGACTGGACCAGAGGTCCCGCCGGTGGTTATGGCACCAGTGAAGTGCTCTGGGAAGAGAGCACAAACGTTCCCGACCTTAATGAAGGTTATGTTGCGGAAAGCTGGCGCTTTGTAGTCAACGCTGACGATCAAACAGTAGATACCATAATAAAAATACGGGATAATATCTACTTTGCCCAGCCGGATACCGAAGCCGGGCGAATGGTTGGCGGCAGGAAGCTGACCACTGAAGACGTGGTATGGTGTATAGAAGGACATCTTAGAAATCCGGAATCCGATAATTACGCAGGTTTCCCGGAATGCCGCGACGTCCCGGTTGTACAGACCGGCCCGAACGAAATCACCATTACCCATCCGATGAAGATTCATGTTGACAGTATAATGAGGTTATTCTCCTATGTCCTGATGTACCCGAAGGAGCTATGGGACACTTACGGGCTTGAAAGCACTATCGACCTGAACCTTTCGGTAGGCACGGGTTCATTTATGGTCAAGGACTATGTTGTCAGTAATATGATCCTGATGGAGAGGAACCCGAATTACTGGAAGACCGATCCGATTGGACCGGGTATGGGTAACCAGTTACCTTATGCCGATAGAGTAAAGTTTATCATCATACCCGATCAATCTACGCAACAGGCAGCCCTGAGGACAGCAGGCATCGACATGCTGCCTATGTTGAAGAAAGACGATGCTGATTTGCTGGTACAGCAGAACCCCGACCTGAAGATGGCGCAACGCGGCGGCGGCCATGAACAATGTGTGTATTTCAGGATGGATAAACCACCCTTCGATGATGTAAGAGTGCGACAGGCAATGCAACTTGCCGTAAATATGGACGAATTAAACGAGTCACTTTATTACGGAGAAGCAACCTATTTCGTTTTCCCTTACTACTATACTCCGGCTTATGCCGACTTGTATCTCGGGATGGATGATCCCGCGATGCCGGCAGACGTGAGAGAACTGTATACATATAATCCAACGAGAGCCAAGCAACTGCTTGCTGAAGCCGGATATCCCGATGGATTCAAGACTGATTTAACCCTCGTAGCAGCCTGGGCCGATTATTATTCGATTCTTAAGGAGTACTGGGCTGATATAGGTGTAGATGTCGAACTGAAACCGGTACCCGGTTTCGGAGAACTTATCGGAACAAATGCTGGACTTGGTTTCGACGGCATGATAGCCCAGTTCATTTCACCATGTTCCACCTATCCGGAACAGGCGCAGTATACCGGAGCTTCCTGGCTGAATCCCAGCCGGATCGATGATCCTTACGTCAACGAGATGGCTGAAAAGGCGCGCTCAGCATGCGTAACCAGCATTAAAGACGGGATGGCTGTAACCAAGGAGCTTACGGCATACTTACTTAAAAACGTATATGCCGTCCAGGCGCTTCATTATCCGAATTATAATGTCTGGTGGCCGTGGCTCAAGAACTACACCGGTGAGACCAGTGTCGGTTACATGACCTGGGATTCATGGGTACAGTTCGTATGGGTAGACCAGGATCTTAAAGCATCCATGGGATACTAGAGTCATATATTCAGTCTGTGAATAGAGGGGGCACTCTTTCGAGTGCCCCCCTTTTTTAATTGCGTTAATTTGTTTATCCGGAATAGGTATATAACGGCTGATCGTCTGTGATGAGTCTTGTCTGGCTTTCCAACTCCGCTCGAAGGTGTTTTGGTACTGAGAACATACACTGGTGAGTTAGACCGTCATAGAGCTTAAGATCGGTGATTCCCCTTGATAACAGCCGGTTGTCTATCTCTTCAGTTGACATAAAGGGATTAATATTCAGCGAAGCGAGGCAGAATCCCCAGGGTCCGCCGAACGAGGGAACGTCAACCTGGTAGGGATGGACTTCCGGGAAGGATGTTTTCAGGGTATTGTAGACAGCCGAGAAATTGAGCAGCTCGTTGAAAGCTGCGCTTCCCGCCTGGACGGACATAATGCCGTTATCGGTAAGTTTGTCTCTTATTATACGGTAGAATTCTTCGGTATAGAGAAGATAAGCCGGGCCTTCTTCTATGGGTTCGGTGAGGTCGATGATGATTATATCGAAAGTTTCATTACTTTCCTCCAGGAACTTTCTAGCATCGGTGTGATGAAGCTCAGTGCGTTCGTCTTCAAATGAGCCTTGATGGTGCTCGGGAAGGTATTTTTTACAGATGGATATAACTTCCTCGTCGATATCCACCATTACAACTTTTTTCACGGTGTTATGGCGAAAAATTTCGCGTAATGTCGCGCCTTCGCCGCCGCCGGCGATGAATACGGTTTGAGGGTCGGGGTGGCATATAAGAGCCGGATGAACGAGGGCTTCGTGATATACGAATTCGTCGAGTTCGCTTGACTGTATCTTGTCATCGAGTACAAGGCATTTGCCGTAGCTGCCGGTACGGATAATTTCAATAGACTGGAACTTCGTCTGCCCTTTATACAGCACCTCTTTGATGCTGTGCAGTTGAATCAAGTCTTCGCTTATTTTATCGTAAAACCATTTAGCGGGGTCTGCTTCCATGATGATTGCTCAGGACAATTATTCCGTGTCCAGGATACCTCTCTGTATTTCAAGGATTGAGTGATTCTTGGCTTCGAGCTGGTTTATTACTCTCCGTGCCGCTTTACCGGGATTAACCGATTCTCCACAGGTGAAGATATCTACCGCAGCGTAACCGCACTCGGGCCAGGTATGTATGAAGAGATGGGATTCGGCTATTACCACTACGCCGCTAACGCCCTGCGGTTCGAACTGGTGAAACGAATCCCCCAGTACCGTTGCACCGGCTTCCCTGGCTGCCGTGTTCAGTATCTTTTTAAGCGACTCCAGATCGTTCAGGATTTCTCTGTTACAATCCTTGAGTTCCAGTAGGTAATGTTTTCCTAGTGCATTCAATCACCTGCCCTCCTCATAAGATTTCAAAGCCCTGGTCTCAGGGAGAACCAGGACACAGCCACAGATTATATAACAATTCATATGTTTGTTCAACGTGATGGATATAGAAGAATAATCTCGCGATATTGAAATGAACACACGCCCGCCCTACCCTGGATGTCTGCAGGAATATTGAGGAATTTCGTAAAGACAAGGTCTATGTTGTTTATTTCAGGCCGAATTCACCGGCCAGGCTTTCGAGGTCGATATTCTGCTTCATCAGTTTTTCAAACCTGGTAAGTTTGCTTTCCTGGTTCAGCCTGGAGTTTTCGAGAGCGGCCTCGATTCGGTCCATTACCTCGGCTGAATTTTCTCTGGTAGCGATTACAGGAATCTTCTTTTCTTCTGCTTTTATCAGGACGGCCGGTTTGGGCGAGCCTTCGCCGGTTAATACCAGACATTTCGTGGAGGTACTGATAGCGGCAAGCTGCATATCGGGCCTCTCGCTCCTGATTACAGCCGCCTTGTTATCTTTGCGACCGAAGTATTCGGGTCCGGAATCTACGGTCATTGCCCCGAGCATCAGGTTCTCGATAAGGTCGGTGGAATTTTCTTCGCCCTGCAGCAGTTCTCCATCAATGCAGGCGGCAAGTTCGCCAATTGTAAAAGCGGACAGCGCCCTGTCTTCGGGCAATGCCCCGAGGTATTTCACGCCTACTTTTGCCAGCTGTTCCGCTTCTTCCTTCACCTTATCCATTCTGCTTTCAGGGACCTTGTTGATAATTACGCCGAGAAGAGCCTGACCGAATCCTTTGTAACCCACGATTGCCTGCGATAGGTCTTCTGCATACGGCTCAACAATCAGCAGTTTCGCGTTAAGTTCTTTAGCGATATCCGAGGAGGACTGATAATGCTCGGGAGGTCCGTCTACGATAACCACGTCTTTCCCTTTTGATATAAGGCTAAGAGAATCCTTGATTTCGGCGGCAATACCGCTTCCAGTAACGACAGGAGACAGTTCTCCCGTAGATTCGTCGAGCGACAGCATCTCTTTCATAAACGCGGAATCACCGTCACTACCCGTGGATAATACCGGTTTAAGGTAACCGGGTTTCTTTCCTGCATCGAGGACGAGTTTGCCGATACCGGCACACACGGACGTGTTGCCGCTGCCTTTTTCTTTCGTGGTTACGTATATCGTGACCAATCTGCACCTCCAGGCGGAAAATTCGCTGGGAATATTATAACCCTTGAGAAGCAGTTGGTAAAGAGCTGGTTATTCGGGTTTTATCTGCATCCGGTTGCTAACGGTCACCTATGCACATATCTTGCGCGGCGGGTAGGCCTGACCACTTTAGCTTGGATTAATTGCTTTGATTCGGCGTTCGAGGATACGGCGTTCGAGCATTATCTTCCGATTGCAGGTAAGACACCTGAGGCCGATATCGGCACCGAGTCTGACTATTTCCCAGTCGTAGCCGCCGCAGGGGTGCTTTTTCCTGAGACGTACAGTGTCACCTAGTTTTATATCCAGCGTCATAGTACGATTATTTCAACCCGGACAGGTAACGGTTAATATTTTCGTTTATTTCCAGGGCTGCCTGACGGGCTGCTTCGGCGAAGTCTCTGTCCGATGATGCATAAAGGACCTGCCTCGATGAGTTGATAACGGCTTTTTCACCGTTAGCGTCGACTCCATAGCGGACTGTCAGTTCGAGATCGCCTCCCTGGGCACCGATACCGGGTATAAGCAGAGGCATATCCGGCTGGAGTCCGCGAATAACCTTCAACTCATCGGGGTAGGTAGCACCGACAACAAGGCCGACATTTCCATTCGTATTCAGTTTACCGGCTTTTAACGCGACGACCTCATAAAGGGGACGCTTGCCGCTTTCCGTGTCACACTGAAGGGATTGAAAATCAACCGCGCCGGGATTGGAAGTCCGGCACAGGACGAATACCCCTTTATCGGTATAAGAGGTAAAAGGTTCCACCGCATCGAGCCCCAGGTAGGGATTCACCGTGACGGCGTCGAACCTGTATATCTCGAAGATTGCTCGGGCGTAACCTTTGGCGGTGCTTCCTATATCGCCACGCTTGGCGTCGGCGATAACGGGAATATAGTCGGGAATGTAATCTACAGTCCTTTTCAGTGCCTGGAGGCCTTCGATTCCCTGAGCTTCATAGAAACCGAGGTTCGGTTTGTAGGCGCAGACAAGGTCTCTGGTAGCTTCGATAATCTCCCGGTTGAATTCGAATACACCCATATCGGCCGGTATCTTTTCCGGATCCGTATCGAGTCCGATACACAGCAGGCTTTTGTTTCTGCGAGATGCGGCAAGCAGCTTATCGATGAATTTCATTTACACTCCGGGGCGGTGGTTCCGAATACAGGCTGATTGATAATAACAGCCTGCAGGTGAAGCGTCAAGTAGTCCAGAGTGAGTATTTCCCCTTTCTGCTTCCAGGTGTCGATATTCACCTCACCCCTGACCCTTCTCCAGCCAGAGCCTCTCTTATTTACTCCCCTCAAACACTCGATATATTTCTGCTGAATACGGCAGCTGTTTGAGGGGGATTAAGGCCTGCCCGCCGTACAAGACTTTGGCAGGCAGGGGGCGCACCGAAAATCACTGCCAACACCGAATAACTCAGTATGTTCTTTGACTTCACTAGTGGTGGCTGGTAATATTGAACTAAGGGTATTGATTAATGATACAACAGGCAAGAAGACTGCCTTTATATTCTTCAGTCCCGAACACGATTAATCAAACGGGAACCCAAGTATAAATGTGGAAAATAACAGGCCAGGATAAGGCTGTATCGCTGCTCCAGAGAAGCCTGGAGACAGAGTCGGTTTCTCATGCGTATATGTTAATCGGCCCGGCACATTCGGGAAAGATGACGCTGGCGATGGAATTCGCAAAGTCGTTGAACTGTGAAGGGACGGATGTTCCCTGTGGACAATGCGAACCCTGCAGAAAGATAACGGACTTAAAACATGCGGATGTCCAGGTGACAGGAATCGCCCGTGATGATCCATCGGTCGAATCTAAATCGAAAACAGAGATAAGTATCGACCAGATAAGACAGATCCAGCATACTGCCAGTCTGCCGCCTTTCGAAGGCAAATACAGGATATATATCATTGAAAACGCGGAGTTGCTTTCGATAGAAGCGTCGAACGCGCTACTGAAAACGCTGGAAGAACCCGAAAACAGGGTTATTTTTCTTCTACTGGTAACCGATTCAAGCCTGCTGCTCGAGACAGTGGTCTCCCGGTGCCAGCCGGTTGAACTTAAACCCGTGACTCCTTCCGAAGCCGAGGACACCTTAAAAAGAAACTGGGGAGTCGAAGTGGGAAAAGCAGCCCTGCTGGCGAGATTGTCCAGAGGTCGTTTCGGCTGGGCTGTTTCAGCAGCACAGGATGAAAATCTCATAGAACAGCGTGCCGAAACCATGGAAGCCATACTGGAATTGATAGATGCCGATACCGAGTCCAGGTTCGCATATTCTTCACAGCTGGCGGGAAAATTCAGCAATGACAGGAACTTTGTTTACGAGCGGCTCGATATGTGGCTGGACTGGTGGCGTGACATGCTGTTGATAAAGACAGGTTCAGAAGATAATATAACGAATATAGACCGGGTAGATGAGTTAAAACAGATGGTTCAAGGAAGGAGTCTATCCGGAATCAGGGACTTTATCCGCAGTATTCAGAAAGCGGGTGAAGAACTGAGACTGAATGCTAATCCCAGGCTGGCTCTGGAAATGCTTATGCTCAGCATGCCCGAAGCAGGCCAGGTAAAAGAGGTGGTGTCCTCAGATACGAGGTAAATTATGGCTGAAATAGTTGGTATAAGGTTTAAGCAGGCCGGCAAGGTCTATTATTTCGATCCCGGAGACCTGGAGCTGGAGGTGAACGATTACGTGGTGGTGGAAACAGCCCGGGGACTGGAACTGGGACACGTGGTAATCGCTCCCGGCCAGGTTATCGACAGTGACATAGAGAATCCCCTGAAACCCGTTATACGTAAAGCAACAACCGAAGATATCGAGAAGGCGAACCAGTACGAGGAGAAGGAAAAGGAAGCACTCGATGAGTGTGCAAAGCTCGTTGAAAAACTGAAACTTAATATGAAGCTCCTCTCTGCCGAGTATAATCTTGACGGCAGCAGGCTTACACTCTACTTCAGTGCTGCAGAACGAGTGGATTTCCGCGAACTGGTCAGGGAGCTTGCCAAGCGTCTTAAAGTCCGGGTAGAGATGCGCCAGACAGGTCCGAGGGATGAAGCCAAGATGACAGGCGGATGCGGCAGGTGCGGCAGACCACTTTGCTGTATGACTTTTTTGAGTAATTTCACTCCGGTATCGATGCGGATGGCGAAAGACCAGGGCTTGCCGCTCAACCCGATGAAAATATCCGGTGTGTGTGGTCGGCTGATGTGCTGCCTGGTATATGAGAATGATTATTACCAGGAGATGAAAGGCAGAATGCCGCGCAGCGGACAGCGCGTGATGACGCCCTCCGGAGAAGCCAGGGTGGTGGATACAAACCCACTTAAGGTCTCGGTAACGGTCGAACTGGATACCCAGGCGGTCGTCGAGTTTCCGCTGAGCGAAGTCTCCCTGATAATCGACAAGAAACGCGAACCGGGCGGCAGCAATAGAGGCAAAGAGAAAGACAAAGACAAGAGTACAGAGAAAGATACCAACAAGACAAAGTCTTAAAATGCCTTCCTTTGATGAAGAGAAGATTCTCGAAGCACAGGGATACCGGTATATCGCCGGTGTGGACGAAGCTGGTCGCGGCGCCCTGGCCGGGCCAGTAGTAGCCGCCGCGGTAGTTCTCCCTCTGAGCAGAAACCTGCCGTTTATCGACCAGGTCAGGGACAGTAAGAAACTCACCCCACTCAAGCGGGAATTTCTGTTTCATCATATCCATGAAAAGGCTGTAGCTATCGGCATAGGAATGTCCGGCCCGGATATTATCGGAAGCCTGGGGATAGTGGCGGCAACACGTCTGGCTATGAAATCCGCCATCAAATATCTTTCAACACCAGCCGACTATATTCTGGTGGACTATATGCACCTGCCCGAGATTACTCTCCCTCAGAAAGGTATAACTCATGGCGACGACCTGAGTTACTCGATAGCCTGCGCGTCGATCATAGCCAAAGTATCACGGGATAAGTTGATGGTAGAATTCGATAAGGAGTATTCCGGTTACGGACTGGCAAATCACAAGGGATATGGTACGCGCGAGCATATGAATTGCCTGCGGAGACTGGGACCCTGCGCAATCCACAGGAAAACCTTCAGACCGGTGCGGGAATTGTTATAGATGAAAAGAAAAGAAACGGCTAATCTCGGGGAAAAACTGGCACGTGATTACCTGAAAAAGCACCGTCACCGCATTCTTGAAACGAATTATAACTGTTCCCACGGTGAGATAGATATCATATCGAAACACAAAGATACCCTTGTATTCACCGAAGTCAGGACCAAGACCGGTACTGAGTTCGGCACGCCCGAGGAATCTATCACACGGACCAAGAGAGAACGGATGAGGAAGTGTGCTCTTTATTACCTTCAGACTCACGAGAATCCGGCAAGCACATGGCGTATCGACGTCGCGGCTGTAGAGATGGATAAAGACGGAAAACTGGTACGCATAGACCTGATAGAGAACGCGGTTGAGGAAGAATAGGTATTTCACCTACTTTACCGCTGAAAAGGGCTGTGTTAAAATAAACTGCTTTGCGTAAACAGACCTCGATACCCGTTCCTCCGGTCTTTTAATATGGTAAATTCGGAAGAAGAATTCCGCCAGACAATGCGTGTTATCGATGCCAGTCTCAACCGGATTGGCGAAGGGCTGCGCTTTCTCGAAGAAACCGCCCGTATGATTCTCAATGATTCGTCCGTGACTCAAGAACTTAAGACGCTCAGGCACCAGATGGTAATAACCAGCGACTCTTTTCAGCGTCTACTTATCGATTCACGCGATGCTGAAACGGACGTGGGTGCTGATATGACCGTGGCTGAGGAAGTGACCGGGAAAGACCTGGCATCGATCCTGGTTGCGAATTCGAGAAGGGTACAGGAATCGTTAAGGACACTTGAAGAGATTGCCAAAATGCCGGGGGCTCCAAAGGAACTGGACACTGACAAATACAGACAGGCACGTTTTACTACCTATACGATTGAAAGAGAGCTGTTCTCCAGGCTGCTTAGGCAGGATAATAGCAGAAAAATTAAGGGGCTGTACGTGATTATCGATACGGAGTTCCTTAGAGGACGTTCTCATACAGAGGTTGCCGAGCAGGCTATTAAAGGTGGAGTAAAGATTATTCAACTTCGTGATAAGACACGGGGAAGGAAACCGATATTCGAAACAGCGAAGGAATTGAAAACCATGTGTTCCGAACTCGGGGCGCTGTTTATTGTTAATGACTACGCAGATATTGCAGCTGCATCCGATGCTGACGGACTGCACCTGGGCCAGGACGACCTCCCGATACAGGAAGCCAGAAAGATGCTGCCTCTGGACAAGATAATCGGCTGCTCGGTAACAGGAGTCAAACAGGCAACGGAAGCACAGTCGGCAGGTGCTGATTACGTGGCGGTCGGGGCGATTTATCCCACCGCGTCCAAGCATTCCACCACGATTCCGGCAGAGGTGGTGGGGACTGAAACACTAAGGGAAGTGAAGCGGGCAGTAAGCATTCCGGTGGTAGCTATTGGCGGAATCACTTATAAAAATATACCGGAAGTAGTAAAGAATGGTGCCGATTCCGTGGCGGTTATAAGCGCCGTACTCGGAGCGGAATCAGCCGAAGAAGCATCACGAATGTTAGCTGCCAGAATAGAGGGGAATTGATGAGCGGACCTACGGATAACCTGGATAAGATATCAGGGCAGGTAAGGGAAAACCTTATCGCCAAAGATAAAGCGAGAGAGAAAATGCTGCCGATGTGCCGCGAAGCGATTCGCTGTTCAAGCGAGGCTATAAGAGCGGTACACAGGCAGGAATTCGAAAAGGCGGAAGAACTGCTGGGGACGGTAAACAAGCTGCTGAAGGAAAGTAAAGAAGCACTTGCCGGCAGTCCCGAACTGGTAAATACGGGATCTCTACGCGATGCTCAGAAGGAATACGTGGAAGGATACGCCGTACTGAACATCGTGACGGGAAAGCTGCTGCCGACTCCAGAGGAACTGGCGGTGGATTCTGCCGCTTATCTGAACGGGCTGGGTGAAGCTGCCAGCGAACTGCGGCGATACCTGCTGGACAGCATGCGTAAAGGAGACCTTTCGAAGGGAGAAAGTCTTCTTACCGCGATGGACGACATATACAGCGTCCTGGTCACTATAGATTTTCCGGATTCAATCACGGGCGGACTCAGACGTACCACAGATATGCTCCGGGGAGTTCTCGAGAGGACCCGGAGCGACCTGACGCTGGTTATAACCCAGCAGGACCTGGGACAGAGAATTGAGGCACTCGAGAAAAGTCTTGAAATATCAGAGAAAGAAGGAAAATAAAAAGGGAAATCATAAACCATCGATAAGAGAAAGGAGTTTTACTAAATGGACTTGATATGGTTTGCCGTTATAGCCGGGGTTATCGGACTCGGTTTCGTCGTTTTTCTTGCTATCAGCGTCCTGAAAAAGGATGTTGGCAGTGAGAGAATAAAGGAGATAACCACGGCCATCGAGGAAGGGTCGATTGCGTTCCTCAAGCGTGAATACATCACCCTGGTTGTGTTCGTAGTGGTGGTTTTCGTTGTCCTGACTGTCATACCTGATATCGGATGGAGAACCGCAGTTGCTTACCTGCTGGGCACGATAACCTCAGGTGGAGCTGGATATATCGGGATGAGGATGGGTGTTAAGGCGAACGGGCGTACCGCTACGGCAGCGCAAAAAGGACTGAATCCGGCACTACGGGTAGCTTTCTCCAGCGGTGCCGTGATGGGGACAACAGTGGTGGCACTCGGAATCCTCGGTCTCAGTATTGTTTACCTGGTTTTCGGCGGGGAAGAAATAGTGAACATCATTGTAGGATTCAGTTTCGGTGCTTCTTCGATAGCCCTGTTTTCCAGGGTAGGCGGAGGAATATTCACCAAGGGTGCCGATGTAGGTTCGGACCTCGTCGGTAAGGTGGAAGCCGGCATACCCGAAGACGACCCGCGAAACCCGGGTGTGATTGCCGATAATGTCGGAGATAATGTCGGTGATATCGCCGGTATGGGAGCCGACCTTTTTGAATCTTACGCTGCGTCGATAGTAGCAACACTGGTGGTGGCGGTAGCCGCCGGATTTGCCTGGGACTCGGATATGGCTGTACTGCCGTTTATCATTGCCGCGGGAGGAATCCTTTCCGGAGTAATCGGCACGTTCTTCGTCAGGACAGGTGAGAAAGCGGAGATGAACTCATTACTCTGGGCTTTACGCCGCGGAATATACATAGCTTCGGTTCTGGTAATAATCATTTCAGGCATTGTTATCTGGCAGATGGACGGAGTGGATTTCGGAGTATTCTGGGCGGTCGTGTCCGGACTGGTTGCGGGAATACTGATAGGGTTGAGCGTGGAATACTATACTTCCTACACCTATAAACCCACACAGGCGATAGCTGAATCGGCCGAGACCGGTACCGGAACACTGATAATCAAGGGTTTCGGTACTGCAATGCTGAGTACGCTGATACCCGTCCTGCTGGTGGTAGTTGCTACGTTAATTTCTTACCGGGTTGCCGACCTTTACGGCATAGCAATTGCCGCACTCGGCATGCTCTCAACGCTCGGAATCACCCTGGCGACCGATGCCTACGGACCTGTTGCGGATAATGCCGGCGGTATTGCCGAGCAGGCGCACCTCGATCCCGAAGTCAGGGAGAGGACGGATGCACTGGACTCGCTGGGTAACACTACCGCGGCGACAGGCAAAGGATTTGCTATCGGCTCAGCCGCGCTTGCCGCCCTGGGGATGACGGCGGCTTTCGGCGAAACGATGAGAGTCCAGGGAGTAAATATAGAAATCAGTCTGAGAGACCCGATAGTAATCGTCGGGCTGTTTATCGGCGCGATGATGGTATTCATATTCAGCGCTCTGACGATGGAGGCCGTCGGCAAGGCGGCGATGGGTATCGTCAATGAAGTCCGCCGCCAGTGGCGTGAAATAGCCGGTCTGATGGAAGGTACCGCAAAACCGGACTATGCCAGGTGCGTCAGCATCTCGACGGGGGAGGCTCTCAGGGCGATGATACTGCCCGGTCTGCTGGCGGTGATTACGCCAATCCTGGTAGGATTGATACTCGGAGCGAATGCTCTGGGTGGAATGCTGGTAGGGGCGATAGGCGCCGGTTTTATGATGGCTGTGACGATGGCGAATGCCGGCGGCGCCTGGGATAATGCGAAGAAATGGATAGAAACCGGAAAACTCGGCGGAAAAGGCTCAGAGGCTCATAAAGCAGCGGTTGTCGGTGATACGGTAGGTGACCCCTTTAAAGATACTTCGGGACCTTCCCTGAACATCCTGCTGAAGCTGATGTCTATCGTTGCCGTTGTTTTTGCCCCGATATTCACTCTGACCGGGTGGCTGGGATAGAATATAACGGGGATGAGCCTCATCCGGCTGATACTCCGGTATTTGAAATGAATAGATATGTAGTAGGATACCTCTTCAATGAAAAAGGTGAAGTATGCCTTATAGAGAAGAAACGCCCCGAGTGGCAGAAAGGCAGGCTTAACGGCGTCGGAGGGCATATTGAAGATGGTGAAACTCCGCAACAGGCGATGACCAGAGAATTTGAGGAAGAAGCCGGTGCGATAGCAAACTGGCAGCAATTCTGTTTCATTTACGGTCCTGCATACGAGCTATATTGTTTCAAATCCAGGGATAATGTGAAAGTGAATACAATGACGGATGAGGTGATATCCTGGTATCCCGTTCAGGAGTTGCCGGAGAATGTTCTGCCTATCCTGAAGTGGGCTATACCGATGGCCGATTACAAATTTGACATAACTGCTTCAGTGTATCACGAAAGTGAGGAGTGCTGAGATCGGGAATTAAACAGACGATATAACAAAGGGCTTCGCTTCTACAACTCAGAAAGCGAAGCCCTTCTTTTTCATGTATCGGTTTCTACATATTAAGAAAAGGATTTCCCTGCTTTTCTCTGCCTATGGTTGTTTCGGGTCCGTGTCCCGGATAGACTGCGGTGCTGTCCGGCAGGACCATCAATTTGGTATGGATACTGTCCATGAGCTGGCGTCCGCTGCTTCCGGGGAAGTCATACCTGCCGATGCCAAAGTTGAAAAGGGTGTCACCGCTGAATACAACGCCTTCACCATACAGGCAGATGCCGCCCGGAGAGTGACCGGGAGTATGGAGTACCGTGAAATGCAGCTTGCCTATATCGAGGCTTTCACCTCCCTTTAGCGTGCGGTCGGCGGGAGTGGTCTCACCCATGGGGAAGCCGAACCCGCCTCGGCGACCGGACGAGTCAAGCCTACCGGCTTCATTTTCATGGATAAGTATTTCGCCTTCGGTTACCTCTTTAACGCCTTTAACTCCGCCGATGTGGTCGGGATGACCGTGAGTGAGGACGATGTATTTTACATCGATGCCCAGTTCCTCGATTCTCCTGACCACTCTGTCCGGTTCCTCGCCGGGGTCTATTATCATGCCTTCCCTGGTGTTTTCATCCGCCACGATATAGCAATTAGCGGCAATCATTCCTAATTCCATTCTTTCTAAAATCACTTGTATTATCCTTCCTGTTACGGTGGGGTCAGTTTTTAGTCTGTTACTTTTCAGCACTTATCGATGTCATTTTACCATTATACTGAAACAGCCAACAATCCGCGGGAGTGTTTGTTTAACATGCTATTAGCGTTTTCGAGTCATAAATATTATTGCTGAAGTGTATTTCTGTTTTAGTCTGTAATTTACCCTTGTTTTTTTATATTTATTTCACATATAATCATTGATACTTTGAGATTATATGAATTAATTAAGGATCTCCTCAAGCAATGGGACTGGGGTTTATTCGGTCTTATATTTCTCTATATGGCATTACCCCGATTTTACCGTTCCTATAGTGTTTATCTTATCGGTAATGCCATACCTGATACCAATGCTCTGGCGACGGTGGCTCAATGGCAATTCATAGAACTCCTTCTTGAAGTTGTTCAAGAAACGTTTGTCCTGGCGATATTCTTTTTTGTAGGCAGAGGGATTCAAAGAACAGAGGGACCGGGACCATCGATCAGAACTGCATATACGTCCATTTTAATGTTCAGTGTAATCCTAGCAGCAGTCCTGTTCTTTTTATCCGACAGTTTTGTGTCTATCATAGGGACACCGGAAAGTATCCGGGTAACAACATCTCAATTCCTTAAGATCAAGACAGCTACTATTCCTTTATTCCTTCTGAGCATGGCTTCTGTAATTATCGTTGAAACTGTAAATCGTAAGAAGTATCTGTTAACGATTGCGATTCTTCAGGTTGTATACCAGTTTATATTTGATAGTCTTTTTTATGGGGGATATCCATTTTCATTAAATCTTGGTGTACTCGGTGTTGCCTGGGCAGAGATAGTATCCGGCACATGCCTGTTTATTACCACACTGATATTGCTAAGGAAAATAATATTCGATAAGGTAAAAAACTTTTTCTCGTTCTTTACCCTTAAAGACCTGGGAATCTATCTGCGCGTAGGAGGATGGTCCGGACTGGACAGTTTGGTCAGGAATGTTGCGTACTTCTTTATGATAGTTCGACTCCTTAATCTACTCGGCGAAAGCAGTATTGGTGGATATTACCTTGCGATGCATATAATCTGGAGTTTTCTCCTAGTGCCGATACTGGCTCTGGCAGAGAGTACGAGAGTATTGATTGCTAATCATTCTGGAAACATCCGGAAAGTCCGTCAATTGTGGTATTCATCCTTGATTATCGGCGGGATAATTGTCCTGATATGGATTATCCTGTTACCTTTCTGGGGTGATTTTGCCGGTCTATTAAATTCCAACACTGAGATGGTAGAATTCTCGCTTGATGCAATGGGAATATTAATCGTTCCTTATATTCTACTTGCTCTGAACATGATTACCGACAGCATTTTCTACGGAGTGGGTAAAACCCAATACCAGGCATACCAGGCGATAATTACCAACGGGACTGCTTATGTTGTTGCATTTATCCTTTATCTTACCGGAGTCTGGACACCCACATTTACTTCTATCCTTATCTTATTCGGGATTGGCATAATTATTGACTCGATTTTAACGGTATATTATGCCTATAGGGTTCTCTACCGATAGCGATCATTAAAGTACAAATACATACAGAATAATATATTAATGTTTAATAAACGGAACTCTGGCGACAAAATGCTATTACTGGTATGCTTTGAGACGGATAACTAAAAACTCGAGGAAGGAGGAGTGACCGATGACAGAGATTGATAAATATAGCGGCTATGGCGCCGACCTGGAAAACCTGATGATTCTGCGGACATCACCGCTGGCAGTGAAAATGCTGAAAATGGAAACAGATGTTCCCGAAGGCGCTATGAGACCGAAGAGAGATAGGGGATACCACCTTGCGCAGTGCCAGGCTTTTTCGATGTCCCGCCGGATGGGCGAATCCATAGCAATGCTTAAAGAAGACAACTGGTGCTGGGGCTCTCTGTTCGCCTACGGACTTATCGACCCGAAAATCGCGGGTAATTACCCGGCGCTGACCAACGATATGAAGCATATACCTCTTATCGAGTACGGTAAATATGCCGGAATTGTTTCGGCGCCTTTGAAGACGGCAAATTTCGAGCCTGATGTCGTCCTGATATACTCAAACGTCGGGCAGCTCAGGCACATGCTTCATGTAATGAGTTTCACTGATGAAAAGCCGGTTTTCTCGATGATGTATCCGGTAGCTTCCTGCGCTATGTCGGTCGTGCCGGCGCTTTCTGGCGAATGCTACGTAACGATGCCGGACCCGGGAGAATACGGACGGGCACTGGCGGGGGAGGACGAGATTATATATTCTGTTCCGGCAGGGAAGATGGACCTGCTGGTATCGCAGATAAAATCCTTCGAAGACAGGAAAATGGGATACCGGCATTATGCCTTCCTTGAATATAATGCTGATTTTCCTAGGCCGGAGTTCTACAAGGAGTTGTACCGTGAATGCGGTTTGGATGCGGATGACGTGCCGACCTGGCCGGTGCGCTGAGGCAGGAGAAAAAAAAGGGGGTGAGAATTTTTCTCACCCCCTTTTCGCTGTCTGTGTCGTGCTATGCGTCTTCAGGGTAGGCTTCCATGCCGTGCTCCGGTATATCCAGGCCCTGAAGTTCTTCTTTTTCACTCACTCTGAGTCCCATAGTCTTTTTGAGTACCCAGAAGAGTGCGAATACCGTCGGCAGTACCCATGCGATTACCACGAAGATGTCGATTACCTGGATAGCCAGCTGTCCCCATTGGCCGGTTATTACGCCGCTTACTCCGTAAGTGCCGTCGGCAAAGATGCCTACCGAAAGGATGCCCCAGATCCCGGCACCGAAGTGGACCTGGACCGCGCCAACCACGTCGTCCACTTTTAGTTTATGTTCCACTATATAGGCGGTCCCGAACATAAACGGTACCGCGATAGCACCTATTGCTACGGCTGCCCAGGGCGGAACGAAGGCGCAGGAAGCGGTAATTGCTACCAGACCTGCCAGGCTGCCGTTGCAGGCGGCAAGAATATCGGTCTTGCCGGTGGTGGTAAATTTCCAGTACAGGGCAACGACTGCCCCGGTGGCTGCCGCCAGGAAGGTGTTTACGGCTATGACCGAGATCCTCAGTTCGGTAGCTGCAACAGTGCTTCCGGCATTGAAACCAAACCATCCGAAGAACAGGATGAAAGTACCTATAACAACAAAGGGAACACTATGACCTTTGATGGTGTTAGGCGTACCGTCTTTATTGAATTTACCGATACGCGGGCCGACCAATCCAGCCGCTATCAGAGCAGCGAGACCGCCGACCATATGTACAACGCTTGAACCGGCGAAGTCTACGGCACCGGTGGCACCGCCGATAGTAATATTACTCAACCATCCGCCGCCCCATATCCAGTGACCGTATATCGGGTAGATAATCGCACCTATAATAAAGCTGTAGGCAAGATAAACCGTAATCTTCATTCTCCCGGCTACCGCTCCGGCGACTATGGTACAGGCTGTAGCGGCAAAGACCATCTGGAACATCCAGAACATAATCGTCGAGACGTCATAACTTTCACCGGACAGGAAGAACCCCGAAAATCCCAAGAATGTATTACCCTGGTCCAGACCGGGGAACATCGCGGAACCTCCGAACATTATGGCGAAACCAAAAGCCCAGAAACCCAGCGATGCAATACAGAAATCCATAAAGCTCTTAGTCCAGTAGTTTACATTGTTCTTTTTCCTTATCAGCCCGGCACCGAGGAAACCGAACCCGAGCTGCATAAAGAATACCAGGAAGGCAGATATCAACGTCCAGACCATATTTACCGGTGCTGTCGGGTCCGCACCCAGTGTTTCTCCACCGGACGGATCGGCTGCCCTGGCTATCGCCGGGACACCCAGGAATGCGATTCCGAGTAAGAGTACCATGAGTGCGATTTTTATGCTTCGTCTGCCCAGTAAGGGCACCGATACTTTTTCAGCACTGCCGGGGAGTTTGCGGGTAAACATTTTTGTTCCTCCTTTATTACGGCCTGTCCTGGATGATGCTATAATTCCGTTACTTCTTCTTCTACCTCGACCGAATGCCGTTTTTTCACGATGGTGGGTATTACTACCCAGGCTGCGAACAATACTACGAATGCTATTACTCCAAATACTATCTCCATTTCATGTTCCTCCCTTTGTTTTATAGTTCCATAATAGGCTCTCTATATTTCGCGGATATTTCGAGATTGTTAAATTAAAATTACATTCGTATTACGAATATATTACAAAGGAGGAGAAGATGGGCGTGTCGTCAGAGGGGGTGTTACGGAGGAATTAGAGAGAGCATAGTCTGCTGAAAAGTATAACGAAAGAGTTGTATATGCTAATATGCTGTAATATTAATAACTGTCTGAAGTTAGTTCTACGACAAGTCCCTTCCCCCTTGATGGGGGAAGGGCAGGATGAGGGTGACATAAATCCAATTATCACCCTCACCTTCTTCCTCTCCCTTGAAGGGAGAGGAAACATAAAGCATGTTATTCCGAAAAATTAAGCGTTACCTGGTACTAGTTATTATCGAACCGTAAAGTGTAACCAACGCCGCGTACCGTCTTGATATAGGTCTGGTCGTTATCCCCGATTTTTGCCCGTATTCTGCGGATATGGACGTCCACGGTACGGCTTTCTCCCAGACGTCCGTTGCCCCAGATGGTTACGAACAGCTCTTCCCGGGTAAAGACATGGCTGGGGTGTGTAAAGAGGAATTTGAAAAGCTCGTACTCTTTATGACTGAACGGTACGGGCTGCCCGTCTAGCTTTACTTCGTATTTCGACGGAGAGATGGTCAGGTTCCCGATACGCTGCGTATCTTCGGTCGATTCGCGGTCGTGCAGGTATGCCGTTCTACGCAGACGGTAACTAAGCTCCGTAAAGTCGTACGGACAGGTAATAATCTCATCGAAATTATACGCGAAAGGAATCTGCCGTATCGAGTCTTTCGATACCATCCCAACCAGGGCGGTTCCCGGCGGAATGCTGTCTCCCTGCAGGAATGTTTCGCCGGTCGAAAGAGCCTCGATACCACAGGAGGTTAAATCCAGGATAATGATATCGGGGGCATTCCGGATGATATCAGAGGTATCGATGTCCGGATAATCACCGGATTCCGGGCTAAACCCCAGTACCTCGAGGTCGGAAACCATTTTATCGAGAACAGCCGGATTGTTTCCTAAAATCATTACCGAAATGGTTTTGTTCATATTCATAATCGATTATTATGAGTATTTTATACCGGGAATATTTCAAACAGATTAAATGGATGTTACAGATGTGTTTCGTAGTTTTACCTATCAGCCTGAGATGAATTTTGCTATTCGGTTTTGGTTGTGATTTTCGGTGCACCCCATTTATCCCCCTCAAACAGTGGCCGTATTCAGCAGGAGTATTTCGATTGTTTGAGGGGGAAAGAGTTTGAGAGAGGGGTGAAACCCCTCTCTCTTATTTACTCCCCCTTTCTGGCCAGGAAAGTCTTCCGGTCACCTTCGATGGTACTGGCCGGAAAGGGGGCAGGGGGTAAGGTGTATAGAAACAACCAAACGCAACCAGAACAAAATGAATTGACACTGTGATACGGCATTGATAGACTGACTTTAACCGATAAGCAGAAACATCTGCGGAGTTATCTTTATGAATGATAAAGGAAGTAAACCGCTGCAGGGGCTGGTGCAGGTATTTACCGGCGACGGCAAGGGGAAGACGTCAGCCGCCCTGGGCACGGTTGTCAGGGCACTGGGTCAGGGGCTCAGGGTGTGTATCGTGGTCTTTATGAAGGGCGATTATCCTTACAGCGAGTGGAAATTCCTCTCGGAAATACCGGGGGTCACCATTGCCAGGTACGGTCTTACCTCCTTCACGGACCCGAATAATATAAACCCGGAAGAAAAGGAACAGGCAGGGAAAGCCCTGGCGTATGCTCGCGAAGCGATGCTCAGTGGCGATTATGATATGGTGGTTATGGACGAGGTAAATGTGGCATCGGACTGGGGACTTATCGAAGCGGGCGATGTAATAGCTGTGGTGAAAGAAAGACCACCGGAAGTGGAACTTATCATGACCGGACGCGGAGCCGACGACAGCCTGATCGAGATAGCCGACATGGTCACGGAGTGCCGGAAAGTGAAGCACCCGTACGATAAAGGGATTAAGGCGCGAAAGGGGATAGATTTTTAAAAGGAAAAACAACGGAGTTATCTTGACAAGGGTATACTCTATATAATTATATTAGCTTACCGAATTAGTAAGATTAAGGAGAGGGCGAAATGGCGGTCTACGTGATGCTGACGACTTTGACAGACGAGGGGCGGAAGACGGTTAAAAACAACCCGGAGAGGATAAAAGAGGTCAACAGGGAAGTGGAGGAGATGGGCGGGAAAATACTTGCCCAGTACGCCATACTGGGGCCTTACGATTTCATCAATATCATCGAGACGGTAGGAAATACCACCATTACCAAGATAGCGCTGGAGATAAGCTCGAGAGGTACCCTGCAGTCGATGACGCTGGCGGCAATAGATATCGACGACCTTATCGCATCCTGGAAGTAGGGCTGAAATTTAACGGACCGTGAATCGTAAACTGCTGCTGGCGACAACCAACAAGGGAAAAGTACGCGAATATAAAAATCTCCTTAAAGATATTCCTTTCAGGCTGGTTTCCCTGGCGGATGAAGGGATAACGACATCCGTCGACGAAACCGGGAAAACATTCAAAGAAAATGCCGGTTTGAAGGCACGAACCATCGCTGCCGAGAGCCGGCTTCTCACATTGGCGGATGATTCGGGGATAGAGGTGGATGCACTCGATGGCGAGCCGGGAGTTCTCTCCGCCCGGTATGCCGGAGATAATGCAACCGACGCGGAAAGAACGGAGTACCTGCTTTCGCGGATGAAGGACGTGCCGGAAGGCAAGCGAACCGCCCGCTTCCGCTGCGTTATAGCCGTGGCGGAGCCAGACGGAGAAACGATGTACTTCGACGGCGTCTGCGAAGGAATCGTACCTTTCGAACCAGCCGGGGAACTGGGTTTCGGCTACGACCCGGTGCTGTTCATACCTGAGTTCGGGAAAACCATTGCCGAGCTGGGGCCCGAAGTAAAGAACAGGATAAGCCACCGCGCTAAGGCGGCTGAAAAAGCCCGAAAAGCGCTGATAGAGAAATATACCGGATAACGCTGAATATCTTGAACATAACGTATTATTTGGTATATACTACTCAACACTACCAGTAACTTTTGGAGGAAGAACCATGAAGCTTTCGTGTCTTCAGGAAAACCTGAATAAAGGATTGAGTATCGTAGGAAGGGCGGTTGCGACAAGAACGACGCTGCCGATAACGAGCAACGTACTGCTTACCGCGGAACAATCGCGGCTGAAACTGGTTGCCACGAACCTGGAAATGGCTATAAGTTACTGGATAGGGGCCAAGGTGGAAGAGGAAGGGACTATCACCGTCCCGGCCCGTCTTCTTACCGAATTCGTCAACTCGCTTCCCAACGAGAATATCGATATAGAGCTTTCATCGCGGACCAAGACCCTCAGTCTTAAATGCGCCCGCTTCGAAGCGCGTATCAGCGGCGTGGATGCCAAGGACTTTCCCCCGATCCCGGATATAAACGAGGGCATCAAGACGAAACTGGACGTGGAAACACTCGGTAACGGTATAAGCCACGTTGCCTTCGCAGCAGCTACCGAGGAATCGCGGCCGGTATTGACCGGCGTCGACGCCCGTTTCGATAACGACGTTCTGACGCTGGCGGCTGCCGACGGTTTCCGGCTTGCGGTATACAAACTGAATCTCTCGGAATCGGTCAACCAGCAGGCGGAAGTAATTATCCCGGCCAGGACGCTGACCGAGCTTAACCGGATGATGGCGGACGAAGAAGAGGGCGTGGATATTACCATCAACCCGAACAAGAGCCAGGCGCTTTTCCGGATGAAGAATACCGAACTGGTGTCGCAGCTGGTGCAGGGGACGTTCCCGCAGTACGACCAGCTTATACCGCAGAGCCATTCCACGAGGGTGACCGTGGACGTCGCCGATTTCCTGAGAGCGACGAGGACGGCTTCGATATTCGCCCGCGACGGCAGCGGCATCGTCCGGCTGGTGGCGGCATCGGACGGCGACAGCGCTCAGGGCAAACTGACGATTTCCGCCCGTTCCGAGGAGATAGGCGACGACGTAGGCGAGATAGACGCCGCCGTGGAAGGCGAGGAGACAAAGATAGCTTTTAACGGCAAGTATCTTATAGACGTCCTGGGAGTCCTCGATGAATCGCAGGTAATACTGGAGACGACCAATTCCTCCAGCCCCGGCGTTATCCGGCCCGTCGGCTCCGAAAACTACGTCCACGTGGTAATGCCGATGTTTGTACAGTGGTAGTTGAAATCAGTAATTGGTGATAATTAACGAGGAGAGCAATAACTCTCCTCGTCTTGTTTCTGGATACCGGCTTCCGCCGGTATGGTACAATATAGGGGAATATTAAGAGTCTTGATATAAAGGAACAAATGATGGCAGAATCAAAGGTTTTTCAAGTTATCCGAAATGGAATCGTATTTGAGTTGCAGTCAGAGCATGAGGGTGGATATACAATTACGGTTCCTTCATTACCGGGTTGTATTTCTTACGGGACTACTTTCGAGGATGCCATAGAGATGATAAAAGATGCAATTACAGGATGGCTGGAAGTAGCAAAAGAAGAGGGAATCCCCGTTCCTACACAATTTGAAAAACTTCAACTGACTGCCATCTAGGTTTTATCGTGAGTAAGAAACTTCCGGTTCTCAAGCCCAGAGAAGTAATATCAGCATTGGAGAAAGCGGGTTTTGAGATAAAACGTCACACCGGAAGTCACGCAGTTTTATACAAACCGGGAATGCACCGCCCGATTACTGTTCCTGTCCACACCGGAGATATTCCACAGGGCACATTAAGGGCAATACTTCGCCATGCAAATTTGACGATAGGCGAATTTACCAGCTTGTTATAACTGGCTTTTTCGTTATTCTCCAAGACCACGTTGAGAACGGCTATACCCCACGTTATCGGCATGATTTCAGGTGATATATATGTGGATTTTTCTTGGTTTTCTTTTTAATCACACAGCTATTATATCATTTGTGTATTGACTTATTTGTGTTTACTGAATTAGACTCAATTCCAAGCTAACCAATTATTTCAAGTTTGTTTCACTTAATTGGAGAATCAATGGATACATTTAAAGTAACAGTTAAAAAAGCTAGCGATATTGTTGTAGAATTTAATCTAATGAGTGATGAAGACTTAAGTAAATTCTCAACTACAGCTGGAGAAATAACCAACGTAAGAAGTCATTACGCAGTACCTGGATATCTTTATGAGGAGCTTGGTGAAGCAAGTGTAAATCATCCCTGTGCCGGCAGCGCGTGTATGTTATTTCAAGACTCAAGTGGCAATAATTATTCTATTGATGTAATTGTTTGTTATGATTACAATCCAAACCATTCTCATTTTGGCGGTGAAGTACATTGGAATATCGATAAACGATACATGAAAAATGGTACACAAATTGCAAGATCAAAAAACTTCGCCGGACATCAAATTTCTGATAGTAAAGAAATTACTATCGAGAGTGATTACAACGGTAAAATCCATATTGATATTATCTCTCGTATATAATTCAACAAACTAATATTTTAACTTTCATGTTATATTACATCAACTCTAAACTGAAACTGTATCATGTAGTTATAGGCATCACATCCTTATATAGGAATAAGAGGTTGGTAACTAAATGAATTTTACTTTTAAATGCCATCACTGTGGAAAGCGTGGTTCACAACAAAACACATCTGTGAAACCATTTGTATTTGCATATTGGTACACAGAGCAAAATGGATTACAACATGGTTGCCTTTACTGTAGGTCATGTGGGGCTGTGCATGATACAGTGGGTACATTATTAGGTGGTATTAAACTACTTTTCGGTAGATTCCCTTCTAAAGTAGTTTCTTCATTTACATCTGATGTCTTTCAGCAAAGAGTCTATAACGGTGATGTCGATATAATTCCAAGAGTTGTTGCACAGGCAATGATAGAAGATAAAAGAATATCATCTGATTGGTATGTAGGGTAATACCAACTACATTGATTTACGAAATACACGAAACAACAAACTCAAACGGTATCAAATAGCTATACGCATCACTGGACAATGATCCCGATGTTTGTCCAGTGGTAGATAAATTCTAAGTTCGAATAATTATATAACTGAAAGGCACTCCAATTATTGGAGTGCCTTAATGGTCTATAAGTTTGTCCCATCCTTTTCCTGACCTTCTGTTGATACACGTAATATATAGCTGCTTTCATTAATTACCTCTTCTTCTCATTTTTCTGATTTCACTATAATCGTATCTACCAGTCAAACATATTAATTCTTTAAGTAGTTCGGCTTGATTGCATTTTTTTGTACTTCTACAAATTAAAACTCCAAATGGATTTTGCTCTCTATCTTCAATAGATACATATTTCACCAAATTCACTTCTTCTAATGAATACTTATCCTTTGTTCCTCGGCCTGTAAGATCTCTCCCGCATAGAAAACAACTGTCAGTATATGCCGTACTCCTATCTTGAATAAGTGGTTTTCTCCAGTTGCTTGAATTACATTTCGGGCATCTCTTTCTTTTACGCTTTGGCTTGTCAATCCATTCATGTCCGCATCTTAGACATTTTGATACTGTTCGGTTAACGTGTTCCCACGATATAGAATCACAATTTGGACATCTCTTTATTATTTTACCCATATTTTCTATCCATATATCTTTACATACCCTACATCTTATAACTGCTTTTTCAGTGCTACCAAATTTTTCTTTATGATTGTAAGGTAACTTACAGTTAGGACAAACCTTTGATATTTTTTCTGATCTGCTTATCCATTCATGTTTACAATTTGGACATTCTAACATAATAATCATAGTCTTTTTATATTCTTATGATTATTATTTTGTCAATGTCTTTTTCGTAAGTATCGTTTTCCGACGTCCTGCTAGTACGGTAGTTTATAATATTTGATTAAAAACAAAACGGCATAGTATCATCGATAAAATTAGAGTACTGTTATATAAGGCGGAAATATGCTATCAGAACGGTCAGACAATCTGGAATATACCAAAATACAATATCGTGATTCGTCTAACCTGGTCACCCGGGTTCAGTTCCATGATCGATTTAGTGTTAACAGGTACGGGTGGATTCCATGGGTATTCGACCGGTTACATTTACAGGCAGACAGCAAAATTCTTGAATTAGGCTGTGGAGGAGGTGGTCTGTGGACGCGAAATATGGACCGTATCGCCGATAATTGCGAGATACTGCTCACTGATCACACAGAGGGGATGGTCCGGGATGCCCGGCAAAACCTGGCCGGAAACAGTATGTTTGAGTTCAGAATATTAGATTCAAACGACAGACCACTACCCTTTGCCGATACCGCTTTCGATATGGTAATCGCGAACCATATGGTCAACTATATATCCGACCGACAGGGTCTGTTTTCTGATGTCGTTCGAATATTGAAACCGAACGGTCGATTTTACACATCCACAATTGGCAAACAGCACAATGCTGAAATCAAGGATTTGCTGACTGAATTCGATCCTGAGTTTGGTGCTTCCTGGCAAAACATGTCGGATTCGTTTAGTCTTGAAAACGGCATGCCTCAACTCTCACCCTGGTTCTCAACAATAAATCTACATCGATATGAGGATGCTTTCGAGGTAACGGAAGTTGAGCCGTTGGCCGGATATATCTTATCAGGCGATAAGATCGACTGGGGAGAAGATAAACTGAACGGATTGAAAGCACTTATAAAACAAAAGATAGAAACACAGGGTGGTGTTTTTCACATAGCTAAAGATTCGGGTATTTTTGAATGTGTCCGGGTATAGCTGCATCTGATTTATTTTATTGAAAGCGGGGAGCTAGTATGACGCTAAATTTAACCATCGGCAGCTTCATGATTGACTGTGCGAACGCCGAGCGCGCCCATAACTTCTACGCCAACCTTATGGGTTGGGAGAAGACAGTCGCATTTGATCACCTTGCGCTCAAGACTGACAGTGGTATGACGATTCTGTTTGCGGCAACCAATACGTATGTACCTCCAGTGTGGCCTGAAGAACCGGGCGAACAGCAGAAACAAATGCACCTGGATTTTACGGTGGACGATTTACCGTCTGCTGTGGATGAAGCCATCCGTCTTGGCGCGGTCAAAACGGTCGACCAATACGGGGGCGAGTATTGGGTCACGATGCTTGATTCAGAAGGGCATCCGTTTTGCCTGTGCCAACGGCAGAGCGATTCCGAATTTGAATTATATTTTAAAAAGAAGGGATTTTGTATGATTCCGAACCCTTCTATCAATATCGATTGCGAAAAAATTGAAATTCTTCGCGAATTTTACGCTCAATTAACAGGCTGGGATCAGAATTTTCATTGGTCAGCGTTAGTGACCGATAATGGGCTGGTTGTTCATTTTATGGGATGTGACTACGACTTAGTTCCACCCGAGTGGCCGGAAGAACCCAGCAAGCAGCAAAAACAAATGCACTTCGATTTTCAGGTGAATGATTTGCAGTCAGCAGTTGAAGAAGCCATCAGTTTGGGCGCGATAAAACCTGCTCGGCAGTATGGCGGTAAACAGTGGGTAACATTGCTTGACCTTGAGGGGCATCCGTTTTGCTTATGCAGCAGTAAATAAGCATTTTCTGTGAAGAAATCTCAGGATAGCAAGCATAGGAAGAGGCCCCAAGAATACTCACTTATATTAAAAATTCAAACGGTATCAAGTAGCTATACGCATCACTGAGCAATCATCCCGATGACATACAGTGAATACCGGGGCTCTCTATAAATCATGTCCTTTTTCTGTTATAACAATATTATCTATAAAGATATGATCATTGGTAACCAGGTGAGATGTGAATTTTCGAGCTTTGTCAGTAACTAAACCATACGGGCAATTTGTCAGTATTGGTAAGAAAACAATTGAAGTAAGAAAATGGCATCCCGATGATGTCCTGCCTATTACTAACCTTGTGATAGTTGAGAATGCTATCAAGTTAAGTAGTTCGATACAACCATATGATCCAGACGGGTATATTGTAGCAATGGTTGATGTAACCAATATCAGGAGTTGGGAAAAGAAGGATTTAGATTCTTCGTGCAGCACTTTTTTTGAAGACGGGTGGTTGGCCTGGGAACTTGAAAACATTCGAAAAATAGTTTATCCATTGAAGGTACCGGCAAGATTGAGAATATATGATATTGATCTTGATAGTAACTTGCTCGAGATAGAAACTCTTCGTTAACAGAAATTTGTAGCATTAGCAAATAACTGCCCCTGGTTATTAGTACATCATGCTGAGCTAATAATACGCATGATATGGCAGACATCCCGGAGTTTGTATTTCGGAGGCTATTGAGTTACTTTCCGGCTTATACGAACGTAATCGATTTCAAACTTCGGGTCAAACGTATATAATAGAATTATGGCAAGTACGCAAGAATCTCATCAACACAACATTCACAGCCACATCAACGAAAAGGCTGATAAACCTCTGAAACTGACGCTTGTAATTGTCGCGGTGATTATGATAGCCGAGGTCGTCGGCGGAATATTGAGCAACAGTCTGGCGCTTATCGGTGATGCCGGACATATGCTGACCGACGCCCTGGCCCTAGGACTGAGTCTCGCAGCTATTACGCTTGCCAGACGTCCCGCCACATTGAAAAAGACTTACGGGTATCATCGTGCCGAAATCCTGGCAGCATTAATTAACGGTACGGTATTAGTTTTAATTTCGGTTTATATTTTTTATGAAGCGTACCAGAGATTTTCAGAACCACCGGCTGTCAACACCTCTCTGATGTTAATTATTGCCATTATAGGGTTGATAACAAACCTGATAGGAATGCTGGTGCTAAGACGGGCGAGCCATTCAAGCCTGAATGTCAGGGCTGCGTTCTGGCATATTATCGGAGATACGATTTCGTCACTGGGGGTAATAATTGCCGGTCTGATTATACTGGCAACCGGCTGGTATATCGTCGATGCTATCGTTTCCGTGCTCATCGGAATAATCATCCTCTGGGGTGCGGTCCGCATAGTCAGGGAAGCGGCGGATATTCTCCTTGAATCGGTCCCGAAACATATTCAGATGAACGACGTTATCGAAGCTGTTAAAAGCGTCCAGGGTGTAAGGGAAATGCACGATATCCATATCTGGACTATCACTTCCGGCATTTACGCTCTGAGTGCTCATTTGCTGATTGAAGACCAGATGGTTAGTCAGAGTTCGGAAATCGTTGCCGATGTAAATCAGGTTTTAAAAGAAAAACTGGATATTACACATACAACTATTCAGCCGGAATGCGATTCCTGTTCCACCGGTCTTGTCTGCAGCTTTTCATCGTTAAAGCAATCGTAAATGTAAAACGAATCCTCTAAATTGAGATTACCTTTCCGGCATTCAGTAAAATACCGGTTATATCCCTCATATTCGACGCTTTTCCAACGGAAATTGATTCGGCAATCCCCAGGCGTGACAGGCAGGTCCCGCAAGCCAGGATGTCCACTCCCAGTTCTTCAAGGTGTTTGAGTTCTCCGAAAGCCAGCGAGTCTTCTTTTACCAGCTTGACTCCGTTATTCATCATTATTATTATATCCGGTCTGTTGACGTGCCCGCCCACTTCGTGGAGGAACTTCTCCATCAGGAGATTTCCCAGCTCGATATTTTCACCTCTTCCAACGATATCCGAGCTTATAAAAAGAACAATATTATATTTTGCATCGGTATCAGAACTAGCTGTCATTTAATTCTTCTCCTTTGAATCCCGGGAACATTACTTTTCCTGGTCATTTTTAATATTAGCGCCGAACACAGCCGTAATTATCCCTCTCATGTTTTGAACAGGGTGATGCCGGATGTCAGATTAATACCGCTGAACGATAATTCGATAATATTTCTACTATTTTTTACCGGCCATTGTCAATTAATATTTATTGATATTATAAGTATTAATTATATCATGACCTATTGTCCGGCATCCGTAACTGGTTGAAATAATAAAAAGGGAGAGTATTAGTACTCTCCCTTTACGGATTTATGGTATAGCACGATAATCAGTATTGCCCGTACTTTTTAACGGTCTCTATCATTGCTCTGACGTTTTCCGGTCTGGCGTAGTCAGAGGCACTTCCGGGACCGACTATCAAGCCGCCGTTCTTGCCGACGACATCTATAAGTTTTTTAACGTGCTCTTCAACGTCCTGCGGTGAACCCGCCTGAAGTATGGTGGGAGGGACACCGCCCTGAATGCACATACGGTCGCCGATAATCTCTTTAGCTCTGAAGACATCGGTGAGTTCGCAATGAAAAACAACCTTTCCTTTCGGAAAGTCAAGCAGGTACTCCAGGCGCTGGTCCCAGATACCTTCGAAGAAGGGAGAAACGATGCAGTCCAGGTCAATTGTGGTGAGTATTGCCTTCTTCAGGGTAGGCCAGTAGAATTTCTCGAAATCTTTAACAGACATAAACCCATCGGAACCCCGGTGCAGAGCCATAAACATTCTCCTGGGGTTACCCATGGCATCGGGAGTAAAGGGGACGGCACGGGATATCCGCCATTCCAGTATCTTTTCGCAGGCAGCCAGTAGTTTATCGGGGCACTGGTATATGTCCAGCATGGCACCCCTCATTCCCCTGAGAAAATCCGATATCATATCGAAAGGAGCGCCTCCGACGCCCATCCCACCGCCGCTGGTGCCGGCACCTCTCATTATGAGTCCTCCGCCTCCGACATACTCTGGCGGGAAACCTAAGCCCAACATCTGTTCGGTGTATTCAGCCTGCTCTTTTCTCAGCCTTTCCTGTTCATCGTTTATTTTTACCAGTACAGCTCCCAGCTCTCTGAATTCCTGAGAAGCAAACATCGCGGCTATAGCCTGGAATCCCAGGCCACCAATCATGTCTCTGAACGGCGGGAGTTTCGGCAGTGGGGCAAGCAGCCCGTAAATCCGGGGCAGATAGTATCTGAGGACGAAGTCGGAAGGGTCGTCCAGGAACAGGTCATATTCGTCCTGTTTCATATACTCGCCCTCAATAAATTGATACGGGGTATCCGGAGGTAAGCTGCCGCCGGGCCAGGCGGAAGTCTTCGAGTCCAGTAATTCCAGGATGGTTCCCGAGTTGGCGAACGCACCTGTTCCGATAGTATCAGCATCGAACTCCAGGGACGCAAGAAGGGCTGCCATGCGGTAGAGATTGTGGTCATAGTACATGGCTGAAAGTGGGATACCAGCGTACTTTAAAGCGAGGACTGTAGTCTGGACGGTTACGGGAACTCTGTCAGGTATCTTGAGCTGGCATGCATCTACGGTTCTCTGTTCTTTCTCACGATAAAGCTCTGCCAGACTTTTACCGTTCTTCTGTTCGACTTCTTCCTTTGCCTTGATTATACGTTTAAGCAGGTTCTCCTTAAGGCTGTCGATGGTGGTCATTACTGAAACCTCCTGTAATAGAAATTCATTGCGATGGTATAAATGCGTATAGTTTATCGACACCTCACGTCCATGTCAAACCACAAATGATTTGCGCCTGTTTGTATCTGGTTGTTTATACTCACCTTACCACCTGCCCCCTTTCCGGTCGGAAAGGGGGATAAAAGGGGTGAACTGAAAATCACAACCAAAGCCGAATAGTACTATATGATTCATACTTGTTGTTTTTGTATATATACGGTAGAATAAATAGATTTTACCAGACGAATATCGGTAAGTCGTTCAGTGATGGCGGAAGAAGGAGGTCAGGCTATGTCCAAGTTAAAGATATTGTGTATTGTTTTGATAATCGGGTTGTTAGTGGTGTCGTTTGCGGGATGTAGTTCAACAACGAGTACGGGTGGAACGACTACAACCCAGAAAGAAACCGAACAGGAGCAGGAACAGGAAGAACAGGAGGTAGAAGAGGAAGAAGAGTCCCCGAACATACCTCACGTTCTGGACGGACGCGACAGCTGCCTCGGCTGCCACAATACCTCAACAAATGTTCCGGTACCGGCTGACCATGAAGGAAGGACCGATAGCAGCTGTACTGCTTGCCACGCGCTGGCATCGAATCCTTCCAGCACTACGGCCACAGCTATTCCTCATTCTCTTGAAGGACGTTCAAATTGTCTCGCCTGCCATGCGGAGGGGACTTCTGCAGGAGTTCCGGTAAGCCATAAGGGCAGAACAATCGAAGTATGTACGGCATGTCACCAGCCGGAATAGCCGGGTATCGTCTCTGAATCAGTAACTTTCAAATAACCGGCGTTATCCTTTTAGTCGGGTGTAGTTGCTGTATTAGGGCAGATATACTGATGTTAGTCCGGTGATTAGAATGATATAAAGGGGGGAAGCTAAACAGCTTCCCCCCTTGTTTTGTCTGCGGATTCCTGGATTATTCCTCGTTTGTTCGAGGGCTATACATCCTCCGGTTTGCCCATAAATAATTTTGTTATCGATACCTCCAGGAAGATAACAGGCTTCTTGATGTTGTGGACGAGTAACGGGCAGTGTTTCAAACCGGGGGGCATCGACATTATGGTCGGGGTGTTATAATTATGCTCTTCGAGTTCATTACCGAAATGCACTGTGACGTCAGCTCCCAGTTCTCCGGGGTTTTCCGGGTCTCCCGAGAGGAAACAGAGGTTCTCATGGAATTCATGCCCGTGAGAAAACGGCACATCATAAGGCGTTACGATGCAGTGATAACCGAGGCTTATTCCAGCTTTAAATTCATCATGATGAGCCCATATCGATGTTCCGGTCCAGCCCGGCTCGTAGTCTACATATAGAGGACCCCGGAACATGTTCATCCAGTATCTTTTCCCGTGCTTGGTAACATCATTGCCGTTCAGAAGCCTGCCCAGTTTGAAAGAGTCTTCTCCTTCCAGTCCCTCATTCAACTTATCCTGGTATTCCCTGGAATTTACTATCCTGAGCAGGGAAAAAGGTTTAGTGAAGTTTTTTACGGTAATCGGACCGAGTTTTAATCCCGGTGGCGCAGAAACTATCGTTGTGTCGTTAACGATATGCTCTTCATCGTCCTTACCCAGGGTTAGTCGGATTTCCGCTCCCAGATCCCTGATATTTTCAGGATTTCCGCCAACGAAGCAATACAGTTCGTGAGTATCCGGAGTTCGGGTCACATCGATAGACCAGTTGGGATCGGTGATATAGTGATGTTCGAAAGCCACTCCGGAGTTTTCTTCATCAGCCTGCTTGAACATGGTTGCACCGCCGAATTCTGCCGATGCTTTCTCGAAAGGTTCCTTTTTTAAATGTTTACCGTATTTCGTTTCCGTCATTTTTTCTCCTTTCATCGCTGCTGAAGCAATATGTTATCTCACATATTAAATCTATCAGCCGTATTTATCAACCTCTTATTTTTATGTCCGGACTTAAACGAAAGTCCATAGATATTGTTTCCCCATCATTACCGAATAGTGGACGATAGGACTGGTTACTTTTTCAATCGATAACGGGCAATGCTTCAATCCGGCAGGAACGTAGACCATGCAGGTCTCCGTGAGGATGTGTTTTTCATCTTCAAGCCAGAAGATGACTTCTCCGCCGAGGTCCTGCGGATTCTCCACGCTGGTACCGACGAAGCCGATTATTTCGTTGACCTCGTGAGTATGGGGCTTCACCATTTCTCCAGTGCTTTTCGTACCGGGACCAACCAGGCAGACCTCCATATAAAAGGCGTCTTTGATTATCTGTTCATCCAGCCAGAGAACGCCCTCGGAATAAGGGACATCCGGTTCTTTAATATTTGGTGTACGGCCTCTGCTGGTAAGCTCTTCATCGGTAAGAAATTTCTTTATAATGTATTTACCGTATTTCGATTCGGTCATATTCGTATTGCTCCTTTTATTAGTTTTGGGGTATTCAAAACTCTCCGGGACGTGTATAGTCTATCGACACCTGATATGCAAGTCAAGCAAAGAGAAGACGAGTTTCTTTTTACTCTGTGTCGTGCCTATTATTTCACAACAATGCAGGGAGACCTTGAAATGACCTCTTCGTTCAGGTCTATCCCCAAACCGGGTAATTCCGGTACCGTGAAACGTCCGGCAACCGGCTGATAGTCCTGGACGCACAGCTCCCTGTTTTCACGCTGGAGTGCGATGACGTGGTGTTCGTGTATCTGGAAATTCGGGATGACGGTTTCAAGGTGCAGGGATGCGGCTGTGGATATCGGGCTGCCGCAGACATGGACCTGCACCGTAATATCATAAGTATAAGCATAATCACAGACCTTTTTCCCCTCGGTGATACCGCCGACAAGGCACAGGTCCGGCTGAATCATGTCAAGTGACTGCTTTTCAAAATAGGGTGCGTATCCCCAGCGTGTATAGATGCGTTCACCGGCTGCCATGGGCATCTTGATATTACGGGAAATCTTTTTCTGGAGGGCCGGATTTACGTACTGGACTCCCTCTTCCATATACATGCAGTCGAACTCTTCCAGCAGCCTGCCGAGTTGTATTGCGGCTGTAGCACTGGTGGCGGAATGAAGCTCGATAAGAATATCCACGTCCTTACCAACAGCTTCACGAATAGCCTTAATCCTGTTATAGACAATGCGTTTAACATCACTGGTCAGTATCTTATTCAGATTACCAAGTCTTCCGCCTTCCTCGTCGAAGGTAGTGGGGTCGACCTTGACCGCATCATAGCCCTCGGCGACGGCGTTCAGGGCAGCTTGAGCATATTCTTCAGGTTTTGCCAACCGTGACTGTTTTTCGGCACTCCAACCCATCTGGATCTGGCTGGCATAGCAGCGGAGGCTTTCATTGGTCATGCCGCCCAGCAGCCTGTAGACCGGCTGACCCAGAACTTTACCGCGGATATCCCAGCAGGCAATATCTATGGCACTCATACTTCCGTAAACCACCGGACCGCCGCCCTTAGCCCAGAAGGTTCCCTGGAACATGGCGTCCCAGATTTTCTCGTTATTCGTCGGGTCGGTACCCAGCAGATAGCTTTCAGCAAGGTTCTTTACGTAAGCTGCTCCACCGGAATGGCCGGTACCATAAGCCAGGCCGACTTCGCCGAGACCGCTGATGCCTTCGTCCGTGTTTACACGGATGATAACCGGATGGTGCCAGGGGAGTGAAGGGCAATTAACATCCCATATTTCAACACTGGTAACTTTCATATGACTCACATCCTTTCTTTCATCTTCCGATAATGTAGATTAATGCCATATCATTGTCAATCGGCTGAAACGGTTGATGGTGAAGAAACATAAAAATCCCCGGATTAATCCGGGGATTTTTAACTCTGTAATACGAATAATTCCGGTTGTGTTATTCTTCTTTATTCTGCGGGATGAGTTTCAGGTCGTAGAAGCCTGCTTCTTTCCCGTCGACCTTCAGAGAATATTCCGGCACCATCGGGCAGTTGACGAAGAAAAAAGGCGTGCCGACTCTGGTGTGCCTGATAGGACAATGAACCAGTCCTGCAGGGATAAATAAAGCGGTTGTCCGGTTGATTATGTGTTTTTCCCCCTCCTCTCCGAGGTACAGTTCGGTTTCCGCATCGTAGGCTGTCAGGTCGTCAGTACAGGGAACCCAGAGCATAATCTGGTCGAAATCGTGGGAATGAGCGGGTTCCAAACCGTCAAAGGGGACGCTGACGTGCGTAAACCTTATCTGGAAGTTAATGTCCTTGTTATCCAGCGTATGCATTATCATGTTCTTGAACGGGGGATAGGTGGTTTCATGGATTATTTCCGTTGTGAAAAGATGATCGTATTTTCCTTCAGCCATATTCCTGTTCTCCTTACATATTAGTTACAGTTTTATAATAAACCGAGATACGGTTACCGGTACTATTATCAGCGAAATCCGGTAAAAATACAAACTATACGGACGAAATTGTGTGTTTTATTTGACTGCTGTGTGTATACCGGCGGCACCGAACAGCAGGGGGCGGTAATCAACCCTTGCAAATCCGGCTTCTATGAGCATGTCTCTTATTTCTCCTGGTGTGTAGAAGCGTGAAGCCGATTCGGCGAGGTAGTTATAGGCGCTCCTGTTCCCCGATATTATGGTACCGATTTTTGCTACATATCGACGCAGGTAGATATGGAATAATTTCCGGATAAAAGGCGATTCCGGCTGGCTGCTCTCGACGATAATAAACCTGCTGCCGGGCTTAAGTACCCTTACTATTTCCGTAAGGTGATTGTTCAGTTTGGGATTTTTGTAAGTCAGGTTTCTGAAGGCGAACGATATACCGATACAGTCGAAACAATTATCCGGAAAAGGAAGGCGGGAAGCGTCACCAATTATATACGAAGGTTTATCCGCCAGTGCCTCTGCTTTCCCAACTGCTACATCGAGCATCAGCCTGCTGTAGTCGAGGCCGAATACTTCCGCAGAACTCTCTTTCAGGAGAGATATTGTATGAGCGAGGTCACCTGTACCGCAGCAGATATCGAGAATCCTTTCAGGTGAAGATTTGAGGCACTCAACTGCAGCCTTATTTCGCCATTTACGGTCGAGTCCCCAGGTAATGATTTTGTTAAGCAGGTCGTACCGGCGGGGGACTGAATTGAACATTTCATAGAGAGGTCGGGTCATTATATGACGAGTATAGCACAGCGAGAAGTGAAGATATAAACAGGCCGGAACGCCCGGTTTTTACGCATAGCCGGGGTATAGTTGACATAATTGACAACGTAGTGTATAATCTCTGAAAAGTCTTGATTATTTATGGTAAATAGTATAATATTGGCAGGAAATGAATAATTCCAGACAAATATTGTTTATAGTGGTCTTGTTCCTCGGACTGATGCTGGTGGCAGCGGGTATTGGCGCGCTGGTTGCGGGAGAGGGGCTTATCGGGACGATATTCCTGGTATGCGGAATCTTGCTGCTGGTATTCGACACCGTTATTTTAGTTCTCGTCCGGAAAAGAACCCGGATAGTTAAGCAGGAAAGTGTTCCGGAACAGGAACAAGTCGTTGAAACGGAACAAAACCTGGAAAAGGAATAGCAGCCCGGAGATACTTCGGAAAACAGTCGCAAAGGGGGGAAGTAATTACTTCCCCCCTTTTTTATCCACGAAAAGTGATATGTTACGAAAGAACGTGCCTAATCATCCAGTGAATATATCTGTTTGTAAGTCCCCATTATGACCGGCGTCCCGAGACTGCTCATTCGACCGGCTTCTCTTTTTTCCGCAATGGTTTCATTCAAACCTTTCATAGCGGCCTGGATATCATCGGTTTCTATTTCATATAGAGCAAGGTATTTCGCATCGTCTGGTTTGGGTTCGGTGTGTTCCCAGCGGGTTGCCCGTACAAAATCAGGTGTTTCAAGAACATCCGGGAAGTGGATGTTATTATACCAGTCATTAAACTCAGCTTCGTTGGCGGGGTCGGTAACTTTCATACCTACAACCAGCAAATATTTACCCATATGATTATCCTCCTGAAATTTTACTAATAATAACCAGACCTGACAGGATAAATCAAATTGCAATTCATTAATTTTATTAATACAACTATTTATGATTTAATGTCTCAGGAAGTAATCATTCCACAGAGCTGTGAATAAATCAATAACAGGAGGGACAAGTATTGAAGGCAGTAATAGTTGAAAAATTAGGTGAAGCGACACTTAAGGAAATACCTATCAGGGATCCGGGCTTCGAAGAAATAAAGGTCAGAATCGCATACTGCGGTATCGGTGGATGCGACCCGTTTATTATCACCGGAGAGGTGGCACTACCGCTGCCCTGGCACCTGGGTTACCAGGCTTCCGGCGTAATCGAAGAACTGGGTGAAGGCGCAGAAGCGCGGGGATTGAAAGTAGGCGACAGAGTTGCTCTCGATCAGTACCGCTATTGCGGAGCATGTTATAACTGCATGCACGACCGGGAGACTTTCTGCGAGAATCGTAATTATCCGTACGGATATCTCGATGCAATGATGGCGGAGTATATTACCGTCCACCAGCGACAGGCGTGGAAACTGCCGGAATCGATATCCCTGGAAGAAGCAACGCTTACCGAAGTGGTAGGTGCGTCGATACCGGCTGTAGACCTGGCGCCTTTCAAGATAGGGGACAGTGTAATGGTTATCGGCGGCGGCACCTGCGGTCTGATTATTTTACAACTGGCGAAGCTGCAGGGCGGGACGAAATTGACGGTAGTCGAGCCGGTCGAGGCCAAGCGTAAACTGGCACTGAAACTGGGTGCCGACTACGTGATAGACCCGAAAAACCAGGATGTGGTCGCTGAGGCAATGAAGATAAGCGAACGCGGATTCGACCGTATAATCGAAGCTTCCGGCGAGTCCGAGATGATACCTCCGTGTATCGACATGCTGGCACAGTGCGGAAAGATTGTCCTTTTCGGCATCTATCCGGACAACCCCAAGCTCGACTACGATGTGCATAAGATATGGTTCAAGGAAGCCGGGATACAGGGAGTTTTCGGCCAGTCGAACCTTTTCCCGAGGGCGGTAGATATTCTGCCCAAGCTCGACCTGAAGTCGATGCTGGGTCCGACATATCCCCTGGAGGACTTCATGGATGCCATAGAAGCTCACAAGACAATGCAGTATGCCAGGGTGCTGGTCAAGTGTACTTAAGATAATTAAGCATAAGCAGCAGGCGAAAAAAGGGGAGTAGAAATACTCCCCTTTTTTAAGTTTTGGTGATATATATCACATCTTGACAATAAAGCGCTGCTGATATAATCTTATCGTCCCGATGTAATTGAATAAGGAGGAAATTAATGACCGGAGATAATACGAGGAAGGTAACAGATGGGGCTAGCAAACCTGCCGCTGGCAGCGGTACATCGAATCGAGACTGGTGGCCTGACCAGTTGAACCTCAAGATTCTACATCAGAACTCTAACCTGAGTAATCCAATGGGTGAAGAATTTAACTACGCCGAGGAATTCAAGAAACTCGACCTGAATGCAGTAAAGCAGGACCTTTATGCGCTGATGACCAACTCTCAAGGCTGGTGGCCGGCCGATTACGGACACTACGGGCCGCTTTTCATACGGATGGCATGGCACAGCGCAGGCACGTACCGAATGGGCGATGGCCGCGGAGGTGCCGGCAGCGGTCAGCAGCGTTTCCCACCTCTCAACAGCTGGCCGGATAATATCAACCTGGACAAGGCACGCCGGCTGCTCTGGCCAATCAAGCAGAAATACGGCAGGAAAATATCCTGGGCCGACCTTATGATACTTGCCGGTAACTGCGCGATCGAGTCTATGGGATTAAAGACCTTTGGTTTCGGCGGCGGGCGCGAGGACATCTGGGAGCCGGAAGAGGACGTTTACTGGGGCTCCGAGAGCGAATGGCTTGAAGACAGGCGCTATTCCGGTGACCGGGAACTTGAGAACCCCCTTGCCGCCGTGCAGATGGGTCTGATTTACGTGAACCCGGAAGGGCCAAACGGTAATCCTGATCCGGTTGCGTCGGGCCGTGACGTCCGCGAGACCTTTTCACGCATGGCAATGAACGACGAGGAAACGGTCGCGCTCGTTGCCGGCGGGCACACGTTCGGCAAAAGTCATGGGGCTGGCGACCCGGCGCACGTCGGTCCGGAACCTGAAGCCGCCGGTATCGAGGAACAGGGCCTTGGCTGGAAGAGCAGCTTCGGCAGCGGCAAAGGCGGCGATACAATCAGCAATGGCATTGAAGGTGCCTGGACGTACAATCCTATCGAGTGGAACAGCGACTATTTCGATATTCTGTTCGGCTACGAATGGGAGCTGACTGAGAGCCCGGCCGGTGCGAAACAGTGGAGGCCGAAAGGCGGCGCTGCGTCGGACAAGGTGCCGGATGCCCACGATCCTTCGAAACGGCATGCACCCATGATGACAACGGCAGACCTTTCATTGAGGTTCGACCCGATCTATGAACCTATTGCGCGGCGTTTCCAAAAGGATCCGGAAGCGTTCGCGGACGCTTTCGCCCGGGCATGGTTCAAGCTGACCCACCGTGACATGGGCCCCCGCTCACGCTACCTCGGCCCGGATGTCCCGGCAGAGGAACTAATCTGGCAGGACCCGGTACCCGAAGTCGATCATGAACTGATAGATGAGCAGGACATCGCGGACCTCAAGGGCAAGATACTTGCTTCAGGTCTGTCCATCTCCCAGCTGGTCTCGACTGCCTGGGCGTCGGCATCCACGTTCCGTGGTTCAGACAAGCGCGGTGGGGCAAACGGAGCGCGCATTCGTCTTGCGCCGCAAAAAGACTGGGAAGTCAACCAACCCGCCCAACTGAAGACCGCCCTGCAGACCCTCGAAGGAATCCAGAAGGAGTTCAACAGCACGCAGTCAGGAGGAAAGAAGGTTTCACTCGCCGACCTGATTGTCCTGGGTGGATGCGCAGGTGTCGAGCAGGTCGCGAAGAACGCCGGATACGATATAACCGTTCCCTTCTCACCGGGACGTACCGATGCGCTGCAGGAGCAGACCGACGTGGACTCATTCGCAGTACTCGAACCGGTTGCAGACGGGTTCCGTAATTACCTTAAAACCAAATACGCTGTATCGGAAGAGGAACTGCTGGTTGACAGAGCGCAGCTGCTGACACTGACTGCTCCCGAGATGACGGTTCTCATTGGCGGTATGCGCGTCTTGAACGCTAACTCCGGGCAGTCGCAGCATGGTGTATTCACCAGGCGACCGGAGACTCTCACCAATGATTTCTTTGTGAATCTGCTCGACATGGGAACGACCTGGAGTGTAACCCCGGAAGATAAAGACGTATTCGAGGGTCGTGATAGCGAAACCGGCGAGCTTAGATGGACCGGCACCCGTGTCGACCTTATCTTCGGGTCGAACTCCCAGCTCCGGGCTTTAGCGGAAGTCTACGGATGTGAAGACTCCGGGGAGAAATTTGTGAACGACTTTGTAGCGGCGTGGAATAAAGTGATGAACCTTGACCGCTTCGACCTCACCCGTTAGCAGCAGGTTGTTAAGTATGTTTAAAGGGGTGGAATATTAATATTCCACCCCTCCTTCATTTATCCGGTATTTCTATTAATTCAATTTGCATCTGGTTGTTTATATATTCCTTACCCCCTGACCCCCTTTCCGACCAGAACAATCGACACTGAGCGGAAGGATTTTCTGGTCAGAAAGGGGGAGTAAATAAGAGAGAGGGGTGAAACCCCTCTCTCAAACTCTTTCCCCATCAAACAATCGAAACATTTCTGCTAAATACAGCTACTGTTTGAGGGGGATAAAGGGGGTGAACCGAAAATCACAACCAAAACCGAATAATACTGCGTTATTTACGTATTGACAATCACTCAGCTCTGAATTATAATACCTAGTCAATCTAGGTATTATACTATAGGAGGGTATAATGAAGATTATTTCTATCATTATTATCGTACTGGGTGTGGTAAGCATTGTGTTCGGAGTCCTGTTTATTACTCAGGCTGCTTCCGGCATGAAGGAAATCGAGGAATCTATTGCGCCATTACCGCTTAAGCAACTCGACGATCAATACGATGCGGTAAACATGCAATATAAGCAGATGAGAGATGCCGGTGCTCAGCCAAGTCCGGAATACAATTACCTGGTCATCCAGAAAACAGGACTCGGATTAGCCAGAGCTAACGTTGGCGCCGCTCAAGCGGTGCAGATTAACGGTATTATCGATATCGTTCTGGGCCTCGGACTGGGTCTGGCCGGTTTCGTTCTGATGCGATCCCGGTAGACGTCTGAATATATCGTAAAGGAATGCAAACTCAGACTGGCGTCCTGATACCCGGACGCCAGTCTGAACAATGCGACTGTGTCCATCAGGTTTATTGCCGCTGCTCTCCGCAGTTCAGACAGTACCCCTTATGAACGCAGATGGTCCCGCCGCAGGCAGGACAGCGCCACCGTTGGCGTTCTTTCTCCTCGAAGGCTGCCAGCCCGTTATCCCTGATATATTCAAGGTTTTCCAGCATACTCATTCCGTACCTGGTCCGGTACCGTTTATCAAGCTGCCTGAGTCTTTTGCAGGGGTACTTTTCACATTCGTAACAAAATCCCGAATCATTCGTTTTCCATATTTCACAGTTACGGATAACGCAGCGCGCTATCGATACCCATTGAGTTTCATCCACGGAATAACATCCCGGGCAGGTATTCTTTTGCCTGAGAAAGGCATGGCAGATACTGCAGTTCATTCCGCAGGGGGCTATAAGCAGGTTTTTCAACATCATAATCCGTCCCGGGTGTTCAAGCTCAGGGATAATTATACAGAAACCGGACGCATTATTCATCCTGAGAAAATATAGGTACTATTCGGTGTTGGTTGTTATTGTACTCACCCCCGTATCCCCCTCTCACGCAGTACCCTGATTAAGCCGTAAAGATTAGTTTGCGTGAAAGGGGGAAAGTATTGTTGAGAGGGGGCTCCCTCCCCCATTTTAACTCCCCTCTCCAACCGAAAAAGACTAACAACAATTATCAATGGTTTGGGCTGGAGAGGGGTCAGGGGTGAGGTAAATACCACCAACCAAATGTAAACAGAACTAAAATATAGACGCGCAAACCATTATGGTCTATAGTCTATGCTGTGAGTAAGTATTCGATACCATATGATGACGTAAGAGAAGCTATCGATGCATTGCGTGACGGCGCGCGGGAGGTACTGGGCGACTATTTTACCGGCATGTATTTGTACGGGTCGCTGGCGCTGGGAGATTTTGATCCCGGACGGAGTGACATAGACCCGCTTATAGTAACCAACGGAGAGCTGCCGGATATCACTATCGAAGCACTGGCGGATATGCACCGGCGTCTTTTCAGGAACGATATGGTATGGACGAAAAAGATGTCCGGAATTTATATACCGCTGGACGACCTGCGGGTTTATCGGAAAACAGGCCCGAAAACCCCGATGTTCAACAGGGATGAGTTCCTGGTCGATCGGTACGATATCGACTGGGTGTTTCACCGGCATGTCCTGTATAAGTGCGGGGTGGAGATCGAAGGGCCACCTCTAAGAGAAATAATAGACCCCGTGCCGCCGGAACAACTTAAAGAAACCGCCTTTATATTCCTGCGTGACTGGGTACTCCTTACGTATGACGACGAGATATTCAGGGGCGAAGGCCACCAGCCGTATTTTGTTCTCACGGTATGCCGCGGCCTGTATACATTCAGGAATGGTGATGTTGCCACCAAAAGAAAGTCGGTTGAATGGGTGATGGCTAATGTGGACGACAGATGGTCGGACCTGATACGGCAGGCTATGGACTGGCATTACGGTGACCCGTCGGGAGATATATCCCGGACGCAGAAGTTCATGCGGTATGTGATGGCGAAGGCGGGGGTGATGGTGTAAGGGCTGTATTCATTATTGGTGTTTCTCTTGACACCCATATTAAGACCACATACACTTAATCTAGTGTACTGGGAGGGTGTGGGACTATGATTTGTCCGGTATGCAAAGTTGATATGGCAATCGTGGAGTATCACGATATCGAGCTCGATTTCTGTACGGAGTGCAGGGGAGTGTGGTTCGATTCAGGAGAACTGGAGCTGGTGCTTCAAACGCAGCAGGCAGAAGGAATAGATGAATTTCTTGAAGGGATGAATAGTTCGCCGGATGCCGAAACGAAAGAGAAAAAGCGGAAGTGTCCGATTTGCGGGAAGAAGATGGACAAGAAGGACGTGGGTAAAGAACCGAAAGTAATGATAGATACCTGCGGCAGAGGTCACGGTCTCTGGTTCGACGGTGGCGAGGTTGTGCAGTTAAGCAGCCAGTTCAGTTCCGGAGTCGAAGGTCAGGCGGATAATCCCGCGATAGGGTTCTTCGAGGAATTTTTCGGCACGCCGGAATAATTTACATAAAGTTAAATTTAACCTTAAGGAGGTTTGGTATTATGATCGTTTTATGGGTGATACTTGGAATAATCGCACTTGTTATATTATGGATGATAGGTATGTACAACGGTCTGGTGAGATTAAGGAACGAGGTGAAGAACGCCTGGGCGCAGATAGACGTGCAGCTTAAGCGGCGTTACGACCTGATACCGAATCTTATCGAGACGGTCAAAGGGTATATGAGCCACGAGCGTGAAACACTTGAAGCAGTCACGCAGGCGCGTAATCTTGCCCAGCAGATATCGGGCACTGCCGGTGCCGGGGCTCGGGCCCAGGCTGAGAGTGAACTCAGTCAGGCTCTTTCGAGGCTGCTGGTAACAGTTGAGGCCTACCCGGACCTTAAAGCCAACCAGAATTTCCTGGCACTGCAAGAGGAACTCACCTCCACGGAAAACAAGATAAGTTTCTCACGGCAGTATTATAACGACTCGGTGCTCAGGTATAACAACAGGACGGAGATGTTCCCGTCCAACTTAATGGCGAGTATGGCAGGTTTCAAAGCCAGCGAATTCTTCGAGGTAACTCTGTCAGCAGAACGGGAAGCGCCGAAGGTAAGTTTCAGTTAGCGAAATAAAGCATTTTAAATCAGTATTACGGCAGATGAAATCGCGATACAACGTGATTTACTCAAAGAGCGTTACTGGATTCCAGCCTTCGCTGGAATGACAAAATCCTGCATTTAGCAGGTAATATGGTTAGGACACGCCAGTTGATTTTATAAATAAAGAAGTAATTATATGTGGGAGCAAATAAGGTCTAATCGCAGAAGATCGATGGTACTGGTGATTGCCATGGGCTTGATACTCCTGGCAATCGGCTGGCTGCTGGGTTATGCCTTTATGGACAACCCGGTCGGTGGGCTGGTTGTTGCGGGAATTATCTGGGGAGTGATGAGCCTGGTAGGGTACTTTCAGGGCGACAGCATACTGCTTACATTATCAAGAGCCAGAAAAATCGGCCCCGACGACCATCCGCGACTGTACAATATCGTCGAAGAAATGAAGATTGCCTCCGGACTTGAGTATATGCCGGGTATTTATATAATCGATGATCCCGCAATGAACGCGTTTGCCACCGGTAGAGACCCGAAACGAGCGTCGGTGGCTATAACTTCCGGACTGCTGAATAAGCTTAACAGAGATGAGCTGCAGGGGGTAATCGCCCACGAGATGGCCCATATTAAGAACCGTGATGTCCTGCTGATGGCGCTGACCAGTGTGCTGCTGGGGACTATCGTTATCCTGGCGTGGTACGGTTCGAGGATAATGTTATTCAGCGGCGGGGGCAGGTCAAGGAGTTCATCACGCGGCGGAGGTGGCCAGGCACAGTTGATAATAATGATAGTGGCTATAGCCCTGGCGATACTGGCGCCGATACTGGCCCAGCTTATTTACTTCGCCATATCCAGGAAAAGGGAATACCTTGCCGATGCATCTTCGGCTTTATATACGCGTTATCCCGAGGGGCTGGCTTCAGCCCTGGAGAAACTGGGAAAATCCACCGGACAGTTACAGTCAGCCAACAAGGCGACCGCACCGATGTATATCGTCAACCCGTTCCGCAAGGAGGGCGTGAAATTCAGCGATCTATCCAGTACACATCCACCGATTTCCGAGAGAATAAATATCCTGCGGAAGATGGCAGGCGCTTCCTATATTAATTACAATGAAGCCTACCGGGACGTACACCACGGACGCGGGGGAGTTATACCGGCGACAGGACTGGTTGGTGAAAATATTCCGATCCCGGCGAATACTCCTTCTTCGAAAACGGACGATCCCGATGAGAAGCAGCGAATTCGGGAAACGTCCGCTGTACTTCAGCGGTTGGGCGGTTACAGAACACTGGAATGTGACTGCGGTGCAAAGCTGAAAATTCCTCCGGTGATGACCAGGGGGACACTTACCTGTCCGCGCTGCGGCAGGAAACACACCGTTTAAATATATTGCCATATCGCAGGAGATTCTTTGTCGATTCTCTCCTCAGAATGACGGTACAATAAAGAGGGAGTGACCATTTGGTCACTCCCTCTTTACATATTTGATTTGTTATTTGCCGTCCTTTTCTTTCTTCGCGGCTTCCAGTTCGTCCTCCAGGTCTTCAAGCTGCTGCCACATCGACGGCGGTACCGAGTGAGGAGGCCATCTTGCCTTAAGGTCGGCTATCTTCTCCTCGATTTCCTTTATTTTATCTTCAGCCATTTTAACTCTCTTCTTATCGGTTCTATTTACTCTACATTTATCCGATTGGCCTGTAAAGGAGGACTATTTTCGGTTCTTTTTGCGTCTGGTTTGTCTGGTTGTCATTGCGAGTCCCTGATTTTTGCAGGCGAACCACTACAACTGGTACCTTCCCCCTTGATGGGGGAAGGTCAGGATGAGGGTGACATAAATCCACTTATCACCCTCACCTTAATCCTCTCCCCTCAAGGGAGAGGAAACAAAAAGTGTGTTATTCCAACAAATTATGCACTTGATAACAGAGATTGCCGTGCCTTCTTCCTCAGCGGACTCCTCGCAATGACGAAGGAAGAACGGATTACCAGGGGTTTCCCTCTCTCAAACTTTTTCCCTCTTCAAACAATCGCAATATTTCTGCTGAATATGGCACCTGTTTGAGGGGGATTAAGGGGGTGAGCATTATAATATCTAAGAATCTAATCTTTTTGTTAAATAAAATTCTATGTAATTGACTGATGTAAATACAGGTAACTATAATGACAGGCAAAGGATAATAAAAACCTGGAGGTAATTCCTGTGATAGAGAGAATTCTTGTCCCGATGGACGGTTCACGGAAGTCTGCGAAAGCCCTTGAATATGCAATCGAAGCAGCTAAATGCTTCGGTGCGAATATACTGGTATTACGGGTAGTGACTCTTTCAATGCTGGAGATGGCCTGGAATTCTCCCAGCAGCGGAGGGCCGATAATAAAGCGGGACTTCCTCAAGGAAGCAGATAAGCGGGACAGGAAGACGATGACACGTATCAGGAAATACCTCCGGGGAAAATTGAAAGTTATCGGGGACAGCGGCGTCGAAGGTTCGCTCAGAGTAATGGTCGGCGACCCGGCGGATTCAATCAAGCAATGCTGCAAGGAGGACGATATCGACCTCGTGATTATGAATGCGAATAACCGGGGCTGGTTAAAGCGGACGATTATGGGAAGCGTTACCGACGAAGTGCTGCGAACTTCGACCGTGCCCGTACTGGTGTTGAGACAGAGCAAAAAGAAATAGCGGGTGGATAAGACCGTACTAAACCTATCGCATTCTGAACTCTATTTTGGAAAACCTGAACCTTATATTAACCGTACTTGTACTGCTGGGGACCTTCGGACTTTTTATATCCGGTAAAGTCAGGGTCGACCTTGTTGCCATCTGCACCCTGGTTGCGCTTCTTGCTCTGGGACTGGTTACTCCGGAAGAAGGCCTAAGGGGATTCGCCAATCCAGCCACGATTACCATCGGCGCGATGTTTATCGTGGGTACCGGGCTGGTGCGTACCGGACTGGTACAGCAGGCGGCAAGGTTAATAGACAGGCTTGCCGGTAAAGGTGAAACCCGTCTTATATTCGTGCTGTGTATTATCACGGCGGCTCTTTCCGCGTTCCTGGTCAATACAGCCGCTGTGGCTATCCTGATTCCCGTGGTTATTACCCTGACGGCAAAGCGGAAGATTTCTTCATCGCGTGTCTTAATTCCCCTGTCTTTTTCCAGCCAGTTCGGAGGCGTATGTACGATAATCGGCACTTCCACGAATATGCTGGTTAACGGTATCGGTATCGGGCGGGGGCTGGAGTCTTTCAAATTCTTCGAGTTTGCTCCGCTAGGCCTGGTCATGGTCGCTGCAGGTATCGTTTACCTGCTGATTACCAGCCGGTGGCTGCTGCCGAAACGAAAAGGAGAAGCAAACCAGACGGATAAATACCTGCTGGCCGATTACCAGGCGGAACTCCAGGTATTGGGGCACTCGGTTCTTGTCGGTAAGACCTGGGAGGAGAACAAAATACCACGCGACCTGGAAGTTGAATTAGCGAACCTGATGCGTGAAGGGAAAGCCGTTTCACATCCGAAAAAGACCAAGATAAGACCCGGCGACCTTCTGGTGATTGGCGGTCATGTAGACAGGATAATAGAGATGGAGAATACCTACGGACTCGAGATGATAATGAACGCGCGTTCCGTCGATACCGACCATCAGCATAATATCCGGCTCGTCGAGGTATTGCTCCCGCCGGCTTCCAACCTGATAGGTCACACAATCCAGGATTCCAGCTTTTTCCGTCGATATCAGCATCCCGTCCTGGCGATACAGCGAAGAGGTACAACGCTGAAAGAAAGGCTTTCCGATATAATGCTGGAGAGCGGAGACACGCTGCTCGTTCATGGACACGAAGACGATATACAGCAGCTAATGAATTCACCGAATGTTATAGTGACAAGCGAATTAACAGGGCTGAACGTACGTAAAAACAAAGCCGTGATGGCTGTTATCGTAATGCTGGCGGTGGTTATCCTGGCAGTTACGGGAATAGTGCCGATAATGGTCGCGGCTGTTATCGGGGCACTTGGAATGGTGCTGACGAGATGCATCACAATCGAGGAAGCATATAACGCAATAGACTGGAAAATTATCTTTCTTCTGGGTGGGATTATTCCGCTGGGTATCGCCATGGAGAGCAACGGTGTTGTGCAGGCGCTGGCGGACGGCGTACTCCAGCCGTTAATAACATTCGGGCCGGTCGCTATTCTCGCGGTTATCTATATAGTCGTGGCTTTTCTTACCGAGGGAATGTCAAACAACGCGGTGGCGGCAATTATGGCGCCGATAGCTTTCAGCCTGGCTGGTATCCTGGAAGTCGATCCCAGGCCGTTCCTGGTGGCGATTACCTTTGCAGCGTCAACGAGTTTCGCGACGCCGATAGGTTATCAGACGAATACGATGGTCTATTCGGCGGGAGGCTATAAGTTCACCGATTTTGCCAGGATAGGAATACCCCTGAACCTGATATACTGGGCGCTGGCGATACTGCTGATACCGCTGATATGGCCTTTCAACGGGTAGGGACTACTTTCCCGCTATTTCTTTTGCCCATCCGGCGGCGCGTTCGTATTCACCATCTACCAGAGGCCCTCTTGTCCCGGAGACATAAAACCCTTCAGGTTTGACCGCAGGTTTTCCCCCCTGTGACTTGAGCCGTTTTTCGATTTTTCCGGCGGCAAAACCGAATATCTTGACCCAGGTCGCCGGTACCCTGGTATCGAATGCGGCAATTTTAACGCCTTCAAGTGACACTGCCTTGATATTGTCAATGAATTCCTTCATTTTCGGTGTAGGCCTGCCGCCGTATGTGGGTGAACCGGTTATCAGCAGGTCGATAGATTCAAGGTCGCCCGGTCCCGATTCGCCTGCTTTTACCACTTTTGCTTCATCGCCGATAGCTTCACCAATCGATCTGGCTATTTCCTCGGTATTTCCGTAGACGGAATCATAGACCACCAGTGTCTTCATCGTTCACCTCCGGATATGTATATTCAGTGTACATACAAATCAGAAGTCAGACAATACTTTTCGCGGTTTTTTGAAAGGGGAGAAAGGGTTGAAAATATTGGTAGAGATTGCCACGTCGTCCACCGCAGGAGGGCTCCTCGCAATGACCCGCCTACGCTGAAGCTACGGTGGGCAGGCTGGGGGCGAATTGCCTTATGACCTTAATCACATACCGGGGCTTTATCAAGATATATAATTATTTGCGAGAGACGAAACATTTATCGGGTGAAGGAGAGGGCAGCAGTGAGGACAATCTTGTCTCTGTTGATTCTGTTATCCGCGGCATCGGTGATTTTTACGAACGGATGCGTGAATGCAGATATTGCAGCAGGAAAGGAAAATACAGTGACAAAACAAATAAAAACATTTGTCGATAATAATACTCCGGAGAATTTTGAAACGGCGACGTTCGCTATGGGCTGATTCTGGGGAGCGGACTCCCGTTTCGGGAGTATAGACGGTGTGATCCGAACAAGGGTCGGCTACGCCGGAGGAAACAAGGCCAACCCTACCTATCATGACCTCGGAGACAACAGTGAGACCATTCAGATAGATTACGATCCGGAAGTTGTATCTTATGAAACACTGCTGGATGCTTTCTGGCGCGGTAACGATGCGGTGAACTCCCCGTTTTCAAAACAGTACCACTCTATCATCTTTTATCATAATGAAGAGCAAAAGAATAAAGCCCTGGAGTCTTACAATAAACGCAGAGCCGAAATACCCAATACGGTCAATACCGAGATAGTCCCTTATTCCGGTTTTACGCCGGCTGAGTTATATCATCAGAAATATTACCTTCAGCTTGAACAGAGATTAATGAAAGACGTATTGAAAAATGCCGGAGACTACGAAGGTTTTATGGACTCGACTATTGCAGCACGGCTTAACGGATATGTCGGAGGGTACGGAGACATAGAATTGCTCCACAAAGAAATCGATTCATACGGATTATCAGAGGAGGGGAAAGCAATTCTGCTCGATATTACGAAAAAGGGATTAAGACTCGCCTGTCCGGTGCCGGTAGACTAGGTTAGAACGAGAACGGGGAGTGATTTCACTCCCCGTTCTTTATTTTCGGATTCACACACACAGTTTATATTTCAAGGGTCCTTTGGACAACCATGAAGCATTCAGGTACCTGCTATTCCAGGGAATCAAGTCTTTTATTAAACTCATCCATAGTAAAACGGTGTTCCTGCGTACCGATGTATTCAACGGCATAAGAAGCGCAGGCACTTCCTATTCTGGCACATTCTTCAATATCTAGTTTCTGAGAAAGACCTTTAAGAAGCCCCGAACGGTAGGCGTCACCGGCACCAGTGGGGTCGACTGCGTTTTTAACTTTTACGGGAGGTATTTCGGTTAATTTATCGGACGTGCGGACGCAGGAACCCAGCTCTCCAAGAGTGGTAATAATTATCGATACCAGTTTGAGTAATCCGTCTCTATCCAGACCGGTCATCTCCATAATCATTTCCAGTTCGTAGTCGTTGGATATCAGGATGTAAGCGCCGTCGATACACTCCAGAATAGAAGCTTTATCGAAGCTGGTTAGCTGTTGACCGGGGTCGAAGATGTACCTGATACCCCTCGATTTGTATTCCCGGCACAGGCCTATCATATCGTCCATATTACCGGGAGCCACAATCGCTATAGTATCTTCGGGGTCGAGTTTATCGAGGTCTAAAGTGACGCGGTGTTTCATCGCCCCGGGGTTGAATCCGGTTATCTGGTTGTCGGACTGGTCGGTTGTAATATAGGCACAGGCAGTGAGTTCATCGTCGATTATATTGATTCCATCACAGGAAATATCGTTCTGTTCAAGCCATTCGTAATACCGGTGGTAATCTCTGCCGATAGTTGAGAGAATAATAGGTTTTTCGCCCAGCAGAGCCAGGCTGTAGGCTATGTTTCCGGCTGTACCACCGAATTTTTCGGTCAGGCTGTTCACGGTAAATGCGACATTCAGCACGTGTATTTTTTCAGGAAGGATATGGTCGGAAAACCGACCGGGAAAATCCATAATCCGGTCATATGCCAGCGAACCGGAGATAAGAATATTCATTATATACGGGTTACCTTTCAGCCGATTGTGCCGCGAGGGTGTACATCTCACGACACCTGAATATTCTGGCACCTGGAGAGTTATAAGTCAATTGTAATTAAACGTCTTCGGGTGTTTGACATTATTCAGGCACAAGATTAAGATTTTACCAATCGGTAAACCGATTAAAATCTCTAATGTTCAGGCAGGCATATTCATATCTGGAGGGTAGACATATGTCGAGTGAAGACCGGATATACAGGGAATTACAGCAGCATCTGGATTCGGGACCAGCGGGCTTCCAGGCCTCGGAGACAGGCGCCGATATCAAACTGCTGAAACATCTGCTTACACCCGAGGAAGCGAAAATAGCGACACTGCTTTCAACAATAAAATGGGAGTTGCCGAAACAGATATATAAGCGTGTCAGGAAGAGCGGAATGGATATGTCCCTTGACGAATTTGTCCGTAAGCTGGACCACATGGTCTACAAAGGTACGATAGTCGTTCACAGAGGAGGTTTCGGCGAGCGGATATATAAGAACGTGGGAGTCTCGGCGGGTGGGATGATCGATTTCCAGGTCGACCGCCTGACGGAAAACTTAGTCGAGGATATAGATAAATACCATGAAGAGAGCTTTAGCAGGAGGTCTGAAGGCAGCCCGAGAAAGATGATTCCGCAGCTGAGAGTTGTTCCGGTAGAAAAGAGCGTCCCGGTTCCGGATAAGAACAGAATTGCCGTATATGACGATGTGAGACATCTTGTCGAGCAGTCTCCCGGACCTTTCTCGGTTGCTAACTGTATCTGCCGTCAGACGAAGGACCTGCAGGAAAAACCATGCAAATATTCCGATATCAGGGAGACCTGCCTGCAGGTTGGCCCCGACCATGCCAGACAGTACATCGAAATGGGTAGAGGTCGAGAGATAACCAAGGAAGAAGCGTTCGAGGTACTGGACAGAGCCCAGGAAGCGGGATTTATACTGCAGCCTGAGAATTCCGTGAAGCCCGAGAATATATGTTGCTGCTGCGGCGACTGCTGCGGACCTCTGGCCGCAGCCAAGAACGCACCCAGGCCGGCCGATTTATATACCTCCAATTACTATGTTACGATGGATTCGACGCTATGCACCGGCTGCGAAGTATGTATCGGCAGGTGCCAGATGGATGCGAGGGTAATGGTTGATGGCAAATCCACCGTCGACCCGGATAGATGCATCGGCTGCGGTAACTGCGTGGTCACGTGTGAATCGGGGGCGACTAGGCTGGTTTTGAAAAACGAGCAAAATGTACCGTTCAGGGATAAAGACGATACCTTCATGCATATAATGGCAAACAAACTCAGCGGATGGGATATGATGAAAATGAGGATGAAGATGCTGCTGGGGATGAAGGTGTAACCCGGAAAATTAAAAATTCAGTGAATTGTTTCTGTTGTTTCGGATGAAACAATCAATTTGCCGCACCAAGATACATCCAGCCGTCAAGTAATTTCCCGTTTTCATCCAGAGGAGGTTCTATATTAATAGCTTCATTAAAGGCATAATAATTCATTACTAGTATCGTTTCGTACGAGCTGGTAGGAGCAAACTTCATATATTCTTTCACCTGACGGACAATATAATCCTTTTTACCTATCCACAATTCATACCTGATTTCCTTATTGCGCCAGCTGTTCGATAAAGTTTCAATCACTTCGTCTATATCTATATCCAACCCCGAATTTTCCCAATGTTCCTTCGTCCGCAGGATTTGTCGTTCGAGCCACTTTTCAGTATTGACAGTCCCTTTATAATGGTAACACTCCGTGCCATCGATGATTTCGTCTTTCATTGTTTCGACATCATCGATCAGGTCCAGGTAATCCAGTGTTTTTTCTTTGGTGGGGGTAAGTTCTTCAAAATACGATTCAGTTATTCCGTACCTTCCCATATCTCCATATGAATATCGATGACCATCCGCAACGATTATTGCGCGGTAATAATCGGTTCCGTTCGGATATATTTTCAGGTAGTAGGTATTATTTCCTCCGAATGCTTCTTCTTCGGAGATGGTTAGCAGGGATTCGTCCGTATCGAAAAAATGGGAGTATGATTCTCCGGTAAACCGGAAGGTTTCGACCTTCTCTATAGCCGCGTATGCTTTTGCCAGTACTCCAGATACCCCATTGGAAAAGCTGATTGGAAGTACGACAGCCAGAATCAGTAATACCGGCAATACGATTGCCGTCACAAGAAGCACCCGATTTCTACCGGTCCGTTTTCCCTTTATCGCATTCTCCTGTATCGTTGTCGCCTGAATTTCCGGCAAAGCCGGAGTTTTCCGGAGTTCGAGAAGTATGTTTCGTGTAGACCTGGTTTCTTCAAGAAGTGAAGCACATTCATTGCAGTGTTTCAGGTGCTCAGAGACAGACAGGCGTTCCTCTTCGCTGATATCGTTATCTATATAAGCAAATAATATGTTTTGAACATCTTTGCATTTCATTATTCGTTTCCTCTGCCATATAATTCCCGGAAAAGGCCGGCACCTCTCGAGATACGTTTCCGAACCGCGGCTTCGGAAATATTCAGGGTTTCAGCGATTTCACGGCACTTGAATCCTTCAACGTAGTAAAGGACAACGCAGGTCCTCAGTTTGTAGGGTATATTCTCAAGCGTTTCCTGTATTGCCATGCTTTCGACCGGATCGGACGGGTTCTTCCTGCTGGCTATCGGTTCGGTCTTGTTCATTTTTTCGAAAGGAATGAACCGGATTATCTTTCGTCTACGATGATGTTGAAAGGCGGTGTTGGTCGCGATCCGGTATATCCACGCCTGCAGCTTAAGATTAGTCTTTATTTTCTCGATGTTTTTATAGACCTTAATGAAAGTCTCCTGCGCAAGGTCACGAGTGGTCTCATAATCACCGGTTAAACGGTAGAGATACCGCGTAACGGGTGCCTGATATGCGTTCAGGATGTCGCTGAATAAAACAGAATCACCGGGCTGTAATGTGACGGGAAGTTCCGCTGCTTCCACGTTATCGTCCTTATTATCCCGCATTCTATATATTATAATGCTTTAGGCAAAGGAATTTGGACAATTCTTTTTATATCTTTGGAAAAACTATTATCAATATCCTGCCCGGTTTTCTACACTTAAAAGCGCATGAGAACTCAAAAGGTACCAGGCATGAGTCATATCTGGTAGAATTGAAACCGTAAGTCAGGTAAGGAACGAATAATATGAAAAGGATAACGGTCAGGGACATGCAGCCTGGCGACGAGGAGTTCGTCGGTACGTGCGGCCATGTTGGTGAGACAAAAGAACGTACCGATTCTTGCTGGCGGCGCATCCCCTGGCTGCGTGAACAATATCAATACGGCTTGAGAATAAAGGTTGCTCTTATCGATGGCAGGCGTGAGGGATTTCTCTACGTTATGCCGATTGAAATAGCTCCCTGGGGGCCGGTGGGGCGCGACCTTATGGTTATTCAATGTCTTGTTGCGAATAAGCCTGCCGGACAGGGTACAGGCCGTGCTCTGGTGGAGGCTGCCGAAGAAGAAGCACGCCGACAGGAACGGAAGGGGATAGTCGTCATTGCCTACTTTCATGATTACTGGTTCATGCCGGCTTATTTCTTTGAGAAGTGCGGATACAGTCGGATTGGTGAGATCGCTGAAGTGACTGACGTTGATGAGAGGATATATTTGAGCAATAAGGCTCTGTTGTGGAAGGCATTCGATGGTTCGGCTGAACCACCGAGATTCCACAAACAGAATTATGTATTCGAGCCGGCAGCAGGTAAAGTGGCTATCGACCTGTTTACGACTCGTTCGTGCCTTACCTACGATGTAGAAGCCCAACGCGTACGGGAAGTTGCCGGCGAGTTCGGCGACTCAGTAGTACTCCGGGAATATTGTGCCGACGACCCGAAGGTTCGGGATGAATATGGTCTTTGCCGGGGTATCTTCATCAATGGAAAGGCGGTTGGCTGGGGGGCTGAAGCCTCGAAGGATGCTGTCCGTGCGGAAGTGGAGAAGATCAAACGGCAGATTACTTCGGACGAATAATTATAATAACACGGGCGTTATTCTTGTGAATACGAAAAATACATCAGCCAGGCAAAAGTGCTGAGAAAAATTATACGCTGCCAGATACCGGCAAAATCTGGAACATTGAAGAAAAGAATTGAACAAATTAAAGCAAGACAACCGACTCCTATCGCCGTAATTCTACGTGATTTTGTTTTTTCGATAAATGCAGCCGAAACTGCAAAGAAGACAAACGAGAATCCGGTAACGGTAGCGAATTTCGAATGCAGGTCATCCTCCAGTACACTGAACTGAACTCCGGGTACAATCGGGGCGTGCTGGAAAAAAGCAGTCAACAGCAGTGAGATTCCGAAAATAATCAGCACTGCTTTATGAAGCCAGTAGCCTGACAATCGCTTCCAGCCATCGTCTATGGAAGATACCCCCAATAAAACAAAAACGACGTTCATCATCCAGGCGTTCGGAGCACCCTGGGCACCCAGGTGACTCGTGGTATTTTTAATGATGGAATATTCTTCGACACCGAAAAAAGGAAGAATAAATACAGCCAGCACCATAAGGATATAAGCCAGAGGCAGAAATTTGAACCTTAGTAACCTTCGCTGTAAAGAAATTGCTTTAATATCCATCTTTGCGCTGTCTCGTTTCGATATTACACCAATTGTCCTGAATTCAGGGACTAAGTAAGGGTGGATACAATCACCAGAGGTACTCTGCCCCTTTCTGTTACTTGTTGAATCCCATCTGCTGTGCCTGAGGACAGATTTTTTGCGCTCGGCAATGAACGCAGGCAATTTTCGGGAATATGACAAAAAACCGGAAAGCAAGAAGACCTATTAAGAGTATTAAAATTATCAGCAGTCCCACGGAGTAGTTCATTATCAACGCCGGAATGACAGCGACAATCGGGAAGGCCAGGCTGAAAATATAAAGATTATTCGGACAAAGTATTCCTTTTGCCCTGTCACCGAAATAGTCGGTACTCCCCTCTTTGGCGATTTTCCTCGAGACTCGATTCAGCCCGGATATGCAGATTGAATTATCCAGCTTAAAATACACGCAGTTCGGGCATACTTTCAAAGGCATGTGGAGGTACATCTCTCCGAACGAAAAACAGAGATACAGGATGCCGATTACGTAGCCGACCCATCCGTTATAACCCAGTATGATACCGATTCCGCCGAGAGAATAATGCAGGATGGTTGCTATGTTGTAAGTCAAAATGTTTATCAACGGGTATCTTGTATATAATTTCTTTGGATTATCAGCCACTGATTGCACTCCCGGCTAAATAATTCGATGATTATTGATGCTCAGGTTTCATTAACTGTAGTGCATTCTGATTATAAGTTTCAATGTATATTTCACGCGGCATTAAATAATTGTACGCGTGACATGACAAACATCACGATGTAAGTATAATAGCAGTTTGAAATAAAAAAAGAAGGAGCATTCCACTCTTAATTAATACACTACAGCGTGCTACAAGGGTGGAAAAATGAAGGACTTTCAGAACAGGGCTCTGTTTATCACCGGAGCAGGTTAGGGATTCGGACCCAACCGGGCCAGAATCTCCTCCGAAGCGGGACGGTAAAGCGAGTGTTTTTGATGTTTCGTCTTATTGGGCACCGTGAATTATTGCCGGTAGACAGCGAACACAGACCCATACTTCCCCGCCCTCTTTTTCAGCGTTAATCAGGATTCTTTCTTCACTTGTCACACCGCAGACAGAGCAGGTATGTTCAGCTTCAGCCATTTTTATTACCTCTATGTATTTATCGAGAGTCAGTAGTACGATAGATGCCGTATGTCTTTGTTGATTAATCTGTATCGAGTTCTCTTCTCATTCCCATGTCATAAAGTACTCTTTCCCGGGATTTGTCTATACCAAGAGCTTTTCTCTTGCCGTCAATGTGTTCTATCACCATCTTTGCCATTTTATACGGGTCTATCTCGAAGTCCCATTTTCCTCCGTACAGGTGTTCCATTTCTTTAAACAGGTAATCGGTAACTTCTTTACTGCCCAGGGTCGGCCAGGTAGCGCCGAATATAGTGTAGACTCCTGAACTGACAAAATACTGTCCGATAGCAACGGCTTTTTCACTCATCCATTCGGGTGCAACACCGGCCGCCGGTAGATCACTGATATCATCGCCGAGACCGCCGTCTTTAACCATGGCAGTTGCCGCCATCAGTATCCGGCTGTTATCGATACAGGCGCCCAGGTGAAGCACCGGCGGGATTCCAACTGCTTCGCATACCTCGGCCAGCCCGGCTCCGGCGTACTGGACAGCTTCCGGTATCAACAAACCGGCTTTACCACATGCCATAGCAGCACACCCCGTTTCGAGTACGAGTACATCATTTTTTATCAGCTCTTTTACGAGCGTCACATGAATATCATCGTGGGTTACTCTTGCATTGTTGCATCCGACTACACCTGCCACTCCTCTTATCCGGCCGTTGATAATGTTTTCGTTGAGCGGGCGGTACGATGCTCTGAAGAGTCCTCCCATCAGATAGTTAATCGTTTCATGACTGAATCCGGCAACGAGCGGTGTTTTTTCATCTGGAATTCTGACGTTTTCCCCGCGATTTACATAGTTCTCTATCGCGGTTTTGATGATGGCCCTCGCCGAATCGGCAGCTTTATGCTCGTCAAACTCAATATGAGTTGCGCCTTCAATCTTCGCTCTTCTGTCCGTGGTAATGAGTTTTGTATGGTAACAGGAAGCAGCTTCAGCCAGCCCCTGCATAATACACTGGACATCTACCACAATTGCATCGAGTGCGCCGGTTACTATGGCAAGTTCCTGCTGCAGAAAATTACCGGCAATAGGGATTCCGTGACGCATCAGTATCTCGTTGGCTGTACAGCACATCCCGGCGATGTTTATACCCTTTGCTCCTTTCGATTTTGCCAGCTCGATAAGCTCCGGCTCCTGGGAAACTACGGCTACCATCTCGGCGAGATACGGTTCGTGCCCGTGAATAATAATGTTTACTTCGTCTTCTTTTAGTACTCCGAGGTTTATTTCACTTAATACCGGTGCCGGAGTTCCAAAGAGAACATCCTGAAGGTCTGTCGCAATCATGCTGCCACCCCAGCCATCAGCCAGGGCGGTCCTGGCGCCGTGGTGAAGCAGGTCTTTGTAGTCCTGGTCGCAACCCATATGAGTACGGTGCATCGCTTCCGAGACCTCTCTATCTATACCCCTGGGTTCAACATCGAGATTTCTCCAGATTTCCTGTCTCTTAAGAGGTGCTCTTTTCAATAGCAGCAGAGGTTCGTCCTGTTTACCGAATTCGCCTGATAATATTTCACCTACATCAACTGCTATTTCGTTATTACTGCGTTCTCCGATGTCGACTCCCAGTTCCATAGCCAGTTGTAATAACTTAACTTCATCTTTGATACTGAAATCTTCCAGTTCGCCCCTGGCGGTCTTTAAGAATATCTTGGCGACTTCACGACCGTGATCACCATGAGAAGCCGTTCCCGCAGCGATTTTACGAAGAAAATTACGGGCAGCAATAGTCTCTGCCGTTGCTCCGCATACTCCTTTTCGCTTTTTCCTGTCCTCAGGCGTTTCCTCTCTATTTCTGGGAAGGGGCACCCTGCACGGTCCCATAGCGCAGTTACTGCAGCAACTGCCTTCGGCACCTATCGGACAGGCCTTCATGTTTTCAGCTCTTTCGAATACGGTACTTACCCCATCGGTGACCGCTTTCTCTATCATTTCTATAGTTGCCGGATCGATACTTTTTTTCATCTCCTCCATAATCCACATCCCCCTGAATAGTAAAAAATACCGTATAAACCAACGGTCAGCAGCGACCACGGCTTATACAGCTAATTTAACCGATACGTGTTACTTTAGATGTGATTAAAGTCGTATGAGGAGTTATTCCGGTATCAATCGTTATGCCGTAACAAACAAATATCGTATTGAATATTCTCCTTTGATAATTATTTCTGCTAAATATGATATAAATCGCTTACAATAGGCATCTCCCGGACTAAAATTACTGGCAGGTTAATACATTTCCATTCCGGAGGTGGTGTATGAGGAGAAGGATAGCCGGCTCCTTATTACTGGTTGTCACGGTGTTTCTATTTACAATACCCTTAACGGGTTGCGGCGAAGACGAACAGACTGCAGAAGACCTTGGGCCGGTGGAAATTAATGAGTACCAGGGCGAAAAACTCTCATCCACCGATGATTTCAGGCCGAACGACATAGCAGGTTTCCAGTACATCGATATAGAGCAGTACCGGCTTATTGTCGGGGGGCTTGTAGAAAAACCGCTTGAATACACTTACGACGAGGTAATTAATAAGTATCAGAATTATGAGAAGGTTGTGACGCTGAACTGCGTGGAAGGCTGGAGCGTAAAAATTCTCTGGGAAGGCTTCCTGCTGCGTGACCTTATAGCTGATGCCTCTCCTTCACCCGAAGTAACGACAGTTATTCTACGGGCTTATGACGGATACTCAACGTCTTTACCCCTCGAATATATCATGGATAACAATATTCTGGTGGCTTACAAGATGAACGGTGTAGAGCTGCCGCCGGAGAGAGGTTTCCCTTTCCAGCTTGTTGCCGAAAGTAAGTGGGGTTACAAGTGGATTAAATGGATAACCTCTATCGAGTTATCCGACATGGAGTTTTACGGCTACTGGGAAAGCCGTGGTTATTCGAACGACGGAGACCTGGACAAGTATTTCTTCGATAGAAGATTTGATTTAAACCCCTGAACGAGTGAGTTATGGCGACGACTGATTTAAGGTAACAATCAGTTAGGCGATCGGCTAACTGAAGACTCCGGGTTAAGAAGTACGGTAGTTTTTAAGCTGTTGCTCTAGCCATGAATACCAGGCGTCCATTCCTTCTCCGGTCTTTGCCGATACAGGTATTATCTCCGCTTTTTCGTTGAGTCCCTTCACGGCTCCGGTGAACTCATCCATATCGAAGTCGAGGAGGGGGGCAAGGTCGATCTTGCTTACCAGCACGACGTCAACCTCGGTAAACATAATCGGGTACTTGTAGGGTTTGTCGTGACCTTCGGGCAGGCTGAGTATCATAACCTTTTTCTGTTCACCGAGGTTGAATTCGGCGGTACAGATAAGGTTGCCGACGTTTTCTACGAACAGCAGGTCGATTTCATTCAGGGGGAGGTTCTCCAGTCCCTGCTTTACCTGGTTAGCGTCGAGGTGGCAGCCGCCGGCGGTGTTTATCTGCACTACGGGGATGGACTGCTCGTTGATTTTTTCGGCATCCACGGAAGAGGCTACATCACCTTCGATAACACCGATACGGGCTTTATCTTTCATATCCTCTATGGTCTTGAGCAGCAGGGTGGTCTTGCCTGCTCCCGGAGACGACATTATATTGACCATCAAGACGTTGTTTTTATCCAGTAAGTCACAGTTTTCTTTCGCCATGACATCATTTGCCACCAGGATGTCTTCTTTAATCGTAAGTACTTTTATTGCCATTTTAACCCCTTTTTAATACCCGGTCTGACTCGAAAAGTATATATCCTCTTCAGATTATACGTTATGGTCACGACAGAATCAATTTATCTATGCTTAGCTTAGCCGATTGAGGGGTAGGCCAAACAATTACAGATAAATGCAAATGGGACAGATAAAAGGCTATAATGGCATAAGTTGAAAGCAGGAGGGATGAGATGAAAATAACGGATATGAAGACCTACGTGGTAGACCCGCACGGTCCGGGCGGACGGAACTGGGTGTTCGTTAAACTGATTACCGATAACGGTATCGAGGGTATCGGTGAAGCATACGACGTACCCTTTAACCCCCAGATAACTGCCAAGCTGATAGAGTCGGTCGCTGATCGGTTTGTTATAGGTACAGAGCCATTCCAGATAGAGACTATGTGGAGAAGCATCTATGCCAGCGGGTACGACCAGCACCCGGATACCGCCAAGATGGGGATTATCAGCGGACTCGAGATAGCCTGCTGGGATATTATCGGCAAGGCGCTGGACCAGCCGATATACAACCTGCTGGGCGGAAAATACCACGAAAAGCTACGGAGTTATACCTATATCATGCCGGACCCGGATGCACCACCGGAGAGAAGAAGCGCCCAAACGATAGCGGATGTAGCCGCGGAGAGAGCTGCCCATTACATGAAGATGGGCTTTACCGCTTTGAAATTCGACCCGGTGGAACCGGTAACTGTCCAGGCACCCTATCAATTATCGCTAAAACGGCTGGAGAATGCGGAGAAAGTAGCCGGTGCGGTACGTGAAGCAGTAGGAGATAAATGCGACCTGCTGATAGGCACCCATGGAGAAATGACTACTTCAAGCGCTATCAGGCTGGCGAAGAGGCTGGAGAAATACGACCCTATGTGGTTTGAAGAACCGGTCCCGCCGGAGAACAGGGATGAAATGGCGCGGGTAGCCCGGCACACCAGCATACCCATCGCTACGGGCGAAAGGCTTTCGACAAAGTATGAGTTCAGGGAATTGCTGGAGAAACAGGCGGCACAGATTCTACAGTTCCCGCTGGGAAGAGTCGGAGGTATCCTGGAGGCGAAGAAGATTGCCGGAATGGCGGAAGCTTATTATGCCCAGATAGCGCCGCACCTTTACGCCGGACCTATAGAAGCGATAGCCAACATACAGATAGATACCTGCAGCCCTAATTTCCTCATACAGGAGAGTATCGAGACCTGGGGAGGGTTCTATGCGGAAATCCTGAAAGAGCCCATAAAATGGGAAGAGGGCTATATCATACCGCCTGAAGGTCCGGGGTTGGGTGTGGAATTGAACGAAGAAGTGGCAGAGAAGTACGTGTATACAGGGACAGGTACGGCACTCGATGTCAGGTACGGTCACCTGTATGACAATTAAATCGGGATAGAGAATTTTTGAGTAAGAAACGGATAGACAACCTGCTGGTGAACAGAGGCCTGGCGGAAAGCAGGGCGAAAGCCCGGGCGATGATTATGGCAGGGGATGTCCTGGCGGATGGCAGGACTGTTTTGAAAGCCGGGACACCGGTGAACGAGGACGCTGAGTTATCTATAAAGGAACCGCTTCCGTTTGTCAGTCGCGGCGGACTTAAACTCGATTACGCTATCGAGCATTTTGGGGTTAAAATTGAAAATATGACAGCCGCAGATATAGGAGCGTCCACCGGCGGATTCACCGACTGCCTGCTGAAGCGTGGAGCCGGGCGTGTATATGCAGTGGACGTAGGTTACGGTCAGCTCGATTACCGATTGAGACAGGACTCGCGGGTAGTGGTGATGGACAGGGTAAACGCCCGGTATCCGCTGGATATAGCGGAGAAGCTGGACCTCGTGGTAATCGATGTCTCATTCATATCCTTGGAGAAGATAATACCTTCGGTCGCCGGACTTCTGAAAGAGGAAGGGAGAATTATTGCACTGATAAAACCGCAGTTCGAAGCCAGGCGAAACGAAGTGGGCAAAGGTGGAGTTATCAGGAAACCGGAGATACACGCAAAAGTGCTGGGAAGATTTGTGAAGTGGATAACAGATAATGGGTACAGGCTGAAAGGACTGACAGCGTCGCCGATACAGGGGGCTTCGGGAAACCGCGAATTTCTGGCCTTGCTTAGTTTGACATAATATGAGATAGATTCCCGTTTTCGCGGGAGTAACAGGATAAAAAGCGGGAACAACAGGGACTCACTTAGATAATAAGGAATGAAACAATTAGAGACTATATTCATTGACCTGAGATTAAAGGTGGTCTATAATGAATGTGGAATCTGGTGAGTCGAAGAGTTAAGAGAGGCGGATTTTTGCACGCTGACTTACACGAAAGCTGCGCAGTTTCTGGAATTTATGCTCTTGATGAGGATGTAGCTCGACTTACCTTCTTTATACTATTCGCCCTTCAGCATCGCGGCCAGGAAAGCGCGGGTATCGCCACATCCGACGGTGAAACGATCCAGTATCACGGGGAGATGGGTCTCGTTTCCCAGGTATTCGACGAAGAATCTCTCAGCCAGCTATGCGGTCATATAGCAATCGGCCATACCCGATACTCCACACGCGGCTCCAGCAAGATATATAATTGCCAGCCCATTATCGTCGGCGAAGCCAGCAATACTATCGCCGTCGCTCACAACGGCAATATCATAAATGCGGAAAACCTCAAGGAGTCGTTATCGGACCTGGGATACGTGTTTAATACTTCCACCGATACTGAAATTATAGCAAACCTTATATTGTCCTCGCCGGGAGATACCTGGGTTGAGAAAATACGTCACGCAATGCACAGGCTGCAGGGAGCATATTCGCTTACTATTCTCACTACTGATCGTTTATACGGAGTACGTGACCCGCTGGGTGTAAGACCATTGTGCATAGGGAAGATAAATGGAGAAGGCTGGGTTATAGCTTCGGAGACCTGCGCTCTCGACCATATCGGCGCCGAATTTGTCCGCGAGGTGGAACCCGGAGAGATAATAACTATCGACTCCAGCGGGATGAAGGGATATAAGGAAAAGTCAGATAAACACGCTTTATGTATATTCGAATTTACGTATTTCGCCCGGCCGGACAGCACCATAAACGACCGGCTGGTCTACCAGGCACGGCAGAGAATGGGAGAAATCCTCGCCGAAGAACATCCGGTCGAAGCCGACCTGGTAATGGGAGTTCCCGATTCAGCCTTAGCGGCAGCCGTAGGTTACGCACATAAGTCCGGAATACCACTTGCTGACGGACTGATAAAAAACAGGTATGTGGGGCGTACTTTCATCGAGCCTGACCAGCGTCTCAGAGACAGAGGTGTGGCGCTGAAATTCAATCCGTTGTCGGAGATCCTGGAAGGACAGAGAGTCGTCGTGGTGGATGACAGCATCGTACGCGGCACAACAACACCTCACGTGATTAAGATGATCCGGAACGCCGGAGCAACAGAGATACATATGCGTATCTGTATTCCTCCGATATGTTTCCCGTGTTTCTTCGGGGTCGACATGGCTACCCGCTCCGAACTGATTGCTACCCGAATGACGGTACCTGAAATAAGCGAATATATCGGGACCGATTCGCTGGGATATATAAGCGTCGAAGGGCTGATAAAAGCGGTTGACCTTCCTCGCGATGTATTCTGTCTTGCCTGTTTCACCGGTGACTATCCGATGCCGGTACAGGTGGAAATGGACAAACTTGCTCTAGAGTCAACCGTAGCCGAAGATTCCTTCAGTACAAGACTCCGATAACCCTGATACTTTTTTCACTTTCCATCTTGACACGTTTACCTCACTGAAAGTAGACTTTGCTATATCCAAAATAGCGCAGGAGAGGTACCGATTTGAAAGTTGATTTTTCAAAACTGGACAGAGCATTTACACCTAAATGTCTGGTGGTCGTGGGGGGTAATCCGCACTGGTTATGGCTTCGCGACCAGAAAAACTTCCAGGGTAAACTCTATTCCGTGCAGGTGAACCCGGAAACCATCAAAGATATCGAAGCGGCGGGATTCACCAACTTTACCAATGTACGCGATGTACCCGAACCCATAGACCTGGTAATAATGTCAGCACCAAGGAAAGCGGCTGTCGACGTGCTGAAGGACTGCATCGCAGCCGATGTTGCGGCCGCGCACTACTTTACCGCCGGTTTCTCCGAGACGGGCACGAAAGAAGGAATCGAAATAGAGCGACAGCTGAAAGAGATTGCCGAGGCGGCTAATTTTCACCTTATCGGACCTAACTGCATGGGTATATACAATCCGAAAATCAGCTTGGGACAGATAGTCTGGGATAATTCCGGGCCTTTTTCTCCGGTAGGGATAATATCCCAGAGCGGTACCCATACAACCACTCTCGGACAACGGGCTCATCTCCAGGGAGTGAGTATCTGCAAGGCAGTGAGTTTTGGCAACGGGACCGTGCTGGATTCTCCGGACTACCTCGAGTATTTTGCTTATGATTCCGAGGTTGAGGTAATAGGGATGTACCTCGAGGGTGTTAAGGACGGAAAACATTTTATGAAGGTCATTAAAGGGGTGGCGGCGAAGAAACCGGTCGTTATATGGAAAGGCGGGAGATCGGAGGAAGGCGAACGGGCAATATCGTCCCATACCGGCTCACTGGCGGTCTCAAACGAAATATGGGACGCAGCCATAAGGCAGAGCGGGGCAATAAGCGTATCCACGATGGAAGAGCTGGTAGATACAATCAAGGCGCTGCTTTACTTTCCCCCGGTTCGTGGTAAACGAGTCGGCATTGCCGGCGGTTCGGGAGGACAGTCAGTGGCGATAGCCGACGGATTTGCATCGGCAGGCCTGTATTCTCCTACGCTCAGCGAAGAGTCATACCGAGAATTAGGTACGTTTCTGACACTGATAGGCGGCGGGTACAGGAACCCGATAGATACCGGCAGCCAGCCGCGTAACAAGATACCGCAGATAATGGAGGTCCTGGACAGGGACGAGAATATCGATAACCTGGTGCTGCTTACCGGCGCACGCTGGGGAATGACGGAAACACCGAAATTAGATATCGAAACGATGGCAGAGATAAAACAGAAATCTTCCAAGCCGGTGATGGCGATAGTGGCGTATTCGACTCCTGAAGAGATGCAGGGCTCTATGGACGCGATGATGCTATTCCAGGAAAAAGGAGTACCGGCTTTTCCGACAATAGAACGCGGAGCCAGGGCGCTGAAAAACGCGTATGATTATTACAGCTTCAGAGAGCAGTAAGACCGATATCAGGGTTTCTCGTGTGGTGAAGGCTGGCGCTTTTCCCAATCGGAACGGTAAATTTCCATCAGAATGAAGTGATAAACCCCGCGGCTCGTTTCACTGTATTTATTAAATCCGCATTTATGAAAGCATGCCTGTGCACGGTCATTCCAGTTCAAGGTCTTGAGGTAGATACGGCCCAGTTTCGAGTTGTTAAAGATGTGATCCACCAGGGAGGTGACCGCATCGGTACCGTAACCGCCGTCCCAGTAATCCCGGTTGCCTATCATTATTCCCAGTTCAGTATCACCCCGGGATTCATCATAGTTATAGTATGAACAGTTTCCGATATGCTCTCCGTCCAGGGTGTCAATGGCAAACCGCTTTCCCGACGAATAGTATATATACAGTTCGCTGGTATATTCTTCCAGGTATTCCTCGTAAGGCATGGTAAGAACCGGCGCGGCATCGAGCCTGGCAAGTTCCGGGTCGGCCTCCCAGGAGTAATCGTCCCAGGCGTCATCCGTTCTTTTTTCGCGTAAAATAACCTTACTGGAGATAATCATAACAGCGGTGGTACCTCTTTAGAGCCTGAACGACAAAGGGTCGTCGGATGCTTCAATATTCTGTATAGCTTCTTCAGCCGTTTCCCTGACAGCGTCATTCCGGCTTTCCAGGCACAGTTTCAGGCATTCTCTGGCGGAAATGCTGCCGATTTTACCGAGTGACTGTATGGCGGCCATCCGGACATCGATGTCATCATCATTATTGGCCAGTTTTATCAATGAGGGGACAGCTTTTTCATCCTCCAGCTCGCCGCAGGCTCCTGCAGCTTCGTACCGGATTTCAGGCTCGTCATTTTCAGTTTCTTTCAGCAGCACCGGCAGCCATGACGTATCATAGCTTTTACCCATAGCATAGATAGCGCTTATAACAAGACCGGGATCGTTGCTGCAATAGGCGGAGTTAATGGCTTCTTTGATGTCAGGCATACTTAAAGGAGCGGCGGCTTCAAGCACGCGCCTGATAACCTCAGGCGATTTGTTCCTGTCATCGATTGTACCCAGCAGCGCTTCCCTTACCTTATCCACGTTATCGGCACGCAGTTTTTCGAGCTCAGCCAGCAGGGCGAATTTACCGAGAGCGGTTGCGGCGGCAGCCTGCACCCTGTTAGATTCGTCTCCTTCAAGGATTTCTATGAGAGGGTCGATGAGAGAAGTCTCTTCATTTTCCCATAGCCCTTCGACCGCCAGACAGCGGATATCTTCCTCGGAATCTTTAAGGCAGTATTTGAAGACGGCATCGAAGTTGAATTCAAGGTTCTCTTCAGCCAGTTCGACGAGTCGACTGATTATCTGAAGCCGGCGTTCCGGCCTCAGTCCGGCCCATACTTCCCTGAAGAGTCTCATTTCAGCGGGATTGAGGTTTGATAATTCGGCAAGAATGGAATTGGCCGGGATTTCATCACCTTCGCTCAGCCCTCGTATCGCTTCTTCGGTCTGCTCAGAGAGGGAAGAGTCCATCAGTCTTCGTCCTCATAGTAATAATCGTCATCGCCCTCGTCTTCACTCTGTCCCTGTTCCCATATAGGTTCGGTGAACAGGTCGATATACTCTTCCATCGCTTCAGCGGCGAGCTGCTTCATCTTATTCTTTGTTTCATCAGCTACCTGGGATATTTCAAAGGTGTCTATTTTAATCCCGAGCATTTCCGGCAGGACTCTAAGGATAGCCAGGGCGGCCATCGGGTTCTGTATCCTGGTAGTGTACATGGGTACCTCACCTAGAAGACAAATACCTTCGATGTTTCTCTCTTTAGCCACTCCGAGGAGCAGCCCGTTGAGTCCTGAAATCTGGAGGTTTCCTCTCTGGACGAGGTCCCGCACCCTTAATTCGTCAAGAAGTCCCGGCACGGTGGCTACTCCCCAGACTCTGGGCTGTTCGGTATGATGTATACGCGTGATTGCGGCGGCACAGGTATATACGCGTTTAGCCTGGAATTTCACAGCTACGTCGAGGACAGCGTTAGCCAGCTCATAGGCATTCGAGCCCGGCTGGTCTTCTCCTGTGAACAGGATAATATCACTTCCTCCGTCGGGATGTTTATAGTATGAGAATATGCTCTGAGGGAACCGCGGCGCTTCGACTACGTTATCCCTGACCGCTATACCGATGGGATCGAAAAACCGGGCGGCTTTTATCTCTCCCAGTTTTTTAAAGTTGAGTTTCTTCTCAAGGTAATTTGCCACGAGCATAGACACGTGACCGATACCCGGCCAGGCGGCTATCAGGTTCGGAGAGTTTAACTTAGGTCTGGCTATGATTTTTACCGCGTCATTCATAAAATATATCTTTTAGTTTTTATTTTAGTATTGTGACCCTATCCCCTGTATCCCCTTCCCCTATCATTAGGGGAAGGGGAGGTTATTAAAGAGGGGCTAAGCCCCTCTTAGACACCCTTATTTTATTAAATTAACGTTTGTTTGTCTTTTTCTTATCAGTTAACTTAATTGACGAGCTTTCTTGAATCCTGTATCGGTCAACCTGAATAGAGCCCCACTATCATGTCTTATATAACCACGTTTACACAAGCTTTCGAATGCTTCAAGGTACTTTTCGAAATCAGCGGGATCGTTGGACTTATCATCAGGGAAATTACTACTTCCCACTCTTATAAAATTTCCTTCATTAAGAATTAAAAGATGTATTTCACCTTTTAGAGGATCAGCAACTAACAATTTATTCTCTTCGTAAGAGAACTTCCTCTTCTTATATTCGTCTAGGATTTTATTCCCACCTTCGATGGCTAACTCGCATAATGATGCTAGATTGGCAATATCAATCATAAATTTCGCTTCTATTATTTAAGTTCCTCTTGTATTCGATCGGCCACGTTATGGAAATCTATATTAGGCAATTGTTTTAGGGAATCAGATAAAATTGTTTTAACTGCTTCACTAGATGATTCTTTATGTGCTTTCTTTAGAAGAGGATTTATTGTTTTTAGAATATTTTCGTTAGAAGTATAAGTTTCCATCTCAGATAATCTGTTCTGATTATAGAGTCCTATAGCCCATGAAAGATATGACCAAATACCAAATGTTATCGCATACTCATTGTTATTTTCTCTTTGTAAGAACAGTCTCATCTTATCCCAAATAATCGAAAGATCCATGGGAGTTACTTCAGAAGAATATCTTGGTTTCGAGTTAACCCATAATACTAGGTTATTAAATTCACTCCAAGCTTCATCTTTCCTTCCTGCTTCCTGAAGGTATAATGGTAATCTTAAATAAACTGTAATTGGGAGCATCATTTTACCGGAGCTTAATTTATCATTAACTGACCTTAATATGTTAATAGCACTATTGATGTCTCCATTCTTTTTCTTAACGGTAGCTTCTTTTAGTAATCTGTTATATTCATCATCTGTTCCCATTTCGATGGACGATTTAACTGTCATGGAAAAAGATTCTTCATCGCTTTTTTTATCTTTTTTGAAAAGTCTCATCTTTTAGCTGCTTTCCCTATGGAAATATTACTTTACTTCCCCGATACCGATACACCGGAGAGGTAGAGCGGCGGGGTCTGGAGCATGCCGCCGACCCAGACCGTTTCGCTGCCTACAGCAGCGATTTTGTTCAGCACCTGGTAAACGTTCCCGGCAACCATCGTATCTTTCACCCTACCTGCTATTTTACCATTTTCCACTTTATAGCCTAAGAGGACGTTGCCGCTGAAATCTCCGCCAAGTGTGTTTCCCTGGCCGGCTCCCATCAGAAATTCAACTACCAGACCTTCTTTGATATCGGCAATCATATCGTTGAAGGTGGTATCACCGGCTGATATTACAAAAGCAGCGGGTGACGGTGACGGAAGACCGCCGTGCCTTTCGCCACTGCCGGTACTCTTCTTTCCGGCCTGGGCGGCAGTCTGAAGATCATAAAGAAAATTAGATATAACACCGTTTTGAATAAGTGGGGTTTTCTGGCTGATTACCCCCTCTTCATCACAGGGACGACTGCCCGGCTGAAAATCTATAGTGGGATCATCATTCAGGGAAAATTTATCGTCGAAAGCTTTGTCTCCGAGTTTATTTCCTATAGGAGACGAACCTTCGAGAACGAGTTTACCGTTGAAACCTGCCATAAGCGGCTGGACCAGGCCGCTGGCTATACCCCTGGGAGTGAACACCACGGGAAGTTCTCCTGTCCTGATTGAAACGTTGTTTCTGGAAAATTCAAGCTGCTGGAGAACAACATCGGTTATCCCGGAGATATCGCTTATGGGGTGGCAGGAACTCTGACCTTCTCCCACGAAAAGCATATCGGTGCCGCGTATAAGCTGACCTTCCACACCCAGGCTGAAAATACTTTTTCTGTATTCCGACTGACCACCTCTCGAGTTAATCAACCGAACGGACATTGAGGCTTTACTGATGCTGGCTTCGCACTGCAGTTCGGGAGTGTTTTCCCTCAGAACGGATATCATTTTTTCTCCGAGGTCGGTCATCTCTTCCACGGTGATTTTCCGGATTGCGGGGTCATAAGTAACTACCTGGGGGTACGATTCGGCGGGAGGAAACTCGAACTCGGCCTTCATTCCAAACTCAGCGGTTTCGAGGGCTGAATTTACAATTTTCCTGCTTTCTTTCAGGTTTGTTGAGGTGGCGTATCCTATCTTTCCATCTTTGATAATCCGAAGGGCTACGCTGGTACTCTGTTTATTCTGGACGTGCTTAAGACGGTTGGCTTCGAACTGGACAGGTGTATCTTCGGAGGTATAGCAGAATACTTCGGCTTCTTCAGCTACCTTCTTAGCTTCCTTAAGAATTTTTTCCACTTAATTACCTCCAATCAGGCAGTTTTGTATCCTGATATGCGGGCTCCCGTTGGATACGGGGAGAGGCATCTGCCCTCCTTTGCCGCAACCTCCGCCCTGGTTCATATCGAGGTCGTTGCCGATAGCGTCGATATTCTGAAGAGTCTCAAACACGTTCCCCGTGAGAACCACCGGCCGCATAGTTTCCGCTATCTTTCCGTTACGTATCATATATGTTTCACCAGCGGAAAAGGTGAACATCTCCATGCTCGTTGTACCACCGAACCAGTTCTTTACATAAATTCCTTCCCGGATGTCGCTTATTATATCTTCGAAGGATGTGGTACCTGGTTCAATATATGTATTAGACATCCGTACTATGGGGGGGAAACGGTAATTAATAGCCCGGGCGTTGCCGGTCGGCTGCTCGTCCATTTTTGCGGCAGTTTCTCTGGAATGAAGCCTGCCTGTCAGCTTGCCTTCCCTGATAAGGTAGGTTTTCGTGGAGGGGGTCCCTTCATCGTCATACTTATAACTGCCGCGAAGTCTGGGAACAGAACCGGAATCAACGATATTCAGTTCGGGTCTGCCGAACTCCTTACCCAGCGTCATCAACTCTGTCATCTGCTGGTTTTCGTAAACGAAATCAGCTTCGGAAAGATGACCGAATGCTTCATGAACAAAAACTCCCGCCAGGACCGGATCAAGCACGACGGTGTATCTGCCGCCCTTTACCCTGGGTGCGGAAAGCATCTCAACGGAGCGTGCCGACATCTCTTTTACTTTTTCGTCGAGACCCTGAATTGCCGAGATGTCACCGCGACTGCCGATACTTAAACCTACCTGCTGAACTTCATTTCCATCGGAAGCTATCGCGGTCAGTCTCAGGGTTACATCCATTCTCTCCTGTTCGATATAACTACCAGTAGAATTGAAGAATATGTATTTTTTCTGACTGTCACCGTAGTTAATAGTGGAGGTCTGGATTCCCTGTGTACCCCAGATTATCTCGTTATAGCCGTCAAGGAACTCTTTCTTCTCGGCAAGCGGGATGAGTACGGGATTGTTATCGATACCGGCGGACACCGAATCTACGAAAGGTTCCATTTCTCCCAGCTTGATTTCCTGGCCGCTGATGAATTTCGCCTGACTTACGGCCGACTCTACTCTTTTTGGCAGATTACTCAGACTGTTGAAGCTGACGAACCCCCAGCCGCCGTTCACCAGTGCCCTGACGTTACCTCCGACGGAGGTGCCTTTATTAACGGATTCCAGGTTTTTACCGCGGTAGGAGATATGGCTTGACTGAGTTTCCTCTAGGTGTACTTCAATATAATCGGCCTTGTATTTTTTCAGGGTGTCTGCAAGCTGATGTCCGATAATGTCGATATGTGCCATTGGTGTAAACTCCCGGGGAGAAAATAGAAGATACTATAATTCGATTATAGCAATTTAGAGTGAATTTGAAAATAACCGGAAGGGGGTGAGGGTATTTTACGAACGCCCCCTTCAATATAAACAGAAGATAGTGTTAGCTTCTTTCCACGATTATTGCCATGCCCTGTCCTCCGCCGATACAGAGGGTAGCCATGCCATAGCGATGATTCTTGCGTACCATTTCGTGAAGCATCGTAACGATAATTCTCGCGCCGGTGCATCCGATAGGATGGCCGAGAGAAATCCCGCCACCCAGCAGGTTGGTCTTGTTAAGGTCGATATCAAGCTCCCTGATTACTCCAAGCGACTGAGAAGCAAAAGCCTCGTTCAACTCGATGTAATCGATATCATTCAAGGTCAACCCGGCAAGCTTCAATGCTTTTTTCGCGGCGGGAACAACACCCAGGCCCATATAGGCAGGATCGACACCACCGGACGCATAAGAGCGTACCGCTGCCATTGGAGAAAGGCCGAGTTCTTTTGCCTTTTCCGCGGACATAACTACCAGGGCTGCGGCGGCATCGGTTATTGCCGAAGCGTTTCCGGCTGTAACGCCACCATCAGGTCTGAAAGCGGGTCTTAATTTACCTAGGGCTTCCATCGATGTCTCTCTGGGATGTTCGTCAACCTCGAACATCACTTTTTCGCGTTTAACGGTAATTTCTACCGGAACGATTTCCTCTTTAAGAACTCCCGATTTGGTTGCCGCGAGAGCCCTGTTGTTGCTTTCAAGAGCGAACCGGTCCTGTTCTTCACGGGTAATACCGTATTTATCGGCGATATTCTCCGAGGTTATCCCCATATGATAATCATAAAATTTTTCCCAGAGACCGTCGTGCACCATACCGTCAACCAGCTGGACGTTGTTCATCCTGGCGCCCCAGCGAGCCGCCGGCAAGTAGTATGGGATCTGGCTCATATTTTCCATGCCGCCGGCAATGATGACTTCGGCATCCCCGGCTTTTATCGACTGGGCTGCCAGTGCTACCGATTTCATTCCCGAAGCGCATACTTTATTTACGGTATAAGCATTCACTTCCTTGGGTATACCGGCATAGATGGATGCCTGACGGGCGACATTCTGCCCCTGACCGGCCTGGACGACGTTTCCCATAATAACTTCATCGACTGCGACTTCCTTCAGGGAATCATCCCAGTCGGCATACTTTTTCTCCAGTTCGATAACACCTTCGTTTTTTAACGATTCGGGGGCGTAACCAAGTATCTCGGAATCAACAACAGGTTTCAAACCGGCTTTCTTTAAGGCACTTTTGATAGTAATACTTCCCAGCTCGGTAGCCGGGACGTCCTGGAGTGAACCGCCGAAATTACCTATTGCAGTTCTCGCACCGCTGACAATAACCGCTTCTGCCATACTTATCTCCTTTTAACTAATGCGTTTATTTATTGTAATCGTAGAACCCTTTTTTAACCTTCTGTCCCAGCCATCCGGCGGCGACCATTCTCCTCAAAAGGTTAGGGGCTACATAACGGGGTGTTTTGAGTGTTTCGTAAATACCGTCCGCCATATCAAGTACGATGTCGTTACCGATAAGGTCGGATAACTCCAACGGACCCATCGGGTGGTTCAGGCCGAGTTTGACAGCCGTATCGATATCCTCTTTACTGGCAACGCCGTTTTCCAGCAGAGTTATAGCGTTAAGGATAAAGCCTACGGCCAGCCGGTTTACGACGAAGCCGGGTGTATCAGGAAGAGCTACGACCGTTTTGCCCAGAGACTCTATGAATTTGACGCAGATATCTGCCGTTTCTTCACTTACGGTTATCGGTTTTACGACCTCTACCAGTTTCATGGCTGAAACGGGATTGAAGAAATGCAGGCCGATTACCTTGTCAGGCCGCCTGGTGACCATCGCCATTTCGACCAGGGGCAGGACGGAGGTATTGCTGGCAAGGATGGCACCTTCTTTGCATATTCCGTCCAGAGAAGAAAACGCTTCTTTCTTGATATCGAGCTTTTCGGCAGCCGCCTCGATAACGAGGTCGCAATCACTGAAATCTTTGGTATCGGCTGTCCCTTTGATACGGGCTATCGCGGCGTCTTTATCTTCCTGGGACATTCGACCTCTTTCTACGCTTCTGCCAAGAGCAGCGTCTATGGTACCGATTGCCTTGTTTGCCCGTTCTTCACTCCTCGAAGAACCGATAACTTCATATCCTGACTGAGCGCATACCTGGGCAATACCGCGACCCATCGGTCCGGTGAAGCCGAGGATGCCAACCTTTTTAATTGCCATAGCCAAATTTCTCCTTATACTGTTATCTTATTTTGACTTGAAATCGGGCTTTCTTTTCTCAAGAAAAGCCGAAGCTCCTTCTTCGTAATCTTCGGTGTTGAGAAGATAATCGAAAAAGGAGCCTTCAAGTTGTAATCCTTCCTCAAGGGGTAAGTTGTAGCCCCTGAGCATGGCTTCTTTGGCAGCCCTGACAGCAAGAGGTCCAACCTTACACAGGGCTTCCGCCCATTCCCTTGCTTCGTTCATCAGGTCTTCCCTCGGGACAACCTTGTTGATAAGGCCTATCCGGTAAGCTTCGTCCGCGGTTATCTGTTTTCCCATGAGGAGCATCTCGGCTGCTTTCGCCCACGGTATAAAGCGGGGAAGCCTTTGAGTACCGCCCCAGCCTGGTATCACACCTAGTGTAACTTCCGGGGTCCCGAACCTGGCTTTATCACAGGCTATCCTGATATCGCAGGCAAGAGCTATCTCCATTCCTCCGCCGAGGGCTACGCCGTTTACCGCGGCTACCAGAGGCTTGTACAGATCCAGTCCGTACCTCGGGGCGGCAGGCCAGTAGAGATGATGATTTTCCTTCATGTAAGGGAGGGTTTCCGATACGTCGGCTCCGGCGCAGAATGCTTTTTCACCGCTGCCGGTAATGATACCTACCCATGCATCCGGGTCGTCACGCAACCTGATAATCGCTTCATTAAGCCCTTTCCACGTCTCCACGTTTATGGCGTTATGAGCTTCGGGGCGATTTATGGTGATGGTAGCGATTCTATCCGTTTTCTCATAGTCGACAGACATAATGAGACTCCTTGATAAAATATTGCGGAAATTCAGGTCGGGGTTACTGTGTTGATTTTAACAAAGCACTATTTTACTGTCAAGCTGTGTCCGCTTGTCGTCACGCCTGCCCGGAGTGTAGTCGAGCACTATCCCCAGATGCTGAAAGCACCACCTATGATTAGCACCAGTACTCCGATTGCTATTGCTATCCAGCCGCCTGCCTGTAGAGAACCGAACTGAGGGCGTCTGGGCCATCCCTCAAGGAACTCCCGGCTGTCCTGGCGGCTGGATATAGAATCGAAATACCGTTTTTCTTCGGTTTTGCCCCAGAATATAGCACCCAGACCCAGAAGTATAAACAGACCTCCGATAATCATGAGTACAACAAAATCATTTTGAGGCATTTCCAACCTCCGGATAATAGAGGTTATTTAGCCAACTATATATACTTCCGGCGTAATTTGCAACTAGGTAAGGTCTACTTTAGCTCCGGCTTCTTCCAGCTTAGCCTTGGCAGCAGCGGCGTCATCCTTGTTAAGGCCTTCTTTCACGGTATTAGGAGCGCCTTCAACCAGTTCCTTGGATTCTTTTAGTCCGAGGGCGGTGAGTTCCCTGACTACCCTGATGACGGCTATCTTGTTTTCGCCGATCTCTTTAAGGATGACATTGAACTCGGTCTTTTCCTCTTCATCCTGCGCCGGTCCGGCTGCTTCCGCCGGGGCGGCCGCGGCTACTGCTACCGGAGCAGCGGCGGTTACGCCGAATTCCTCTTCGAGAGCTTTTACCAGCTCGGCCAGTTCCAGTACGGTCATATTCTTTATCTGATCGATTATACTGTCGCTGGAAGCGGATTTCTTGGCTGATTTCTTTGCCGGAGCTTTTTCCGCCTTAGGTTTTTCTTCAGCTTTTGGCTTGTCTTCCTCTTTCGGTTTTTCTTCTGCTTTCGGTGCTTCTTCAGCAGTGGGCTGTTCAGCTTCTACTGCTGTTTCTTCCGTATTTTCCTGTACCTTGGTTTCTTCCTCTGCCATGTTATTCTCCCTCCAGTTGTTGAATTTGGGCCTGTAATACTCCCATCAGTCCCCTGATGGGGCTTGACAGGCAATTGACGAGTCCTGATATCGGGCTGTTCATTCCACCCAGCATCTTGGCAATCAACTGCTCTCGTGTAGGCAGTGTCGCCAGTGAATTTACCTGCTGTGCAGAAAGGACTGTGTCGCCGGTGAACCCACCCTTAATCTCAATAGTGAGCCTGGATTCACGCATAAAGGCTGCCAGAGCCTTGGCGGGGGCGGTGATGTCATCATAACCGAATGCTATGGCAACCGGACCAACGAGCGAGTCTACCAGGTCTTCTTTGCCTGTTCTCGTTGCGGCGAACCGGGCCAGGGTGTTTTTCACTACTTTGTAGTCGCCGCCGGATTCCTGTACTTTCCTTCTTACGGCGGTCAACTGAGTAGTGGCAAGACCCCGGTAATCGGTCAGAATACCGATAGTGCATTTGTTGAATTCTTCTTCAATACCATCGATAATCTTCGCCTTTTTCTCTTTCGACATAATCAGTCTCCTTGTTTCTGCCGGGACAGCTTCATAAAAAAAGCCCTTGTGTCGACCGCACAAGGACCATCGCCGGGTTACATTATGATGTAACCTCAAGCTCTGTCTTATCCTCGGCAGGCATTTTATTAAGTCGTTAACGACACCCGCTGTCTCGGGATATGTTTCAATTTTTTATATTATACCATAAAATACGGAGAATTATCCCTTCTGAAATTCGTAGGCAATTTTTTCTTCGCCCAGCCTTACCGGGGCTATCCTGACTTGCATTCCCGGTTCGATATCACTTTCCTCGATGTCCTTGCTCATCCGGCCGAATACTCTCAGTCCGTCGAAATCACCGATCGCCAGAGTATAAGGAGCTTCATCTTCGAATCCGGACGGACCGTAGTGGACTATGGAGTAAGTAACCAGTTTTCCCGTGCCGGCTATCTCGAACCATTCCACATCGCTGTCAAGGCAACTCGGGCAGTCCATCTTCGGCGGGAAATATGCGGTACCGCATTTTTTACACCTGGTGGTCATTATTTTGCCCTGTTCCAGGTAGTTCATAAACTCTTCGGTCTTTGCCTCGGTCGTAAAACTAACGGTCCCAAAGTTTTCAAAACCCATATCTCTATCTCCTGAAAATTATCACGTTGCCGTACTGGCCGACTCCGCCGATATTATGTACCAGTCCGATTTCGGCGTCCTTGACCTGGGCTTCGGTGGCTTCACCCCTGAGCTGGCGGACTATCGTGCGTACCTGGGAACCGCCGGTGGCTCCGATGGGATGTCCCTTGGAAAGAAGTCCTCCGTCGACGTTGACCGGGATTTTACCGTCGTGATAGGTCTCCTTTTCCTCGACGAGCCGGACGCCTTTGCCCGGTTCGGCGAATCCGAGGTCTTCATAGGCGAGGAGTTCCGAGATTGTAAAGCAGTCGTGGACCTCGGCAACATCGATATCCTGAGGCGTAACCCCAGCCATTTCATAAGCCTGCTTTGCCGCATCCTGAGCGCAGGCGAGCCCGGTAAGAGATTTCCTGCCGGACATCGTCATCGTATCGGTTGCGGCTCCCATACCGGCCACCCATATCGGTGTTTTGCATACGCTTTTAGCAATGTCGGCACCGGCAAGGATTATGCAGGAAGAGCCGTCCGCATTGGCGCAGGCGTCATATAACTTGAGCGGGGAAGTGACAGGTGTCGATTCCATAATATCCTGCAGGGTGAGTTCTTTCCTGTAGGTGGCTTTAGGATTTTTCGCTCCGTAGCTGGCGTTTTTTACGCGTATCTTTGCCAGCTGCTCTTCGGTCGTTCCGTAGGCTGCCATATGAGCTCGAGCGAACATAGCATAACCGCTCGGCATGGTTATCCCGAAGGGCGATTCCCACATGATGTCGGCACCCCTGCCCATTCTTTCGGCAGCTTCTCGCGAGGTAAGTTCCGACATTTTCTGAAAACCGATAACGGCAACGACCTTATGGAGGCCGGACTTAATCAACGACCAGGCTACTCTCAGGCCGGTCGTGCTGGATGAACAAACGGTCTCGACATAGAATGCGGGTTTCGGGGTGAGTTCCAGGTATTCGGATATCAGTCCCGAAGGAGTACGCTGCTTGTCATATTCGGGAGCCGAACAGGTAATAGAGGCGTCGATATCCTTATTGGTAATATCGAGACCTTCCATGGCTTCTTTGAAAGCATCGAAACAAAGCTCCCTGATATTTACACCGCATTTACGGCTGAAAACGCTCTGGCCTACTCCGATAATGGCAACGTCATCCATAAGCTATCTCCTCCGGCAGTATCTTAAAAGAGTATTCCCGGCATTATGTACCGGCGGTTGTTTATAATCTCTGAAACAAGCAGTCATCCGTACGGGCTAACTTGCCATGAGTGCAAGCGTGGGTCTCAGGTCCAGTTTAATACCGGGCCCGCTCGATGTAGAAATAGATGCTGTCTTGATATACTGTCCCTTGGCTCCGCTCGGTTTAGCTTTGACAATCGCATCTATAATTGCAGTCAGGTTTTCGAGGAGTTTGTTTTCCTCGAAACTTATCTTTCCTAGAGGCAGGTGGATAATAGCGGTACGGTCGAGCTTGAATTCAACTCTGCCTTTACGAGCGTCGGTCACGGCTCTTTCGATGTCGCCGGCGGGGACGACCGTTCCCGACTTGGGATTGGGCATCAGGCCTTTTCTACCCAGTACTTTACCGAGTTTTCCTACTTTACCCATCATATCCTGGGTGGCAATTGCGGTCTCGAACTCTGTCCAGCCTTCTTCGATTTTCTTGATGATGTCATCACTGCCTACGTAGTCGGCGCCGGATTCTTCGGCAATCTTCGCCGCTTCACCCTGGGCGAAAACGAGGACGCGAACTTCCTTGCCCAGTCCGTAGGGGAGGAGAGTAACGCCACGCACCTGCTGGGTAGCATTACGCGAATCGAGTCCCATCCTGAGGTGGAGTTCAACGGTTTCATCGTATCCGGCGTAAGCCATCTGTTTTGCCAGAGAAATGGCTTCTTCCGGTGTATATTGTCTGGTCTTGTCCAGCAGTTTAAGTGCTTCCTGGTATTTCTTGCCGCGTCTTGTCATTTCTCTATTCTACCTCGATTCCCATACTTCTGGCTGTTCCGGCTATTATCTGCTCCGCTCCTTCGATAGTGGTTGCATTAAGGTCTTTGGCTTTAATCTCAGCTATTTCACGTAGCTGTTTCCGGGTTAAAACACCAACGCTTTCGCGTCCCGTATCACCCGAGCCTTTTTCAAGTTCAAGGGCTTTCTTAATCAGGTCCGCCGCCGGAGGCATCTTGGTGATGAAGGTGAACGACCGGTCTTCGTATACGGTTATCTCAGCCGGGATAATCGAGCCAGCCTGAGAAGCCGTGCGGTCATTATATTCCTTGCAGAATTGCATGATATTAACCCCATGCTGACCGAGGGCCGAACCGACGGGAGGCGCCGGATTGGCTTTGCCTGCCGGGATTTGCAGTTTTATTATTGTCTGTATCTTTTTTGCCACTGTTCTCTCCTGGCTATATATGAAATTCCTAGCCTTATAATTTTTCTACCTGCAGGAAATCGAGTTCAACGGGCGTTTCCCGTCCGAAAAGTGAAAGAAGTACCTTCACTTTACCTTTGTCCGCGGCAATTTCATCTACTATACCGACGAAATCGGTAAACGGACCGTCGGTTACTCTGACACTCTGTCCCTGTTTGAAACCTACCTTAACCTTCGGTGTTTCGGTATCCATCTGCTTGAGAATCTGGTTTACCTCGTCTTCTTTAAGAGGGACCGGTTTATTCCCGCTGCCGACGAACCCAGTTACACCGGGAGTGTTCAGTACGGTATTCAGGCTCTGGTCACTCATCTGCATCTGGACGAGGACGTAACCGGGCAGGATTTTCTTTGCCACGGTACGTTTCTGCCCCGCTCTGACTTCAACCTCTTCCTCGGTGGGCACAACTATCTGGGTGATTTCTTCACCGGAGTCGATGAGTTTAATACGTTGCTCCAGGTTTTTTTTCACCCGGTCTTCATGCCCGGAATAGGTATGAATGACAAACCACTGACTTTCTTTACTAACCATAGATATTATCCTCGGGAAGGATGCTGCTAACCCAGTATAGTCTGAAACGAAGATTCAAACGGAACCGGGATATCAGCCAGAATTATCCGCCTCCGATGAACACCCCATTAACAAGTTTTGTGAATCCGAAGTCAAGCACGCCAAGAATTAAAGCCATCACGACTGTTACCAGTATTACCAGTCCTGTCAGATATATCAGTTCACGTCTGGAGAGCCAGGTGACTTTCTTCATCTCGGAGATTATATCGCTGAAGAAATTCGTCCTGGCTTTCTGGCTGGAACCTTTCTTTTTTACGGCGGTGCTGCGCTGTTTCATTATAATGATAGACTTATTTCCGGAATATCAGCCTCGGGAGGTAACCGGAAATACTTTATCTTACCTCCCTGTGAAGCCGGTGCGTACGACAACGGGGACAGTATTTATTTAATTCTATCCGCTGCGTGTCGTTTCTCCTGTTCTTGGTGGAGGTATAAGTTCTTTCCTTACATTCTGTACAGGCAAGGTTTATGATAACCCTGGCTTCCGTTTTCTTCTTTGCCATCTCTTCTCAAAGGACTGCTGAAACAGCCCGATATAGGCCATTTCAGCAAGTCGTTGTCTTCTCCCTGTATATAGCTTTTACGATAGATTTTCTGTTTACTGGATTACTTTACTGATGGTCCCCGCACCTACGGTCCTGCCGCCTTCGCGGATAGCGAAACGGGTGCCGTTTTCAAGGGCGACGGGGTAAATCAGCTTGACCTTCATATTTACATAGTCACCGGGCATTGCCATTTCAACGCCTTCCGGTAACTGGATTTCACCGGTGACATCGGTTGTCCTGATGTAGAACTGGGGTTTGTAGCCGTTAAAGAACGGTGTGTGCCTGCCGCCTTCTTCCTTGCTCAGGATATAAACCTCGGCTTCAGCCTCGGTATGAGGTTTGATGGAGCCGGGTGCGGCAAGTACCTGACCTCTTTCAATTTCATCACGGTCGACACCCCTGAGAAGGATACCGACGGCATCGCCGGGTTCCGCATCATCGAGCATCTTGTGGAACATTTCGAGACTGGTGGCAACGACTTTCCTGGCTTCGTGGTGAAGACCGACGATTTCAATCTCTTCACCCGGTTTGATAACTCCTCTTTCGACCCTGCCGGTCGGTACCGTGCCCCTGCCTTTAATACTGAAGACGTCTTCAACGGGCATAAGGAAGGGCTGGTCTTTCGGTCTTTCCGGGGTAGGAATGTAATTGTCCACTTCATCCATAAGCTTCCAGATTGGCCCACACCACTGGCAATCCCTGGAGCCACAGCCGCATTCGAGTGCTTTAAGGGCGCTGAGACGAACTACAGGAATATCATCGCCCGGGAAGTTGTACTCGCTGAGGAGTTCCCTGACTTCCATTTCAACGAGCTCCAGGAGTTCCTCATCTTCCATCGCATCCACCTTATTCAGGGCGACCACGATACTGGGCACTTCCACCTGTCTTGCCAGCAGGATGTGTTCCCTCGTCTGGGGCATGACACCATCATCGGCGGCAACGACCAGAATCGCACCATCCATCTGGGCGGCGCCGGTGATCATATTCTTGATGAAGTCTGCGTGACCGGGGCAGTCGATATGAGCATAATGCCTTTTCTCTGTCTCATATTCGACGTGAGCGATAGCGATGGTAACGCCGCGCTCCCGCTCTTCCGGTGCGTTATCAATACTATCGAACGAACGGTAACCAACATTGGGATTTTCCTTAGACAAACACAGCGTTATCGCTGCCGTAAGGGTAGTCTTGCCGTGGTCCACATGACCGATGGTACCCACGTTACAGTGCGGTTTGGTGCGTTCGTATTTCTGTTTAGCCATTTTGTCCTCCCTTTAATCTAAGCCCACAACCAGATTCGAACTGGTGACCTCGTTCTTACCAAGAACGCGCTCTGCCGGCTGAGCTATGTGGGCAACTTGCTATATTATACAGATTATATCAATCGTATGTCCAGCCCGGACAACTTATTTTTATGGTGGTGGAGAGGGCAGGATTCGAACCTGCGAAGCCCGTCAGGGCGGCAATTTTACAGACTGCTCCGATTAACCACTCCGGCACCTCTCCAGATAATCCCCGGTGTTCTCCCGAAACAATAGCCCGAGAGGGGATTCGAACCCGCTAACCTATCGATTACAAGTCGATTGCGCTGCCATTGCGCCACTCGGGCACATTTTACCATATTCTTTTGTTAACGGTGAAAATTTTCAAGAAAAGAGTTCGCGACTATTCGGATGAATAATCCCGAACCTGTCCGCCAGCATCATCACCCTGAGATTACGCTGAAGCGCAATAACAGTGTATTATAGATGCCATTTACATAAAAAGTCAAGACCAATATCGCATATTTACCCGCGTCACTTTCATACATAGCCACCTCGCGTATCGACAGGATATTCCCCTGTTTTTCAAATATGACAATATTATGTGCTATTTGTCGTATAATGTGGAACGAGGTTAATGAAATATGAAGATAAACAGGCTGCTGGAAATATCCCTGGTACTCTTAAACAAAGGAACGGTAACCGCCAGAGAGCTTGCAGAAAGGTTCGGTGTATCCACCAGGACTATTTACAGAGACGTGGACATCCTCTCCATGGCAGGTATTCCCGTGTATACCAACAAGGGTAACGGCGGCGGGATTTCCATACTGGAGGATTATTCTCTGAACAAGACAGTATTAACCGACAACGAACGGGACAGCCTGCTGCTTGCTCTCAAGACCCTGCAGGCAACGAAATACCCGGAAATAGATGCGGTACTGGACAAAATCGGCGCGATATTCAAGAGGTCTCCAGCCGCGGACTGGGTAGATATCAGTTTTTCGCCTTGGGGTTCGGGTCCCAATGCGGAGAACAAACTGCTTAATATAAAGATGGCTATTCTTAATCGTAAAGTGATTACCTTCGACTATGTAAACGCGAACGGGATAAAGAGTCAGAGGACGGTCGAACCTTTACAGCTTCTGTTTAGAGGCCAGGCGTGGTACCTGAATGCTTACTGCCATACCAGGCTGGAAATCCGCATGTTCCGCCTTTCAAGGATAAAGAACCTGACCATTACCGATAAAGTTTTTACGAGAAGACCACCCGAGAAACCGATCGAGGAAGAACCGGAACCGGTGCCCCAGAATAACGTGACCCTGAAACTGAGGTTCCGACCGGAACACCTCTACAGGGTATTCGATGATTATGATGAAGACCATATTACCCGTAATGAAGATGGTACTTACGATGTTACCGTGACTTTCCCGGAAGATGAGTGGGTATACGGTTATATATTGTCATTCGGCAATTACGTAGAGGTCCTGGAACCACCGCACATACGGGATATAGTAAAGGAAAGGATGAGAAAAACCCTGGAAATATACGAAAAATAGTCCTAATATGACACGCTATTGTCAGGTTTCCTGTGAGATATTTAATTAAAACTATCAGGAGGTAATCATGGCAGAAGTCAACTACGTGGAAAAAGGCGAACTGGGGAAGACCTGCGCCGACTGCAAGAATTACAAGGATAAGGACGGCGTAACCGGAGACTGCTACGGGCACGAAGTATTAGCGGCGGGGAGCTGCAATATGTTCGAGTCGAAGTAGTCCCATTACGGACAGGAAGAATAGATTATGGAACCGAAAATATATAATAAGGAAGCAATGCTGATTGCGGGAGTTTCAGGTAGCGGAGACGATACCGGCAGGGTCTGGGAAACATACATGAAGCTGGAGAAGGTGAATCCGCTTAAAAACGCCGTTGAAAACGTCGGCTACGAAGTGCGGATGTATCCGGGCGGCACGGGACCCGGCGAAGTGCATGTCGGGATGAATGTAAAGGATGAAAGTGTCCCGCCGGAGTATAAAATCGTTACTCTTCCGGCTTCTCTGTACGCAGAGTTTGAGATATACCCGGCGAAGGGTTATGAAAGCAGCAATGCCGGGATGGAGAAATGGTTGTCCGACAACTCTGAAAAATACCGGCAAAGGTCTATCGATGGAAAGTCGTACGGCATCGAGATTTATGATGAAAGATTTAAAGGGAATAACCATCCGGAATCTGTGGTGGGAATACTGGTGCCGATAGAGGAGTTATAACAGGAGAATTATTTTATTTTCAGGTCAGCCACGCTTAAAATATGTTGCAGGAACCGGGTATTCTGCTTGACAAACTTGCTCAGGTTTGGTATCGTTAATTTGCGTACACGAGATACGCATTTATTTTTGTGTGCGCATCGTACCTTAACAATTGGATAGTGAGAGGAAGGTTCAAAACAAAGCGAAGTCAATGTTAATTTTTCGGAGAGTTTGATCCTGGCTCAGGATAAACGCTGGCGGCGTGCCTTACGCATGCAAGTCGAACGATTCTGATTTATCAGTTTAGTGGCAAACGGGTGAGTAACACGTAAGTAACCTGCCTTTAAGTAGGGGATAATTCGCTGAAAGGCGGACTAATACCGTATGTGATGGTAGAGGTAATGCTTTACTATTAAAGCCTTCGGGCACTTAAAGAGGGGCTTGCGTCCGATTAGCTAGTTGGTGGGGTAATGGTTCACCAAGGCTGTGATCGGTAGCTGGTCTGAGAGGACGGTCAGCCACACTGGGACTGAGACACGGCCCAGACTCCTACGGGAGGCAGCAGCGAGGAATTTTAGTCAATGGGCGAAAGCCTGAACTAGCGACGCCGCGTGGGGGATGAAGGTTTTCGGATCGTAAACCCCTTTTATCAGGGAGGAATAATGACAGTACCTGATGAATAAGCCATGGCTAACTACGTGCCAGCAGCCGCGGTGATACGTAGGTGGCGAGCGTTATCCGGATTTACTGGGCGTAAAGCGGGTGCAGACGGTCTTTCAAGTCGGGCGTAAAATCTCCCAGCTTAACTGGGAGGGACCGTTCGATACTGTGAGGCTAGAGGACAGCAGGGGGAGGTAGAATTCTCGGTGTAGTGGTGGAATGCGTAGATATCGAGAGGAATACCAGTGGCGAAGGCGGCCTCCTGGGCTGTTTCTGACGTTCAGACCCGAAGGTGTGGGGAGCAAACAGGATTAGATACCCTGGTAGTCCACACTGTAAACGATGGATACTAGGTATAGGGAGTATCGACCCTCTCTGTGCCAAAGCTAACGCGTTAAGTATCCCGTCTGGGAAGTACGGCCGCAAGGCTAAAACTCAAAGGAATTGACGGGGGCCCGCACAAGCAGCGGAGCGTGTGGTTTAATTCGATGCGAAGCGAAGAACCTTACCAAGGCTTGACATGGTAGAAGTAGCGAACCGAAAGGGGAGCGAACTGTTAAGTCAGTAACTATCACAGGTGCTGCATGGCTGTCGTCAGCTCGTGCCGTGAGGTGTTTGGTTAAGTCCTGCAACGAGCGCAACCCCTGTTGTCAGTTGTATTCTCTGGCGAGACTGCCCCGCACAACGGGGAGGAAGGTGGGGATGATGTCAAGTCAGCACGGCCCTTATGCCTTGGGCTACACACACGCTACAATGGGTGGTACAATTGGTTGCAATAGAGTGATCTGGAGCTAATCCCAAAAGCCATCCTCAGTTCAGATTGCAGGCTGAAATTCGCCTGCATGAAGGTGGAGTTGCTAGTAACCGCAAGTCAGCATATTGCGGTGAATACGTTCTCGGGCCTTGTACACACCGCCCGTCACGTCATGAAAGTTGGCAACACTTGAAGTCAATGGGCTAACCTATTTATAGGGGGCAGTTGCCGAAGGTGGGGCTAGCGATTGGGACGAAGTCGTAACAAGGTAGCTGTAGCGGAAGCTGTGGCTGGATCACCTCCTTTCTAGGGAGTAATAAGGTGTGTAACCTATCTCCTAGGTCGGTCACCGGTCCTATTAAACCGGTGCTATACCTCCTCTCACTATCCAGTTGTTAAGGTTTTTTATTTCCACATTCCATTTCCTATTTTTGTAGTGTCTCACTAATGACGTTATCCGGTTTTAGATGTGATTTTCGCTTCACCCCCTTTGTCCCCCTCAAACAGTTGCCGTATTCAGCAGAAGTGTTTCGATTATTTGAGGGGGAAAGAGTTTGAGAGAGGGGCGAAGCCCCTCTCTCTCATTTACTCCCCCTTTCTGGACAGGAGAGTCTTACAGTCTCTATCAATGGTTCTGTCCGGAAAGGA
>DAOULV010000027.1:0-16516 GCA_034416335.1 Dehalococcoidales bacterium
CCCCTTCCTTGAGCACGGCTATGATCTGTTCCTCGGTGTATTTCCTGGCTTTCATGAGTCCTCCTTATGACTTTTTATCACAGGAAAACTCTAAGAGCAACTGGCCTGACTTTCGGGGGTAGGGTCACCTGCGCCTTATCCCCTCAAACAGCAGCGCAACTTCTTTACGTGATGTCTCTAAGGTTTTGGATTTAGCAGACAGCTTATACTTTTTATGGCAAAAAGGACAATGTAAAAAGTTTCCTTCTTCACCAAAGTCACTAATATCTACAATAGTTGGGCTAATATACTCTTCACTACTTTTTCTTTTATAAATAGCACCCAACGGCGTCAAATCTTCAGGACAGAATGGACCACTCACACTAAAAAAGGGGGTTCCCTTGTTCCCGTTATCTTCCCAAAGAACGTTATCGTGAACTAGTATAGGATTTCCCTCTTTTGCATCTGGTGTTTTTCCTTTTGCTGCATTCTTAATATAAGCCTCTCGAGGAGATAGCCAATCCTCTTCACCTTCTATTGGTGGGGCTGATGGTCTACCTTCAGCAGCTATTTCAGCTTGTTTCTGGGCTTCCTCTTCGGACATCCCTTGTTTAAGATAGCCATACTTGAAGCTTTCTACAAGCCTTTGATGTGAGCCGTGCATATTGTCTAGAGCTTTTATTACTTGATTTCCCAGACTCGTCGCAACTAATACCACATATCCCTTATTACCTTGATATCGTTGTTCATCACGTATAAGCTCTAAAGTTCGTAGTCTATAAAGTAACCGACTGGTAGCTTCGTTTTTTACTTCAAGATTAGCTTCAGTTAATATACTCGATACGACTGGAAATACTTTATCGGCTGTCAGAAAACCATTTTGGAAGTTTACTCTCATATTCCAGAATAACGATGCCATACTGACATCTTCGTCATTAATGGTCATAACATCTAATTCTAGTTGCTTTATTATGTTTTGAATCTCCGTTTCACCCGTTGTCATCTCTTTTTGCTCAGTTTTGTTTTGGAGTTGCGGTAAGACATTTTCTGTTTTCTGCTTATCCCGTTTTGCCCACCAAAAGGCAAACCAAATTATAGCAATCGCTAAAATAAAGGGTAATATCCAGTCTAACAAGTTGTTTATGAACCAGTTAAAAACAGACATCAGAACTCCCCTCTTTTCAGATATGAGAGTTTGAAGCCATCCCATAGCTGCATCTTCTGCAAAACGTAATGGAAAGTGTAATATATAACCAAGTATAGCTGATAATATAAGCTTGAAAGTAATTCGTTTCCGCATACCCGAATTATATCATGCCTTGTATGAAGTATATAAACCCGGTTTGATTATGCTTATACTAAAATTAATACTATTATTAGAAATCACCTGGAGCAAAAGACACGCTGGCTACACAGGCTCAGAGAAATGTATAGCTGTGTGAGAAATTATGAGATTAAAGGAAGATTTCGAGATTCATTCTACAAAAAAGGCACATTCCTCCAAAAACTGCTGTCGTTTCCATTCCCGACGAAATCAGAACTTTTTATTAATAAAGAACAATATGATAAATGGGGTAACCATATAGCACAAATTGAAAAAAAAGCTGTGAAGTTTGTAATTGAGACAATTCATGAACGAAGATAACTCACATATAATTTCACAATACAGAATCCAGTATTTATCAGCATCTATCCACTTCATTGAACCAGTTTGTTATAGCAAATCAGCTATACGTCGTCATTCTACCCGCGACAAAACTCCCTTGCTTTTCATCTCTTTCCGCTCTTAAAATAGACTCACGTTTTGAGGGTAGCCGCATAACCCTCCGGGAGGTCTTCACCGCCGGGATTACTAAGCCGGAAGAACCGGAAATGCTTCCGGAAATAGCATCAAAAAGGCGGTAACGATGGGCGCCGTTGAGGCAACGGTTACAGGCGTCGGACAACGAGAAGACCGGGAAAGTCCGGTACAGTCCAGTAAAGGATGAATACGTCGTGTTTCCGCCCCGAAAGTACCCGTATACCACCGGAAAACTCGGGTAACGCCGATGTAAAGTTTTGAAAACCGGTGGAAGGGTATGAGAAGACACGTCTTCGAACGGCGACGGAACGCCCCTTTCAGCGGTTCCCGGGCTGACTGCAGTCCCTCACAGCCCCGCGGCGTGAGTACCGCTTCGCGTACCCTGAAATAGTTTTACCCCGTTTTTTGCACTTTACAAATAGAATATTCGACTTCGTTGCGTAAATAGAGGTGTGGATTCCCGTTCAACAGATTCATAATCATTAATTAGGGAAGGACGGGAATGACAGAGGGGGCTGATTTATGAACATAGTTAAAGAAAGATCGGGAATGGTATATAGGGCAGACTTTTCTCTAAAGAGCGGATGAAGAATGACGGAAGTGGGTTCGTCCTGAGCCTGTCGAAGGACGAACGGGGGCAGCCTGATGAAATCGGGCCGCCCCCTACTTTAGTACTTAGCGTAGACGGGAACGAGGTTTTTATATTTCTTTACCAGTTTGTCCCAGTCCTTCGGAAGAGGTAGTTTCTTGGTCACATATTCCTGCCACTGTATCCAGGCGCCTGAAGCGACATAGATGCCGGCCGGTCCTCCGGAGACGAGAACCGTTATATGGTCCGGATCCGGTGTCATTGGCATCCTGGGTCGATTATCCGGACCACCACCGGGAGGAGGTACAGGTGCGGGATAATGGTCACGAATATATTCCTTGACCTTCTGCTTGGTATAACCGGCTTCGGCCAGGATGTTGGCCGTTCCCGGAGGGAGTACGAAGATATACATTCCGGGCCCGCGTACACTCCTTGTCATTGCTTCGACGAACGCCTCGGCTCCCGGCGTCCATGGGAATGTCCAGTTAAACACGTTGGGGAACAGAACGGAGATTGTGCTGTCTTCTTCTCCAAAGCCGTGCTCTACGTGGAACGGCTCCCAGGGGCTGGCTTCTTCGTTTTCCGCTATTACCATGGTATATTTGCCGGGATTACCGAACGAACCGGCGTCTTCCACACCTTTTCGGACGCCGCCGATGTTATTCACGATAAGGCTCATAGCACGACCTATCGCGGCATTGGCGATAATGCCCGGACTCAGGGGGGCGATGCCGGAATTAACGTTAATATCCCTGCTTGTCGGACCGCTCAATATCCAGAAAGGTACCCAGGAGCCCTGGCTGTCCTGGTAATTGTCCCATCGGGTAGCTCTCTCGGAAAGGGCTTCCGTTCCGGCAATAATCGCGGGAAGATGGGTGGGCAAAGCGCCTGCCATAACGGCGTTAACGGCGATTTTTTCTACGGTGGCTTTGCCGTGAAGAGGCCCGAGAATGGTAACAAGGTGGTCGGGTGCCAGGTCCGTTCCGGTCAGCATTTCAGCTACCGCTTCCCCGGTTGGAGGTAATACAGGCAGGCCGTCGCCCCAGCCCCGGCGGTAGAAGAATTGATTTACCTCCTGGAGAGTGCCGCGGAAGAAAAGCCTTTCCGGTTTTTCTACCTTTTTCGGTTCGGGCGATTTCTCCTCATCGGTCAGAGGTCTGGTTAATGAATCGATAATATTATCGAGCAGGGGGTCGATACCGGCTTCGACTTCCTCAGGACTGTCCATATTATCGACCAGTTCCTCGGAATGAAGGGAATCCCAGACTATTCTGATCCCGGGCATTCCCTTGGCTATCGCGGCCGAGTTTTCCTCTACGAGATAAGTCTGGTTGGTTACCGGTACTGCCGGTTTCCCCATTTCTTCAACTGCGATACTGTTGTACACAAGGTACTTGGCGCAGGTCGATCAGTTACCGACAAGCAGAATGGCGGCATCGATACCTTCAGCCCATTTGATAAATTCATCCTTCAGGTCGGTCTCGATTACATTGACATTCTGGTCGGTGGAATCGAATACGCTGGTATTTATCTCGGGGTATCTTTCATGCAGCTTCTGATCGATAGTTTTCGTCATCTGTTTCGACGCCTGTTTAAAGTTCTGGAACAGGCCGATAGTCTTGCCTTCCGGTGTATCCAGGCGCGGCGATATGCCTTTCGGCGGCACCGGATCGGCTTCGGCCCAGGGATTAAGGACTTCATACAGATTGGTATCACTCATATTCAGCAACTCCTTGAAAAATCCTTGTATTTATCTCTCTTGATTCTCTAATTTATTTCCCTTCATAATGGTCGCGGACCCATTTCAAATCGGACCTGGCTTTACCCCAGCCTACATCATTTTGAAGCATGCTGGCTGCTCCGGGTGCATTTGCCATCGCTTCTCTGCGTTTCCTGGCTTCTTCTTCCACCCGTTGCATACCCTCTTTGGTTACGTAGTTCATAAGGGTGTCGCAGTGCTGTTTCATAGTCCCCTCGGGATCGTCAGTAAACGGAAGTACGAACAGTACTTCGTCCTCGATACCCTTCTTAAGGATCTGCCCCAGTTCGACCGGGTCCATTCCCTGTGCGTGTATCTGTCGGAGGTGATCTATGGTTTTTTCGCTGACGTTGTATCCGGTGTTTTGGAGATGCTCCGGCCGCGTATAGACCGCTTCACCGATATTTGAGTTAATATTTGTAGGACAGAGGCAGGTAACGCCGATTCCGTAAGGTTTCAGGGCGGTATAGTAGCACTCCATCAGCATATTAACACCGGCTTTGGCTACGGAGTACGGAGTACATCCCGGTGATGCCAGGAAACCTCCCCAGGACGATACCGCGGCGACATGACCTCCCTTGCCTGCCTTTATCATCCTCGGTACGAAAATAACCATACCGTTTATTACGGCATCGAGGTCGACGCCTACAACCCAGTCGAAATCCTCAAACGTTGAGGCTTCGGCCGGTCCGAAGGTATTTACGCCAGCGGTCTGTATCACCAGCTGTGGCGGTTCGCCGTATACTTTTTCTACCTCGTCGGCGGCGGCTATATAAGCTTCACGGTCGGTTAAATCGAGTTTTATCGCGTGAACGTCCGCATCTTTCTCCTTGAAGTAGGCCATCGCTTCGTCAAGGTGGTCTTGCCGAATATCTACAATTACTACTTTGCAGCCCGCTTCAGAGAAGACCTTGGCCTGTCCCAGGCCGGCGCCGGAAGCCCCTCCTGTGATGAAAGCAACTTTTCCAGCAAAATCCTTCATTTTATCTTCTCCTTTGTATAATAGATTCAGGTTAAGAGTAATATATCCGGCTGGAAAAAATCAAATGAACGGAAGGTAAAATTAAGGCTGCAATGTATTTTACATTGCAGCCTTATATGCCTAAGTATTATTCGGTTCTGGTTGTCATTATACTCCCCCCTTAATCCCCCTCTCACGCAGTACCTTGATTTATATGAAATAACTCCCCTCTCCAGCCAGGAGTAACTAACAACAATTGTCAATGGTTCTGGCTGGAGAGGGGGCAGGGGTGAGGTGAACATCAGCAACTAAAAGCAAACTGAACCTATGCTTACACCAGTTTGTGTATTACGCCGCGGCGGACTTATCCCGGTTGACAATACTGTAAATCACCGGGATAACCAGCAGGGTCAGGAGTGTTGAACTGAAAAGCCCGCCAATGACGACTATCGCCAGTTCGGCGGATAACACCGTCCCTTCACCGAGACCCAGAGCAATCGGCAGCATGGCAATCATTGTTGTCAGAGCTGTCATCAGAATGGGTCTCATCCTGGTCCGACCGGCTTCCACGAGGGCGTCATAAGTGGGCATACCGTCCTTTCTCAGCTTTTCTACCAGGTCTATTAGTACGATTGCGTTGGTCAGAACGATGCCTACCAGCATCAGTATTCCCATCAAAGCCGATACACCGATGGGCTGACCGGCGATAAGCAGGCCTATCATCGCTCCGATGGAAGCCAGCGGAAGGCTTATCATGATAATAATTGGTTTCATCAACGAACGGAAGGTAACTGCTATTACCGCGTACGCCAGTACGACAGCCACTATGATAGCGATGAACATACCGCTGAAAGATTCCTTCATCATTTCCATTACGCCGCCTATTGTGATTTCTACTCCATCGGGCAGCGAAAGGGAGTTAATCTTCTGCTGTACCGCCATGTTTACCCTGCCGACGTTTTCGTCGGTAATAATTCCGGTAATACTGGCTGCCAGCTTTTCATCGACGCGCTGAATATTCGTCTGCTGTTCACCGATAGACACGTCGGCGATATCGCCGAGCTTCACTGATTCCGGATATCCGATCAGGAGACCTTCGGCTGCATCGATACTGGTCAGACGCGGGACGATACCGTTCAGGTAGACTTCGTATATATTACCGTTAATGTTTACACTTGAGACAGTACTTCCCATCGACATCATTAGAAATTCTTGGTTCATCTGTGCCATGTTCGCCATAGAAAGACCGGAACTCATCATCCTGGCTGCATCGGGCACAATATTAAGTTTCGGTTCGGTACTCGATAACGCCAGGTCCAGTTCAGCCAGCCCGTCCACATCCTGGATTTCGTTGAAAAGCTGCCTGCTTACAGTCGATATATCTTCATAATTATCGCCGCGAATTGATACGTCGAGGCCGGAACCCATCATAGCACTGGACATTGCATTGCCCGACGTTACGGTAATAGCGGCTCCATCGACCACTCCTTCAAGAATGTCGCGCAGTTCCGCGGCTACCTGGTCCTGGTCAACCTGCTGCCCGAGGTAAACATTAATACCGGCGGTATTGCTGCCGCCGCTTAACATCGAGCTGAAGCTGCCGAAAAGCGAACCGGAACTGCCGGCACTGGTTAAAAATACTCTCGTATCGATAGATTCCTTAATTCTTTGTTCAATAGTCATTGCGGCTTGCTCTACATCCGCAAGGTCGGCTTCTTTCGGTAGTTCGATAGTGACCGCCACCATTTTCTCGCTCATTTGCGGGATAAATGCCGTGCCGATTATCGGGGCCAGCGAAAAACTGCCTAAGAACAATACCGTGGCGATGGTAACCACGGCTACACGGTGCTTCAGAGACCATTTAAGGATCGGCAGGTACAGTCTCTGGTACCAGGTGTATCTGTCCGTTTCTTCCACATTCTGCGAGACCTTAAAGTTCGACATTGGAGGTATCACCATCAGGGCGACGATAAGAGAAGCTATGAGAGCGGCGGTCATGGTAAGAGCGAAAGGCATAAACATTTCGCCGATCAGGCCGCCGATAAATGCTATTGGAATGAAAATTACCACCGTGGCAATGGTAGATGAGGTGATAGGAGCGGCTACTTCCCTGACTCCGTTAATCGCGGCATCCCTGAATTCCTCGCCGTGCTGTATTCGGCGGTATATAACCTCGAGAACGACGATGCTATTGTCTATGACCCTGCCGACGGCGATAGCCATAGCGCTGAGGGTAAGCAGGTTGATCGTGATACCAAGGAATCTCATCACCAGGAAGCCGATAAGCAGGCTCAATGGAATTGAGATTGCGGTAACCATGGATGCCCGGAAAGCCATCAGGAATAAGAAGACTACTATGACTGCCAGGACAAATCCGATAACGGCATTTCGCACCAGGTCACCTATACTGTTCTCTATGTACTCGGACTGGTCGAGCACGGTAACCAGTTGTACGTCATTCTGCAGGTCCGGCTTTATCTCATCCAGCTTTTCGATAACGGCGTTGGCTACTTTCACGGTGTTTGCTTCGCTTTCCTTGGTAACGGTTATGGTCACGCTGGTCTGCCCGTTGGTGCGGCTGACCGTCGTTCCTGACGGAAGGCCCAGTTTAATATCGGCTATATCTCCCAGTCTGTTTTCGGGACTGATAACCAGGTTTGTCAGATTATCCAGCGATTGATATTCCTGTGTACCGAGTATCGCGGCTACCTGCGACATCGATATTCCGGCGGTATTCATCCTTTCGATATCCAGGTTAACCATGGCTTTCTTATTACTGCCGCCGTCTACTCCGACGTGGTAAACACCTTCGATGTTCTCCAGTTCGGGAATTATTTCATTATTAGCGATTTCTTCAAGTCTGGCCGGGAGCATATCACCGGTAAGGCTGACTATTACCACAGGCATGGCGTTAATATCGATAGCAAAGAGTCTGGGATTTTTATCAAGCTGCGGTATCGTGGAAGGCAGGTTGCGTACTTCCGGCGGCAGGGCAAGTTCATCAAGGTTTTTCTGAATAGTCTCGTTAACCTCCGCCATATCCACGCCATATTCAAACACGGCGAAAGTGAAGGTCGAACCTTCACTTACTGTCGAGATAAGCTGGTCCAGTCTGTCTATTCCGGAAACCGCACTTTCCACCTCAACGGTAACGGCATTCATTATGTTTTCCGGTTTTTCCTGGGGGTAAACGGTGATGATACTTGTCATCGGTAGTTCAATATTGGGAATCATTTCCATCTGGAGGAGCAGCGTGGACCATATTGAAACACCAGTAATAATAACGATGACTGTAAATGTCAGCCATCGTTTTTTCATCGCGATTTTTGTCAGCCAGGACATAGTTAAGTAGCTCCTTATTTTTAAGATTATTACTCTTTATTCTTGATTTTCAGTCTCGGACTGAAGGATGTCTTTAAATCCACTCAGCATCTGGCTGGCCTTTGCCAGCATTTCAGAAACTGTTTCGGCTTTCAGAAGGAGTATCCCGTCGCCTATGGGGCCGCCGCTGAAGACCATAACCTTCGTTGAATGGGATAAGTCCAGGTCTTTTCGGGCTTCGGCGGGAATTACTACCTGTCCTCGTTCTCCTATGGTTGTCGCACCGTAAAATGTCGGTGGGCCGCTTTCGGCAAAGTGTTTATTCAACATATCCATTCTCCCGTAAATAATGATGTATGAATAGTATGATTTTTCATACTTTGGTAATAATATCATACTTAAATGATGTTATCAATTACGTATTTTTCAATATGCAGTTATTGGCAGGTACTGTTGGTTTTTGGTAATAATTTTCGGTCCCGGTAATCTTACATACAGTATCGATTACTGGAAATAGACAATACCAATTATCGGATGTAAAGAGCCGGAGATTTTTTTCTTTTATTAACAATGAATAACCTGCTCGTCCTGAGCTTGTCGAAGGACGAGCGGTATCATGCTATCCTGTTCGCTCATGGTGAGTTTGTCGAACCATGAGCGAATCTGGTAAAACCTATATGACTTATCCAGCGAACTTGTGAAACGGGATACTAATAAGGCATATTGAAAAGGACGCGGGTGCCTTTCCCCGGAGTCGAATCGAAACTCAGTGTTGCTCCGAGTAGCCTGGCACGTTCCTGCATACCGATGAGTCCCAGCTTGCCCGTTTGAGCCAGGTCATCGATTGTCTCGGAGAGCTCGAAACCAATCCCGTTGTCACTCACACAGACTTCCACCTGCTTTCCAGCAAAACGTATATCGATACCGGCTTCCGTTGCCCGGGCGTGTTTCCAGACATTATTCAGCGCTTCCTGGACAACACGATAAAGCAGCATTTCTACTTCCGAAGGCAGACGTCTTTCTTCCCCGCTGACTTCTAACTTTATGGTGATGTCATTGTATTCCTGTGCTCTCTTTACCAGCGACCTCAACGCTGCCATCAGTCCCAGGTCATCGATGAGAGATGGCCGTAGGTCCTGGGCATAGCGGTGAACGGACTGGACGCCGCGGTTCACCTGTTCCTGGATATCCTTGAGAATGGATGTCTGCTCCCGGGTGAATTTATCCTCATTCCGGATAAAATTATCGAGCTGGCGCGAAAGTGAAAGCAACAGCTGAGCAGTATCGTCGTGGAGCTCACGGGCAATCCGTTTCCTTTCTTCTTCCTGTGCCCGGGTAATCTGCTGCAGGTAATAGCGGAGATTTTCTTCCATCCGTTTTTCATTTGTGACATCTCTGGCGGTATTCTGAAAAGCTTTTACGTCATTCCCGACATTGACCAGGTTCGTAGTGATGATAGTCAGCAGCTTGGTCCCGTCTTTCCTGACCAGGTTCATCTCATAAGGAGCGTCGATACGTCCATCAGCAAGCAGTTTTTTCTTTACTTCTCTTGCCAGCTTGACATCATGTTCATTACCGATAAACTGCTTGACGTTCATTCCTACCAGTTCTTTAAGCGGATAACCGCATAATTCGGACAGGGCATCGTTGGCGGTAAGGATAGTGCCTTCCATATTGTGAACCCATATTGCGTCGTAGGCACTCTCGAAAAGGGCCCGGTAGCTTTGTTCGGATTCGATGAGAGCATCTTCTACTACTCTGCGTTCGGTGACGTCTTCAAGGGTTTCGATGGCGCCGATAACACTGCCGGAATCATCTTTGATAGGACTGGCGGTAAAATGCAGCCACCTGCCGTTGCTGCCCATATCATAAAAAAAGCTCTCGGCTTCGTGGGCTCCTTCTATAAGCCGCGACTGTTCATAGCTGTCCGAATAGTATGACTGAATTTTCTGTGAACTGGCCTCATCAACTATAAGGTCGGCTAAAGTGGGACGTTTTTCCCTGTAAAATGCCCGCCATTGCTCATTCGTTCCGATTACTTCCTCGCGCTTTATACCGGACAGGGATTCTATAGCCGTATTCCAGTAGATAACACGGTGTTCACGGTTAATGACGAAAGAGGGGATGGATGAGCCGTCGATAATCCGTGCGAGCATACTGGAATCCGGTAATGTCTGGGCCATAATTTACCTGCCGTTTATTTTGGAAGTTTTAGAGAAGCTCCTCCAGAGTGAACCAGCCTTTTTGAAGTCCGTACAGGACGGCTTCCGTTCGCGAGCCGACTCCGAGTTTGTTGAATATCGTCCTCATATGTCCTTCAATAGTCCGGTTGCTGAGATTAAGTTTGTGGGCGATATCCTTGTTTGTCATACCGGTAGCAGCCAGTTTGATTATGGCGGTTTCCCGGATGCTGAGTTGCTTGGAAGGTTTTTCCGCTGTCTGTATCTCTCCCGGAGTGGTGAAATAGTTTATTACTTTTCGGGCAATCGTAGGGTCGAGAACAGGTTCTCCCTTGCAGACGGCTCTAACAGCTTCTGTCAGTTCGTCGCCACTCACGTTCTTTAGAAGATATCCGGCGGCTCCGGCTTTCAGGAGAGCAAATACGTATTCGTCATCGTTATAGGCGCTGAGAATAAGGATGGCTATGCCGGGATTGATGGCCTTTATCTGCTTGGTAGCTTCTATGCCATTAAGTTTCGGCATATTGATGTCCATTATTATCAGGTCGGGTTTTAACTCGTTGGCCAGCCTGACAGCATCCTCTCCGTTACCCGTTTCACCTATAACGGATATGCCCTGTTCCTCTTCCAGCAATTTACGTATACCCTCACGTGTTATAACGTGGTCTTCTGCCAGAAGAATATTGATGTCACTCATAAAATCTCCAGTTATTAGCATATCAGAGAAGGGTAATCCGTTCAAGAATAATGTTTCGTGAAAGCACTATTAAGGGAGGTAAAAATACGCAGGTATATTTACGTGCATTATACCTTCGTATTAAAATTAATATAGGTATAATACCTGTTTCAGACTGGTAATTATTGCACCTAAATAGAGTATGATAACGGGTGGAGGAGGTGTCAATATATACTATTATAAACATAGGGAAATACGCTTATGCTTGATGTATGTTGACCTGGCAGGTCACAAATATTGAAACAGGAGGGTTGATGGGATGTCACAGGACAATACGATTACTTCGATGATGACGGAAGAAAGAGTTTTTTATCCTCCCGAGGAATTGAGTAAACAGGCTTACATTAAAAGCCTGGATGAATATCGTGAAATATATAAGGAATCGATAGAAGACCCTGAAAAATTCTGGGGAGAACTGGCAGAGCAGATAGACTGGTACAAAAAGTGGGATAAAGTACTGGTAGAAGACTTTGCGAATGCCAGCCATCAGTGGTTCGTCGGTGGCAAACTTAATGTCAGCTATAATTGCCTTGACAGGCAGGTTAAGACCTGGAGGAAAAATAAAGCCGCCCTCATCTGGGAAGGTGACGGCGGGGAAACCAGGACGCTTACCTACCAGGAGTTATACCACGAGGTAGTTAAGTTTGCCAATGTACTGAAAAAGCACGGAGTGAAAAAGGGCGATAGAGTATCGATTTATCTGCCGATGATAGTTGAACTGCCCATTGCCATGCTTGCCTGTGCCCGTATCGGAGCTATCCACAGCATAGTATTCGGCGGATTCAGCGCCGATGCATTGAGGAACAGGATACTCGACTGCGGAGCGAGTATCCTGATTTGCGTGGATGGTTATTACAGGGCAGGACGCGTTATCAGGAGTAAGGATAACGCCGATGCGGCACTCAAACAGTGCCCCGCAGTCAAGACTGTAATCGTAGTTAACCGGGCTAATATGGAAATCGAACTTGAAGAAGGACTCGAATATTGGTGGCACGAAGAGATAGCCGCCGATGATATTAAAACTGCCTGCGAACCGGAACAGATGGATTCCGAAGACCCCCTGTTCATCCTTTATACCAGCGGCAGCACCGGCAAACCGAAGGGTGTACTTCACACCCAGGCAGGTTACCTTCTTTACACTATGCAGACCTTCAAATGGATTTTCGATTACAAGGAAGAAGACACTTACTGGTGTACGGCTGATATCGGGTGGATTACCGGTCACAGCTATATCGTGTACGGCCCTCTGGCACTGGGCGCTACCAGCGTTATGTTCGAAGGGGTACCTAACTATCCCAGACCGGACAGGTTCTGGGAAATCATAGAGAAATACCAGGTCAACATCTTTTACACCGCTCCCACGGCTCTCCGCTCGATTATGCGCGAAGGTGACGAATGGCCAAACAAGCATGATATGAGTTCACTGAAAATCCTCGGTTCGGTCGGCGAACCTATCAATCCGGAAGCCTGGATGTGGTATTACGAGGTTATCGGCAAGAGCCGCTGCCCGATTGTCGATACCTGGTGGCAGACGGAGACTGGTGGAATCCTCATTACACCTTTACCCGGCGCGACTCCGATTAAGCCGGGTTCTGCATCTGTTCCGTTCCCGGGCGTCAACCCGGCAATTTTCAGGGAAGACGGTACTGATGCTGATGTAAACGAGGGCGGTTACCTGGTTATCAAGAGACCCTGGCCCGGCCTGATGAGGACGGTATACGGAGATCCCGAGAGGTTCAAGACTACATACTTCGTCCACTACCCCGGAGTTTATACTACCGGTGACGGTGCCAGGATAGACGAAGACGGATATTACTGGCTGATGGGGCGTATCGACGACGTCATTAACGTTTCCGGTCACCGTCTGGGTACCGCCGAGGTGGAAAGCGCCCTGGTTTCTCATGACAAGGTTGCGGAGGCGGCCGTCGTGGGTATGCCGCACGAGATTAAAGGACAGGGTATATATGCCTTTGTCACCCTCAACGCGGGAATCGAAGGTAACGACGATCTCAAAAAGGAACTGGTGCAGCATGTCCGCAAGGAAATCGGTCCTATCGCTTCACCGGATAAGATTCAGTTCGCCGACGGACTGCCGAAGACCAGAAGCGGAAAGATTATGAGACGTATTCTGACGAAGATAGCCGCCGGTGATACCGGCAACCTGGGTGATACGAGTACCCTCGCCGACCCGTCCGTTGTGGACACCCTAGTTAAAGGGGCTCAGTAATAATCGATGTAATCTCCGGCTAACCGGAAGGACATCGGAAGTATTCTACGGGCTCTCAGATATCTGAGAGCCCGTAATTGTTTGTATGTATTTATGCGTGTATAATTACCTAGCTTGTCCAGGTGATTGAAGAATGGAAACTGAACTGAAACGGATCTGTGAAGATTTTGCAGAAAACAGGGATTTCTCGGGCACCTGTTTGGTTAAGCAAGGAGAAGAAACTCTGTTTTCATATGCTTACGGGATGGCGCATAAAGGTTTCCGGATACCGAATAACATCGATACTAAATTCAATACCGGGTCTATATCAAAAGTTTTCACGGCGGTTGCCGTACTGAAACTGATAGAGCAGGATACGTTCTCATTTGGCGATAAGATTACGGAATTAATAGATTTAAGTGGTACCGAGATTCCAGACGATGTTACTGTTGAACATCTGCTTACTCACACTTCTGGAATAGCCGATGACGTGGAGGACGACGACAGTGAAGGGTACGATGCTTTTTTCGTCGAAATACCGAATTACTCCATACGGAATACCGCTGATTTTCTTCCTTACTTTGCTTACAAGAAACCTTTGTTCAAGGCGGGAACTCAGGCAAGGTATAACAACTGCGCTTTCGTGCTGCTGGGTCTGGCCGTCGAGAAGTATTCTGGAACGGACTATCGTGCCTTTGTCATCGATAATATAATAGAACCTCTCGAGTTGAAGAACACGGCTTTTTGCTCTCTGGACGAGGTGAATGAGAATACGGCGGAAGGCTATATCAGGGTCCATGACGAAGAAGGTAATTTCGTCCGGTGGAAGAAAAACATTTACTCATATCCTCCGGTAGGTACTCCCGACGGAGGGATTTACTCGTCCGTCGGTGACCTGGATCTGTTTTTACGTTCGTTTAAAACTGAGAAAGTTTTAAACAGAGAGTATTCTGAAATGATGATGCAACCTCACTCCAAACATATCTGGGAGGACCTCTGGGGAAAAAGGCTGCCTGTTAGAATACGGCCCGGGTACGGTCTTGACTTTGTTGAAAAGGATAACAGGATGCGGTCTATCAGCAAAGACGGATTGTACCCTGGCGCCCGTGCCAGGATGTGTTACTTCCCGGAATCCGATATATCTCTTGTAATCCTGTCCAATCAGGACTGCAACATCTGGGAAATGCGCAGGCAGATGGAAATAGCCCTGTTCGGTTCGGACTAGTCCGGCTTTCCGTCGTTGTTTTTTATTTCTATTTGACATATAATCGCATCTGCCGGGAGTCTAGTATGGCTGGGAAAAAGGAACACTACAATATATACGTTATAGAACTGTCACCCGCAGTTGTGAAGAATAAGAGATTCGCCAAAGAAAACCGAGGCTTCAATCCCTTCCTGCCGTGTTATTATGTGGGAATGACCGGTCTTACGCCCGAAGAGAGATTCGAGAACCACAAAAAAGGGTATAAGTCCAATTACTTTGCCCATAAATACGGGGTACAGCTGGTGCCGAAAATATACAACAGGTATAACCCTATGTCGTATAAGAAAGCCGCAGAAAGAGAAGTCCTGCTGGCAAACGCATTGAGACATCGCGGACACGGTGTCTGGCAGAACTGAACCGGTTGGTGATAGACTATTTCATAAAAGTGTGGGAGGTATATCTTGGCGGTTAAGACGAAAGAGCAGCTTTTCAGAGAACGCGAAAAACGACTCAATGATACGATTCAGCTTAAGGTGCCCGACAGGGTGCCGATTGAGATGTCATTCGGGTATTTTCCGGCTAAATATACCGGGGTGACCTGTAAACCGGCGTATTATGATTTCGACACCTGGCTGGAAGCTACCAAGAAGACCATACTGGACTTCGAACCGGATGCCCTGTGCCACGTGCAGGGAATATCACCCGGACTTGCTATGGAATACCTGGACCCGAAAGCTCAGAAATGGCCGGGATATAACCTTCCCGATGAGTCCGGACATCAGGCTATCGAAGGCGAATGGATGAAAGCTGACGAATATGACTATTATTTCAGGGATCGGACAGGGTATTTGTTGCGGGTATACCTGCCGCGAATCAGTGGAGTAATGGAAGCTTTCAAGGACCTGCCAGATATTGCTCAGATGGGATACGGGAATATGGGTGTGATGATGCTGGCACAGGCGCTGGCTAGACCGGAGATGAAGGAAGCAATAGAGCGACTGCAAAAAGCCGGTGAAGAGCTTAATAAATTCTATCCCAGAATGGCTGAGTTTAATAAAGAGATCGAGGACCTGGGATTCCCGATGACTTCGATGGGCGGCGGAGGAGCGCCTTTCGATGCCATTTCCGATTTTATGAGGGGAATGCAGGGAGCGATGCTGGATATGTTCAGGCAGCCGGACAACCTGATGAGAGCACACGATGAAATTTTAGAGAGAACTCTGGAGAGAATAGCGACGATGCCGCAGCGCACTGATAATCCGAGGGTGTTTATGGCGCTTCACCGCGGCTCGGACGGATTTATGTCGCTCAAGCAGTTCGAGAAATTCTACTGGCCCGGGCTGAAAACCGTAATCCTGGCGATAGTAGATAAAGGGATGGTCCCGGGAATATTCTTTGAGGGCGACTGGACGCAGAGGCTCGACTACCTGACGGAATTACCTCCCGGCAAGGTACTCGGTCATTTCGATACCACCGATATAGTCAAGGCAAAACAAGCACTGAAAAATACGATGTGTATCCGGGGAAATGTTCCGGCAACACTGCTGCGAACGGGGACTACCGAGGAAGTCAAAGACTACTGCAGGAACCTGATAGACGTGGTGGGCGAAGGTGGAGGTCTGGTTATGTGCCCCAGAGTTGTCCCGGATGAAGGAACCGCCGAGAATATACATACGATGATTGATTTTACCAAAGAATACGGAGTATACAGTTAAAAGACTCTATTACTGTCTAACAGAAAGTGGGTGCCGCATACAAGCCCCACCCACGTCTATATAAA
>DAOULV010000028.1:0-3711 GCA_034416335.1 Dehalococcoidales bacterium
ACCACCGATAATTACTGCTTTCATCCCTTCACCCACCCTTCGATTTTCTTACTGACCAATATTTCTGTAAAGCCTCGGCCTTAATAGCCGACCAGAGTGTCACATCATCAATCTTGCGTTTCATTGGTGTTTCATGGGGTGGGCTCCTTAGCGAACCAGGGATTATCCCCTTTTGACAAAAAGAAAAAAATCTTTTTATCTATCTCGCCGCAAGTGATTATCGGATGTTCCCACTTCGGGCTATAATAATAAAAATCTTCGTACCGGATATCAACCCGCCAGTAATCTTTATGCTCTTTTACTTTTATAGGCAAATTGCAATCATCCGGCTCTGTTATTTTATCTCGAAACCAAATGAATATAGCAAGCAACACCAAAATAAAAGCGAATTTTCTCATGGATTTACCTCCTTTTTTTAGATAATTCTTCCAGCCTACGATCAACCGCTTCTTGCGTAATGCTTAAAAATGGTTTGCCGCCATAGCGAAGTTCTAAGCACAAATGGTCTTTGTTCCACCCGCAAGAAAATCTTTTCTTGTATTTTTTAAATGGATTATACATATCATTCCCCCTCGATTAATGCCCCGCTGGTTGTCGGCCCAATATCGTATGTTCCTGCGGGTACTGGTAAAATATCCCCGGTGTCCTCCGTATTTCCCAACTCGCTCATATGCTCTGGTAGCTGTCCGGTTGCCACTGTTCTTCCGGGGGCGTAGGTATGACCCCGGCGTACATTAGTATGTTGCTTATCACCCAGAATATGAAGATCGCGAGAAAGAAAAAGTAGAGTAGTTTGTTCATTAGTCCTCCTTCTGCTTAACCGGCCGCCACTTTTCCATGCCCTTTTTATCGATAAACCTTTCTTTAATCATATCCGGGTGCCAAGGCATACAGTCCTTATCTTTGGCTATTCCTTGGGAAATATTTTCCAGCACTTCATCAGTAAAAGTATCATGCCATTTGATATACCAGTTGATATAATACGGCAACGCAGCTTCATAGGTAAGTTTGTTATAACACTCAAGACAAAGCGGAAAACATCCACTCGTAGCATTTCCATTCTTATCGTATTCATAATCAATCGTTTTAGACGCCTTCCAATCCCAAGTATCGCCACATCTGTTACAACCACCATAACCCCTGGTCGTAGCAAGCCAATTACGTAAAAATCGCTTCTGCTGATCGATCGGCAACAGAAAAAAAACAACTGCGGAAACCAAAATTACAGAAATAAGTAATTTCATTCTTCCCCCTAAAAATTAACGAACACCATAAAATATCCGAACCCAAACAGCGCGAACATCACACCCAGGAAAATGTAAAGAATGTATCTCATGGCATAATCGATACACCGCCGGGGACTCCCCAAAGTATTTCCCTGATCCGGTCATGCTCCCAAGAAAAGACATCAAAGGGTTGTTTCCTTTCAAACCACTCCCGGCTAACATAGACTGCATTACAACCCCAGGGAGCTGCTACGGACATCGTGGCGGGCGGTAAAAGGTCCATACATTTACTTATAAATTCATCGTAACCAATCTGGATAGCTTTACTTTTTGGTATGCTCTTTTCGTAAAAGGCATCCCAGACCTGTTCTTCCGGGGCAACCGGTAGCAGTTCTAATTGCCAATTAACCCTTGTGTCTGCCTTTTCGATCTTCGAATAATACCTCACCCCACACCCACACAACAACAAAATAGCCAATAAAATCAATGCGTTTTTCATGGTATCCTCCGCTTTACTTCTTGCCAGTTGGATTTGAGCCAGGGGATGATGCCCGCATACAAAAGCGTACACCAAAGGCATAGGACAAGAAGACCAATAAAATGAAGAAATAGATAATTTTCAAAATGGTCTATCGGAGGTGAGTGCTTATTTACATGAATTACTACTACCCCGGTTATCCTATAAAACACAACCGCGCTGACTACAACCCAAGACGTTTCCTTAACCTTCAACCACTTCTTCTTCGTAAACCTCGTTGGCCGCGCCGAATTCCATCTTAAGATCAGACCCCGGCTTGACTTCTTCTTTTTTAACCCCCAATTCATCGGCGATGATCTCTATTACCTTTTCTTTAACTCCCATACGATACCTCCTGTGGTTGGGGTATCCCCAGCCGCCATGCACCACGGCGGCTGGGGATGGCTGAAAAAATTAATTACCTACCGGTAGACTGCCGATCAACAGTTGCGGATTTATCCCGTCCTTCGACAAGATTATCTTGGCATTGTCTTTTAACGCCGATTCCACGGTTTCAAGCTGCTTTAGTTCCTTGGCTGCGCCGATAAAGTACTTCTGCGCGGCCTCGTTGACCAGCTTGATCGCCTCGGCCTGGCCGGCGGCCTCCCGGATCGTGGCCTCTTTCTTACCGTCGGCAAGCTCGATCTGGGCCAGCTTATCCTGTTCGGCGGCTTCATGCCGACCGGTGGCTTCCAACTTCATGGCCCGGCGCTGCTGTTCGGCGGATTTCTGTAGGTGCATCGCTTTCTTGATGTCTTCCGGCGGATCGATCAACTTAATCTCTACCTTATCGACCTTGATACCCCACTCGTCGGTCAGCTGATCAAGCTCTTGTTCCAGATTCGCCGAGATCGTTGCCCGGGCAACCAGACTTCCGTCCATCGTTAAAGCGCCGAATTCCTGCCGCAAGTTGGTCTGGGCCAGCTCCTGGATCGCGCGCTTCCAGTTATCGATGTTGTAAAAACTCTTTTTGATGGATTCTTCGGAATCATACGGCCGGGCCCAGATGATCCCGTCGACTTTGATCTCGACATTGTCTTTAGTAATTACCGGCTGGGGCAGGATATCCAACGTATGCGACCGGATATCCCGGTAGTAAACAGCCTCGACAAACGGGATTATCAGGTTAAACCCCGGAGATAGGTACCGGTGATACCGGCCGAAGCGCTGCACGATCGCGCGCTTATGCTGTGGGATTATCCGGATCGATAACAAGAAAAGAAAAGCAGGGATCACAAAAACCGCAATAAGCAATAGGATCATACTGTTCATCGTTCATCCTCCTGTTCTTTGACGAAAACGTACAAAGTTTCCTGACGATCCTTGTCGTAGATCGTCCCGTAATTAAAAGGCTGCCCGGTCAAACTGCGTAACGCTAATATCTTGTACCCTCCTTTCAGCTGGTCCGGTATCCTTATCATACCGGCTTTGATCCCGGAATCGATCGCCTTGATCTCGTCGGTGGTAAGGCCGCACAGGCCAAACCCGTCGATCTCGGCGATCCTGACCGTCGTGGTCTTGAACGTCTTATCCATGAAGATGATCATACCCAGGCCGATCAATAACACCACCCATGACACTATCAAACCCCTTACGATATTCATAAACTCACCCCCTTTTCGTCTGCTAAAATAAGATTGATCCCGCCTTTTACTGATCTTAGTTTGCAGTCGCTGCCCGTAGGAACAAAGCGATACGTTTAAGTGTTTTCATTATTCCACCCCCCATAAAAAGAAAAAAAGGATATTTGGCGTGATAACCAATACCCAGAACTGCCACGTTAAAATGTAATCGCTTACGTTTAGCGAGGACAATATCATCCCGCAAAGAAACCCCTAGATACCACCGATAATTACTGCTTTCATCCCTTCACCCACCCTTCGATTTTCTTACTGACCAATATTTCTGTAAAGCCTCGGCCTTAATAGCCGACCAGAGTGTCACATCATCAATCTTGCGTTTCATTGG
>DAOULV010000029.1:0-13680 GCA_034416335.1 Dehalococcoidales bacterium
CTACCAGTTCGACTGCCTCTACCTTGAACTCTGCTGTGTATTTCCTTCTCTTCCTTTCTTCCATGACACCTCCAGATTTGTTTTATTTTATCCCTTCTTTCGGTGTCCGTTCTATTAGACCACTAGACTCTCCTTAAAAAAGAGAGGGGATTTTCGAAAATAGGGTTATCTGTTAGCAGGGGATGTTTTAATAAGGGAGGGGGTGTGGTGTGTGTTGAATGAGGGCGGGGGAAGGATAAGAGTATGCTGACGGACGATGTATCCATAACTCCTTCGTCATTGCGAGGGCGAAGCCCGTGGCAATCTCTATTTTCGAACCTGGAGATTGCTTCGCCCCGATAAAATCGAGGTTTAAAATGACGTGAAGGAATTCGAAATTTGAGCTTGTTTAAATATTAGTGTTTCGAGATATATAGTTCAGAATGATTGTTAAAATTCTCTGAATAAAAGAGATGTCTAAACCTTGTTTAGCACTACGTCGTGTATCCAATGACCATTCATTGTTTTACCCACAGCAACGAATCCTATTTCGCCAGAATGCGCCCACTTTTTTACATATCGGTCAATGGTTTGCTGAGAACAATCGAATTGATAAGCACCTGAATTTTTCACATCTTCGAACCCCATAGAACCATTTTTTTGTTTAAGTTCATGAATCAGCCATTCACGAAACTCGGTTTCTTTTTTAGTCATAACACACCTCACTATTACAAAAACTGTGTATAGATATTTGAGAACGTTTATATTTAAACATGTATCGTCCAATCTTGCTAGCAGGATGTCGGAAAAGCCAAATTTATTTCACATTAGCAATAGTTAGTGTTAAGATTTATTGATGAATTAAGATGTTTATTCTTAAAAGATTCTAGAAAGTATATTCGACTTGTTACTGGTTTGTCTTGTATAAGTGATAATATCGGTGTTATTCAACAAGGAAGGTATATACAACATTGAGTACTGATAAGCTTAATGAATTATTAGGTAAAATGATTCCAGAAGGGCGACGAGTAATTGGAACATATTTGTATCCAAACAGAATATTTGGGGACTTCAACCCACAGAAACCCGAGGATGTGCCAAGAGTTATTACGAAAACGAAAGTAGAAGATACTGAAGTATATATAACTGGAAATGGTGGATTATTTTATCTAGCCCCAGAAGATATAGAAGATGCCAATCAAGAGAATGAATTGAAACAGAAAACCGCTGAAATCATTAATCAAGTAATTTGTGAATTCGCTCTTAACGGCATAATTTCAGCTCCAGCGACTCCTACTCATATATCAGTGGGATATTTGTTTAGTGACCGTATTCTGGTCATGGCTGGAGGTGGTGGACCCGAAATCTATAACGAGAGAACGATTATTCCTATTTTAAAATTATTCCAAGGGAACTGGATAGCTGACGCGCACACTGAAAAAAGCATCGTAGAAAAAGTATCAAGATTAGAATGTACGTCGAAATTAGTAGAAATATCAAGTAATTTACCGACTCTTATTGCAGGTGCGTATTCCTTATTCTCCCAATGTCAATACAGTGAATCTCTGATTGATAGTTGGATTGTTATTGAACAAATACTGGATTATTTATGGTCAAATTATTGTAGTAGTTTCGTAGATGTTGCTCGTAAAGATAGGTTATCTGATACGAGGACTTATTCAGCTTCCGTGAGAATTGAAATACTTCATTCAATAGATCTCATTTCGAAAGACCTTTATATTTCTTTCAACAGGGCTAGAAAGAATCGAAATGACCTGGCACATCGAGCTAGGATTAGCTTAGAAATGGCCAATGAATGTATAGATGCATTACGTCAAGTTATAGAGGAAATATGTGGGCAAGCAGTTTATAAAGCAATACCAAGTCAAGGCGTATATTATCTAATGAGACCAAAATAATAAAAACAGCTATACATTGACGTGTATTAACCGAAAGTCAAGAAAAATGATGATATGATTTCAAAATCAAAACTTGAATTATAGTAAAAGAGTTTAAAAAGGGGGAAGCGTCTGCTTCCCCCTTTTTAAGTCCCTTAGTCTTTCGGCATGGTGTCTTTGGTCGGCGGCCAGGGGCGGGTGTACTTGACCGACTTAAACATCCATTTCTCGTCAATCTTTTCGTATTCGCAGTCGTGTCGTCCCTGGGTAATACGGCACTCGCCGGTGTCAGGATTGGAGATGAAGATATACATCAGCCAGTGGCCTTTTGCCTTATCCCCGTCGATTTCTATAACAGGGTCAATGGCGTTATGGGAATCCCTGATTTCCCTTCCCACGTTCATCTGCGAAATGCGTTCCTTGAAGAGTTTGGCGACCTCCGCTTTTCCTTCCCGGAGTCCGTGATGGCCGATGTTTGCCGAACCGTCCTCCGTGAAAGTATCTATAATATCATCCCATTGCTTGTTATTAAGCTGGAAAAGGTATTCGTGGTGAAGGTCTCTTATTGCCAGATGGTCTTCAAGGTAGGCAACCCTTTTTTCAAGTTCTTCCAGTGTCATTATTTCCTCCTGTTGGTGTAATATGCCGGTATATTATATAGATTGCTTCGGTTCGCCTGTTGACGGCGAAACTCGCAATGACGGCGGGAGTTCAGTTACTGTGTCGTTGTGGAGCCGCCGTCGACGCTTATCATCTGGGCTGTGATGTGCGATGATACGTCGGATGCCAGGAAAGCTACCGTATTCGCTACGTCCTGGGGAACGGTAGCCCTCTTCTGGGGGATTTCCTCTATCATCCTCTCGACGCCGGGATTCATCTTTCCGCCGATAAAATTTGTTACGGCGATAGCCGGTGATACGCAGTTGACGTTTACACCCCGGGAAGCTACGGACAGGGCGAGACTCTTACAAAAGCCGCCGACGCCTGCCTTGGAAGCGCCGTAAGCTTCCACACCGGGAGCACCCCGTTTGGCTGCGCCGGACGACGTGGCGATGATTTTCCCATACCCGCGTTCGAGCATATCGGGCAGTACAGCCCTGGCGCAGAGCATGACGCCCTTCAGGTTCAGACCGATATCCTTGTCCCAGTCTTCTTCTTTCTGGTCGGCGAAAGGCCCCGAGGCAAACGCGTGTCCGGCATTCGCCACCATGATATCCACCTTGCCAAAGGTATCGATGGCTGTTTTCACCATGGCATTTACTTCATCGCCATTGGTTACATCGGTTTTAATTGCCAGCGCCTTTCCTCCAAGCGCTTCTATCTCAGCCGCAGTCTTCTGCGCTCCTTCAAGGTCGATGTCACAGGAAACCACGCTGCAGCCCTCTTTTGCCAGCGTCACCGCTATTGCCCTGCCGAAGCCTATCTGGCTGCCGGTGCCGGTGACTATTGCTACCTTGTCCTGTAAACCGTAGTCCATTATCTCCTCCTTCAGAAATAATACCGGTAACGATTAAATCATGAAATCTCCGCCGTCTACCTGGATGGTCTGGCCCGTAATATCGCTGGAGATGTCTGAAACAAGGAATGCCACGGTATTGGCTATGTCCTGCTGGGATGTAAGCCTGCGCATCGGTACGCTGTTGATAAACATCTCCTTCTGTTCTGGGGTTGCGTGAGCCAGTACCTGGAAGTTTGTATCTCCCATTCCGGGAGCTATTGCGTTCACGTTGATCCCCTGCGGGCCGAGCTGCCTTGCCCAGGCCTTGGTCAGACCTATTACAGCTTCTTTCGCGGCAGCGTAAAGACCGCCGATGCCACTGCGTGAAACGGCCGAAGAAAAATTGACTATCTTGCCGTATTTCTGCTCCGTCATGTGGGGCATCACCGCGTTGGTGACATACCAGGTCCCTTTGAAATTTACGTTTACCGTAATATTCCAGGATTCCTCGCTGTTCGGGGGACCGCCTCCGGGTGTCCCGGCATTGTTGACCAGGATATCAATCTTTCCGAATTCCGCTATCGATGCCTTTACCATTTCCTGGACTTCGTCGTTTTTGCTGATATCTGCCTTTACGGCGATGGCTTTTACACCCAGTGCTTTTACCTCTTCCGCCGTCTTTTCCGCGCCTTCCAGGTCCATATCCGCGGATACTATGTTGCAGCCTTCTTTTGCCAGTGTCAGGGCTATAGCTTTACCGAAACCTATCTGGCTGCCTGAGCCGGTCACCAGGGCTACCTTATCTTTCAGTCCAAGGTCCATAGTTACCTCCTTATTTATTCAGGGCATTATGAATGGCGGTGCCGTATTCAATGAATGTAAATAAAATTCTAATGACAGGTATAGGCAATGTCAATAAGCGGCAGCAGGTAAATTTTACCGCGACATCTAGCCTTTTTTGATGGTTCCCCGGTCGATATGGATCGAGTTATCAGCTATGCGATCCGCCGATCTGCGGTGAGTAATCATTATCACCGTTTTCCCTTGTTTTGCCTGGTTCCGGATGCGATCGTGGATGCGGGATTCCGTTTTCGAATCCACGGCAGAGGTGGCTTCGTCCAGGATAAGTACCGGCGCGTCCTTCAGGATTGCCCTAGCAAGGGCGATCCGCTGTTTTTCACCACCGGACAAATTGGTGCCGTGCTCCTGTACCATGGTTCGGTATCCCTCCGGTTTTTCCATGATGAAGTCGTGGGCTTCGGCAAGCCGCGCCGCCTGCACTACATCTTCGAACGAAGCCGTTGCATTGCCGCACCGGATATTGTTTTCGATGGTATCGTAGAACAGATGGACCGACTGTGGAACGTATGAGTAATGGTCGCGGATATCTTTCAGTGACAGCCGTGTGTAATCGTATTCTCCGATGCGGATGGTTCCCGTAACCGGCCGGTACAAGCCAAGGAGCAATTTTGCGAGTGTCGATTTCCCGCCGCCGGACGGACCTTCAACGACGGTCACTTTTTCCTGCGGGATAGTGCCGGATATGTTGTCGAGGACCGGGGCGTGATCAGGCTTATACCGGAAGGAAAGATTTTCGATCCGTATGTCTTGATTCCCGATAACACCTATGTGCTCTCCGGTTGGGGCAGCGTCGATTTCAATGTCCCGGTCGAGGATCTCGAAAACTCGCCGGACATTCACACGCTGCTGTTGAACCCAGCCGAACACGTTCCTGAGGTTGGTGAACATGTAGGTCACACCGTCCTGCAGGATAAGGAACGCCATGACCGATCCGAGATCGATATAGCTATTGAAGTACATGACGATCCCGGCAGCCAGGACACCGGTAAGGTTGAAAACCTCGAAGAAGTCGGTTACCGCGTTCATGCGCAGGATCGTCCGGTTTCTCCTGATGCTTTCATCTACTATATCGCGGTTCATGTTTCTGTATTTCCGGAATATCACGTGGCCTATCGACGCCATGCGCAGGAAACTCAGGCTTTTCGCGATATCGAAAAACAGCTCATTAGTCTTCCCGGTTCTCTCCCGGATAATCTCCGTGTTCTGCCTGATCTTCACAGATATTTTACCCATCGCGAACGTTTCGATGACCGCCAGGATAACTATCGCCAGCGCGAGTGGCCAGCTGAGGAACGACATCAGAACGATTGATCCGCCTCCGTAGAAGATGGACAAGAGGAGATAATGGGCGGTTGAACCGTACAGGGCGGGGAGTCGTTCGATATCGCCGTTTATCCGGGTAACAATGTCGCCGGTGTGCCGGTCCTCGAACACGGACACCGGGAACGAGATCAGCCTGCTTACGGCATAAAGACGAAACGCCTGCATGAAGGTATATATCGACCGCTCCATGTGAAAGGTACTGAAAGGCAGTACCACGACAACGAGGAACAGTATCGTTCCGGCGAACCAATACACCAGGTTCATGTACGACAGGTCGTTATACTCGATAGCGTTCACCAGATTTTTCTGGGTCAGGCTGAGCAGGAGCTGCATCGCCGGGAACATCAGTGACGTGACGACCACCGAGGCAAAATATATTATCTTTGTCCTCTGCATCTCAACCCGGTTAATGGGTTTGAACAGGAGAGTCAGGATATCTTTCATCTATATCTCTCCATCCCGGTGGTACCGGAAAAGCTCAACGAAGTGCTCGCTGCCCGAGATTTCATCGATAGTTCCTTTTTCAAGCACTTCGCCGTCGACAACCAGGTAGATTTCATCACACGGTTCAAGCGCTTCGGGATCGTGGGAGATGATGATGACCGATTTCTTCCGGGTGAGTTCACGAATACTCTCCATTACAACGGACCGGGTAACGGGGTCCAGCGACGCGGTGGGTTCATCGAATATAAAGATGGGAGCGTTTTTCAGATAAGCTCTTGCCAGCGATATACGCTGCCTCTGTCCGCCGGAAAGGTTGCTGCCGCTTTCGCTAAGAACGGTGTCGGGTCCTGAAGGCAGGCTGTCGATGAAATCGGATAATCCGGCTTTACGGGCGGCTTCAGTAACTTCTTCCCCCGACGAGTCCAGTCGACCATACCGGATATTTTCCAGCAGGGTTCCCGGCAGGATATAACTGTCCTGCGAAACACAGGCTATGTTGGAACGCAAAGCGGCCAGGTTCCACCCGGAAACGTCTTCACCGAGTACGGATATCCTGCCGCCGTCTACCTCGTAAAAGCCGCAAATGAGGTCGACGATGGTGGATTTCCCGGCGCCGCTGTCACCGACGATACCGATACATCTGCCGCGGGGCAGTTCGAAATTTATGTCCTTCAATACCCTGGTATCCCGGTCGTAACTGAAATCGACCCGTTCGAAACGGACTGCTGAATTACTTTCAATGCCTGTTAAGACCCGGCCGTCCTGTCGTTCAGGCTCGATATCGAGTATGGTATCCAGTCGTTTCATCGACTGCCAGGAGTTTTTCACAGCGTGCATGGAGGAGAAGATATTTATCACCGGAGTATCGATCTTCTGGATAAGCATGTAATAGGCGAAAAGGACCGATACCGCCAGTTCGCCGTTCATTACCAGGAATCCGCCGTATATCAGGGCGGTGAGATGTGGCAGGTACGATATTGTCATGATCAGGACAAGGGCGACCATTTCAATTCTGATATCCCGTCGATCTTTGGAAAAGATATCCCTCAGGACGGTTTTCACCTTGTTGAGCTTGTCATCTTGCATGTTATAAGCCTTAATCGTCTCGATCCCGTGCGAGATGTCATATACTTCTTCAGCGTATTCTTCCATCGACTCCATTCTCTCCCGGTATATCCTCGAACCCCTAGTGGATACGTAGTTCATGAGGCAGGCTATCACGGGCATCGGAAGAAACACGAGCAGACTCAATTGCCAGTGGAAGAAGAACAGGTAGACAAAACCTCCGACCGCCATTATGGGGTTCAGCAGGAAGTTGGAGTAAACCTCTTTAATAAAACCCAGCGCGATCGGAATATCGTCGTTATGCCTGGTTATAAGGTCGCCGCTGGGCTCTTTCGTGATCGGGTACATCCAGGCGTCCAGGATTGTCTGGGTATAGCGTTCCCGGGCGTCCTTTTCCATGTTTACGGTGACATAGTTCGAATAATGCCCGTAGATATAGCCGTGGAGGATCTTCAGGGCGGAAACGCCGACGAAGAACAGGAATATCTGCGTCAAAAGAGACCAGTCTTTCACCATGACTGCGTCGATGCTTCTCTGGACGAAATTCACCTGTACGAGGCTTAATCCAACCGACACCAGGACAAGGAAAAACAGCAGGATCAGGTGATATCTGTATTTCTTTATATAGGGTCGAGACCATTCGACCATGTATTTGACATAACTTAACATCAGGTATACCTTGCTTTTATCGTCGCTCGAACTTCGATTTCTGTATTCCGGACATGCGGAGATAGCGCGTGGGTCATACTCTGGAAAACAGACACTCCGGCAGGGTAAAACACGGAACATGAATTTCCCGGCAGTGTCGTTGCCTGCCGGATGAAGCGAGTGTACGACGACCTCTAGTGCGAGAGGGCGGCTTGTACCCCGGGTTTGTATCGGTCGCAGGTGATTATACCCATATTACTGACTGATAATCAATACCCTTAAGCAGAGCTAGCATGAAATCCTTTAAAAATTGATTTGACAACATAAATAGTAAATCTTATATTACAGGCAGTCCGATGAAAAGTGGATTTACAATCAATTAAAGGAGGGTATTCATGAGAGCAGCTTTTATCGTTGCCCCGAAAAAAATCGAGATAAGAGAAGTCGAAACACCGAAAATCAACGACGACCAGATGCTTGTCAAGATTGAAGCCTGTGGCGTGTGCACCAGCGATATGGCGGGATACCTTGACTCCTACAGCGAGGATGTCAAAAAACGTATGCCGATGCCCAGAAGAGTAGGTCATGAACCGGCCGGTACGATTGTGGAAGTGGGTAAGAACATCAAAGATTTCAAGGTCGGCGACAGGGTAACCGGCATCTTCGGTGGGGGATGTTTTGCCGAATATGAAGTCTGCGAACCCGGTGATAAAACGCTGCGCGGACATGGCGTCCTCGTCGGTAAGATATCCGACAGCATTCCTATCGAACACGCCATCGGCGAGCCGATGATGTGTCTCACCTCCATTGCACGAACAACCCAGCCCGAGTTCGGGGATACTATATTCCAGGCCGGTGCTGGTTTTATGGGCCTGGGCGTTATCGCCGGTGTAGCCAGTCCCCTTGTCAAAGAATATATCGTTGCCGACCTCGAGGACTGGAGACTGGAACTGGCTAAAGAATTGGGAGCCACCGTCACATTGAACCCGAACAAGGTAAACGTGGTCGAAGAAGTAATGAAGATAACGGGAGGTAAGGGCGTAGATATATCTATCGAAGTAGTAGGACACCCTCCTACGATGAAAATGGTCGGAGATGTTCTGAAAACCAACCGCGGCAAGATAATCGCCGTCGGCTGGCACCAGGCTCCCGATACCTATGAACTGCAGTCCTGGATTAAATCACCGATTATTTACAGTCCTCAGGGAATCGGAATGTCTACAGATTTCAGCAGCGAACTGCCGCGAGCCCTCTGGGCCATAGAAAAGGGTATTTTCCCGATGGACAAACTCGTCACGAATACGTATTCCCTGGACGAGATGAACGAAGCCTTTAACGATAATCTCGGAAGGACACCCGGATACATCAAGGGTGTCGTTATGCCCTGGAAATAATTATTCAAAAAATATGGAGGTAATCAGAGCGAATGAAAGCAGCAGTTATGAAAGAAGGCGGCGCCCTGGAAGTACAGGATATGCCCGAACCACCGGAGCCGGGACCCGATCAGGTTAAGGTAAAGATAGCCTACTGCGGCATTTGCGGCAGCGAGCTGCACAGTCTTGATCCCGAATATACATCCAGACCCTCGGTGTTTAAACGACCTCCGGGTGCCGGCCCTATGGGGCCGAGAATCGGCGGCCATGAAGCTTCCGGTACTGTCGTAGCGGTAGGTCCGAACGTACAGGGAATCGAGGTCGGCGACAGAGTGGGAATGAATTTTCGCACTCCCTGCGGTACCTGTTATTACTGCCGGAATATGCAGGAGCACTTCTGTGAACGGGTAATCCCGGCAACCGGTTCTTTTGCGGAATATGCCATGTATCATCCCAACGCCGTGTACAAGCTGCCGGATGATGTTAGTCTTGAGGTAGGAGCTTTACTCGAACCGGTGACGGTTGCCGTTCACACGGTGGATATTGCCGATATCCATCCCGGACATACCGTGGGGATTTTCGGCGGTGGACCGATTGGAATACTGGTACTCGAGGTGGCGAAAATAGCCGGAGCGGCCAGGATCCTTGTATCCGAACCCGTGGAGAGTCGCCGAAAACTGGCGGAGCAACTCGGTGCTACCGTGACCGTTGATCCGCTGAACGAAGACCTTGAAGCGGCAACGATGAAGCTGACGGATGGCAGGGGATTCGACCGGGTAATAGACGCCAGCGGCAAGATAGTCGTTGCCAGGCAGTCCATCGACCTGGCTGCCCGCGGAGCGACCGTCGTCTGGGCGGCGATGTATCCGACCGGAGTTGAGGTGGGAGTCCCGCCGTCGGATATGTATATCAAGGAATTGACCATTAAAGGCGTATTTATCTCGCCGTATTCGTTCCCGCGATCGATTAACCTGCTTAACGAACTCGACCTCGAACCGTTGATTTCCATCAGGCCTATCGAAGAGATAAACGACGCGTTCCACGACCTTCTCGCCGGCAAGGGAATGAAGGTACTTATCAAACCATAACCTGTTTTCCAGTGAAATCTAACCGGGTCCCGACCGCAAAGCCGAAAACAGGTATACCGGTTGAGACCCGGTTGAATTATAGAAACGGGAGGTTTAAATATGGTCAGACTGGAGAAAATGAGCGAAAGAGAGCAGGAACTGATCCTGAGTTTACCCTGCACCGAGTTCGATACGAATCCTTTTGTCAGCGGACCTCCACTGAATGAAAGGCGCGTGGCGATTGTAACTACATCGGGACTGCATCGTCGGGATGACCGTCCTTTCAGCATAGACCCTAATGATTTCTACCGGGTTATTCCCGGAACGGTCGAGGCGAATGACCTGGTGATGTCTCACGTTGCGGCCAGTTTCGACCGCAGCGGATTTCAGCGTGACTGGAATGTCGTATTTCCTCTGGACAGGCTGAGAGAACTGGTTGACGAAGGAATAATAGGCAGTCTTGCCGATTTTCATTATTCGGTAAGCAGCGCCCACCAGGGTTCGGATTTCGAAGCGCCGATGCGGGAAATCTCCGCTCTGCTTAAAAAAGATGATGTAAATGCGGTGGTCCTGACACCGGTGTGACCCGGCTGTACCAGCGCCGTTGGCGCGATAGGTCATTTCATAGAGGAAGAAGGGATACCGACTACCGGAATCAGCCTGATAAGACCGCATACCGAAAAGATAAAACCTCCCAGGGCTTTATGGGTGCCCTTCGAGCTGGGACATCCTTTCGGCGCCCCGGATAACCCTGATTTTCAGAGAAGAGTACTGATACAGTTGTTAAATCTGTTTGACAGACCGTCCGGCCCGATAATAGATGATTTTCCGGACGATGAACCGGAATCGGGCGAGGAGGTAGTGCTGGCCTGTCCGGTAAACTATTCGGAGTACTATAAAGAGATAAATGATGCTGATAGTCTGTTGAGTGCACTGAACGTTGAAATTTCGGGAATGCGTTCCTGGTATGATATGGCGGTGAAAAAAAGAGGGCGTACCACGGTCGGCGTCAGTAAAATGGATATCGATAAGCTGGGAGGCTTTATTTATTCCTTCGTCAAAGGTGAAGAACAGGAAAATCCCAGAGACGATATCTCTCTCCCGTATACCCTCAAGCTGGCCGTCGAAGACCTGAAATCATACTATATCGAGGGAATTACCGCCCAGCCGGGGCAGTCCGACGTATCCAGCCAGAAACTCTCCGACTGGTTCTGGGACGAGACGGCAGCCGGTAAAGTCCTCCTCGAACTGAAGAAAGCCTGTGAAAAGAGTGAAGACCGGATGATGGCGATGATGGCTTCCCATTTCATAGTTCCCGGAGATGTGGCACGCAGAAACCAGTGACCTATTTACCGAAAAGCAGATACCTTACGTCATTCCTGCGCTCTCTCTGTCATTCCCGCGAAGGCGGGAATCCAGGAGTTCTTCGAGGTTGAATAGTGTGCTGCTGTAAGAACTGGCAATTTGGGGTAATAATCGTATTCCGACAATAGGTTGGTTGTTATTCTAAAAAGTATGTTATTATATTACGGCGACACAGGAGTGTAGCTCAGTCTGGTAGAGCAGCGGTCTCCAAAACCGCCGGTCGAGGGTTCGAATCCTTCCACTCCTGCCAGAAAGCCGAGGTGGTGGAATCGGTAGACACGCTATCTTGAGGGGGTAGTGGGCGAGAGCCCGTGAGAGTTCAAATCTCTCCCTCGGCACCAGATTTCCTTTTCACGATAATTGCCGAAGTGGCGGAATGGGTAGACGCGACAGTCTCAAAAACTGTTTGGTTTAGTATCACGAGACTAGATCCACTGTTTTGAACCTAATCTCTATCTATTTATAACCCATTCTATAAATTCTTCGGTACTAGAGAATTCTTCGTAAAAAGTATCCGAAAATACAGCACTTATTCTCGGATTTGGCACCGTACTTCTTACTCTATTCAACCATGAGTTAATTGCCGTCGAAGCTGGTTGTGCAGATAAGAAATAGAAATCTCCGGTGAAATAATAACCTGTTGGATCAAGTATAGTTAGTTTGTCACCAACTACAGGAAATGCGACTCCCATGTGTCCCGCTTCTCCAAGTGTATCTGAAACGACTACCACACACCATACAGCATACTTCGACTGGTTGTAGCTTAACAATAAGCTTGTGAGTAATAGTGCCATATCTTCGCAGTCCCCAGTTTTATCATTTAATGTCTCTTCTGGTGTACGCCAGTATTCAGGGTACCAAGTGACACTTCCTGACAATGATTCTGGTAGTAGTGGTTCAGAACTGTCGTAAGAATAATCAATGTTTGTGCTAACCCATTGAAATAAACTGTTAAAATCGTTCCAATATTCATTTACATCTTCAGAATAATCACCTGCGATTTCACGAGTTGTTTGTGATACGAGATAATTGTCAGGGGTAATCTTGGCACGCATTTGGTCTTGAGTCAGATTGATTCTTGAATTAACACTATTTTTTAATACGTCATAAGATCTCACAAGACCATTGCTTCTAGCAATTTCTGTGTTTAATTGTTGCTTGGTGTTTTGTAACGTGGTCTTTGTAATATCTAGTTCGTCACTGGTATTGCTTAATTGGGATTGGGTGTCATTCAATTCCTGTGTTGTTTGATTTAATTGTGTTTCGGTTGATTCAAGTTCTGATTTAACATTAGACAAGTTGTTTTGTGCTGTTTCTATCTCTTGGTTTAAAGATTGTATTTCAAAACGTGACATCACGACAAGAACGGTCATGATTATTACTATCACTGCCGATATTCCTGGAACAACATATCTACGCATAATTACTCCTAACAATTCTACGTGAAGTATCAGGAATTGAGTTTAATCTAATACGAACAATGAAGTCAATAATATCCTATAAACATATTGGCTTATCTTCCTTGCTGAACTAAACTCATTGTCAATTGTGGATATTATTTGCGCGAAATGTGGCAAACATTTCAACAGCATTGAAGCTGCGAGAGAACATAATGGGGCTTGCCGAATTTATCAGAGATTATAAGATGGAATGCAAGCTTGAAGGAACAATTACTCTTGATACTTTATTGTTTAGTAAACAGGGTAAACCACTCAATCTTTCAATGTTGAGTTATGAGTTTCATGATATAGCTGTGAAGGCTGGTCTAGGAAATATCGGGTTCCACGATTTAAGGCATACATTCGCTTCGCTTATGCTGTTGAAAGGTGCTGAACCAAAGGTAATTAGCAAGGTGTTAGGTCACGCCAGTATAGGCTTTACTCTGGATGTTTATTCTCATATAATTGAGGGGATGCAAGAGGAAGCTATGGCTTTGCTGGATAAGGTTTTGCCAGCAGGGATTACGAAATAAATAACACAAAATTAACACATATTTTATTAAACTATACTACATAAATACCTGAATTAGTCTCAAGCCGAAGTGGCGGAATGGGTAGACGCGACAGTCTCAAAAATTGTTGGAGGGCAACCTCCGTGTCGGTTCGAGTCCGACCTTCGGCACCACCCAAATAACACAGAGAAATAGTCGCGATTTCATTGCGGAATTTTTCTGATGTGGCGGATATTCAGGCGCTAGCCGGCTTTTTTCTGAAGTATAA
>DAOULV010000030.1:0-220736 GCA_034416335.1 Dehalococcoidales bacterium
TCGTGTTCTCGGTGAGGTGTATAAGAGACAGTGACTTAGGGGGTCTGGAGCCGATTTTCGGGAAATTTTGACACTTTTTAGCTGCGAAATCGGGGTGAGAGGATTTGATCCTCCGACCACCTGAACCCCATTCAGGTGCACTACCTGGCTGCGCTACACCCCGATTTTCACCGTGACCTATTATTTCTTTCTCTTGTTCCATTTTACAGGGGATAATATATCACCTAATGTAAAATTACAACGGCGTTGACATCTCTGGATGTAGGTAAATTGAGCACCTAATTATGAAAAATACAGGAGGTTAAGCGTAGAATTTGAGTGTGGTGGGCAGTAGAGGACTTGAACCTCTGACCCCCTGCGTGTAAAGCAGGTGCTCTAACCAACTGAGCTAACCGCCCATTTATGGCGCGCTTGGCGGGGTTCGAACCCACGACCTCAGCCTCCGCAGGGCTGCGCTCTATCCAGCTGAGCTACAAGCGCACCTCGTTACTTTAACATGGTGCCGAAGGAGAGATTTGAACTCTCACGTCCTAATGGACACTACGCCCTGAACGTAGCGCGTCTGCCATTCCGCCACTTCGGCATGACGAACATTATAACTTTATATGATACATTATTTTTCGTCAACAGCTAACAGTGAATCGGGGTAGAGACTGGTCGTAGACCGACTGGATTCCGGCCTGCGCCGGAATGACGGGCGGCGGTGTTGTTTTTCGTCAACAGCTAACAGTGAATCTGGGTAGAGACAGGTCGCAGACCGACTGGATTCCGGCCTGCGCTGGAAAGACGGGCGGCAGTGTAATCTTTCTTCAGTCCCAATTATTCGGGTACTGCGTAAATTGACTACGGTTAGAGTATCCATTTAGAATATATTGAGATAATTGCGAAAGGTGTAAATTTGCATAAGAAAACCATACTCGATAACGGACTGCGCATCGTTTCCACCACGATGCCCCATACTCATTCCGTGTCCCTCTGTTATTTCACAGGTACAGGCTCGAGATATGAGACAGAAGAACAAGCAGGCATCTCTCACTTCATCGAGCACCTCCTTTTCAAGGGTAATACCCGACGACCTACCTCGAAAGACATATCTACGACCATCGAAGGAGTAGGAGGAGGACTTAATGGAGGGACGGACAAGGAATCTACCCTGTACTGGGCGCGGGTAGCCAGACCGAACTTTCTGCTGGCCCTGGAAGTACTGACGGATATGCTCCTCCATTCCCTGTTCGATCCGCAAGAAATTGAACGGGAACGCAGCGTAATAATCGAAGAAATCAATATGACAAAGGATGTCCCTTCACAGCAGGTTCACCTTCTTATCGACGAGTTGTTGTGGCCGGACCACCCTCTGGGACGGGATATTGCCGGTAGCAAAGAGTCGATGACGGCGATAAATAGAGAAATGATGCTTGCCTATATGGAGACAATGTATACGCCGGAAAACACCGTGATAGCAATTGCCGGAAACGTCGAGCATGAAGAAGCGGTAAGAGCAGTCGATGAAGTTACCTCCGGCTGGACCAGGGGAAAGATTAAACCTGAATATCAAGCTTTTTCTACCGGCGCCAATTCACGATTACTGATCGAAAAACGGGATACCGAACAGGTACACCTCTGTCTGGCACTTCCCGGACTCCCCCTGCTTCACCCGGAAAGGTTCGTCCTGGATATGCTGAACGTTATTTTTGGTGAAGGAATGAGCAGCCGGCTTTTTGCGGAAATCCGAGACAGGCTGGGTCTTGCCTACAGCATTCACAGCTTTATCGACCACCTTCAGGATACCGGAGCTATTACTATTTCCGCCGGCGTAGAACCGCGTAACCTGCAGGTAGCCATAGAGGCTATACTCAGGGAATTATCTCAGTTAAAAGAACCTGTTCCCGGAGAAGAACTGAATAAAGCGAAAGAATTTGCCAAGGGAAGGCTGTTATTAAGAATGGAAGATACACGAAGTGTATCGGGCTGGATGGGCGGTCAGGAGATTCTTACCGGTGATATTCTGACGGTCGAGCAGGTCCTGTCCAAAATCGACTCGGTAACCGTTTCCCATCTGCAGGAAACTGCCTCGAATCTCCTTATCGGTGAAAATCTGCGTCTGGCTGTGGTGGGTCCTGTCGAGGATGAAAAAACCCTGGAATCTTTGCTCCAGTGTTAGCACCTGGTTTCGGCAACTACTATTACTATTATTCCGTTCGCCCTGAGCTTGTCGAAGGGTGCCGTTGTGGTTCGACAGACTCACCACGAACGGCTTGGTTATCCCATTTTTCTGTGCAATTGGGCACTTATATACTTTAACGAATTTGACCTTTTAATTAATAAACGCCAGTTATCAACCATGTTAACACTCGTGAAGCTAGTTTTTGCTAAAGTAATCGCATTCGTTATAGATGCATTCGTTGTTACGCGACATATACCGGCATTGAACGTTGTTTGAAATATCCAGCCTGATGTTCATTCGTTTCTCCAGAAACTCAGCCGCCAGTTCGAGTGCTTTCCGGCTTGCCCTCTTACAGCATCTGGGCTGGCCGTCCAGCATACCTTTTAGAGTATAGGCGGTTGCTTCGTTTGCCAGCGCCCGGGTCTCTCCGGTCAGGGGGGTGGCTTCAGTAAGTACACTTACGGCAATACCGACACCGATACCTGTCCCGCAGGCGCCGTAGAATCCGCACCAGCCGCCGGGTACTTCTTTTCCTCTGGATATTGCCTTCTCGACCGCATTTTCGGGAACGGGATAATCGGAATTTTTTACAGCCGCTACGATTATTGCGGGGACCATTGCGTGGTGTTCGGGGCCGTGCATCGGTACCGACGGATGAGACATTACCGTTTCAAGTATTTCGACAGGATTCGATGAATCAGTGGAATCAAGCACCTGGCGCAGTATATCAAGCGCTTTGCCGCTGTGGCAGGAATCGCAGATGTAGTGTCCTTCCGGACAGTATATCAGGGCGTTGAATTCTTTACCGCAGTAGATACACTTTCTCGGTGCTTCTTCAGTCCCGTATATAAGCGGACTGCCGCAGACGCCGCAGTTTTCCTGGGATTCCATCGAATGTTTGCTATTGTCAGTCATATCTCCAGTATAAATTCCTTTGTGCAGTCAGGTCAAAAAGCCCGGCGTTTTTTGAAAGAGTACAGCCCCGATCGAATCGGGGCTGTACTTACTTGTCGTAAAAATGACGGGAGCGATGTATTACTACATCATTCCGCCCATGTCACCCATCCCACCGGCTCCCATTGCAGGAGCAGGGTTTTTCTCAGGTATATCGGTAACAAGAGATTCGGTGATAAGGACCATCGCGGCAATACTGGCTGCATTCTGCAGGGCAGACCTGACCACTTTGGTCGGGTCGATAATACCCTTTTCAACCATATTACAGAACTCGTCGTCATTGGCATCATAGCCAACGCCCGGCTTACTCTTCTTTACCGCGTCAATTATCACCGAGCCGTCTTTGCCGGCATTCTCGGCAATCCAGCGGATAGGCTCTTCGACGGCTTTCTTTACCGTGGCAACCCCAACGGCTTCTTCATCGCTGACCTCGAGCTTATCGAGAGCCGGAAGGGAGTTGAGAAGAGCGGTTCCGCCACCGGGGAGAATACCTTCTTCCACGGCTGCGCGCGTGGCAGAGAGAGCGTCCTCGACGCGATGTTTTCTTTCCTTAAGCTCGGTCTCGGTAGCAGCACCGACCTTGATTACGGCAACGCCGCCGACCAGCTTGGCCTGTCTTTCCTGGAGTTTTTCGCGGTCGAAATCGGATGTGGTTTCTTCAATCTGAGCCTTAATCTGCTTGATTCTTGCTGTAATAGCGGCTTCCTCACCTTTGCCCTCGACGACGGTGGTATTGTCCTTGTCGGAGGTTACGCGGCGGGCGCGGCCCAGGTCTTCGACGGTGACCGAATCCAGTTTGCGGCCGATATCCTCGGATATGACGGTTCCGCCGGTCAGGATAGCCATATCTTCAAGCATTGCTTTACGGCGGTCGCCGAATCCGGGAGCTTTCACTGCCAGGATGTTCAGAGTACCGCGAAGCTTGTTGACCACGAGTGTAGCCAGGGCTTCGCCATCGATATCTTCGGCAACGATAAGCAGGTTCTTGCTTACCTGTAAAATTTTCTCCAGGGCCGGAAGCAGGTCGGAGATAGCGGAAATTTTCTTGTCAGTTAAAAGAATATAGGGATCTTCCAGTTCGCTTACCATTTTCTCGGTGTTGGTAACGAAATAGGCGCTGATATAGCCCCTGTCGAACTGCATACCCTCAACAAACTCGGTCTCGTATTCAAGTCCCTTGGACTCTTCAACGGTGATGACGCCGTCTTTACCGACTTTTTCCATTACTTCGGCGATGAGGTCGCCTATTTTCTGATCTTTGGCGACGATGTTGGCAACCTGGGCTATCTGGTCTTTGCCTTTTACCTCAGTGGATACTTTCTTGAGTTCGTTAATGATAGTCTCGGTAGCTTTTTCGATACCTCTCTTAAGAGACAGGGGTTCGGCGCCGGCCGCGACATTCTTAAATCCGTGGGTAATGATGGCATGAGCGAGTATTGTAGAGGTGGTCGTGCCGTCACCACAGGCATCGTTGGTCTTGCTGGCAGCTTCTTTTACCAGCTGCACACCCATGTTTTCGAAGGGGTCGGGGAGTTCGATTTCCTTGGCGATGGTAACGCCGTCATCGATTACCGAGGGTGCGCCCCATCTCTTGTCGAGAGCTACCGGGCGTCCTTTAGGCCCCAGGGTAACTTTTACGGCGTCCGCCAGTGTGTCTATCCCTTTCTTGAGGGCGTGTCTAACTTCTTCATCAAAAACAATCTGTTTAGCCATATTTCATCCTCCTCACAATTCCTGAGTTATTTTTTCGGTTTTTTGGCGAGAACATCGCTCTCGCGCAGGATGATGAGTTCTTCATCCTCAACTTTGACTTCGGTCCCTCCGTACTTGGAGTAAAGCACTACGTCACCTTTTTTGATGTCCATGGGTATCCTGACTCCGTCGTCGGACATTCTCCCCGGACCCACAGCCAGTACTTCACCTTCCTGGGGTTTCTCTTTGGCTGTGTCTGGCAGAACGATTCCTCCCTTGGTTACTTCCTCTCTTTCGATAGGTTTGACTACCATTCTGTCAGCCAAAGGTTCAAGTTTTACCGATTTAGCCGCCATTCTATCCCTCCTTCCTGAGATTAAAAAAATTAAAATCAATCCGTTTATGGATTAATTTTATTAGCACTCTAGCCGTTTGATTGCTAACTATTACTATAATAACCCAGCCTGTCTTCTCCCGCAACTCATCGAATATCCGGTTAGAGCTAAATATTGTTGATTAAGACGGATTTGAACAGCGTATCATCTTAAAATCTCTACAAAACTCCTGTTTCCTTACTAAATCACCTAAAAATACGTTTGATTGAAGATGGACTGCAGGTTCCATTATAATATGGCGGTGATTATCGACTTTCATACCCATATATTTTCTCCACGGATTAAAGAGAACAGGGATAAATACATAAACGCGGACCCCTGTTTTGCCGGCCTATATTCCGATGAAAAGGCTAAGCTGGCGACGGCCGATGAACTTATCGACAGTATGGACGATGAAGGTATAGATATTTCGGTTGCTCTGAACATCGGCTGGACTGCCCACGAACTCTGCGTGGAAACAAATGACTACATCATGGAAGCCGTTTCCCGTTATCCGGAGCGGATAATCGGCTTTGCTGCCATAAATCCCCGTGCAGGAGATGCAGCCTTAAAAGAAGTGGAACGATGTGTTAAGGGTGGACTGAAGGGTGTCGGTGAAATGAGACCCGATGTGCAGTCACTCGATATGGAAGATACCGGACTCTTCAACCCGCTGGTCGAACTGCTGATTAAGAATGACATGATATTCCTGACCCATGCCTCCGAACCGGTAGGACATCAGTACCAGGGAAAGGGAAACGTAACTCCGGATATCCTTTACCCGTTTATCGCAAAATACCCTGACCTGAAAATAGTATGCGCCCACTGGGGTGGGGGACTGCCTTTTTACAGCCTGATGCCGGAAGTAAAACAGGCGATGGCAAACGTATATCTCGATACCGCCGCTTCACCTTTTCTGTACTCCTCGGATATATATAATAGGGTTATCGAGCTTGCCGGTCTTGAAAAAATACTTTTCGGGACCGATTATCCGTTACTGAAACCCCGCCGGCTGCTGGGAGAGATAGAATCACTGGGACTGCCTGACGATATACATGAAATGATTCTTGCGGACAACGCGAAGAATCTTCTTGGTTTATAATAACATCTATAAAAAGATGGAAAAGATACGGGCGTTTATTGCTGTCGAACTTCCCGACTTCTTGAAGAAGGAACTCGGTAGAATCGAGTCCATCCTGAAAGCCGGTAACACCACGCCGGTAAAATGGGTAGACTTTGAAAGTATACATCTGACACTCAAGTTTCTGGGTGATATCGAGGCTGACCGTACCGGTGAAATAGTCGAAGGTATTAAAAACGCCTGTGCCAGCGTATCTCCATTCGAGCTTAAAATAAATGGACTGGGAGTCTTTCCCAATCCCGCCAGAACCAGGGTTGCCTGGGTTGGACTCGTCGACGCTACGGACGAACTTAGCCTGCTTCAGCGGAACATCGAAGCGGAAATGGAAAAGCTGGGTTATGAACGCGATATACGGAAATTCAGCCCTCACCTCACTTTAGCCCGGGTGCGTGACCGGGCAAGCCGGGAAGAACGAAGCCGGTTAGGGGAACTCATTTCCGGGACATCTTTCAACGGAGGTACATTCACGGTAGACTCAGTAAACCTGATGAGAAGCGAGTTGATGCGCCAGGGGGCAATTTACACTCGAATAGCGTTGATAAAACTTCATAAATAGTCTTGTAAACGATAATCGGTTAGTGTATACTAAGGCAAATTTTTGAAATCTTAAATAATTGGTTGGGAGGAGGACCCCCGTGGAACAAGGAAATTTTCCAAAGTGTCAGAGATGTAAGTCCGGAGATCTGGTACCCCTGTCCGATTTCGGCAGCCAGGGGGCGAATATTTACTACAAAGCGTGGGTTTGCACCAATCCTGATTGCGGCTATAACCTGAAAATCAGGAATGGCGATGTTTATATCGACGAGCCCATAATGAGCGGCGCCCTGCACAACAGCCGTGCTCGTTAGTATTGTCCCGCACCGGTTAAATTCTTAGAAAACGGATGGTGATAGTGCTTCCTCAAGTATCCAAACTCGGGGAGATAGCACTGGATATTCTTTTCCCGCAATATTGCGTTGGATGTGGGAAAGAAGGCTCCTTCATCTGTGATTCGTGTTTTCGATTACAGCCATCTATTATGCCCCCGGTTTGCCCTCTCTGCGGAAGGCCTCAATCAAGCGGCGTTCTGTGTCCGGGATGTGTCGGCTGGCAGGCTGAAATAGACGGAATACGCTCTCCTTTCCGTTTCGAGGGTGTCATACAGCAGGCTATCTATCATCTGAAGTACAGGAACCTGCGGGCAATAGCCACTGTGCTTGCCGGATTTCTTTTTAATTATCTGAAATCAAATCCTGTTCCGGGCGATGTGCTGGCACCGGCACCTCTTCATAAATCCAGAATCAGAGAAAGAGGATATAACCAGTCGGGTCTTCTGGTCAGGAAGCTCGGAAAACTCTATGGACTGCCGGTGATAGAGAACAGTCTGGTAAGGCACGAAAAATCACCGCCCCAGGCAAGAAGCGCCAATGTAAGTGAAAGAAAGCAGAATGTATCGGGAGTCTTCAGTGTTCGTGATGAAAGACTGTGCGGGAAGAAGGTTATCGTAGTGGATGATGTTTCGACTTCGGGAGCTACGCTGGATGCCTGCGCTGCTGTATTAAAAGAGAGTGGTGCCGAATCGGTCTGGGGACTGACACTGGCTAGAGAAATCTGATGATACAGGAGCTAATAGTGTTGTTAAATAAAGATAAGCTGCATATTAAGACGGGTCACCACGAGCAATATTCCAGGCAAAGAGGCCATAGAAACGGAATGGGGAGGAGTTTATGACCTGGCAGGAAATGATAATGGATATATTCGATCGGATTGCCGCACAGCTAGCGCAGGTACTGGAAGACCTGACACCCGAGCAGTTGAATTACCAGCCGGCTCCCGGCGCCAATACTATAGGGTGGTTGACCTGGCACCTGACACGCAGTCATGACAGAAATATGTCGGAGTTGATGGGTCTGGAGCAGTTATGGACAAGCGACGGCTGGTATAGACGTTTCGGTCGCAATCCGGACCCTGCGGAGACAGGATATCGTTTCACCAGTGAGGAAATGGCAGCTTTTCAAGCCCCCGGTTCATTGATAATTCTGGAATATCATCGCGCCGTCCTCGAGAGAATAAAGGAATATATCGGAAATGACTTAACCGAATCGAGTCTTGAACAGGAAGTATATAGTCCGACTTTCGACAGGACCAGTTCGGTGTACAGGACGATTACCGGAGTTATTAATGATGGACTCCAGCACGTTGGACAGGCTGCGTATGTACGGGGTTTGATAACGGAACAGGGCTGGCTGGGAAGATAGGAATATTAAGGAAGATATTATGAGAGTAATAGGTGTTACAGGCGGTATCGGCAGCGGAAAGAGTACGGCGGCACGGATACTTGCCGAATTCGGGGCGAAAATTATAGACGCTGATAAAGTAGCTCACGAGGTTTTTAATCCCGGTACCGAAGGTCTCCGGAAAGTGGTAGAGACTTTCGGTAATGAAGTGCTGAAAGATAGCGGTGAAATAGACCGGAAAAAACTGGGGGAGATTGTATTCAATGACCAGGAAGCTCTCTCCACCCTGAATGATATTGTACATCCCCGTGCTTACGAACTGGTGAAGTCACGACTTGACGATTTCAGGAAGCAGGGCGTCGAGGTAGTGATACTGGAGGTGATACTGCTTGTAGAAGCAGGCTGGGACCACCTTGCCGATGAAATCTGGGTTATCGTTGTTTCGGAAGATACGGTCGTTAAACGCCTGCAGGAGTCGCGGGGACTGACGGAAGAAGAAATCATTGCCAGAATTCGTTCACAAACACCTAATGAAGAACGGGTAAAACATGCTGATGTCGTTATCGAGAACGACGGCAGTTATGAAGACCTGAAGGCTAAACTACAGGGATATTGGGACCGGATAAAAAGATAAAGGTTAAAAAAGTATTCATTTTTTCTAAAAGAAGGGTCTTGACAAGTTTATCTGCGAATGTTATTATTAGCCTGCGGGATTATGCCTTCAAAGAATTTCACTTTTCTTATTTTTGATCCTTTTGTCATTCCTTGATTTAACTATGTCCATTTTTGGGGATAATTATTGCCATAATCCGGAACTAATAAATCCTATTTAAGGAGTTGTGCTACGCATGGTATTTGTGCCACCCAAAGACGCCGAGAGAAAACTACCCGCCATTTCCAGGAAATCTTACGCCAGACTCCCAGAAATACTGACAGTCCCTAACCTTATCCAGGTACAACTTGATTCGTTTCGATGGTTTCAGGAAGAAGGACTGAAACAGCTGCTCGAAGAAATATCTCCCATCAAGGACTTCACCGGAAACAGACAGGAAATCAGTTTCATTGGTTATGAATTCCGTGAGCCGCGGAATTCAGAGCAGGAGTGCAGTCAGCGTGACCTCACCTATTCAGCCCCGCTCTATATTAAGACGAGGCTTCTCGTCAAGGGGACGGGTGAGATTAAGGAACAGGACCTGTTTTTCGGAGATATCCCGCTGATGACAACCAAGGGTACATTTATTACCGGTGGTGCCGAACGTGTGGTTGTCAGCCAGCTTTTACGCTCTCCAGGGGTATATTTTGTTGCCGAGGAAGACCCGAACAGCGGTCACAGGCTTTGCCATGCCAAGCTGGTCCCCGGACACGGCGCCTGGCTTGAGTTCGAAACGAACAACCAGGGAGTAATATCGGTAAAGATAAACGGGAAACGCAAAATTCCTGCTACTACCTTGCTGCGTGCCATCGGGTACAGCAGCGATGAAGAACTGCTGCAGCTTTACGGTACGGGCGGTGATTCGCCGGAACTGAATTTTGTGAATATCACGATGGACCGTGAGCCGCTGGTCAGAGACCAGCCGGAAGCCCTCCTCAGTATATACAGGAAAATGCGTCCGGGTGACCCGCCCAACATTGAAAATGCCCGGCGGCTGATTGAGAATATGTTCTTCAATCCTATTCATTATGATCTGGGTTCGGTCGGACGCTACAAGCTTAACAAACGACTTGATCTCGACATACCCGAGGAACAGAGGGCATTAACCAGAGAAGACATAGTCGAAATAATCCGGCACGTGATGATGGTTAATATAGGTACCGACAATGCCGATGATATCGACCACCTCGGAAACAGGCGTGTTCGTACGGTTGGCGAACTTATACAAAACCAGTTCCGCATCGGCCTGGTACGCCTGGAGCGAGTGGCTAAAGAAAGAATGAGTACGATCCCTACAGAATCGGCAACTCCGAGTGCGCTGGTAAATATCCGGCCGGTGGTTGCCGCTATCAGGGAATTTTTCGGCAGTTCTCAATTATCTCAGTTTATGGACCAGACCAATCCGCTGGCAGAATTGACGCATAAGCGGCGTCTTTCTGCAATGGGCCCGGGAGGTCTGTCACGTGACAGAGCCGGATTCGAGGTTCGTGACGTCCATTATTCCCACTACGGAAGGATTTGTCCTATCGAGACACCCGAAGGTCCGAATATCGGGCTGATAGGTTCTCTTGCGACTTACGGAAGGATAAACAGATATGGTTTCATCGAAACACCATATAGAAAAGTAATATCCGAAGTAAGTGAAGATTACGAGCAGCTTGAAGGAAGAATAGTCAGGGAGAAAATCCTGGATAATGACGGGAATATTATAGCTAAAACCGGCTCGACGATAACTAAAAAGCACATCGAGAAGGTAATAGCAGCGGCGCCCGTTACCGTGAAAGTAGTTCCCTTCGTATCGTCCTCCGTGGTCTATCTTCCGGCTGACGAAGAAGACAGGTATATTATCGCTCAGGCTAATGCCAGTCTGGATGAAAAGAGTCAGTTTGTCGATGAAAAAGTCGAAGTCAGGATGAGCGGTAACTACCTCTACGAATCACCCGATAAAATCGAGTATATGGATGTATCACCCAAGCAGATATTCAGTGTTGCCGCTTCATTGATTCCCTTCCTTGAGCATGACGATGCAAACCGTGCTCTGATGGGTTCGAATATGCAGCGCCAGGCCGTACCCCTGCTTTCACCTGAAGCTCCCTTGATAGCGACCGGTATGGAGGCTGAAGCTGCGGAACACAGCGGGCAGGTCCTGATTGCACGAAGACCCGGACTGGTGACATCTGCTACCAGCTCTCTGATTCAGGTGACGACCGATGATGGTGAAGTGGATGAATATCAGCTGATGAAATTCGTCCGCACCAATCAGGGTACCTGCACCAACCAGCGTCCCATGGTATTTAAAGGCGACAGGGTAAAAGCCGGACAGGTGCTGGTGGACAGTTCGTCAATGGAGAAGGGAGAACTTGCTCTCGGCCAGAACGTGTTATGCGCTTTTATGAGCTGGGAAGGATACAACTTCGAGGATGCCATAATCGTCAGCAGCCGCCTGGTCGAAAACGATGTATTTACTTCGATTCACATTGAAAAACATGAAGTAGAAGCAAGAGATACGAAACTCGGCCCGGAAGAAATAACGCGTGACGTCCCTAACGTTGGTGAGGAAAGTCTGCGGGAACTCGACGAAAACGGCATTATCAGGGTCGGGGCAGCAGTCGGTCCCGATGATATTCTGGTAGGAAAGATTACCCCCAAAGGAGAAGCCGAGCTATCAGCCGAAGAGAAGCTCCTCAGGGCAATATTCGGTGAAAAAGCCCGTGAAGTGAAAGATACTTCGCTGAGAGTGCCGCATGGCGAATGGGGTAAGGTAATTAACGTTAAAGAATTTAATGGTACCGACCTTGCAGCCGGTGTAAACCAGCTGGTGCAGGTATGGGTTGCCCAGAAGCGCCGGAACGCGGTGGGGGACAAATTAGCCGGGCGTCACGGCAACAAAGGTGTCGTATCCATTATTGCCCCGGTTGAAGAAATGCCTTTCCTTCCCGATGGTACTCCGGTTGACATAATTCTCAATCCGGTGGGTGTTCCTTCCCGTATGAATATCGGGCAGGTATTGGAAACACACCTCGGCTGGGCAGCCAAGATACTCGGGTTCAGGGCGCTTACTCCGGTTTTCGATGGAGCTACCGATACGGCAATCGAGGACGTACTGGCCAGAGCGTGGCTCGCCCAGGAAGCCGGTGCGGTTAATATAGACCCTGCCAACAACGACGGTGCGATAGATCTCGATAAAGCCAAAGAATGGGTGCAGAGTCGGGAATATAACGCGGATGAAATCTATGATGAAGAGCATCCGGGAGTAGCCAGAGAAGTATGTCTCAGGTTGTGGCTTGAGAATCTGGGTATACAGAGCAGGGAACTTGACGCGCAGCGCCTTGAAGAAGTGGTAACACAAATAAGCACCGAGAAGAATTATCCACCGCCTACGGTAGGTAAGGTAACGCTTCGCGACGGGCGTACCGGTGAACCCTTCGATCAGCCGATAACTGTCGGGTATATATATATGATGAAACTCAATCACCTCGTTGAGGATAAGGTACATGCACGTTCGACCGGACCTTATTCCTTAATCAGCCAGCAGCCGCTGGGAGGTAAAGCCCAGTTCGGCGGCCAGAGATTCGGTGAAATGGAGGTTTGGGCCCTGGAAGCATACGGTGCGGCTCATAATCTTCAGGAAGTATTGACAATAAAATCGGACGATGTCATCGGCAGGGCTAAAGCTTACGAAGCCATAGTTAAGAATGAGGACATTCTGCAACCCGGCGTGCCGGAGTCTTTCAAAGTCCTGGTCAAGGAGCTTCAAAGTCTCGGTCTTGCTATCGAAGTTATTAACGAAGAGGAAAGGACCGCTTTCGGCGAACCGAAGATGCCTGGTCTGGAATCAGACGTGCTACCGGTTGAAGAATCGATTGAAAGCATTATTGCGGGAGCCGGTGCAAATGTCGAACTTCCAATCGATCCCGAGGTAAAGGCAGAGATAGAGAGTTCCACGGAAACTCCGGAGAGCGATGAAGCAGAAAGCACTGAGGAGAGTTCTGACGAAGAGCCTGAGATGAGCGTGGAAGTAGATGAAATTGAAGGTCAGGTAGAAGCCGTGGTTGAAGAAACGGCAGAAGAAACCGAGGTACGTCAGGAAGCTGATGACGTCGAACAACCAGTCGCAGAACAAACCGAAGTAAGCGCGGAGGTTAGCGATGTCGAAGAGCCGACTGAAGAGAAACCGGAAGAAACAGACTCTGATGACGTGAATAACGAAGAGATAAAAGCACAGGTAGAGATTGAAGAAGAATCCAACGAGTCCGAAACAGGAGAAGAGAATTAATGCTTGAAGTAAATGATTTTGATGCAGTACGTATCTCCCTTGCTTCACCGGAACAGATAAGAAGCTGGTCATACGGCGAAGTTACCAAACCGGAGACGATTAATTACCGTACACTCAAACCGGAGAGGGACGGACTCTTTTGCGAAAGAATCTTCGGTCCGACTAAAGACTATGAGTGTTTCTGCGGAAAATACAAGAGGATACGCTATAAGGGCGTAATCTGCGATAAGTGCGGAGTAGAGGTAGCTCAGTCGAAGGTCAGGCGTGAACGAATGGGGCATATCGAACTTGCCTGCCCGGTAAGCCATGTCTGGTTCGCCAAAGGTATTCCCAGTCGTATGGGGTTGCTTCTGGATATGTCGCCCCGAAACCTGGAAAGGGTTTTGTATTTCTCTCACTACATCGTTACTTCCGTGAATGACGAAGAACGGGAACTGGCGATAGAGCAGGCGACAGAGAACTTAGAGCAGGAGATTACAGCCCGTCAGGAAGCTCTGGAAACCGTCATTGCTGATATGAAAGAAGCCAGTGTTGAAGAAGTCAATGATAAGCGGAGTAAAGGAGAAGAAGAAAAAGAGCTTCTTATCGAGCAGAATAACGCCGAAACTGAACAGCTGCGCGACATGCATGTCAGGATGCTTCTGACAGAAAGCCAGTACCAGGACATTTCACAGAAATATCCGCAGGTATTTACAGCAGGCATGGGGGCGGAAGCTATTCTGCAGGTAATCAAAGGCATAAACCTTAATGAACTGAGAAACGAACTCCTGCAGGAGACACGTTCGAACTCAGGGCAGCGAAGGAAAAAAGCCAGCAAGCAGCTGCAGGTCGTTGAGGCTATCCGTCGGAGTGGCGCCAAGCCGGAATGGATGATCGCCACTGTACTGCCAGTACTACCTCCGGACCTCAGACCGATGGTACAGCTTGATGGTGGAAAATTCGCCATAAGCGGTACTAACGACCTGTACCGGAGAGTAATCAATCGTAACAACCGCCTGCGTCACCTGATGGAAACGGGCGCTCCGGAAATCATCATACGCAATGAAAAGAGAATGCTTCAGGAAGCGGTCGATTCGCTTATCGATAACGGCAAACGCGGACAGGCGTACGCTACCAGTGGAAATCATAAACTGAAGTCACTTTCAGATATGCTCAGGGGAAAGCAGGGACGTTTTCGTCAGAACCTGCTGGGTAAACGGGTGGACTACAGCGGACGTTCGGTTATTGTTGTGGGTCCTACGCTGAAAATCAATCAGTGTGGTATTCCCAGGAGAATCGCCCTGGAATTATTTAAACCATTTGTGATGCACCAGCTGCTGGAACGCGGACTTGCTCATAATATTAAAAGCGCGCGAAGGCTTGTCGAAAGGGCAAAACCGGAAATGTACGATATTCTCGAGGAAGTCGTCAAGGAAAGGCCGGTACTACTTAATCGCGCTCCGACACTCCACAGGCTCAGTATTCAGGCTTTCGAACCTGTATTAATCGACGGCAGCGCGATACAGCTTCATCCGATGGTCTGTACCGCGTTCAATGCGGATTTCGACGGAGACCAGATGGCGGTACATATTCCTTTATCCAAGGCGGCCGTGAGAGAAGCCAGAGAAACAATGCTCAGTATGCATAACATGCTCCTGCCAAGCTCAGGCGAGCCTATCGTAACACCTACACTCGATATAGTCCTCGGAGTCTACTACCTGACAACTATCAGACCCGGAACAAAGGGTGAAGGAATGACTTTCGGGAGTTTTGAGGAAGCAAAACTTGCCTATGAACTCGGCGTTGTGGATTTCAGGGCTGAGATAAACGTGCGGGATACGACAAACGACGGCGGTATGATTAAGACCAGCGTCGGACGCATCATATTCAACGAAGTACTGCCTGAGCAGATGGGATTTTATAATGAAGTAATCGACAAGACCGGTCTTAAGGATATAGTGACCGGTTGCTCGAAGATATTAGACGATGAAGATATGGCTGTAGTACTGGATAACCTGAAAAAGCTCGGGTTCGATTTCGCGACGAAATCAGGTACGACGGTTGCGATGAACGATATTCAGGTTCCCGGTTCTAAACCCGAATTAATCGCGGAGGCTGAAGAAAAGACCGCCCTGCTTGAAAACCAGTATAGCAGCGGTGTAATTACGGAGGACGAAAGGTATAACGGTGTCGTCCAGGCCTGGACGGATACCACCAACAAGATAGCGGATGCCATCTCAGACGGTCTGGACCACTATGGCGGTATTTACATGATGGCTAATTCGGGAGCGAAAGGTAATATTTCGCAAATACGGCAGATGGCAGGACTTAGAGGACTGATGACCAATCCATCGGGAAGAATTATAGACTTCCCGATTAAAGCCAGCTTCCGTGAAGGACTCAGTGTCCTTGAATATTTCATATCGACACACGGTGCCCGTAAGGGTCTTACCGATACAGCGTTGAGAACGTCCGAGAGTGGCCATTTAACAAGGCGTCTCATAGACGCATCTCACGACGTAATTGTTCTTGAAGAAGACTGCGGAACTATAGACGGTATATGGATTTCAGAGCCGGAAGACAGGAAGCTGCTGCCGTCCTTTGCCGAACGAATGATAGGTCGTCTGGCAGCCAGTAAGGTAGTACATCCCGAGACCGGTGAGGTTATTGTCGATCGTAATGAGGAAATCGACGAAGCCAAGGCAGAAGAAATACTGAATGCGGGGGTCGAGAAAGTACATGCAAGGTCACCACTTACCTGTCAATCGAGACGCGGAGTATGCCAGGCATGCTACGGACGTGATCTTGCCCGGGGTGAGACGGTTAATATGAATACTGCTGTCGGGATAATCGCCGCACAGAGTATCGGCGAACCGGGTACTCAGCTGACTCTGCAGACCTTCCATACCGGTGGCGTTGTCGGGCTGGATATCACCAGCGGTCTTCCCAGGGTTGAAGAACTCTTTGAGGCGAGAACCCCCAAGGTTCCGGCCATCTTGGCCGATATATCCGGAGTGGCTGAAGTGATACACGGCGATGACGGAGATAAGATTGATATTACGAGTACGGAAATTTTCCGTGACGAGTATACCTTGCCCGAAGGCTGGACCATAATGGTGAAGAAAGGACAGTATGTCGATATCGGTGCTGTCCTCGCTCAACCGAAGGCGGAAAAGAAGTCCGGTGGAAAGAGTAAATCCAAGAAGGCAGTAAAGGTGACCGATAATGACCAGGCTATACTGGCCGGTGTAGCCGGACAGGTCGAAATCGATGAAGACCGTCTTAACATAGTCTACGAAGAACAGGATAAGAGAGAATATGTAATACCTGCGGCTATACCGGTCCGTATTCAGACGGGTGATATAGTAAAAGCCGGACAGCAGCTTACCGACGGTTCGGTAAATCCTCAGGAGATGCTTCATATACTGGGCAGAGATGCGGTACAGCAGTACCTGGTCGATGAAGTCCAGAGAGTATACCGTTCACAGGGTGTAAACATAAGCGATAAGCATATTGAGATTATCGTACACCAGATGCTGAATAAGGTGCGCGTGGATTCCGCTGGTGATACGGAACTTATACCGGGTGAGTTGATAGACAGGTTCCAGTATGAAGACATAAATTCGGAAGTTTTGGCTGAAGGTGGTGAGCCGACCACAGCTCATACTGTCCTGCTGGGTATAACCAGGGCTTCATTAAGTACGAACAGCTGGCTGGCTGCGGCTTCGTTCCAGGAGACTACCAGAGTATTGACCGAAGCAGCCGTCAAGGGTGCTACCGATAAACTGGTAGGACTGAAGGAGAATGTAATCATCGGCAGACTTATTCCCGCCCGTTCTCCCGTATCGGAAGAGATGCTCAGATTAATGACCAGTGGTAAATCCGAATGGGAAGAAGAACAGGAAGAAAGCATACTGGCTATAAGAGCCGACGAAGCTAACGAAGCGGAACTTGCCATATAAAGGTCTTAATAAATAACAGTGTTATAAAGCTGCCCCGAGATTATCGGGGCAGCTTTATTTATAAGGTACTATCGGTTTTGATTTTTGGTTCACCCCCCGCCTGCCAAAGTCTTGTACGGCGGACAGGCCTTTATCCCCCTCAAACAGTTACCGTATTCAGCAGAAATATTTCGATTGTTTGAGGGGGCAAGGTGAGTATAAATAACCAAACGCAAGCGGAACCCTTCATAAGCATATTTGTTTCAGAGGATATGTTATAATAACAGCGTGAAGCAGGGTTTTCTGCCGGGGAGGATTGGAAAATAGCACGCATAATCTCAGGAAAACCGAGTGCAGAAGATTCACCAGTCGATGCGAGTCTGCGGCCCCGCAGTCTCAATGATTTTGACGGACAAACGAAAGTCAAAGAGAACCTGAATATCGCTATCGCTGCCGCTAAAGGAAGAGATGAACCTCTTGACCATGTTCTGTTTTACGGACCCCCCGGTCTCGGGAAAACCACACTGGCGTATATAATATCTGCCGAAATGGGAGTCAACGTTAAAGTAACTTCGGGTCCGGCTATCGAACGTACCGGAGACCTGGCAGCAATCGTTACAAACCTGCACGCTAATGATATCCTGTTTATCGATGAAATTCACCGTTTAAGCCGGGTGGTCGAAGAAGTTCTTTATCCGGCGATGGAGGATTTTGCTCTGGATCTGATTATCGGCAAAGGTCCGGGAGCCAAAAGCCTGAGATTGAACCTGCCACCGTTCACACTCATCGGTGCGACTACCAGGTACGCTCTTCTGAGCCCTCCGCTCCGTGACAGGTTTGGAGCCGTATACCGGTTCGATTTCTACGATGAAGATTCTATCAAGAGGATACTGGAACGTTCTGCCCGTATACTGGGCATAGAAGTTGATGAGAAAGGTCTGGAAGAGATTGCCAGCAGGGCAAGGGGAACGCCGCGAGTAGCGAACCGTCTTTTGAGACGGGTGCGTGACTACGCCCAGGTTGAAGCTGACGGGGTGGCTACTCAGGCAGTAGCAGTTGAAGCTCTGTCGAAGCTGGAGGTGGACTCCATCGGACTTGATGAGACAGACCGCAAAGTCCTTTATACTATCATCGAAAAATTCGACGGCGGTCCCGTCGGACTGGAGACGATAGCCGCTGCGATAGGGGAGGACTCAGATACCATAATGGACGTATACGAGCCCTATCTCCTGCAGCTTGGATTTCTCGAGAGAACACCCCGGGGCAGACTGGCTACCAGACTGGCTTACCAGCACCTGGATATCCCCTATAATGAAGAAACTCCGCCGCAGGCGACCTTGTTATAACCGGTTTGCACGTAAGATATGCCTGCAATTCAATTGACAAACTTATACACTGCTGTATACTCTAGTAAAGAGGTGATTCATGGCTAAATGTCCTAACTGTGGTCGGGAAACGGCGAGAACCGTTGACTGGTGCTGCCAGTGGTGTGGTTACCCACTGTTCTCAGGCTCATATAAAAAGATCGACAAGACTTATAAAGAGCTTAAAGATGAGAGGACAGGAACACCTGCTGCTGAAGAGGCAGTTAGTGACGAGGTTGCGGAGGATAAAGAAGAGGAGATAGAAGCCCCCGAGCCTGAAGTTGAAAAAGAGCCCGTCGCCGAACCTGAACCTGTTAAAGAAGCTGCCTCACAACCGGCTGCTGAAACTCCGAGGCGCAGAAAACGCAGGGTAGTAAGAAAACGCAGACCTGAGCCTGAACCTGAGCCCGAACCGGAAATCGAGGAATATGAAAAATACGAAGAAGAAACCATTGAAGAGTATATTGAGCAGGAACCGGAAGAAGATGAATACGAGTATGAATATGCTGATGAAGAAGACTACGAAGAGATAGAGGAAGATGAGATAGAAGAAACCGAAGTCGAAGTTGAAGAAGAGCCTGCCCCGAAACCGAAACCTGCAAAGAAAACCAGGCCGAAAGCCACTCCTGAGCCGGCACTCCGGAAAAAACGCAGGGTTGTTAAAAAACGCCAGCCGGAACCCGAACCTGAACCTGTAGCCGATGAATACGAAGAACTGGTAGAAGAATATGATGAAGAAGTGAGTGAAGAGGTTATAGTCGAGGAGGAGGAATTAGAGGGAGAGGAGTACGAAGAGGTAGAAGACGAAGAATGGGAGGATACTGGGGAAGGTCAGGGACAGGAGGAAGAGGAAACCGAAGAGACAGTTACCGTGATGGAGCAGCCATCGATGGAGTTAACCGTTGATGAGCTGGTTTCCGCATATGAAACTGAAGGGCCGGCAGCCGACGCTAATTTTGCACATAGAATACTGAGAGTAACCGGAGTCATATCAAAGATAGAAGTGAAAGAAGCTCAGGCTATATTCTCACTAACTCTCGAGGCGGAAAATGCGGATCCGTCAAGACAGATGGTAAGATGTGTTTTTAACAGGGAACACGGCAATGAATTACAGCAACTGGTTCCAACTCAAACCGTCACAGTCCAGGGGAAGTATGACGGTTCGATTATCAATATCAGTATGAGAGACTGCTTCCTGATACAATAATTCCCGATTCTTAACTTTCCTGTTTATACATGCACCATATACCATACTTTTTTCAGGGTATTTATCATGCCAGATAGTCCTGTTATTCAAACCGAACGCCTTTTGCTGAGGTTATTCTCTCCTGAGGATGCTGCCGAGCTGGAACTGTATGCTGATGACGAAGATATCCTGGCGACAACCAGTGCCAGTGAAGTGCCTGGGAGCGGTATGGTCGGGGAGTGGATAGATGTTCGGCTCGAAAGGTACGAAAAGAAACAGGGAATAGATTTTGCCGTCGTCCACAGGAAAAGTCATAAAATTATCGGTGCTATCGGTCTCGGTGTGGAATATGCAAAAGACGAAAGTATGCAGCTTGGATACTGGATAGGGAAGGAGTACTGGAATCAGGGGTACTGTACAGAAGCTGCAAAGCGAGTTTTAAAGTACGGTTTCGAAGTACTCGGTCTGCATCGAATTTTTTCAAGACATTTTGCCAGTAATCCGGCTTCAGGCAGAGTCCTGCAGAAAATCGGAATGAAATACGAAGGGACACTCAGGGAAGCCTACAAACACCAGGATAAATTCGAGGATATTGTATGTTACGGGCTGTTGAAAAACTAATTCATCAAACCTGATTCATAGTTAATCGGATAAGATTACATAAAATAAGAGGAGTCTGTAACCGGACTCCTCTTATTTTATATCTGACATATTCGGACGTTTAATTGCTTACTTTATCGCGTAGGCAACCTGTATACTTATACTGATATCCAGTTCTCCCGGACTTATCGACGTGCTGTAGCTCGCCGCTTCGTCAAATGCCACGGCCCCCGCAGTTTTGGCAACGGGTGCGTAATATGAATTCTCGGAGATATAGGTCGCTTTACCCAGGCTGACATTAGCCAGTTTAGCCAGTTGTTCAGCTTTATTCTTTGCATCGGTCATTGCTTCTTTTCTGGCTTCTTCGTAGTATTCAGTGGGGTCATCTACTGAGAAATCTATGCTGTTGACTCTTGTCAGGTCTCCTCCGGCATCTGCAACGGAATCGATAATCGTTCCAACCTTTTCAATATCCCTTACCGTAACCGTTACGGTATTGGTCACTCTGTATCCGGATATAACATTTTCCTCGGTAACTCTGTCCCACTGGCGTACCTGCTGGATGCTGAAATAGTCTGTCTGTATGTCCTTGTCAGCGACTCCGCCTGAAGAGAGTGCATTCATTACGTCATTCATAGCCGCGGCTGCCCTGTTCCGGGCTTCGGCTACACTATCGTTCTCGGATTCGATCCCGAGTCTCAGAATTGCGATATCGGGTTCGACCTTGACTTCACCCTGTCCGGTGACCCAGATCCCGTCCTGCTGGCTGCTGAGATTGAGGTTGGTTATTTCACCGGATGCAGCGCCGCCCTGTTCGCATCCGGTAAGTCCGAATATTAATAATACTGACGCTAATCCGATTGCCAGCATAAACCACTTCTTTTTCATATTGTCCTCCTGATGTCCTTTTATATTATATAACGAAAAAGCCGCCGCAAGGTTAGCGGCGGCTGGAGAAATATTTGGATTTGATTATTCTGAGCGTAAAGCTTCAATCGGGTTAAGCCTGGATGCATTCCAGGCGGGGTAGAAGCCGAAGAACAGACCAATGCCGATAGATACGGAGACGGCAAGTATTACGATGTCTGCCGAAACAAGCGTATTTACCAGCCCCGACTGCTGGACAAAGAAGGCTGCTACCCAGCCGAAGATGACACCAATGATACCGCCGGCAAAGGTAAGAGACGCTGCTTCAATCAGGAACTGTATCCAGATATCCCGTTCTCTTGCTCCGAGGGCTTTACGAATACCTATTTCTCTCGTTCTCTCGAGGACGGATACCAGCATGATATTCATTACGCCGATACCACCCACGAGCAGGGCGATAGCTGCTATAGCGCCCAGGAGTATTGTAAGTGTTTGGGATGTTTCTTCCATAGTTTCAGCTATTTCCTGCATCGACATAATCGTGAAGTCATCATCGGTTCCGAGTGTCAGCCTGTGCCGGTTACGCAGGAGTTCGGTAATATCTTCGATTACCTGGTCGGTTTTATCCTCATCGGTAACCTTGAGGGCTATCGTCGATACCACGTGTTCGCCGCGAGAAGTTCGCGTCTGGGCAATAGCCTGCTGCATGGCTGTCAGGGGAACGAAAATGGAATCGTCAGGCCCCATGAATCCACCTTCGGATTTGAGGATTCCGATAACCGTACCGATATTGTTGCCGATCCGTATTTTCTCACCAATTGGAACAACATTGTTGAATAGAGTCTCTACGACATTACTGCCGATTACCGCAACCCTGGCACCACGGTCGTAGTCATCCTGGGAAAAGAAAACACCCTGTTCAAGCTCCAGATTCATTGTTTCCAGATATTCGGTAGTTACACCGCTTATCTGGGCATTCGTGTTGGCATCTTTATATATTATCTGTGCATAGGAACTATAATAAGGAGCAACATTATCAACGTAGTCAACCTGTTCAGCGATTGCCTCGGCGTCTTCAAGGCTTAATGTTTGACTGCTCGCCCCGGTAAAACCACGGAAGGTGAAAGAGCCCGGGCTTATAGTTATCAAGTCAGAACCTATGCTCTGGATACTTTCGAGAATCGTCGCAGTAGCTCCTTTGCCGATGGACATCAGTGTAATCACGGATGCAACACCGATGACTATTCCGAGCATCGTCAGGAAGCTCCTCAGTTTATGGGTGCTGATCCCCATCCATACGGTTGATAAAAAGTTAATCCACTTTTTCATTAGCTTGCACCTGACACAATCTCACCGTCTCTGATGTTGATGATTCTCTGACAGTGGCTGGCGATGTCTTCGTCATGTGTAACCACAAGCACGGTTATACCACGCTCGGTATTGAGTGAAGTAAGAATTGATATAATCTCTTTGCCGGACTGGCTGTCCAGCTGCCCGGTAGGCTCATCCGCCAGAAACAAGGAAGGATTTTTTACCAGGGCGCGGGCTATCGCTACCCTTTGCTGTTCACCACCGGAGAGTTCGATAGGGCGGTGTTTTACTCTCTCCGAAAGGCCTACACTGTCCAGAGCTTCCATAGCCCGCTGCTTGTCGACTCCTCCCGCGTATGTCATTCCCAGTTCAACATTTGCCAGTGCCGAAAGCCTTGACAGCAGGTTAAATGTCTGAAAAACGAATCCTATCTTCTTACCCCGTATATCGGCTAATTCATTACTTTTCAGATGTCCGACCTCCTTACCCTCCAGATAGTAATTACCGGAGGTGGGGGTATCGAGGCAGCCGAGGAGATTCAGCAGGGTAGATTTGCCGGAGCCGGACGGCCCCATTATTGCTACCAGTTCTCCTTCTTCGATTTGAAGGTCGATTCCGTGAAGAACGGTCAATTCCCTTTTACCTATTTCATATGTTTTCCTGATATTCTCAAGCCTGATCATCTTATCTCCCTATCCCCGGCATGAAGAAACCTCCCGATTCCGTAGAACTGCTTGACGAAGTTAAGGTAACGACCACCTGTTCACCTTCACTTAGACCGCTGATAACCTCGGTATTTTGCCAGTCGCTGACTCCGGTTTCTATGGCGCGTTCTTCGGTAGTACCGTCCGCCAGTGCTACGTTAACGTAGTTTTTCCCGTTTTTCATGGTTATCGCTGCGCTGGGTACCAGGAGCACATCGTTTACTTCTTCGGTAACGATATTAACCGTAACCGTAAGACCTTCTCTAAGCTGTAATCCGTTCGTTGAGGTTTCATTCGTTCCGGAGGCTTCAGCGAATGGGAATGTGAATTCTCCTTCAGTCCCTTCTTCTCCGGAAGGAAACTCACCTTCGCTGAAGCTAAAGCCTTTGCCGCCAAACGGAGATGGAATCGCTCCCTCTTCCGCATTATCAGGGTTAAAATCCTTCGGGACGTCCGGGAATTCGAAGTTTTCCATCGCTTCGGCCATTTTTTCAGCCTGCTCCTGCGTTAACCGTCCGGCTTCGACGGCTCTCTTAAGCATTGCAGGAAGTTCATCGGATCCTGTGTCCCCGGATGTCTGTGTTGTTTCTTCGGTTCCAGCAGTCATATCATCTGTAGAATGAATTTTTATTTTAACTGCATAATTGACTACTCCCTGTTGAATAGTAGCCGTGGGGGAGATACTAGCCACTTCCGCAGGTAAAATCATTGTCTGTGCAGCGTCTACCTGGGCTGTTGCGGATACACCGACTTTAATGTTGAATATATCCATTTCGCTGACGTATACCTCAGCTTCGAATTCATTGGGATCCGCTATCTCGATAGCGGATCCTCCTTCCTGGATAACACTGCCTTCGACCAGGTTCACCTTGGTTATAAAACCTTCATACGGAGCGGTAATATTCCAGTCCTCATTCTGAGCATCTTCCAGTTCAGACACCGCATCGTCATATGCCAGTTGGGCATCTTCAAGCTTGCTTTTTGCTATCACAAGTTCTTTTTGTTTTGTCTCGCGTTCTACCTCAAGGTCACTTGAGACGTTTTCCAGCGCACTTTCCGCTTCGGTAAGGTTAACTTCTGCAATGGCAAGTTGAGCTTTCGTAAGGTCGTATTGCCGGATATATGGAGGCCAGGTCCAGTTACTCTCATAGTTCTCTTCGGCTCTGTCAAAATTATCCTGGGCATTATTCAGGGAAATTTTTGCATTTGCGACAGCCAGTTCGGCTTCAGCTTCCTTTTGATCGGCATAACCCTGGCTATTGACACGTTCCAGAGTGTCTTCAGCGTTCTGGTTATTTATTTCCGCCTGCAACTGGGCCTGGTCTTTCGTTTCTATTGCACGGGTTAAGGTCTTAAGCTGTGCGTCACGTTCTGATGTATCCAGTGTCGCCAGTACCTGACCTTCTTCGACATAGTCACCTTCTTCGACCATGACCTCGCTGACGGTTCCTGTTATTCCGAAAGAAAGAGTCTCCTTGTCTGATAGAGCAAGATTACCTACCGCCGATATATCGAGCGAAAGGTCACCGCGAGTTACCGGCTCTATCACGGTCTGCTCTTCGGTTTCAACCGTTTCGGTTCCTCTGCCGCAACCCGTTATCAGGGCTAATGTGACGCCTAATATCAGGACTGAAAGGCTAATACGTATGAATTTCACTGGTCTCCTCCTGTTTTACCGTACCGGTCATTCTCCGTACGTGATAATTTCTACTATGATGACAGAATAATGTTAAGGAGTTATTAAGGTAATTATACTCATTTATGAGCAACGGGGATAGTGAAACTGAAGCGGCTTCCTGCTCCGGGTTCACTATCAGCTTTTATTTTTCCTCCATGGGCTTCGACAAGACGTCTTGCTATGGTGAGTCCCAGACCGCTTCCTCCGGTAGACCTGGTGCGGGACTTGTCGACCCTGTAAAACCTCTCGAATATATTTTCCAGGTCTTCGGCAGGTATCCCGTCGCCGGTGTCCTCTACACTTATCTCTATGAGATTATTCAGTTGCCGTGCCGAGACAGTTACCATCCCGCCGTCAGGCGTATAGTTAACCGCATTTTCTATCAGGTTACGCAGTACCTGGCTGATCCGGTGAAAGTCGATATTTACCTCGGGCAGGTTATCGGATAGTGTGGATTCCAGGGTAACTCCCTTCTGTGAAGCTTTTGCCTGCATCATTTGTGTTGCCGATTCTATTACCCTATCGATATTTCCGGTTTCACACTTCAGTTTCAGTTCACCGGCTTCGGCCAGACTTAGTTCCTGGAGGTCTTCTACCAGGCGCGCGAGCAATGTTGCTTCCTCGTCCAGTTTACGAACCGTATCTTCGTTTGCTTCTATTACACCGTCCCTGGCTGCTTCCAGGTATCCCTTGATATTAGTCAGGGGAGTCCTTAACTCATGGGCGATATCCGCTACCATATTTTTCCGGAGTTCTTCGGCACGTCCCAGATTATCTGCCATCGTATTGAAAGTATCACCGAGCTGGTCGAGTTCGGTGTTTCCTTTTACATCGACTCTCTGGCTGAAATCGCCGCTTCCCAGCTGCCGGGCTGCTTGAGTCAGCGCCCTTACCGGCGATAATACTCTGCGTGAGAAGAAATAAGAAAGTATCACGGCAATGACGATGGCTACAAGCCCGCCCCAGAGGAAGAAACGTCCGATACTCTGGAAAAGTATCTGCAGAGAATCCAGACTCAATTCCGAAGATGATTTTGGGATAATATACAGTGTTCCCACCGGGTCAGGACGAAACGGAGAAGCAATCTGCCTGCCTGCAATTTCAGGTCGATATTCACCGGTAAGTTTTTCCTGCGAATCGGCGATTATGTTACCGTCAGGGTCGGTAAGGACTATACGCTGGTCATAAAGGTTTCCCCATTGAGTAATTACAGGCTGGATGCCATCCCAGTCCCTGTTAAAAAGATAATAGCTGGACAGTTCGGTCTGCATCCTGACAGCCCGTCCGGCGTCTACCCGTTCTCCGTATCTCCGGATTGCATCTCTGGTCGCCTGGTTTACGAAAAAGAGAACCGCCCCTATTGCGATAAGTATTATGAAGGTGAAAGCCAATAATAAGCGAAACTGCAGTTTACCTGTCATCTATCTCCTCTGACAGCTTGTAGCCTGCGCCGTATACAGTTTTAATATATCTGGGCTTGGAAGGGTCCTCCTCCATCTTGCGGCGGATATTCAGGATATGGACATCGATTGTGCGGTCGAACCCTTCGAATCCATAACCGAGTGCTTTATCGATAATTTCTGCGCGGCTGAACACTCTTCCCGGTTCTCTTATCAGGGTACCCAGCAATTTAAATTCTATTTCCGTTAACGGGATTGCTTTACCGTTAATGAATACCTCGTGTTTAAGGAAATTGACTGTAAGTTCGCCGTGGGTTATCTGGTCGGGGCCGCGCTCTCCCGGTATCCTCCTCAGTACCACCCGTACTCTTGCAGCAAGTTCGCGTGGGCTGAAAGGTTTGGTGACGTAGTCATCCGCACCGATTTCCAGTCCTATCAATTTATCCTGGTCGGTAGAACGAGCCGTAAGCATTATTATAGGTACATCGGATTCCTGCCTGAGTGTGCGGCATACATCCAGTCCGTTCATCCCGGGCAGCATCAAGTCCAGTACTATCAGGTCGGGACGGTTTTTACGCGCAATTTCAAGTGCATCTAAACCGTTATATGCCGTAAAAACTTTGTATCCGTCACGAATCAGGTAGAGTTTTACCAGCTCTACCGTTTTTTCATCATCGTCCACAACCAGGACCCGTTTGCCTGCCACACACACCTCCAGGATAACTATTATATCTGATTTTATAATGGAAATGTTAAGGAAATGTTTGTTGATAATATCGTGATAGCTAAAAAGCGGAAATGAGGGGATTACCCCTCATTTCCGCTTTAGAACCTGTTACAATTACCAAAGTATGTCCGATATTATCTTATTGACCGGGAAGGCATAGTCCATCGAACATCCTCATTCCATCCATCCCACGGGTCATACCGAAGGACCTGGAACGTGGTATACCAGGAATATCGGGCTTTGACTCCATCCACTCTTTGATCTGTTCATCATACTCTGTAGTGTCGGGTCTGGATTCCAGCCATTCCTTGTATTCGGCAGCTTGTTCTTCGGTGATAACACCTTCATCCACCAGGTTCTGCAGATGTCTGTCCATGGCTTCTGCCTGCATTTCCGTGCGTACCTGATCAAAGGCATCTTCAAGAGTCTGCTGTTCTATACCGAGTATTTTAGAGACTCTTCCCATTAAAGTATCAGGCTGAGTACTATCTTCGGATTCCTGAGCCAGGGCGACTCCACCGAAACTTGCAGCGATTACAACCACGGTAATCAGCAGCATAACGATGAACTTTTTCTTCCTCCACATCATTTTCACCTCCTTTCTTCATGTACTTACCAACAATTCTACCAATCAAATAATAAAATCCTGTTAAGATTCGTAAAATAAATCTAGGGATACGTTTAAGTGCACGTAACATTTAAAAGGGGGAAACGTAATAATATATAGCACGCTGATATCAGCCGTGCCTGTTATGGTGCAATCCCTGCGAAAAAAAATCTTCTATGATGTGAGGTCTGTCTTATGCTGAAAAGGATACTGGAAGTATTTACATTTATTGCCGTAACGGCATTGATATTTACCGGAGGATGCGGAGGAGAAGAAACTCCATCGGCTGAAACAGGTATAATAATCATCGGCGTAACGGATAAACCCGATGAGGATATATCCGGTATCGTTGTTACAACGAGCCTGATAGAAGGAAATGTCAGGACTCCTGAGTCAGAAAATGAGAGTGACTGGCAGGTCATACTCGATACGGAAACAAGTTTCGACTTGATAGAGGTCGCGGGAATCGAGGATATCCTCGGTGAAGTAAGTATCCCTGCGGCTACTTATAATCAGATAAGGATGCATGTAACATCGGTCGTAGTAACGCTGAACGGCGAAGACGTCGAAGCGAAGGTACCGAGCGGAATTATCAGACTGGTAAAGCCGATTGAAATCGTCGCCGGAGAAAAAACCGTGGCAACCTTTGATTTCGATGCGGAGGCATCAGTGGTTGTAACCGGAACGGACGATATAATCTTTAAACCGACGGTTAAACTCCTGGTAAGGAAAGGGAATGAACCGTTTAAAGCTGAGACGGGGCAATAATGGCTCAGGAAAAAGGAAAACAAATAGCTTTCACAAATGGATAACAACAAAAAATAAAGGTTAGCTGTATTGCTAACCTTTATTTTTTGCTGAGATATAATTAGATTCTGTTTTCATTCCAGTGATTCGATAGCTATCTCGTAGCCGCGTTCCGAGATTTCAATGGCTTTCTCAATTGCCGCTCTGGCCGATTCAGGGGCGGTTTCCAGGAGGTCATACAACCTCTGAATATTGGAGTTCGCCTGGTTGATAACGGTTATGTTCAACTCTGCTTTTTTACTTAACGCATGTCCGGTCGACTCCGGTTCAGCTATTACTGTCGGGGGTGTTTCAACATTATAATCGGTCGAGAATGTACCCGTTTCATTCTGGGTGGAGGCTTCCTGTAATGAAGGGACGGGTTCGGCAGCAGCAGCCGGAGATGGAGCCGGTTCTTCCTCTGCCGCAGCTTCGTCAACGTCGGGTGCTTCGGCTGCCATGAGTCCTTCGCCGGTATCGGCACTTTCATATGCTTCTTCCGTAGTCGCAGCCCTTTTACTGAACTGAATTGCTCCCCCGGACTCGGTGGATGTAGCTTGAGAATTGCTTTTAGCCGAATATACGGCGATATTGTTCAGGTTCGAATCAAGATTGCTGGCAAGCAATTCTATTTCCCCGGTCTCGTTTTCATTTGCCATATAGATAATTTCTTCCACTCTGCGGTTAGCCATCCTGGCGTACGCTTCGGCTTTACCGAGATTTGTGAAGGTAAAAGCAAGCTGTACCTGCTCCGTCGCGCGCTTCACCGGATACAGGAAATCATTGGGCATGCTCCCCGTCGAGGCTGCTGCTGTTCCTCCTGTTGCTATGAGAAGAGCGACAAAAACTGCCACAGCGCCTGCCCATCGCGGCTGCCAGCCGAAATTGAATAACGACCGGCTTCTTTTTTCTTCGGTGTCTCTCAGTGCTGCAAACAGTTCATTTCTGGCTTTGGTCTTGAATTCCGGATTCGGTTCCAGCGACGAGATTCGGCTCGTTTGCAGGGAGGTTTCCAGAAGCGGTTTCAGTTCATCAGCGTACTGCGGATAGTCGCTGAGACACTGTTCCACCGTTGCGCCTTCGAATATCAGGCGGTCGAGACATTCGTCTAATATATTGTCCAGTTCTTTCTCTTTATCCATAATTTTCCGCCAGCAGCTGTTTTCTGAGAGAAGCGATTGCGCTATGCTGAAGGGCTTTTATTGCGCCCTGGCTTTTCCCCATTATTTCCGCAACCCGTGCTATCGGCATCTCTCCGGCAAACCTCAGGGAGATGACCTCTCTCTGCGCATCGGTAAGGTATTGTGCCGCTTCCAGCACTTGCTGCATATCCATTTTTCTTTCGGCAAGCTGTTCCGGATTGTTTCCGGAATTATCAGTTAACACCGTATCATCCTGGAGTGTATCGGGACGTTTTTTCTTTTTCCTTAAATAATCCACTATCAGATTATGGGCAATACGGTACAACCATGCAGAAAAGGGGACGCCCTTCCATTTGAAGGATGAGATAGACTGGTGGGCTTTCAGGAAGACCTGCTGGGTCATATCCTCTGCCTCTTCCCTGTCTCCTATCTTGATAGCTATATATCTGTATATTTTATCGAAGTATTCATCGTACAACTCGGCGAAAGCATTCGGGTCATTCTGTTGTGCCCGTTGTACGACGGCTTTTTCATCCTGCACCTGAGAACTCCTGTAAGCCGGGGTATCATTGTTCGGGTACCTTACTCCGGCGTTAATCAGGCGTTACCCTGATGCTATATAGTATAACGAACAGAGTAGTGAAAAGATAGCTTATTTGTATCGATAAGAGTCTGATATGTTAGAATATCGGGAGAGATGTCGGCTCGGTAATAACCGGTCGACGTAGACGTTTAAGGAGTTCACTTGGCTTACTATATCCGGCCGATGCGTAAAGGGGATATCCCACAGGTCTCAAAAATAGACCGGGAAGCTTTCCCGACCATGTTTCCACCTCCCAATTTTGAACGTGAGATGCAGAATCAGATGACTCACTTCTACGTTGTCTGTGATGAAGAGAAACAGGTTGAACTGAGTTATGTTCCTGTCATGCCGGTCAGGAAATCAGGCTTGATGAGCCGGCTGAAAAAATGGCTTAATCAAGATGGTGATATCGAAGACGGCGAGTCTCAGCCTGAAGCGTATAACGAATACATTTGTGGTTACGTGGGATTCTGGGTAATGGCCGATGAAGCGCATATTACGACGATTGCGGTCAGGGATGAATTACAGCGTCGGGGAATAGGCGAGTTACTGATAATAGCTGTTTTCGACCGCGCGAAGGAGTTATTCGCTAACGTAGTAACCCTTGAAGTACGTGTGTCGAATAGCGGAGCTCAGAACCTGTACTATAAATACGGATTTAAACAGGCAGGTGTACGTAAAGCCTATTATACGGATAACCGGGAAGATGCATACATAATGACGACAGGAGACATTACAACGTTAGAATACCAATCTCAATTGAAAGAACTATCTGATGCTCATATATCAAGGTGGGGTGAAGCCCGGTTCGATTTCCAGGAGAAATGAGAGCTAACGTCTTCCGAAAAGAATGTCGAACATACCTGTTTTGCCGCCCGGGTCGATAGTACCCACCTTGGTCATTAACCAATCTTCGAGTTCGGACCTGCATCTGACAAGACGGTCTTTGAGTTTAACGGTGTCGATACTGGCAACATAGTTGGATGTCTGAAATTGCTTGGTTGTGGCTACCTGGTTATTATAATCCTGGGCAATAACGAATGCGTCGGTCAGAGCAGACTGTAAATTCTGTTTTAGAAAGTCGATCTTGTCTCTGTTCGTCTTCCAGCCGTTTATCGCGAACCTTTTTATCTGTTCGCCTTCCATCAGGACTTCGACGAGTCTCAAATCAATCCTTATATCGGACAACAGTGCCTGGACAATATGCTGCTGTGATGACGCCGGTGCGTCTTTACGTCTTAAGAAAAACTGTATCGCAATCAGCCCGACAATAGTCAGAATAACTGGCATGAGGTCGCCTAAATCGTTGAAATCCAAAATTGTCTCCTTATTATAATTGTAGCTAACAAAGCTAAATTACAAGCTGTGCGTCTGGTACTTATAAAATATACCATATATATTAACTATATATGAAAAAGCACAGAATATACTGCAGTCAGGTATTTTATTCCGAAGCTAATTTACCACCGATTGCCCAGTTATGTTTCGGTACATCCTTGATAATTACCGTGACTGCTTCGGCAGGTATCCCCAGTTTATCCGTCATTACGGATGTTATTCCCTGAACAAGTACTTTCTTTTGCTCGATAGTCCGTCCTTCCCACATGTCAACCATTACTAATGGCATATTAACCTCCCGACAGTATGATGCCTGTTAATCATAAAGATGCGATTGATATCTTGTCAATTTATTTGACTTAACCTGCCTGTTAAGAATAAAATTCATACTTAACTTTCCGAATACTTTCGAGAGCAGAGGTGTATTTTGAATGTACTGGTAATAGGTGGGAATGGTCTTTTCGGCAGGAAAACGGTACTGAGGCTGCTTCAGGATACTGAGATATCCAGGGTCGTATCGATGGATGTTATCCCTCCGAAAGACTGGATACTGGGTCGATACAGAGAATTCGGTGACAAATATGTATTCCGCAGGGGTGACATATCGGAACTCGAGGATATTCTGAACACCATTCGACTATTTGACATTGATAAACTTGTAAACTGGGCTTTTTTGCTTCCCGGTGACGTTGAGGGAAATCCACGTCTCAGTGTTAAGGTAAATGAACTGGGGATGTGCAATGCCTTTGAAGCTGCCAGGCTTTCTGGTATCTCACGGGTAATATATGCCAGTTCCGAGGGCGTATACGGCCCCCAGGATGAATACGGGGACAGGGAAGTTACGGAAGACGACCATTTGCACCCCGGCAGCGCTTACGCTCTTACCAAGCAGCTTAGCGAGATACTGGCAGCGCAGTATACGGAGTTGTACGGCATCAATTTTACTGCTCTGCGGCCGACTATTGCTTACGGACACGGGGGACGGACTCCTTTAGTCGTGAAAAATTATTCGGATATAGTGTCGTTGCCTGCTGTCGGTAGACCGTTTTCCATAGATGAAGATGGAACAAGTCAGGTTTCGCTGTTTACTCCGGACGATATCGGCACGTTCACAGGAATTCTGCTTCATACCGACTCGTCTCCGCATTCCGCTTATAACGTAGGCGGCCCACCGACCAGCCTGAGAGACGTTGCCGAAGCCGTGCGGAAATATATACCCGATGCCGAAATAAACTTCGGCGACACCCCGCCTTTACCTGACCGGGGAAAATTCGGGATACCCTGGAAAGTCAGCAGTGCCAGAGTAGGAGAAGATTTCGGATTCTCCCTTATGCCGGTTGAAGAAGCCGTGTTAATCCATATCAACGATGCCAGGACGGAAGCCGGCCTCGAATTGATAAAATAGAAAGTACGTGAAGAAAGGAAATTAGTATGGGACTGGACAAGAATGAATTAATAGCTCTGTACCGGACGATGTTAACGATTCGTCGTTTTGAAGAACGAGTCTCGGCTGAGTATGTTAAGGGTAATGCTCTGGGATACGTTCATCTGTATATTGGTGAAGAAGCCGTAGCTGCCGGTGTCTGCAACAACCTGAGAATTGACGACCGTATTGTCAGCAGCCACCGCGGTCACGGTCACTCGATAGCAAAAGGCGCCGATGTCAAGCGGATGATGGCGGAAGTGTTCGGTAAAAGAACCGGTTACTGCAAAGGTAAAGGCGGTTCCATGCATATAGCCGATTTCAGTGTCGGTATGCTTGGTGCCAATGGGATTGTCGGAGCAGGCCTGCCGATTGCAGTCGGAGCCGGTCTGGCTGCTCAGCTCGAAAAGAAGGATAAGATTGCGGCAGTATTCTTCGGTGACGGAGCTACGCAGGAAGGTGAATTTCACGAGTCGTTGAGTCTGGCCGCGGTGTGGAAACTGCCGCTGGTATTTATCTGCGAGAACAACCTCTACGCCGCCGGTACGCCGGCACGCTTTGCCTTGCCAGTTCAGGATATATATAAGAAAGCGGAGTCTTATAATATGCCGGGGGCTGTCGTCGATGGCAATGACGTGCTTGCAGTAAACGAAGCTGCCAGGGAGTTTATTACGAAAGCCAGAGAGGGAGGAGGGCCGGCTCTCCTGGAGTGTAAGACCTATCGATGGCACGAGCATTTTGAATCAACGGTATTCCCGGATATGCGTCCAGCCGAAGAAGTCGAAATCTGGAAGAAGAAATGTCCCGTCACGCGTGCTGAAAAATTGCTGACGGATGAAGGAATACTTTCGAAACAGGAACTCGACGACATGAACAGCGAAATACTGGGAAAGATAGAAGAGGCTGTAAAATTTGCCGAAGAAAGTCCTTTCCCGGACCCTGAAGAAGCACTCGAAGACGTATATTCAAACTAGATTCTGACTTAAGGAGTATTACAATAATGAGAAAAATAAGCTATATGCAGGCATCTGTCGAAGCTTTACAGGAAGAATTCCGCAGAGATGATAAACTCGTCCATATGGCTGAAGATATTCCCGCTGATTTATACAAGGAATTCGGCGGAGACAGAATAAGGATGACACCGATATCGGAATCTGCCTTCGTCGGTGCCGCGATAGGAGTGGCAGGGTCGGGTTTCAGGGCTGTCGCCGATCTTCGGATGGCGACTTTTGCTTTCGTGGCTTTCGACCAGTTTGTAAATCAGGCTGCCAAGATAACATATATGTTCGGCGGCCAGGCCAGGTTTCCAATACTATACCGCATGAGAAACGGACTCGGTGCGTCGGCCGCCGCTCAACACTCCGTCAATCCGTACTCGATGTATATGAACGTTGCCGGGCTGAAAATCATTATACCTTCGACTCCGTATGACGTGAAAGGCCTGCTTAAAACAGCAATAAGGGATGATAATCCGGTAATTTCGTTTGAGCATATGGAACTGGGAAGGGTGGAAGGAGAGGTGCCGGAAGAAGAATATACCATACCGCTGGGAAAAGCTGCCATTGTGAAGGAGGGAACCGATGTTACGGTGGTTGCCCTTTCCCTGATGGTATACGAAGCGCTGGCGGCTGCCGAAGAAGCTGAGAAAAAAGGCATCTCGGTTGAATTAATCGATCCGCGGACGCTGGTGCCGCTGGATGTCGAAACAATAAGGAAATCAGCAGCCAGGACAGGCAGACTGGTGGTAGTCGATGAGGCCTGCCAGACTTGCAGCGCTGCCAGTGAAATCCTTTCGCTGGTCGTCGAAGATGAAGGTACGTTCGCTAAATTGAAGGCACCTGTAAAGCGTGTCTGTGGCCTGGACGTGCCCGTGCCCTTCAGCCCTCCGATGGAGAAATACTCGATTCCCGACAGAGATAAAATACTGGCGGCGATTGAGCAAGTAACAAACTACAGGGGATAAATATATATTATATATAGTGTAGCTAGGTGAGAAATTTAGCTTATTCCGGTTTCCTGATTAGCAGGCATATGTTCCGGGAAAACTGCTTAACCGGATAATGGTATGAGGATTCCGGGAATGACTTTATCAACCGGAATCCTGCCTTTTTTACGAGCTTCTCGGCTCTGTGGTAGGAAAACAGGTAATAATAGCGATATACCACTTCATCCCCGACTCTCCAGGGTACGGTTGGTTCGTTTCCGCTGAAGAAGAACCTGGGCTGCCAGCGGTTCCACAGTGTAATAAATGCTTCTCCTCCGGGTTTAAGCACGCGTTTCAGTTCAGCAAAGGCGATTTCTCTCCCCGGTCTATCCGGTATGTGGTGATAGGTAGCGATAGCGATTGCATGGTCAAAAGCGTCATCGGAAAACGGCAGACTGCGTATATCGGCCTGTGTTAGCGCCGGGAAATAATCGAACTTGTCCGCATATTTCCGGGCATATTCAAGCATATGCCGGGAGAAATCGACTCCGTAAAGCCGGAAACCCTCCCGGAACGGCAGGAAGTCGGGGCCATGACCGCAGCCGAGATTAAGCAGGCTGCCCTGCTGCCAGCGCTCGGCAAGTTGCTCCAGCTCATTCCTGAATATTGACCAGTGCCTGAAGTTGTACCAGCCCGGTGCTATCCTGTCGAAAACGTCTCTGGACAAGATTACTCCTTAAATCCGTGATAAATTTATCCCCGATGTGGAATCTGCTAAACTGATAGTAGATTTTGAAGAGAGTATACAATGAAAAAAATCGCCAGGACAATATCGGGAGTAACTCCGGTGGCAGTCATGACATCGCCGATGAACTGCCCCGGACAGTGTGTATACTGTCCTACTTTTTCCGAGACTCCGCAGAGTTATACCCCCACGTCGCCGGCTGTGCTGCGGGCTATTCGGTGCGGATATGACGGTGCGGAACAGGTCAGACTGAGGATAAAAATCCTTTCTGAAATGGGACATCCCACCGATAAAATCGAGCTCATTATTATGGGCGGTACTTTTCTGGCATATCCGGAGGAATACCAGTATTCATTCATTAAAGACTGTTATGATGCTCTTAACGGGATGGAATCCTCCACGCTTGAAGAAGCCAGGCAGATTAATGAGACGGCGCTTCACCGCTGTACCGGTCTGTGTATAGAGACAAGGCCTGACTGGTGCGGACAGGAGCAGGTCGAAAGAATGCTGGAGTTCGGGGCGACCCGCGTGGAACTTGGTGTCCAGACACTCGATGATGAAATTTACAGACTGGTTAAGAGAGGCCACACGGTAGAAGATGTCGTTACCGCGACGCGACTTCTCAAGGAGTATGCCTTTAAGGTTCACTATCACTGGATGCCCGGTCTGCCCGGATCTACGCCGGAGAAAGACCTGGAGATGTCCCGGCAGCTATTCGAGGATCCCGGGTTCAGACCCGACGGTCTGAAAATCTATCCGACGATGGTTATAGAAGGTACCGAAATGGAGAAATGGTACAGGGAGGGCAGGTATACCCCATACCCCGAAGACATTATGATTAACCTGATAGCCGATATAAAGGCCGAAGTCCCCGACTACGTCAGGATATCCCGGGTACTCAGGGATATCCCCGCAAATTACATAGTCGGCGGGTTAAGAGATTCTCTGCGGCTGACGGTACGCCGGAAACTGGAGGAGCAGGGTAAGAGCTGCCGGTGCATCAGGTGCCGTGAATACGGCCACAGGGTAAGGGAAGGCAGAGAACCGGGAGAACCGAAGCTGGTAAGAGAAGATTATGAAGCTTCCGAGGGCAGGGAAATATTCCTCTCTTATGTAGATAATGAGGAAACACTGTTCGGTCTACTCAGACTGAGGATTCAAGCCGATAACATAAATACGTTGCGACAGGGTAGTAGCGGTAACCTGGCGCTGGTTCGAGAACTTCATATTTACGGTCCCGAGGTGCCCCTGAAACAGCAGAGTCCTGCGGCAGCTCAACATAAGGGACTCGGCAAAGCATTACTGGCGGAAGCGGAAAGAATCGCCCGGGATGAATTTCAATCGCAGGAAATGCTTATATTGAGCGGCGTTGGTGCCAGAGATTATTACCGTACAGAGTCCGGGTATGTACTGGACGGTCACTACATGGCTAAACACTTGTTGTAGAAATGACAATGGTTGTCTGGATTGATATTATCAAATCCCTCTCAGTGTTGTGTATGAAGCAATAATAGTTACTATCTTCCTTTATTAAATGGAGAATAGGAGGGATTTATAATGATTAACCGGCTACCATATATATAGTGATAGCTATTATCTCTATTGCCACCACCGGGGGAATTATATACTTGTAAACGGCGGACAGGTGGGCGTTAAAGTATTCCGACGAAAGAATCAGGCACAGGTGAAGCGGTGAAACAAGAATCCCCATCATACCGCTGGTGTAGGCAAGTAGCAGGGCGGGGCCGCTGATGCCTGTTTCGAGGGTGATATAGGGCAGGAGCAGCGGCAAAGCGACACCTACGAATGCCATACTTATTCCTGTGGCTATCCCCATCAGCAGTGGAAGGAAGACAAGTATCAAAACGGCTGGAAGTCCTATCGACTGCATATCATTAATAAGTACTCCGGCAGCGTCAGCTTCTTCTATGATTGCCTTGAAAAGCATTACAGAATATAAAAGGAAAAGAATTTTGTAGTTAAGTCCGTATTTAAGTGCCTTCCATATTTCTTCTCTATTAACTCGCTGCTGAATTGCCAGCAGAATGAGTGTGGCCGGGAATACTATCATCGGGTTTATTCCGATCAGTATGGTCGGTACGAGGAGGAGGATAGGCCAGGCGGCTTTGAGGAATTTCAGTATTATACTTGATGCCGAATGTCCTTCCGTCCGGTATGATTTGCTTCGCAATATCAGGAAGCTGACGGTTCCGCCGCACAGGATACTGATGCCGGTCATAGGAGCCAGAGTCTTCACTACCGTAAACAATGATACTCCGACCAGGACGCTGGTGATAATGATGGTAGGGTAGGTGGGCATCGAAAATTCCCAGAGGTGTCGGAACCAGTAGTTGATAAATGTACTCTGTTCCGGCTTGATACCCAGTCTCCTGACCAGCCCCTGTACCGAAGTGGCCGAGACAAGAGCTCCGCCGGGCAGGGGAACGAGTCCGATGATTGCCGGGACGATATGTACCGCCAGTCTTGCACCGATACTCTCCATGGCAACGGCAAGATTTGCCAGCAGTCCTTTTTCTTCCATCAGGCTGCTGAGAGTAAGAGCGCTTGCGATAACGATAAGTAGTTTGAGCGTCTGCTGGTCTCCGAACGGCACCTGCTCGGTCCACAGGGCTTTGAACAGGAGCGAGGGGAAGGTCTGAACGGGGAGGATAAGGAATGAAAGGATAAGCGCTCCTGCAAAAATGGCCAGTCCGGGATGTAACTTGAATCTCAGGAGTACGAGTATACATACGATGGATATAACCAGTACTATCGATGGGCTCAACATTTGATACTTTCGTTTTACTGAATTCGGCTGGCGATGATACGGGAATGAATTCAGAGGATTACATTTATCCGGAAATTATCTGTAGTGTAGCTACCCTGAACGTCTGCTGTCAAACTTAAATGATAACCTAACCTGAAACGGATTTTGACGTTATAACGTATATAAAAGAAAAAGCTGACATTACCTGCACCAACCGGTTTGACATATCCAACGGATATGGATATAGTGTCAAGAGATACAGTAATTTACATATTAATTTTGACATAATTATAAAAATCATACGTAAAACACTTGACAAATCGTGCTCGTGTGGTATCATAGGTACTAAGTATCTCTAGTAATAGGCGTATACGAAGAGACTGTATGAGGAAAGGAGGTGGTGCTGTGAAGAGGACCCGCAAGGGGAACGAGTTATTAAACTCAATTTCGGCTTGGAAGTTTCCTCGCCTTTATATTTATGGAAACGGAGAATAATTTACTCCAAGTTTTCTGTATTTATAAGGCATATGTTCATATCTAAAATAAGGAGGACCTTAAAGGTCAATGAAAAGAAAACTATCTAAATTGCTGGGTATTGCCTTGACCCTGGCGCTGATTACCAGCCTTCTGGTAGTGGCAACTCCGGCAGCAGCCCTGACACAACCGCAGGTCTCTATTCCGTTCGGCGGTAATGTTATAGGCGCTTCTACTACTTATACCGTTACCTTCACGGCCGGTGCGGCAGTACCTGTTGGCGGGCATATAGTCGTTACTTTCCCGGCTGGTACCAATCTTGGTAGTGTAACCGGTATCAATGTAACCGCTCTTTCCGGTATCGGAGGTGGTGATGATACCGAGCATACCACGAACTGGACCGTAACCGGTCTGGTAACCGCTCCTCAGGTACTGACAATATCTCTGAACGCAACGGCTGTCCAGGATATCGGTCAGGGTTCACTAGTCGGTGTCGAGGTAATCGGCGTCCTGAATCCGGCTACTCCGGGAACATACACCCTGACAGTGGGTACTACGGATGCCTCTACTCCCGCGAAAACAAAGGAAGCTGCGATTGAATCGACTTCCTATTCCATCATTCCGCCCACGCCTACTCCTCTTCCCGGTGTCGTCTCCGCTTACAACTCAGCCGGCATTCTGATGCAGCAGAGCAACAGTATCCAGACCTGTATCAATGCAGCCGGTGTTGGCGGCAGGGTAGAGGTCGGCCCCGGTACCTATGATGAGGCACTTTCCATCACAACCGATCGTTTGACCGTCGTCGCCGCTGGTGACCCGGGAACGGTCATCATCAAGGATGCCAATTCAAACGGTGCCGGTGGAAATGTCACCATTAACGTGGCAGGTTCACTGACACTCGGCGGCGTTACTTTCGAAGGATTTACATTCGAAACGCCGTTATTCGGTGGAGTTGCTACTCCTCTTTCACTCGGTGCATCTGCCAGCTATGTTACCGTAAAGGACTGTGTTATCGACGCAGGCACTACGGACGCGATTGAACTTTACGCTGGGTCAACATCCAACACGATTACCGGTGTGACGATTGATGCAACTCATGCAACTACCGGACTCCTGGGCATTAATGCAATGGGCCAGGCGACCATTATGGATACTACCATTACCGTAGGCAGCGCGGCTACCAGCATGGCTATAATGTCAAGCGGTGGTACTACCACTGTACCGGGCGTCACCACGACTAATATTAAGAATGTGACGATTACCGGTAGCAGCGGTCTCGGTATCCAGGTTACAGGCGGCGCTGCGGTAATCGACGGAGCTATGATCTCCATGGTTACCAACGCTCTTGATATTAACGATGGTAATGTTACGGTTAAGAACTCCACCATCGACGAATGCGGCGGCCCTGTTACTGCTCCTGCCAGCCCTGTAACAGTTGATAACGTTACTGCGCCGACAGTTGTCCAGATGTACAACAACAATATCCAGAACAGTACTGACTATGCTTATGCTGTTGCGGTAGGCTCCGGAAATGTTTCTGTTACAGCTCACAACAATAACCTGGTCAGCAACAAGAAACAGCTTTCCGTCGGAACGATTAATGCCGGCAATACCGTGACCTTCACCCACAACTGGTGGGGCGCTTCCACAGGCCCGGCGCTGGGTTCAACGTCTGCTACACCAGCTACTACTACACCTTACCTGACCAACAGCGCTGATGGTGCGGGACTGGCAATGAACACCGATAAAGTTGTGGCCCAAACCACTGTCGGTGTCGATGTTAACTGCGTCGATGCTTCCGGCTCGGCTGCAGCTGTTGGCACGATTGCGGTCAGTAAATATGCCGCCAATCCTGAAGCCAACGCTCCCAGAATCAAGGGCACGGGCAGCGTACTCGGTTACTACGATGTGTATGTAGCCGGTGCTCCTGCAAATACCAGTGTCCAGCTTAAGTTCTACGGCGCGGTTAACGGTTACTGCAAGCTTATGTACGCCGGTGGTCTCGGCGGTGAATGGCTTGATGTGACCGGCACGACCGGCGTGAATACTGCTGGTGGCTATGTCTACTTCATCGTTACCGGCGGTTCTTCACCTAGCATAACCGACCTCGGTGGCACACCGTTTGCCCTGGTTGAGGACAAGTCCACTCCTGCCGGCCCGGCGATAACCGCTGCGGCAGGTGGCAGCCCGGTCGTCGGTGCTTACGACGTTTCTACTGCGCCGATGTTCACCTGGGGACCTGTACTCGGTTCTATCCGCTACGAAATCGCTCTTTCCGAGGACCCGACTTTCACCATCATCGAGTGGAGCTATAATGTCGACCAGACCTTCTACAAAGTCGACGAAGCACTTCGCTACGACACCACTTACTACTGGAGAGTCAGAGGCGTACTCGGTGAGCCTTACCAGGAGATGGGCCAGTGGGTAACCCCTGCCACTCCGTGGACAACCGGTATCTTCACGACCGCAATGGAGCCTGCAGAGGCTGCAGAACCGATCGTCGTGGAACCGACCAAACCTGAAGTGAATGTCGAGATCCCGCCGACCAAGATAACGGTCGAACCTTCGACTCCGGCTATACCCACCTATATGCTCTGGGTAATAGTCGCCGTTGGCGCGGTTCTGGTCATCGCTTTGATAGTTCTGATAGTAAGGACCAGGCGAGTAGTCTAGTCCCTGCTTGAAGGATAAACCAGAAACCCGGGAGGGTCGCTGAAAAGCGACCCTCCTTCTTTATGCAGGAAATCTACAATGTCAGAATTGTCTAAAGTTGAAGATATTCGATTTTGGTTGGATTGTTAAAGAACTTCTGGATAAGTTCCCTCTCCCCGTCTGCGGGCGAGGGTTAGGGGTATGTGTAAATCGTTACTTTTCACCCTCACCTAACCTCTCCCGTCAAGGGAGAGGAATGTCCTGATCGATATTAAGTAGTGTTAATAAAAGGTTTCTTAGTATGGATTGCCGTGCCTCAGCGTTGGCAGCCGAACTCCCCACTGTCATTGCGAGTTTCGCCGTCAAAAGGCGAACTTCCCACTGTCATTGCGAGTTTCGCCGTCAAAAGGCGGACTCCCCACTGTCATTGCGAGTTTCGCCGTCAAAAGGCGAACCGAAGCAATCTATATAAATACTAGAGATTGCCACGGGCTTCGCCCTCGCAATGACGGAGCGGGAAGAGATTGCCACGTCGTCCGCCTCAGGTGGACTCCTCGCAATTACAGAGATAGATTCGTCCTTCGACAGGCACAGGACGAGCGGGAGAAAGCGGACTCCTCGCAATGACAATTAGAATAAGCAGGAGTTTAAGTTCACATATTGACAATGAACGTAATGTGATTATAGAATCTTCCTTATGTTGGGCGTTAACAGTCCGAAACATGAAAAATCCACTTTCAGGATTTTCATTTATGCATTAATTACCGTATTTGTATTCATTGCATCTGCATCGACCGTTTTTCCTGAGGTATCGGCAGCCGATAATGCTGTAACATGGGAACGAGTGAACATGCCACGTGAAGGCGACGCTGCCGGTTGGATACTGGCAGACGGCGCGGATATCAAGTCACTGACGATAGCTGGTGATAACACATTATATTGTTATGCAACTCCTTCCGGGACCAGCCAGACTCTGTATAAGTCTACGGACAACGGGAAAAGCTGGTCTACTACCGGGAGAATAACAGACGAGATAGTAGATATAGCAGTCGTTCCCGGCTCAAGCACGGATATTTATTTCGCAACCAGTTCAAAGATATATAAATCCTCCGATGCCGGTCTCAACTTTATTCTGTTGCCTGATCTTCCTGACAGTGTGGGAGAAGGAAACCTGCTTATAAAGTGCATCGATGTCTGCAGGCAGGGACAATTCAACCTCATTGCAGCCGGAACGGCGGATAGCGATAACGCTGAATACGGTGGAATTTACATTCTCGATGAAAACCAGGATGTTCCCGTATGGATGGATACGAACGCCGGTGCCTACGATGTTTATTCGATATCGTTTTCACCCGATTATTCCAATACCGGTCACCTTGTTGCGGTAGTTGCCAACGAGACTGACACCTGCGTAAATACCAGGTCAGGAAACGGAGACTGGAATCAGGATATAGGTCAGGCCGTCATACCCGGTATCGTTCCTGTTTCTGCGGTTACGACTTTTCCTGACAATTATCTGGACTCCGCCGAAGATGATTATCTGTTTATCGGCGTGAATTCCGGTACCGGAACAGGGGATGTGTACAGGATAGACCTCGAGACAGCCCCGACCGCATCATCGGCGGTTGATTTGAATATAGGTGCCGGTTATGGATTTACAGGAGTAGATATAGCGGGTCTTGATTGCGGCGGCGTATTGTCCGCCCGGTTGTTTGCCGGAGCAGCAAACAGTACCGGGATCTATTACAGTAAGGATAGCGGGATAAGCTGGGAAAAGTGCGTTAAGCCGCCCACAGGACAGTCGAACACCCTGATAGCGGTAGATAGTAACTTTAGTGAAAACAGCAGGGTTTTTGCGGCTTCCACGGGCACAGAAGGCGGGTTGTCCTGTTCGACGGATAGCGGGATTTCCTGGAACCAGATATCTTTTATCGATACGGAAATCAGTACCGGTTGTATTGTCGACCTGATTGCTTCACCGGAATATACGCTTGATAAGACGCTGTTTATTCTAACCTTTGATTCAAGCCACCTTGTACACAGTGTATGGCAGACCGGGAGTGAAGGAGAATACTGGGAACGGATTTACAGCAGTGCCCTGGAGAATGTGGATAATATTAAAAAGATAAATATATCACCTTTATACGGAACAACCGGTCAGGTCGTATATCTGGCGGGGACATATAACGGGACTCCGGCGATATGGAAAGCCGATAACGGCGGGACCTTTACGGTAAGATATACTCCGTATAATGTCGATGAATGGTCTGTAGTAGACGATGAAGATTTGATAATCGGGTGTTATAACGGCACCGACGCAATTGTATATAAATCGTCTGATAGCGGACAGACTTTTTCTGCAGGAACGACCATCCTGGGTAATAACACATTAACTTCTATTTCGGTTTCTCCTTATTATTCAACGGACGGGACAATTCTGGCAGGTAACAATAATGGTAGCGTGTATTATTCCGAAGATTCGGGTATAACATTCAAGCCGTTAAATTCGGAGATGTCACCAATCAGCGGCCTGGTTCACGTTGCTTTCGATTCTGAATTTGAAACAAGCCGGACCGTATACGCCGCCGGTGATGTCGCTGATAACGGTATTTATCGGGTTATACTTGGCGAGAGCGATGAATGGGATAGAATCGACGGAAGTCTGCCCGGAGGAGGCAGAGTAATTGAACTGGCTATATCATCAAACGGGGTTTTATACGCGGTTAATTCACAAAGTGTAGATGTTTCCGATAAAAAAGGCGGTATGGAACGTTGTCTGAACCCCTCGTTTCATTTATCACCGACATTCGAGACGGTGGTTCGCGGACTGGACGACAATGTAAAGTTATCAGCGATACAGATAAGAGGAGACAGACTGTGGACAATAGATACCGTAAATACCAGAATATTGACGTTCCTGGATACGATGACAAATCCGGTTGCTCTTAAAACTCCGTACAATGGTACCGCCGGTATGGACACCAGGAACGTATTGCTGGACTGGGAAACGCTGACAGGTGCGACGGAATACAATTGGCAGGTCGACTATGACGGGGCTTTTACTTCCGTTGATACTGATTTCGAAGGGGATACTAACGGGAGTTCGATACGACTGCCCCAGCTCGATACGGATACCAGATATCACTGGCGAGTTAGGGCAACCAAACCTGTGCTGAGCCCGTGGTCGGACAGATGGTTTTTTACAACAGCACTCGGACAAACTGCTATCGGACCGACACTTCTCAGCCCGGGTGCCGGTGCGGAACTGATATCCCCGGAACCGGTGTTCCAGTGGAGTGCAATAGCCGGAGCTGAAAAATACGAACTCATAGTATCGGATGATATAGCTTTTAAAAATCCTGCCATAAAGAAGACAGGTAAATACGCCCTGCCGGCAACAGCCTGGAAGAGTGATATTACCCTTGAAGATGGAGATACTTACTACTGGAAGGTAAGAGCGGTAGGCTCGGATACTTACGGTGACTGGAGTGCCGTAAGTGTCTTCGTTACCGAAACGGAGCAGGCTTCGGAACAGACGATTCCCGATATCAGTGTTCCCATACTATTGAGTCCCGGAGCAGGCACTGAGGAAGCGTCACTTAAGCCGTTATTCCAGTGGGATGCGATTATGGGCGCTGAGAGTTACGAACTGGTAGTTTCGGCCGATATCTCTTTTGAAAATCCGGTGATCGTTAAGGCTGGCGAATATGCCCTTCCGGCAACAGCCTGGAAGAGTAATGTCAGCCTTGATGGTGACACCGCGTATTACTGGAAAGTAAGAGCCCTGGTTAGCGGTTCGTATAGTAACTGGAGCCCCGTAAGCGCTTTTTGTACCGATGCAATACCTGAAACATCCTCCGATGCCAATTCAGAAGAACGGGCGGCTGCTTTATCATCTCAACCTCTTGCTTTTCCCGATGAACGAATACCGGATTGGGTCGTGTACCTCGGTATCGGATTACTTTCAGCAATCGTCCTGCTGCAGACAACAACATTGCTTTTCATCGTAATAACCCGGGGAAAACCGCACTGACTAACCGTCACTTATTTGACTACTAATATATCACGCATATATACTGAGTCGGATTTTCATCATGGATACTGCCCTGTATCCATTCTGTCTGATAAATAAATCCGGTACTCGGTTCTCAGAAATGTATTCACTTTCGATAATGTTTCAGAAAGCAAGCTGTTGATTAAAAAAAAGCGGATTCCTGAGATATTTCCGGGCTGGTGGTTGAATATAATCACCGGCCTATATTCCGGTCTCGGTCATGGCTTTTTCGGTTACGGAGTATCCGTTCTTTTCAAACCGCTTTCAGCCGAACTGGGACTGAACCGTGCCGGCGCTTCCTGGGCAACCGGTATCGGCAGATTGCAGGGAAGTGTTGAAGCCCCTATCACAGGATGGCTGTCCGACCGGTTCGGTCCCAGATGGGTAATCGTTTCCGGTACACTCATTGCTGCCCTCGGATTACTACTGATGTACTATATTCAGTCTCCGTGGGCGTATTATCTGGTCTGGGGAGTAATAACCGCCATAGGTATAAACCTGGCCCTGACAATCGCCATAGATAAAGCCCTTACAGACTGGTTTATCAGGAAACGCGGACTGGCGCTTGGTGTACGATTTGTCATTATCGGTACTTGCGGAGTCATTGTGCTGCCGATTATATCATGGCTGGTTACTACCTATGACTGGCGGGTGACCTGTTTAATATGGTCAGTGGTGATGTTTACGGGTGTTCCGATGATGTGGCGTTTTGTTAAACAAAAACGTCCGGAGTATTATGGACTGCTTCCCGACGGTGTTAAGGTCGATTCTGATGCAGATACCGATGTAGAATCCATGATTGGCAGGGGAGTGGAATATGCGGCCGAATATGATGAAACGGAATTCACCCTCAGGCAGGCACTAAAAACTCCCGCTTACTGGCTGATAACGGTTTCCTGGATTTTTGCTATGGTGGTATCCGGGGCGATAAACACTCACTGTATCCCGCTTTTAACGGATATGGGTATAAATGAAACCGTCGCAAGCGGAATGATGGCAATGATGGTATTTTTCACCATCCCGGCAAGATTTGCAGCCGGTGTGCTGGCTGACAGGGTAAGGAAAGACCGGCTTCAGTTTCTCGTTGCCGGTACCTTCATATTGCAGGCTTTGGGAATCGGAATCTTTCTCTTGCATCAGAGTGTGGTTACGGTTTATATATTTCTGGTTCTGTACGGCTTCGGCAGCGGCGCTCCGGCCCCGCTGCGTCTCACGATAGGGGGGAGATTCTTCGGGAGGAAAGCCTTCGCGTCTATACAGGGCACGTCGATGGTACTGACAGCCCCTGTAGCGCTTTTATCGCCGGTATATGCAGGCTGGGTATATGATAATACCGGCAGTTACGTCCCCGCATTCACGACATTCGTAATAATGGTTCTAGTCGCGGCGTTGCTGATGTCCCTGATGCGTCCGCCGAAACCTCCCGAGCACGTTACGGATATTCGTACATTCCTCTAGTAGTCCAGCAGGTAAACCTGTGTGACGAGCGGAAGGTTTGATTTGGTGAAGTTTATCTTTGACTGCGACTCGATATCTTTGGTTCCCATTTCGTTCAGGAATTTCTCTACGGGCGCCAGTTCGCGTTTTATTGCATCTGTCTTGTAATGCATAGGTATCACAACTTTCGGTTCAAGCTGGCGGACGATTTCGGAAGCTCCAACCGCGTCGATTGTAGATTTTCCGCCTACCGGAATCATCAGTATATCTACGTTGTCCAGCTCTTCAGCCTGACTGGTGGATAAAGCATGTCCCAGATCACCGAGGTGGCAGATAGTCATCTCGTCGAGTTCGAGCAGGTAGATTGTATTTTTACCCCTCTTTTCACCTTTATCTTCGTCGTGATAGGAAGGCATGCCGATGATAAGAACTCCGTTGATTTCGTATTCTCCGGGTCCGGTAACTGCTTTAGGTTCGCCGCCGATGGCTGCGATATTGGAATGTCCGGGGTGCTGGTGACTTACAGTGACAACGTTCGCGTTAGTCTTACCCAGTGTATAACCGAGATCCGGTGAATACGGATCGGTTATTACAGTCGTACGACTTCCCTTGAGTCTGAAGCAGGAGTGTCCAAGCCATGCAATTTCCATTTTTCAAGCCTAAATATAGCACAGCGGGAGCTTTCGGTCAATTGAAAAGCCGTCGGATACATTGAGTCCGGGACATGCTGTAATCATCCCGAATAATTGTGACTGATTCTCTTGACAATCGATGTCAGAAGTGATAAAAAATAATTAGCAGTCTAATGCTTAGATTGCTAATGGAGGTGATTTGAGATGCTGTCTCGCCGTTCGGAGACAATACTTAAATCCATAGTAGCCCAATATATAGCAAAGGCAGCACCGGTGTCGTCGGGAAGTATTACCGGTGATGCCGAACTGAAAGTCAGTTCGGCCACGATACGCAACGAGATGGTGCGTCTGGAAAAGGAAGGGTATATCACACGTCCTCATCATTCATCGGGCAGCGTGCCCCTTGATAAAGGATATCGTATCTACGTGGATACGCTGGGTGAAATAAAACTGCCGGCGGCTGAGCAGCGGATGATAAACCACCTGTTCCATCAGGTAGAAGGAGAACTGGACGGATGGCTTAATCTTGCTGCTACACTTCTTTCACAGATGGTCCAGAATGTTGCTCTCGTCACTATGCCAAAGACTGAAAGTTGCCAGTTAAAACATGTGGAAGCGATAAGCCTCCAGGATACACTGGTATTACTGATCGTTGTATTTAAAGGTGCAAGAGTCAGGCAGCAGTTGATAAGTTTCGAGGATAAAATATCACAGGACGAATTGAAGTCGATAACCGCTAAGCTGAACAATGCCTTTGCCGGTCTGGACAGCTCGGAGATACTCAAAAAGACGGAAGAGCTATCGCTTGTTGAAAAGAAAATTGTCGATTGTTTACTGAAAGAGATGGAAGCAGAAGATAATAGACGATATGAGGAATCTTATCTGGACGGACTGCATTATACGTTAAACCAGCCGGAACTGGCCCAGAATCATGAACAGGCTCTCAATCTGATGGAACTGGTGGAGCAGCGGAATTTAGTAAAAAGTATTATTCCTTCCAGGGTATTAGATGAAGGCGTGCAGGTAGTAATAGGCAAAGAAAATGAAACGGAATCCGTTCATGATTATAGTGTCGTTATAAGTCAGTACGGACTCCCCGGAGAAGCTACCGGTACGATAAGTGTAGTCGGCCCGACGAGGATGCGGTATGCACGTACGATTGCTACTGTCGGATATTTGTCCCTGATACTTAATCTTCTGGTAGCTAGATTATACGGTAAAGACGTACCCGTTGAATTTATTCCCGATTAATAGACTTAGAGTCACGGTGAGATAATGGAAGAAGAGAATGTTAATGAAATTGAATCGGGCGATGAGATTCTTGAAGGAGTTGAAGAGGAGGATGTGGATGTGCTGAGACAGGGCCTGCTTGAAGAGAAAACTAAAGCAGAAGATTATCTGGCGAACTGGCAGAGGGCCCAGGCTGATTTTATAAACTATAAGCGCCGAAGTGAAAAAGAGAAGACCGAACTGAGTGAGTACAGCAGATCTGAAATGGTCAGGTGTATATTACCGGTGCTCGATGATTTCGAGAGGGCTATCTCCGTTGAGCCGGAGGATGCGGTGGATTCAAGCTGGGTGGAAGGGATAAAGCTTATCGAGAAAAAGCTGCGTTTGATACTGGAAAATGAAGGGCTTTGTCCTATCGACGCGGTAGGTGAACAATTCGACCCGTACCTGCACGAGGCAGTACGACAGGAATCCGGAGAGGAAGGAATTGTACTGGAAGAAGTGCAGAAAGGCTATAAATACAATGAAAAAATTCTCCGTCCCAGCCAGGTGGTGGTTGGTAGCGGAGAAGCAGAAGTTAACGACTAATAAGGGAGATTTTGCCGGAGAATAACAGGCAATGTCTCGTGGAAAGAGGAGGAAAAGGAATGGCAAAGGTAATAGGAATAGACCTGGGAACAACGTTTTCGGCAGTTGCAGTAATGGAGGCCGGTGAACCTGTAATTATACCTAATGCAGAAGGCGGGAGGACAACGCCTTCTTATGTTGCAGTCAGTAAGAGCGGCGAAAGGCTGGTCGGTACGGTAGCAAAACGCCAGTCGATAACCAATCCGGATAATACTATTTTCAGCGTTAAACGTCTTATGGGGCGCAAGTTCGATGAGTCATCGGTAGAATACGATAAAAAGTTACTGCCGTTTCAGATAACGAAAGCCGATAACGGCGATGCCCGTGTAAAGATGGGCGACAAAGAATACAGTCCCCCGGAAATCTCAGCTATGATTCTTCAGAAATTGAAGACCGATGCTGAAGGGTACCTTGGTGAAAAGGTAACGGAAGCGGTGATAACCGTACCCGCATATTTTAATGACAGTCAGCGCCAGGCTACCAAGGATGCCGGAAAGATTGCCGGGCTCGACGTTCTGCGTATTGTAAACGAGCCTACGGCAGCTGCACTTGCTTACGGACTGGATAAAAAGGCAGATGAGACCATTGCCGTCTACGACCTGGGCGGCGGGACATTCGATATTTCTATTCTTGAACTCGGCGAGGGTACTTTCCAGGTAAAATCCACCAACGGTGATACACATCTTGGCGGTGACGATTTTGACCAGAGAATAATGGACTGGCTCTGCGATGAATTCAAACGTGAACAGGGAATAGACCTGAAACAGGATAAGATGGCTTTACAGCGACTAAAAGAAGCCGCGGAAAAGGCTAAATGCGAACTGTCAACGGTCCAGCAGACCGAAATCAGCCTCCCGTTTATTACAGCGGATGCCAACGGTCCGAAGCACCTGAATATAAACCTTACCCGTTCCAAGCTGGAACAGCTGGTAATGGACCTGGTCGATAAATCACTGGAACCCTGCCGTGCGGCTCTGAAGGACGCCGGAAAGACGGCAGCACAAATCGATGAGGTAATTCTGGTAGGCGGACAGACGAGAATGCCCCTGGTGCAGCAGAAGGTAACGGAGTTATTCAGCAAGGAACCACATAAAGGGGTTAATCCGGACGAAGTCGTTGCTGTTGGCGCCGCGATACAGGCCGGTGTTCTGAAAGGCGACGTTAAGGATGTACTGTTGCTGGATGTGACTCCGCTTACACTGGGAATTGAAACTCTCGGTGGTGTAGCCACACCCCTTATCCCGCGTAATACTACTATTCCCACATCCAAGAGCCAGATATTCAGCACCGCGGCAGACAGTCAACCTAGCGTGGAGATTCACGTCATGCAGGGGGAAAGACCGATGGCCGCGGATAACAGGACCCTGGGGCGGTTTATGCTCGATGGAATACTTCCGGCACCGAGAGGAGTCCCACAGATCGAGGTCAGTTTCGATATGGATGCCAACGGTATTCTCAGCGTCAGGGCACACGATAAGGGGACCGGCAAGGAGCAGAAAATTACCATTACCGCTTCAAGCGGCCTTGAAAAAGAAGAAATCGAGAAGATGCAAAAAGAAGCAGAGATGCATGCCGCTGAAGATGAGAAACAGCGTGAAAAGATAGAGACCTTCAATATGGCTGATACGCTGGTCTATACAACGGAAAAGACGTTAAGAGATAACAAGGATAAGATACCTGAAGACCTGAACAAGGAAGCGGAGGAGAAAGTACAGGCTGTAAAAACTGCTCTGCAGGGTACCGATGTAGATGCTGTAAAGCAGGCTACTCAGGACCTGAATACAGTTATGCAGAAGATAGGAGAATCAGTTTATCAGCAGCAGCCACCTCCTCCAGGCGGAGAAGCACCGCCCGACGACCAGCCGCCTGCTGATGATAGTGAAGGTACTGTGGAAGGAGAATTCCGCGAGGTATAATACCTTCAATATGCCGTATAGTAAATGCTCAAATGAGGGCTGCGACCCTCTTGAATACCTATCCCCATCTCTACCAAAATATTGGAGAGATGGGGATACAGGGAGTTAGGTAGTAAATAATTGGCTTCCAAACAAGATTACTATGATGTTCTCGGTATAGACAGGAATGCTACTGAAAGTCAGATAAAAGCTGCGTACCGTAAGCTTGCTATGCAGTACCATCCCGACCGGAACCATGAAGCCGGTTCGGAAGATAAGTTCAAAGAAATCAACGAAGCTTACGAGATACTTTCAAATCCGGAAAAACGCGATGCCTACGACCGCTTCGGCCATGGCGGTGACAGTATCTTCGGACAGGGTTTTGATGGGTTCGGGTTCGACGGTGTTGGCAGCATATTCGATGCGTTCTTCGGTGGAAGAACGACTACATCAACCCGCCCGGCACCTGAGAGAGGTGCCGACCTGCGAAGCAATGTCACTATCAGTCTGGAAGAAGCTGCTTTCGGCGTGGAAAAAGAAATAAAAATATCCCGTATCGAACGCTGTTCTCAGTGTCATGGAGTTGGAAGTCGTCCGGGTACTCAGCCTGAACAATGCAGCGAATGTAACGGTTCCGGACAGATACGCAGGGTACAGCAGAGTATATTCGGCCGGTTTACCAATATTACTACCTGCCCCGGGTGTCGTGGTGAAGGCAGGGTAATCACCGACCCGTGTCCAAACTGCCGGGGTACCGGAAAAGAGAAGTTTCAGCGACATATTATGGTGAATATTCCGGCAGGAGTGGATAACGGCTCACGCATACGTCTGAGTGGAGAGGGTGATGTCGGAGCCAGAGGTGGGTATGCCGGAAATCTCTATGTAAACCTGAATGTAAAAGAACATGAGTCTTTTGTGCGGGAAAGCGACGACATAATATATGAACTGCCGATAAGCTTTCCCCAGGCAGCTCTCGGGACCGAAGTTGAAGTTCCCACACTGCACGGAGATGTTAATCTAAAGGTACCGGCCGGGACGCAGACAGGTCATGTTTTCCAGTTAAAGAATAAAGGCATACCGCATCTTCGCGGCAGGGGACAGGGCAACCATCTGGTTGTTCTGAAAGTTCTTACACCGGAGTCTCTCAATAAAAAACAACGCCAGCTCTTTGAAGAACTGGCTAAAGAAATGGGAGATTCGAAGAAGAAAGAGAAATAACTAGTAATTATTCAACTACTTCGGTAACTATCGGATTGGCTTTTTCACCAAGTTTGCGTTCCTTACCGGATAACAGCCTTCCTATATTTTCCTTGTGCATGACGATGATTACTACGGTACCTATCAACGCATAGATAAGGTATTCCAGGGGAAAACCGTTAAATATAGTCAATGGTATTAGTATGCTGTAAGTTCCCACCGCACCCGCTATAGAACCGAGTGATGCGAATCTGGTTAGTCCTGCTCCTATAATAAAAACCTCGCCGCCGAAAAGGGCTGCAACAGGACAGAGAGCTGCCAGTCCGCCGAAGAACGTGGCTACACCTCTTCCTCCTTTGAATCCAAGGAATATAGACCAGTTATGCCCGACCATAGATGCCAGAGCGGCAAGTACCTGGGCGACAAGCAGACCCAATCCAAAATCATCACCTATTACCAGGTAATTTCTTCCGACAATCAGTCCGGCGAAAACTACTGCCATAGCACCTTTCAGTAGATCGAGAAGAAGTACCAGAGCTGCCGCTTTTTTCCCGGCTGTTCTCAACACATTCGTCATACCGGTTTTCCCACTTCCAAATTCCCTGACATCTACCTTGGCAAGGAGTTTGCTGACCAGTACTCCCGATGGTATCGAACCCAGGAGATAACCGATAATTATTACCGAAACGAATTGAATGACTATCATGATTCGCCCCTCGTTTTAAAGACTAACCGAAGCGGAGTACCGGTAAATCCGAAGGTCTGACGCAGCTTGTTCTCCAGATAGCGCTGGTAGGAAAAATGAATAAGTTTCTTATCATTGATAAAAAATACGAATGTTGGTGGATTGACATCGGCTTGCGTCGCGTAGAGTATTTTTAGTCGTTTGCGACCTATTCTCGGCAGGTTATGAGCCGCTACCGCCTGCTGTACCACGTTATTAACGGTAGCTGTGGATAATCTCTTCAGCCTTTCCTGATATACCTCATGTATCTGGGGCATAATCTTGTTTACCCCTTGTCCGTATTTAGCCGAAGTATATATTACAGGAGCATAGGGAACGAAATTAAGCTGACTCCTGATATATTTGTTCCATTCGTTTTTATTTTTATCCGGGGCAAGGTCCCACTTATTGACTATCAGAATTATTCCCTTTGACATCTGGCGGATGTATCCGCCTATGTGCACATCCTGTGCTGTAAATGGCTCGCTCGCATCCACCACCAGTAGTGCTATGTCCGACCGGTCAATTGCCCGCAGAGAACGTATTACACTGTACTTATCTACTCCGGTTCCCTGACGACCTCTCCTCTTTATTCCGGCCGTATCTATAAGTAGCATATTCTGTCCTTTGAAGTCAAGTAAAGTATCAATCGCATCACGTGTGGTACCGGGAGTATCATCAACTATCACTCTTGGTTCGCCGAGAAGAGCGTTCAACAGTGCTGACTTGCCTACATTAGGTCTGCCGACTATTGCTACTTTTATCGATTCATCTTCTTTTTCCGTAGGATGCTGTGCGGGGAGAAGGGAAATAATCCTGTCCAGCAGATCGGCGGTACCGCGACCGTGATGAGCCGAGATAGGAAGTGGTTCTCCGATACCGAGCTCGTAAAACTCAACAGCAGCGTCTTCGAATTTGCTGTTATCGGCTTTATTTACGGTCAGAATGACGGGTTTGCTTGTCCGGCGAAGCATATCGGCTATGTCCATATCCAACGGCGTCACGCCATCCCTGACATCTACCATAAATATGATTACATCCGCTTCATTGACTGCTGTATCTGCCTGGCTCTTTACACCGAGAGCGATTGAATTTTCGGGTTCTGGTTCCAATCCGCCGGTATCGACAAGTGTAAAATCCCTGCCCTGCCAGGAAATAGTTGTGAGTACCCGGTCACGGGTAGTGCCGGGTAAATCTTCGATAATTGCTATCTGTTTACCTGCAAGGCGGTTCAGCAGGGTGGATTTTCCGACATTCTGTCTGCCGATGATTGCTACAACAGGTTTTGTCATATTTTTATTTATCGTCTCCCGTGTATGTTGCCCCGAAAAGACAAAGGGAATCGGTAAATGGGATGAAAAAGTATAACCCGAAGCAACTCGTGATGGCTAGTATTCGTATTCTTCGAAGGTTTGTACCGGTTGTCCTCCGGGCAGAACGTTTGCCATTTTGATGCTGGGAGGCTCTATTTCCGTCTCTAATACGCCCTTTAAATCCGATATGGTTTCTCTGAAATTCTGTACGAAGACGTTATATTCCGTAGCAAACCTGTTGTAATGATCGCGTGTTGAAGGAGGGATATCTATCTTCTCTGCTATTTCGTAAAACTGTTCGACGAATTCATAATAGTGATTGTTCAATATCCAGAGTTCATTAAGATAAACGCGCAGGTATGTGGCAAATTTTCCACCGCTGGTATCGCTTTCGATCCTGCGGATAAAGCTGTCAAACCAGGTATCCATCAGTCTGGCGCACATATCGCAGGACCTTGCCCAGTCCCATAGCTGATGGTCGTCCAAGTTGAACAAAGTATCGATTATCGCGAAAATGGATAATGAAGAGGTGCCGGTAAAGCGGCGGCTGAAATATCCAGCCTGCTGCCTGAGTCTCATTGAAATAACTTCGACCTGTTTTTCACTTTCCCGGATAACCACGATAATTAAACCAGCCAGCAGGATAATCCCCAGGAGCGTAGCCAGGAGCCACATATCCCAGTTATAGTTAAACCCGATCAGGGCTACCGCTGTAATCAGGGCCGGAGACCATCCCCAGACAATAACGGTCTTTAACATTTTAACTATAGACACTGTTCCCTCCTGCTTTTACGGGAATTTTAATCTAGTTATTACCAAGTAATTTCACAAGCAGTGCTTTCTGGGCGTGCAGCCTGTTTTCTGCCTGGTCGAAAACCACCGATTGCGGGCTCTCCATTATTTCATCGGTGACTTCTTCACCGCGATGGGCCGGTAAGTCGTGCATAAATATAGCATCTTTTTTCGCCAGTATCATCAGTCTGCGGTTGACCTGATAATTTTTGAATACTTTACGCCGTTCTTCGGCTTCGGCTTCCTGCCCCATGCTTGCCCAGACATCGGTATAAACAACATCAGCTCCGGATACGGCTTCATCGGGGCTGGTGGTGAGAAGAATTTCAGCTCCTGATGCGAGAGCGTACCTAGCAGCCTTTTCCCGTATTTCCTCTATCAGAGTGTATCCTTCAGGTGAGGCAATTCTGAAATTAATCCCTGTTAGCGACGATGCCAGTATAAGGCTGTTAGCAATATTGTTTCCGTCACCGATAAAGGCGAGTGTAATGCCTTTCAAGTCGCCTTTCTTTTCATAGATTGTCAACAAATCGGCAAGAGCCTGGCAGGGGTGTTCATAATCGGAAAGAGCGTTGATTACGGGGACTCCCGCATATTCAGCCAGTGTCTCTATCGTCTGGTGTGAGTACGTTCTTGCCGCAATTGCATCTACATAGTGACCGAGTACTCTGGCGACATCGGGTACGGATTCTCTTGTCCCCAGTCCAACCTCTGCCTGTGAGAGATATATAGCATACCCCCCAAGCTGGTTCATAGCCAGATCGAAGCTTACCCGTGTCCTGGCGGACTGCTTTTCAAAGAGAATAGCAAGTGACTTATGCCTGAGAGTTTCGATCCACATATCGTTTTTACTCTCCACGGCGTTATGTATCAGGGAGAGTATTTCATCCCCGCTTAAGTCGGAAATGGAGAGTAAACTGCGATGCTGCATTCAGGTCTCCTTATGCACTACAGTATATCACGAAACAGGTTAAACTCTCCAGATTTCAGAGTTATAACTGCCCTGGTCTTGACACCGTTTCAAGTCTTAAATAATATGCAGTTAGGAGGAAATTGTAATGTCTAAAACGGAAAAGTTCACCGTCGCCGGGAATGAGGTAGTCGGAAAGGTTAAGCAGCTGATACACGAGGGTAATATCAGGAAAGTAAGATTAATCCACGACAGTAATACTATATTTGAAATTCCCCTCACCGTCGGCGCACCTGTGACGGTAGCAGTAATCCTGGCAGCTCCTCTCCTGGCAGCTATCGGTGCATTTGCGGCTTTGATAACCGAGTGTACTATAGAGGTTGAGAGGACAGACGAATCCTAGCCTATGCAATGTCCTGATTTTTACGAAGGCGTCCCGCCTGACAGGGGTGGATATGTCCTTCTCCTGAGCCTGGGTGTAGAAAGTGAGATACCGATTGGCAGATTACGTACGATGCGTTTCCAGTCAGGGTATTATGCTTATATAGGCTCGGCTATGGGAGGACTGAAGCAAAGGATATTACGGCATATCCGGAACAAAAAGAAACGTCACTGGCACATCGATTATCTGATGGAAAAAGCCTTACTGGATAACATTATAGTGTGTAAATCGGAGAAAAGAATAGAATGCGATATTGCCGGTGAAATAAGAAAAGAATACAGCGTAATTAACGGATTCGGTTCCAGTGACTGTAAATGCTCCGGACATCTGTTTTACAGTAAATCCGCGATGAGTGAAGGTATTATGAAAAATCTGATTTCGGCAGGAATGGAACCCCGGCTGATACGGATGTAAACCTGTAAAGGTAATCGGAAGATGACTGAATTATTATTGATAAGACACGGCGAAACCGAATGGAATGCCGGAGAGGTATTCAGGGGCAGGGCTGACATTAATCTCAATGAAAAAGGAGTCGTACAGGCGAAGCTGCTGGGTGAATATCTTGCGGGTTCCAGACTGGAGGCAGTATACTCAAGTCCTCTGCAACGGGCTGTTCTAACGGCAGAGCAGATTGCCAGACCTCATTCACTCATTGTTAAGACCGAACCTGCTTTAATCGACATGGATTTCGGTGAGTGGCAGGGAATAGAACTGGCTGAGGTTAGAAAGATATATAATAATCTTTACATAAAGTGGGAAAAGTCGCCGGAAAAGGTAAACATACCGGGCGGAGAAAACCTGGATGAAGTAAGAAAACGAGCGATTTCTGTGGTGGAAACGGTAATCAAAGAACACACGGGTACGGTCGTCCTCGTATCGCACCGTGTGGTGATTAAAGTCCTGATATGTGCTATGCTGGGGCTGGATAACTCACATTTCTGGAATATAAGACAGGATACCTGCGGTATTTCATCGTTTTCGCACGCGAACGGTAAATTCGTGCTTACGAGGCACAATGATATATCATTTTTAGGAAATTCGTCCGGAAAAGAGCAGAATGATTTTTAAGAGGTGGATAGGGATGAAAAGACTCCTGTTAATGAAGTTACTTGTTTTCGCATTGATTCCGACTGTTATCACTGTGCTGGCAGGCTGTACCTCTACTGAAACCAATACCGAGTCTGTTGAAAAAGGGGCCGTTGAACAAACTACCGAGGTTAAAAATGTATCTGCACAGGAAGCATATACGCTTGTACAGGAAAACCTGGATAATCCTGATTTCGTAATTATCGACGTAAGAACCCCGGATGAATATAATGACGGACATGTAGAAGGCGCCGTTAACATCGACTATAATTCCGATGCTTTCAGGGATAAAACGGACGGACTGGACAAGAATAAAGATTACCTGGTGTACTGTCGAAGTGGAAGTCGGAGTTCAGCCGCAGTAAAGATAATGGAAGAACTGGGATTTACCATGATTTATCATATGAACGGCGGAATTCTCGACTGGAATTCGGAAAGTCTGCCTCTCGCCCGGTAACACTTGCAGTTCGTAGTCTATCTACCCCCCTTTTACTCTGTTATAATAACCATATGGAAAACCCTCTTCTGGTGCTATTTGATGGTAATGCCATAATTCACCGTGCTTATCATGCATTTCAGGCAACCAGACCGCCCACGGTCTTCACTGTCCGCAAAACCGGCGAAGTTGTGACTGCGGTTTACGGCTTTGCCCAGATGGTGCTCAAGGCTATTAATGACCTAAATCCTACCTGCTGCGCAATTGCCTTCGATACCCCGGAGCCGACATTCAGGCACGAAATGTATGACCAGTACAAAGCTCATCGTCCTCCCACGCCGGATGAACTGATTGACCAGTTCGACAGGGTAAGGAACCTGGTGGAAGTTTTTAACATTCCCATATACGAACTTCCGGGTTATGAAGCCGACGATGTCCTGGGTTCACTCAGCCGGCAGGCAGAAGAACAGGGGATAGATACGGTGATAGTCACCGGTGATGCCGATACGATGCAGCTTGTCACAGCCCGGGTAAATGTCATATACCCGAGGCGCTCGTTCAGCGATACCATAAGGTTCGATGAGCAGGCAGTAAGTGAAAAATACGGCGTTACGCCGCACCAGATTATAGATTTTAAGGCGCTTGTCGGAGATACCTCCGATAATATCCCGGGTGTTTCTGGGATAGGGGAAAAGACAGCCGTTAAACTCATCAATCAGCTGGGCTCGGTCGAACAGATATACGAACGAATCGAGGAGATAAATCCTTCCCGAATCCAGTCTATTCTGAAAGAAAACAAGGACATAGCTTTTCAGAGTAAGGAGCTGGCGACTATAGATGTCAATACTCCGGTAACACTGGACCTGGACCAATGCCAGTTGACTAGATTTGACCGGAAGAAATCCATAGAACTATTCCGCGAACTGGAATTTTTCAGCCTGCTTCCGAAACTGCCCGGTAACGGCGAGTCCGATTCCGAGGAAGATGTTACGATAGAATCCACCGCTGCCGTTGAAACGGACTACCACACCGTAACCGATAATGCATCCCTGGATTCGCTGTTGAACACGATTTCATCTGCGAAACTGCTGACCTTCGACCTTGAAACCACCGGTCTTGACGCTATTACAACTCAGATTGTAGGATACTCATTTTCTATAAAACCCGGCGAAGCCTTTTACATACCCGTTGGACATTTCGGCTGGGTACAGACGGAGCAGCTACCGGCAGAAATGGTCTTGGAAAAGTTGAAGCCGGTGATGGAAGATCCCGGACTGGAGAAATTGGCCCATAACGCGAAGTTCGATATGACAGTACTGGCGGAAAACGGGGTAGATGTCAGTAACGTTGCATTCGACACTATGATAGCCGCTCATCTGATGGATGAGAAATCGTTAGGCTTAAAAAATCTAGCGTTCAGTCGCCTTGGAATAGAAATGACTCCTATTACCGACCTGATAGGTTCCGGTTCGAAGCAACTAACAATGTCACAGGTAGATGTGGAAAGTGCTTCCAAGTATGCCTGTGCCGATTCCGATATGACAATGCGGCTGGCGGAACTTTATGGCCCGGAACTCAAGCAGGCGGGATTGTGGGACCTGTTTACCGACGTTGAAATACCGCTGGTGCCGGTCCTGGTACGTATGGAGAGAAACGGCGTAGCTATTGATACAGGCCTTATGGCAAAGATGTCACAGGAACTGGGCGAACAGCTGCTGGCTATTGAAGCCGAGATATATAAGAGTGCCGGACACCAGTTTAATATCAATTCGCCGAAGCAACTTGGTCCCGTGCTTTTTGAAGAACTCGGGTTACCGACAGCGGGAAAGAGGAAAGGTAATTACTCCACCGCTGCAGCGGTGCTTGAGGACCTTCGCGGTGTTCACCCGATAATCGAGCAGATACTGGAATACCGCCAGCTTTCCAAGATAAAGTCGACCTACATCGACTCGCTTCCCGGCCTGGTCAGTCTCAAGACGGGCAGGGTGCATACCAGTTTCAATCAGACCCGTACCACTACGGGGAGATTGTCTTCAAGCGATCCCAACCTCCAGAATATTCCCGTGCGGGGTGAACTGGCAAAGAAGGTGAGAGAAGCGTTTATCGCACCGAACGGGTCTTTTCTTATCAGCGGGGACTATTCGCAGATAGACCTTCGGGCACTGGCGCATCTTTCACAGGACAAGGGACTGGTTGATGCTTTCAGGAATGATGAAGATATACATTCTGCTACCGCAGCCAAGCTGTATGGTATTGATAGTTCGCAGGTAACTCCGGATATGCGTCGATTCGCTAAAACGGTTAATTTCGGCGTGATTTACGGTATGAGTGACTACGGACTTGAACAGGCGACCGAAATGTCACGCGAAGAAGCGTCAAAGTTCATTACAGCTTACTTCGAGCAATATCCGGGAATCAGGAAGTATATGGACGCTACCAAACAGCAGGCGCGAGATAAAGGCTATGTCCAGACTATACTCGGCAGGAGGCGGTCCATTCCCGAAATTAACTCATCGAACCGGCAGGTACGTGAAGCTGCCGAGAGAATGGCTATAAACATGCCGGTCCAGGGAACTTCAGCCGATATTATCAAGCTGGCGATGATAAATCTGTATGATGAAATGATAAAACGCAGGCTGAAGAGTAAAATGCTTCTCCAGGTCCACGATGAACTGCTTTTTGAAGTGGTTCCGGATGAAATGGAAGAAATGAAAAAGCTGGTTCCGGATATTATGTCCTCAGCGATGGAACTTACCGTCCCCCTTAAGGTTGATATCAATACAGGCAAAAACTGGGCGGAGCTGAAACAGTAATAATCAGTCTCTTCAGTTAATCTAAATCATAACTAACGATAATAAACCGGTAATCATATTTCGTATCGAAAAACCTATCTGTTGCAGAAGAGGATCCAGGGAAAAAGCATATCATGCTGAGTATGAGAAAAGCGGAAAGAAATGACGTCGACTCACTCTGTGACCTGATGACGGAATTAGCCGGACACACCATATCAAGGGATGGGATGCTGGACAGGCTCGAACACGTTGATAAAAGTGATATAGATTACCTGTTTGTCTGTGAAGAGAACGGCAGAATCGAGGGTCTGCTCGGGTTCAGAATACGGGTGAATCTCGAAGAAGTGAGTAAATTCGGTGAGATTTCAGCCATCGTAGTGCGACCAGAGTCACGGAAAAAGGGAGTCGGACGGTATATGATGGATTACGCAGACAGGCTGGCGAAAGAGGTTGGCTGTAAAGGAATGTGGCTCGTCAGCGGATTTGCCAGGGAAGAAGAAGCCCACAAGTTTTATAAACGGCTCGGGTACGAGATTAACGGATACAGATTTGTCAGACCTTTTTAGTGTCAAAAATTTGTAAGGATATGAGGATGTGAAGAATGCCTGAATTACCTGAAGTTGAAACCGTGAGGAATGAACTGGCTCCGCATATAATCGGGCGGCGGATTACCGGTCTTACTTTTTTGTGGGACGGTATAGTAAAGAAGATACCTGTGGAAGATTTTAGAGATGGTATTGTCGGTCAGGAGGTCCTTGAACTGGGAAGAAGGGGTAAATATCTCATCTTCAGTTTAAGCAGCGGGAAATATATGATTATTCACCTGAAAATGACGGGGTCGCTGCTGGTCCAGAGTACCGGTAATGAATTGCCGCGTTTCACTCGTGCCGTGCTGCATCTGGACAATGGTACCGATATTGTATTCCGTGATCCGCGTAAATTCGGTGTTATGCGGCTGGTAGATAATCCTGACAGTATCGTCGGTAAACTGGGGCCGGAACCTCTTGAGGATGATTTTACACTTGATGTTCTCAGGCAGCGACTTAATAACCGTAAAGCTCCGATGAAAGCACTTCTGTGCGACCAGAACGTTATTGCTGGCATCGGAAGTATGTATGCCGATGAAGTGATGTTCGATACCGGAATATACCCTGTACGACTGCCTGAGAGCCTCTCAGATGAAGAAAAGGAACATCTTTATGAAGCAATCCGCAGGATTCTATGGGCGGCGATCGAAAATAAGGGCGCCAGTGTCAATACGTATTACCGGCCTGACGGCAGTAAAGGGACGGCACACTTTGAATTCAACGTGGCGCATCGCGGCGGCCAGCCGTGCAACGTGTGCGGTACTCCGATAGAACGGATGGTGGTGAGAGGTCGTGGTACATATTACTGTCCTAAGTGCCAGGCCGAGAAAGAACACTAACCGGGCTTCCGCCATCTGACGGCCACGAACGCGCCGGTTTCAGGCTTCTTCGGTCTGTTTTCTTTCTCCATCTCGGCAGCCTTTACAGGTTCGTCGTCCTTAAGGAAATGGACTGCGGTTCCCGTTTCTCCTTCGATATCAGATAGAGAAAGAAGATCAGTCGGCGACCTGTAAAAAGCGTTTTTCAGGATATGAGTTTCCCCTCTGCGGGATTTTTCATCGCGGCGGACAGCCCAGGGACTGAGACTGTTTAATGTAGCCACAACTACAAGTCCGCCCGGACGGGTAACTCTGAATAATTCGTTTACCGCTTTTTGTGCGTCTTCGATAAACTCGAGGGCTGTAATAGATACCGTTTTATCGAAGGAATTATCTCTGAAGGGCAGTCCGGTCATATTTCCCTGGACCGGGTAAAACGGCAGGGTCTTCATTCCGTGTAAAGCACCTGTAAGCATGGGGCGTGAAATGTCCAGTCCGGTAACGATTGCGCCGGCTTTCAGGAAATCGGCTGTAAAAATGCCCGTTCCGCAGCCGGCATCAAGGATTCTTTCCTCAGGGGAAGGACTGATAAACCGGTTAACAAGCTCCTGTTCCGTTTCCAGAACGATTTTACCGATTGGTGTGGTAAACCATTCATTATAACGTTCGGGCCAGGAATCGAAAAGCTGGCTATCCTTCGTCTTTCCCCACTCCTCTGATGATGCTGTCTTTAACGTACTTGTTCGTCAGAGAGACGGCAAGGAAAAATATCGGTCTGTCTACCCTGGCCACGCGGAGAGGGCAGTGCCGGAGACCGGCGGGACAATATATCAGGCAGCTCTTATTAAGAGTGTATTTTTCATCTTCGAGCCAGAATTCCACTTCACCGCAAAGGTCACCCGGGTTATCGGTATCGCTGCCGAAAAAGCCCACGACCTCGTCGAAATCATGAGTATGAGACGGCGTTCCTTCGTCGTTGGTGGCTTTCCAGTACCATGAAGTAATAATGCTGGGGGCTCCTTTTATTATGAAGTCCTCAAGCCACAAAATCCGTGTTGCCCTCTGGTTGTATTCATCCATCCTGGCGGCTACGTCATCGGGGACTATCAGGTCGGTCAGTATGTATTTTTCGTATTTACCTGCCATATTTCCTCCCTTGTCGGCACTAAGACTGTTATGCAGGGGAGTTTTCCGATATAACCGGTTTCCTCCGGGAACTCACGGCGTGGTAAAGTGAGGCGAAAGTGGCTTCTACCCACATATATGAAAATATAACACCGATTCCGAAAAGCAGTATTCCGGCGATACAAATGGGTATTGCCAGCAGACCCATCAGGAATATCGTTAAAGCGTGCCCGTCGGTCATATTCCAGCTTTCCTGTATGGCTCCGATGGGGTCCATTTTTTCTTCGACGACAAGGTAGCGGACGAAGGCGAGCTTGCATAGAAAGTATATTCCCGGGATTATGAACAGTATGAATCCTATAAATATGATAATTGCGCAGAGGATGTTGACAACGATTATATTCCAGTAGTTTTCCAGTACCTTCGCCAGGTCTTTCACTTTCGGCTTTTCACCCCGGGCTGCCCTGAGATAGGCAAAGGATACTCCGTACTGAAGGGGAGAGGTAACAAGGAAACTGTAAATATATCCGAATAGCGTCCAGATGAGGTTTATGTCTTCACCGTAACCCTGTGTCCAGCTGATAATATACGTCGGGATGCCGAACAGTATCATCACGATGAAGATAAGCAGGAAGTCGATGAAATACTTACTAAGTTTCCTTAAGCCGTTCCCGTAACAGGCTCCAATTTCCGGCGGGTAGTCATTATTATCCTGCTGGGTATTATCCTGAATTATCATTTATTACCTCTCGCGTCGCTACTTCTCTACGCGGATACCGGTCAGACTCTCTAAGGCTTTTATTAATGCCTGGGTACCGTTTTTACCTTCACCTTCCGCCTGTAATTTTTCGTACATTTCTTTCACCCGGCTGGTGACCGGAAGGTCAATACCCATTTCACCTGCACTTTCCGTTACCAGGTTGAGGTCTTTTACTATCAGGTCTATCATAAAACCTGGCCTGAAATCTCTTTCGATGATACGGGGAGCCAGATTTGCCAGCTGCCAGGAACCTGCAGCACCTCCCTTGACGGCGTCAATCGTCTTTTCCAGATCTACACCGGATTTAGCGGCGAATATCAGCGCTTCGGCAACGCTGTTGAGAGTACCGGTAACCAGGATCTGATTGACCAGTTTCACCGTCTGCCCCATGCCGTTGGAACCTACGTGAATGACATTTTTGCCCATTGCCTGGAGTACGGGCAGGCACCGTTCGAAAATTTCGGTTTCACCTCCGACCATTATCGAGAGGGTACCGTCGATTGCACCCTGTTCACCGCCGCTGACCGGTGCGTCCAGCATATGAACGTCTTTTTCTTTCAATCTGGCGGCGATTTTCCTGGTGGCTTCGGGTGAAATGGTACTCATATCTATGACCACCGAGTCCGGCTGTATACTCTCGATAATTCCTTTTTCTCCGAGGATTACACTCTCCACATCGGGAGTATCCGATACGATGGTGATTACTATCGTGGACTCCGCGGCTGCTTCAGCCGGAGAAGCGGCCTTTTTCGCCCCCTGAGAAACCGGTTCAGTGGTCTTTGATTCGGTGCGGTTGTAAACGGTAACTTCGAAACCGGCTTTAAGCAGGTTAATAGACATCGGTTTTCCCATAATGCCGAGCCCGATAAATCCTATCCTGTTGTCCATATATCAAACTACCTGTATATTTTTATGCATTATACCGTCTTGAGTATGTAAATACCATATAAAAAAAGAGAGAATTCATCTACTCTCCCTTTCGTCCTTTAGTAATTTATTTGATTCTGTTTGTGTCCGGTTGGGCTTGTTGTCATTGCGAGTCTTCGACGTAGTCGAGACGAAGCAATCCCCAGGTTCGATTCAGGTTCGATTATAGAGATTGCCACGTCGTCCGCCTCGGCGGACTCCTCGCAATGACGAAAGAGGAACGTATAGCCATGGGCTTCGCCCCTCTCTCAAACTTTTTCCCCCTCAAACATACTAAATATTTCTGCTGAATATGGTATATGTTTGAGGGGGAAAAAGGGGGTGAAAATGAAATTGTCACCAAAACCGAACGATGCCATCTATTTCTAGCACTTCGTGTAGCCGCAGCCGTGGCAGATGAAACAGCCTTCCTGGTAGGCAAGCAGGCTGCCGCAGTCGGGACACTGCCCTCCCACATTTCTGGTCAAACCTATAGTCGGTTGTATCGGAGTGAATGAGGTCGATGTCTCTTCATCATTTCCGGTATCGGTATTATTGTGTCTTTCGAGGATCGTTGCTATCGCATCCGCACAGGACAGGATGGATTTTCCTTCGGACCAGGCTATCGACGGGCAGCGAATACCACGCAACTGCTTGATAATGGAATTCATATCGATACCCGATCTCAGGGCTACCGAAATCAGGCGTCCTATGGCTTCGAGCTGGGCTGAAGCGCAGCCGCCGCTTTTACCCAGGGTAAGAAAGACTTCGCAGATTCCAAATTCGTCCGAACCCACGGTTACGTATATACCTCCGCAGCCTGTCAATACCTCTTCTACCGTAGCGGTGGTTACTTTAGGGCGTTCCCTGGGGCTGATTCCGGTCCTGACAGGCATTTCCTGTTCATTTTTCTCAGCCGGTCCGGTACTGAGCGGCTGGTATTCTCTGCTCTTGTCACGGTATATGGTAATGCCTTTAAGTTCTTCTTCATAGGCCATCATATATACCTTGGCAATATCCTCCCGGGTGGCATCCTCCGGGAAATTGACTGTCTTGGATACTGCGTTATGCGTCGATTTCTGGAATGACGCCTGCATTTTCACGTGCCATTCGGGGGAGATATCATGGGCGGTAACAAAAAGCTGCTTGACATCTTCCGGGATATCATTCATAGAGTGGAGCTGTGTCCCCGTGGCGAGCTGCTCCATCAGTTTATCGGTATAAAAGCCCTGCTCTTTTGCTGCCTGGTCGAAGAAGGGATTTACTTCGACCATTTGGGCGCCGTCCAGGATATTATGAATGTAGCTAAGGGCAAACAGCGGCTCGATACCGCTGGAACATCCGGCTATGATACTGAGCGTCCCGGTAGGTGCGATGGTAGTACAGGTAGCGTTTCTAGGTCTGGGGCCTTCAGGTATGTCATATATACTGCCCTCGAAAGCCGGGAAAACACCTCTTTCTTCCGCCAGAGCCACCGAGGTTTTCATAGCCTCATCGTTAACGAATTTCATTACATCTTCGCCGGTCTTGAGTGCTTCCTCGGAATCATAGGGGATACCCATCTGGATGAGCATATCGGCAAATCCCATTATGCCGAGGCCTATTTTCCTGGTACTGCGGGTCATTTTGGTGATTTCTTCCAGAGGGAACCGGTTAACGTCTATAACATTATCCAGGAACCTGACGGCTGTCTTTATGGTAGCGGCCAGTTTATCATAGCCTATTACCATTTTACCCTCGGATTCCTGTAACATCCGGCTGAGGTTTATCGAGCCGAGGTTACAGGACTCATAAGGGAGCAGAGGCTGCTCGCCGCAGGGATTGGTGCTTTCTATTTTCCCGAGTTGGGGGGTCGGATTATATTCGTTTATTCGGTCGATAAATACGATACCGGGGTCGCCGGTTTTCCACGCCATATCAACTATCCTGTCGAATAAATCCTTTGCCTTGACTGTTTTCTGTACTTCACCGGTACGTGGATTGATAAGGTTAAAATCTGAATCTGATTTAACGGCTTCCATAAATTCTTCAGTCACGGCAACCGACAGATTGAAGTTTGTCAGTGAACTCATATCTTCCTTGGCGGTAATGAACTTCTCAATATCGGGATGGTCTACGTTGAGAATCGCCATATTGGCGCCGCGGCGCGTTCCTCCCTGCTTTATAACGTCCGTCGTGGCATCGAAGGCTTTCATAAAGGATATTGGTCCGCTGGCTACACCACCGGTAGAGCCGACCCTGTCCGTTTCGGGTCTTAGACGTGAAAAGGAAAAGCCGGTACCGCCGCCGCTCTTGTGAATAAGGGCTGTATTCTTAACGGCATCGAAGATAGACTCCATTGAGTCCTCAATAGGAAGAACGAAACAGGCCGAAAGCTGCCCCAGCTCTCTGCCGGCATTCATCAGGGTAGGGGAGTTCGGCAGAAATTCCAGGTTCGACATTATCCCGTAAAATTCTTCTTCCACAGCGGCTGTATCTGCCGGAGAGTCGTATCCGGTTTCCGCCGAGGCTATGGCTTTAGCCACGCGGCGAAAGAGTTCGGCAGGAGTTTCGATCACCCGTCCTTCTTTATCCTTCTGGAGATAGCGCCGTTCAAGGACACGGAGTGCATTTTCGGTCAATTCAAGGCCTTCAGGTGACTGTATCTTTGTTTCAGCCCTGGTTATTTGCTCAGCCATCGGTTCAACCTCCTTGTTCTCGGTAACGGGTGGTTCTTTGTTTTCTTTTTCTTTCATACCGGTTGTTTCCGGCCTGATTGTCGATTTTGGTTTGTCGTCATCAGCTTCCATTATTTCCTTTACGATTGCCTGTATCTCGGCTCTGCTCGGAACACGTCGGGGTGCGCGGCGCGCGGGGGAGACAAGCTCTTCCATTCCGGGAAGAGGCTGGGGATGTTCGAGACGCTCGATTACCCGGCTGGTTAGCTGTTCTATCTTGTCTTTGTCACGCAGACCCATAGATTCTGCGTCGGCAACGACCGCTTTAAGAATCTCGGTACGGTTCAGTTCAGTCAGCCGTTTGTTTTTTGATTTCTCTCCTTCGCTCATCTCCGGCTCCTGTGACGGGTCCTCGCAGTCGAGAATAATTCTTCTTCAGGTATAAGAGGTAACTGGCTGGAATTATCCGGTATTTCAGCGTCGTCGCTGACCAGGTTGTCTATCTCACGTTTCAGGGCAGTAATGTCCGTGAAATCACGGTACACGCTGGCAAATCGGATATAGGCTATGTAATCCATATTCTTCAGCCTGTTCATTACCATATCGCCGATGACCGTACTGGGAATTTCGGCTTTATTCTGGCTTTCCAGTGCTGTTTCTATGTCGTCGGCCAGTTTGTCTATAGTGCCGGTGGGCAGAGGTCTTTTTTCACAGGCCTTACGTATACCGGCAAGAAGTTTATCTTTGTTAAATTCCTCGCGGCGCCGGTCTTTTTTGATAACGTATAGACTTGCCGGCTGTAGACGTTCGTATGTAGTAAAACGGGCGTCACAGTTAAGACAGAGACGCCGGCGTCTTATCCCGTCGTTTGTATCGCGTGAGTCGATTACTCTGGAATCATGGTGTCCACAATATGGGCAATTCATTCAATAACTCCACACTATATAGAACAAGAATTAAAACTAACACAATATATAGTGTTTTGTCAAGCTGATTTCACTGTAGTTTTGTTTACATTTGGTTGTTTTATATATACCTTACCCCCTGCCCCCTTTCTGGCCAAGAAAGTCTTCCGGTCACTGTCTATGGTTCTGGCCGGAAAGGGGGAGTAAATATGAGAGAGGGGCGAAGCCCCTCTCTCATATTTACTCCTCAAACAATCGAAACACTCCTGCTGAATACGGTAACCGTTTGAGGGGGATAAAGGGGGTGAACTGAAAATCACATCCAAAACCGAATAGCACCTTTACTGTATTGACGTATCTGAGAACTCTGGATATATATTTTTTAATCGGGGGTGATTTGAAGGAAAACTGGAAAAAATTCCCCCCTCTCACACAGTGAAATTGTCGCAGAGCAGATCTAGTGACCGGGTGAGAGGGGGATAAAGGGGGGTGAGTACTCAAAGTATGAGTTTCAGGACAATCCAGGTTAAGGAGTACTCCTGGTATCGGATGATTCGGTTTTATGCAGTACGAACCCCTGGTAACGGGATATTAAGGCTGCAGTTTAGGAGTGTAATAATCCCCTGCAGCCATTGACTGCTTTATTACCCACCCTTTACGGGAAAATTATTCTATTTTTCGAGTTGTTCTGATATTCCTGTTTAATTTTTATTCATTACAGACTTATCGATGTTATACGAAGGTGTTGCGCGGCGCCTGTGGCTGAAGAGCGGACGGCGCAGGAATGAAGGAACATCGAGTTCGTCTTCACGGGATTTGAGGTTAGTCAGGAATTCCGTCATCTCTTCATCTTTAACCATATTCGCCAGGCTGTCTTTGGCGATAAATCCCGTAGCTATAAGTGTAATCTTTATCTCATTTTCCATATCCGGGTCGTGAGCTACACCAAAAATAATGTTGGCTTCGGGATCGACCGCCTGTTTGATAACCTCGGCCGCTTCGTTAACCTCGAATAGTGTCAGGCTGCTGTCGCCGACAATGTTAAACAGGACACCTTTTGCACCTGAGGCCGATGAATCGAGCAGGGGACTTGCCAGTGCTTCTTTTGCGGCGTCGACCGCACGATTCTGTCCGGTACCTCTTCCTATGGACATCCAGGCAGGACCGGAATCCTTCATTACTTTGTTGACATCAGCGAAATCGAGATTAATTACGCCGGGAACGGTAATGACGTCGGAAATTGCCTGGACACCGTGTCTGAGTACATCGTCTGCCATCTTGAAAGCGGCGTCAACGCCCGTTTTCTGGTCGCAGAGATCGAGTAGACGGTCATTCGGGATTATGATAAGGGTATCAACCTTGTCGACAAGATTATTGATACCATCTTCGGCGACGGTAGACCTGTTTTGCCCTTCGAAAGCGAAGGGTTTAGTGACAACAGCTATTGTCAGGGCGCCGCTCTGTTTGGCGATTTCTGCAACCACCGGAGCCGCACCCGTACCGGTACCGCCGCCCATGCCGGCGGTAATGAATACCATATCGGAACCGGTAACGACACCCTTGAGGTCGTCCCGACTTTCTTCAGCTGCTTTTTGACCGAGAATATGATCGCCGCCGACTCCGAGTCCTCTTGTTAAACGTTCTCCTATCTGGACACGGGTTGGCGCTTCTGTAAGGGCCATCGCCTGGGCATCAGTATTCATTGCTATAAATTCAACGCCCTGGATATTCTCCTGGACCATTCGGGTTACTGCATTGCATCCGCCGCCGCCCAGACCGATAACCTTTATCTTTGCCGGATTAAGTGTGAAACTTGACTTAGCCATCTCCTCCTCCTTTTTTCACTGCATTAATATGCTGATGGTATATAATCATCTAGCCGAACAGACTTCTAAATTGGGTTACCAGTTTCCGCAAGCCCAGGTTAAATCCGAAAGGCTTCCAGTTCTGTGGTCTCTTGTATTTCGCTCCCCAGAGCAGGAGACCGACACTCGTTGCGTACGCCGGATCACAAAGGGCATCGCTGATGCCGGGTACATTCATCGGGTTTCCGACCCTCACCGGGAGTCTGAGAATATCGCGTCCAAGTGCATCAATTCCTGACAGGTTGGAACTGCCGCCGGTAAGTATCAGTCCGGCGGGAATCAGTGATTCATAATCAGAGCGTGGTAACTCGAGAACAATGAGTCTCAGGATTTCCTCAACACGGGCTCTAATGATTTCAGAGAGATCCTGATATGAGATACCATGCCCGTTTGTCGCTATTTCATTTGTCTCTCCCTGGTCTTCATAGACAGGCATTACGCTGCCGTATCTCTTCTTCATTTCTTCGGCCACTTCAAACGGTAATCCGAGACCGATAGCTACATCCCTGGTAAGCTGGTATCCGGCGACGGGAAGAATAGCGGTGTGCCAGATACTGCCGTCTTTGAAGATTGCAATGTCCGTAGTGCCGCCGCCGATATCGGCCAGAACGACACCGACCTGCTTTTCATCCGCACTTAATACGGACTCACCACTAGCCAGAGGTTCGAGAACGAGGTCATCGATATCGATTCCTATTCCTCTTATACATTTGGCCATGTTCTGTATCGATGCGACTGCAGCCGTAATGACGTGGGTTTCCACGTCCAGCCTGAATCCATGCATACCTACAGGATTCTTGACTCCGGACTGACCGTCGACTGCATAGTGTCTGGGAATAACGTGAAGCAGTTTTCTATCGTTGGGTACCTTGATATTCTGGGCGTTCTGAAGTACCCGTTTCAGGTCGTCCGGCCGCACCAGGCGGTCGTTTCGGGTTATGGCTACTACTCCCTGGTTATTTAGTGAAGTAACGTGCCTTCCCGTAACACCTACGTATGCTGATTCTACTTTGTATCCACTTGCTTGCTCTGCTCTCCTCACTGATTCGCGGATCGCTTCTTTGGCGTCGTTGATGTTGACTACCAGTCCTTTATGCAGTCCATTGGACGGTGAGATGCCTACACCGGCTACCTGTAGCTTATTTGCTTCATTTATTTCTGCAACAGTAGTACATATCTTGGTTGTGCCAACATCAATGGAGACTATTGTGTTCCGCTTGCTCATTTACCCCCTCCTTCTTATCTAGATTTTGCCTTTTGTGTGCTAGATGATTATTCACATTTGATAACCCCCTTGATTAGTGTCAGTACATTACGTTTTTTATCATTTTCAATAAAACCGCTATCCATCCGGAAAGCGGTGAGTAATCCTTCGTATTTATTTATAAAAGCGCGTAAGTCTGTCTGAGTTTTCTTAACAGTGCAGGCCTTTTCCAAACATTTCCATTGGTTTTAATCTCGGCGGCCGAACACAGCTCTTCCATAATGTTGTAATGTTCTTCCTGCGGTATGATGCGTTCGGCTGCCCTCATTCTGGCGCTGCGGCTTCTGGGATTTCTTTTTATCTCTTCAGGGGATGGTGATATTATTCTCTTATTTATCTGTCTCAGGCTGGCAGTATGTTCGCAGGTGCAAACCGGAACTTCGGGAGGACATATGCATCCCTTTGATTCCTGCTGCATGAACTGTTTAACAATACGGTCTTCAAGCGAGTGATAACTGATTACGACCAGCCTGCCTTCGAATCCCAGCAGGTCCACTGCCTGTTTCAGAGCCAGTTCGAGGTGTTCGAGTTCCTGGTTGACAGCTATCCGCAAAGCCTGGAAAGTCTTTGTTGCCGGATGTATCTTTCGCTGTCTCTTGCCGACTCCCCGCTCAACAATTTTTGCGAGTTCCAAAGTAGTCTTGACGGGACGTTCCTCTACAATATATTTCGCTATCCGGCGAGCCGCAGTTTCTTCACCGTACGTCCTGATAAGACGGGCAAGCTCTTCTTCGGGATAATCGTTAACAATATCGGCTGCGGTTAACTCCTGGTCCGGACTGAACCGCATATCGAGAGGAGCTTTGTGCTGAAAACTGAACCCTCTGCCGTTTCCATTCAGTTGAAGAGAGGACAGTCCAAGGTCGAAAATTATCCCGTGTACGGGGACAAAATCATGTTTGTAACAGATAGACTTCAGATTGATGAAATTATCCGCAATCAATAAGGTGGAATCTTTGTATTCACTGAGTCGTTGACTGGCAGCATCAACAGCTTCGGGGTCGGCATCGATTCCAAGCAGTTGACCGCCGGGAGAGATATGTTCGAGGATAGCAGCGGCATGACCGCCACCTCCCAGAGTGCAGTCGATGTATCGACCGCCGGGCTGTACGGCCAGTGCCTGAATTACTTCTTCAGTTAAAACCGGAATATGAGCAGGTGACATCATAGTTAGACTCACTAATGTCGTTCCAGGCTTTCTATAATCTGCCAGGCTTGTTCCTGACTAATAGATTTCTCTGATTCCCACTGCTCCTTATTCCACAGTTCAAGATAGGTGTTTACTCCTGCAATTATTAATTCGTCTTCAATACCCGCATATTCACGCAATGGGACGGGCAGGGCTATTCTCCCCTGATTATCAACATTTAAATTGAAAGCAGTGGCAAAGAATGCCCTGTTAAGTCTTCTTAATTTACTTGCAGCAATAGTTCCGCTGGTCAGTGAATCTGCCAGTTTTTTCCATTCCGGTATCGAGTAGGCGATAATACAATTTTCAGGGCCGGCAGCAAGAACCACGCCATCCTTAAGGTCCTTACGGAATTTCGGCGGTATCGGTACCCTGCCTTTTTCGTCTATCTTATATTCGAATTCGCCTAAAAACATATTATTACCCTTAAAGGACTATCTATTTTTTACCACTATTTACCATAATTCACCAATATCTACCATTTTGCACTACAATTTTTGATTTGTCAACCCCCTTTTACATAAATTTTTAAAAAATTATGGAAAATTTAACATAAATACTCAAAACAGGCGTGATTTTTGACAGTTTTTATCGTTGAAATGGCAAGATCAGGAAATTTTGGGTGTAGAAAAATGGAGGAATTCGAGGCTGGGGTAAAATGTGGGGAGCTTTTTGGACAGATTACTACTATGATAAAATATGTAAAGAAAAATGCGTATAGATATCCTGACTTTGTTTCCGGAAATGTTTGAAAGTGTGCTGAATACCGCTATTTTCAGAAGGGCTGATGAACGCGGTTCAGTCAAGGTAGAAGTACGAAATATACGCGATTATACCCACGACAGGCACCGCACGGTAGACGATTATCCGTACGGGGGCGGGGCCGGAATGGTATTAAAACCCGAACCGATATTTGAAGCTGTCGAAGCCGTATTCGAAGAAACGGGTAATAAAACGGAAGATACACAGATAATACTCCTTACACCTCAGGGCAGGCCTTTTTCACAGAAGATTGCTGCTGAGTTAACCGGGTACAGTCATATGATATTGATATGCGGTCATTATGAGGGTGTAGATGAACGGGTGCGTGAACACCTTGTTAACGATGAAATCAGCATCGGCGACTATATATTGAGCGGTGGTGAAACTGCGGCGATGGTTGTAGCCGATGCCGTGGTCAGACTGCTGCCCGATGTTCTGGGTTCTCCAGAATCGCCGGTTGAAGAATCGCATAATACCGGGTTGCTGGAATATCCGCAGTATACACGCCCCCCGGTTTTCAGGGAATGGGCGGTACCGGAAGTCCTGCTTTCCGGTAATCACGGAGAAATTGCCAGGTGGCACAGAGAGCAGGCGATTATTCGTACTGCGACCCGACGTCCCGATCTTCTGAAAAACGCCGAACTGACTCCCGAGGAGAAACAATGGGCAGAGGGGTTACACAAACACACGGATTAATATATAATGGTAGGCGGAGAGGTAATATATAATTATGAATATGGAATCAGTTGTTGACGTAAAACCAAATCCCAATATCCCTGAAATTACCTCGGGCGATACGGTAAAGGTAAGCACCAAGATTGTTGAAGGTGATAAAGAACGTATCCAGGTGTTTCAGGGAGTAGTAATTAAGATAAGACGCCGCGGAGTCAGTTCCTCTTTTACTGTAAGGCGTGTCGCGTACGGCGTGGGTGTGGAACGTACTTTCCCTTTACACTCACCACGTGTTGAGAAAGTAGAAATCGTTCGTCGCGGTAAAAAACGTCGTGCCAAACTGTATTACCTGCGCGGACTCAGTGCCAAGACCGCCCGTCTGCGTGAAAGACGGATGACTCAGCAGGAACTGGAACGCGAACAGGAGAGAGTCCAGAAGATTGAAGATGAAAAAGCTCGCCTGAAAGCCGAACAGCAGGCGGAAGAAGAACCAGCCGCCGAACCGGAACAGGAGCCGGTAATGAGCGAGGAGCCGGTTGTTGAAGCGGCGGAAGAGCAGGAAACAGTAGCTGAGGCTGAACCTGTAGCGGAAGAGGAAGCGGTTGAAGAACCGGTCGCCGAAGTTGAAGTCGAATCGACAGAAGAACTGGCAACCGAAGTTGAAGACGAACCAGCGGAAGAACCAGTCGCCGAAGCTGAGCCTGAGATGGAAGAGGTTGCCGAACCGGTAGAAGAACCTGTTATGGAGCAGGAAGAAGCGGCTGAAGCGGTCGAAGAAGAGGCTCCGGAACAGGAAGAAAAGAAAGAATAGTCAGGATTATCTCATCGGAGTGAATGATGAGATATGCTGAAGTCAGCGTTAATTCCCCGGCTGCACAACGCAGAACATTCAGTTATTCCATACCGCCAGATTTAGACATAGAGGAAGGTCAGGCGGTATGGGTTCCTTTTGGTGACAGGCTTCTCCAGGGTGTGGTTGTTGAACTGACCGATTTCCCCGCCGTCGAGAAAACCAGGGACATAGCCGGAATAATCGACACTGCTCCGGTACTTTCTCAAGAACGTATCAAGCTGGCTAAATGGATAAGCAGTTACTATCTTACCCCTCTCTTCAGCGCAGTGTCTCTTATGCTGCCGCCCGGCTACGAAAGAAAAGCGCTTACATTTATCAGTCCGATAATTCCCGATGATTTTGAAGTTTCTTCTCTTTCTCCGGACCAGAGACAAATGATAGAGGTTCTTCTTAAAGAAGGTAGAATAGCCCAGAAGAATCTTGAGAAAACACTCGGTCAGAAGAAAGCCCAGCGAATCATATCTCAGCTGGTAAAGAAAAACCTTATTGCCAGGGACTACGAGCTTGAACCGATAAAGGCACAACCGAAGCTGGAATCACGTATCAGGATTGCAGTTGGTCCCGACGAATACAATACCGTCCTGGCAGATTTAAAGAATTCAAAGAGAACGGAAAAACAGGCAGCCTTTCTTGAATTTGTGTATGAACTAGAAGTCCCGATATCTGTTTCGGAAGCTCTGCGTTCAGCCGGATGCTCGAGATCCACCCTGGATAGCCTGGTCAGGAAGGATCTGGTGGTGCTCGAACAGGCGGAAGTAAGACGAGATCCGTTATCGACCAGTTCGATTAATTTATCGTATCCGCTTACACTTACCCGCGACCAGGACAGAGTTTTCAAATCTGTTTGTGAAAGCCTGTCGCGCGAAAACAAATCACGACCCGATGTCTTCCTTCTTCACGGTGTCACCGGGAGCGGTAAAACCGAGATATACCTGCAGGCACTGGCTGAAACAATAAAACTCGGGAAACGCGGTATCGTCCTTGTCCCTGAAATATCTTTGACCCCCCAGACTATTGAAAGATTTGCTTCTCGTTTTCCCGGAAGAGTAGCGGTTCTACACAGTCAGCTTTCTCTCGGCGAACGTTATGATGAATGGAGGAGAATCAGGCGTAGTGAAGTGGACGTCGTCATAGGTCCCCGCGGTGCTATATTCGCCCCCCAGCAAGACCTGGGCCTGATTATCCTCGATGAAGAACATGAATGGACTTACAAACAGCAGGACAATCCCCGCTATCATTCACGTGAAGTGGCGATAAGGCTGGCAGAACTGCACGGAGCGATCGTTATCCTTGGCAGTGCAACTCCCGACGTGGAATCGTATTACCTTGCGAAAAATGGGGACTATCACTTTCTTGAATTGCCCGGTCGCGTCACTCCGTATGAAAATACTCCGTTACCGAAGGTCGAGATAATAGACCTGCGTGACGAACTGAAGTCAGGTAACCGAAGTATGTTCAGCCGGTCAATGGCGTCCGCTATCAAACGGGCGTTAGCCGGTAATGAACAGGTGATGCTTTTTCTCAATCGGAGAGGTGCTGCCACATATATCCAGTGCCGTGACTGCGGATTCGTACTGAAGTGCCGACGCTGCGATGTTCCGCTTACTTACCACCTTACCGAGGACCTGCTGGTCTGCCACCAGTGTAACTACAGGACGAGGGTACCTGATTTATGTTCCGAATGCGGCAGCAGACGAATCAAGTTTCTGGGTGTCGGTACACAGAAGCTGGAGGAGGAGGCTAAAGCCGCTTTTCCCGGCGCTCGACTTTTACGGTGGGACAGCGACACGACAGTGAGAAGGGATTCTCACCGGGAAATACTCGAAAAGTTCAGAAACCACGAGGCTGACATATTAATAGGTACTCAGATGATTACTAAGGGCCTCGACCTTCCACGGGTTACACTGGTAGGAGTGATAAGTGCCGATACAGCCCTTAACATTCCGGATTTTCGCGCCGGCGAAAGGACATTCCAGTTACTGACGCAGGTCGCGGGGAGAGCAGGACGCGGTCCGCTTGGCGGACAGGTAATCATCCAGTCGTATTCACCGGAACACTATGCCATACAGGCGGCGGCTCGCCACGATTACAAGGGTTTGTACAGCCGTGAAATAGAATACCGGCGCCAGCTGCGTTACCCTCCATTCACCCAGCTTGCCAGCCTTGTATATTCCCACAGGAATGACGAAGCTTGCCGGAAGGAAGCTGAAAGACTTAGAAAAGTTATCAATGCGGAAATCGATAACAGGGGAATAACCGGGATGAGTATCATAGGACCGGCACCGGCATTTATCCACCGTCTTAGAGGGAGATATCGCTGGCAGATAGTAATACGCGGTTCGGAATTACCGTCATTTCTTGGAGATATACCGATACCCCAGGGATGGGCGATCGACATTGACCCTGTAGGACTCTAAAAGCTACAATTATATATAGAGCCCTGAAGATTTTCCGTATATTGGCGTGGAGGTATAATGGCTGTTCTTCCCATTCGAATAGCTCCTGATCCGGTGCTGAGGCAGAAAGCAAAGCGTATTCGGAACATAGATAACTCTATTCATAAATTGATTAACGATATGCTGGAGACGATGCACGATGCTCCGGGAGTCGGCCTTGCAGCCCCGCAAGTAGGAGTTCCGTTGCGGGTAATCGTTATCGGTATCCCCGAGCAGGAGGACTTCGCCTTGATCAACCCTGAAATTGTCAAGACAAAAGGGGAACGTGTTGTAAACGAAGGTTGTCTCAGCATCCCCGGATACGTGGGGCAGATTAAGCGTGCCGAGTTGGTTACTGTAAAAGGCCGTGATCCGAACGGAAAGGAAATTAGAATAAAAGCCGAGGAACTGCTGGCACAGGCACTCGAGCATGAGATAGACCATGTAAACGGAGTGCTTTATGTGGACAGACTCGAGAGCGAGGATGACCTTAGAAAGATAGAACCGGAAGAAGCTGAAGAAACGGAATTATAAACGTTTTCATATACTGACGAAAGGGGGCTGAAGTCAACTTCAGCCCCCTTTTTTACATCCTGCAGGTCGTTAACTAGAAACCATCAGCGCAGGCGGGTTTATATCTGGTGCTCATTACTCTGTCCCAGATAGATAGACTACCCGGGTCATTAACATCTATTCGTCCCATCAGGGCTGCCTCGGTGGCACTGGTCTGGCCGAAATAGAGTAATGCCAGTGTACTTACCGGCATTTCGAGTTGAGGGGTTTCTCCCGAAGGTTTTATTGTTGAGCCTTTTGGGGATGCTTCCAGTTTCCAGGTTCCTTCATTCCATGGGCACATATTATCGGTTACCTTGAAGATAAGTTTTCCTTCTTCGTCGTAACCACGTTTATCCAGTGCTCTTTCGACATCCACGATACGTCCGTACATACCGTCGTTGGCTTTTCTGTTCAGCATCCGTGGTTCCAGCAGAAGGTACGGAAGCGGATCATCGGCCGGCACCTGTCCTCGGGTAATTTCTATTATGATGTCCATGTTACTGAAGAATTCCCATAATGCCCGGTACGCCGAAGGCGTGAGCCAGACGAGGTCGCTGATATATATGTTCTGGTTCCACCGGTTCCGCCCTTCCCGGATAATGGACGTTGTATAGATGACGTAACCCTGCGGACTGCCTTCCTCTTCGTACAATACGGTATACTGCTCTCTTCCCTCTCGCGCGGTAGGATTCAATCGTCTTTTCCACATTTCTTCGTCGCGGCGAAGGTATCCGGTACGGTCGTCGATGAACCTGCTATAAAGGTCTGATATCTTTTCGGCATCTTCCTCGCCGGTTTCCTTGTAACTGCCGTCTGGTTCTTTACCGGCAGCAAACTGGATGTAACGAGGTTCCACCGTATATGAGTTACTTGTGATTACCGGTGAATACCCGTAGCGGCGGTAGATGGCAGCCCGGGTAGCGTACAGTGCCGATACCGGTCTCTCGCCTTCCTCATGGAGTAGTTCAAAATGCCGGGTGGTTACCTTCCTGAGACTGCCGAGTCTCCTGGCAACCGGTAGGGTACCGACCATGGTGATTCCGGCAACCGGTGCGTCGATTCCGTTCATAGCTACTGTGAGAGGCCATGCACCGTATGAAGTGACCAGCTTACCGTCGATAAAACCACAGAGAGTGAGGTCGTTTGTCAGGCGGTCATCCAGCGGCATCATCAATGCCGCTTTAGCAACTCTTTGAAACTCAACCATTTCTTCCGGTTTAGCTTGACGAATTTCCAGTTTCATGTTTCTCCTTTTTTTACCGGAAGTATCCGGTTTTTTACATATCGGTGTTGTTATGAAGATAATCTATCGCCCACTGGACGATATCTTCCTTATTATATTCGTAGTCCGGAGTAATACCTTTCCCTTCGATAAGTCTACCGTTGGGAGTCAGCCATCGATGGGTGGTTATATATATCCCCGAGCCGTCCTTGAGCGTATGAAGTGTGTTGACGCTGCCTTTTCCATACGTAATCGAACCGATAATAGTCGCCCTGCCATAGTCCTGCAGCGCTCCTGAAAGGACTTCGCTGGCACTGGCCGTATAATTATCCGTCAGTATCACCATCGGCAGGTCGGTTTTCTCACCGCTGTCCTGAACTGAATATGATTTCCGGTTCCCTTCATTGTCCTGTGAAAAGAGTACATATCCGTCTTCGATGAAGCGGCTGGTAACGTCCACTACCGAATCCAGCAGTCCTCCGGGATTACTTCTCAGGTCCAGGACGATACCTTTCGCCGGGTCCGCGTTGATTTCTTCTATAACCGGTGTCAGCTCATCATTGGTTCTCTCCGAAAAATTACTGATATGGATATAGGCGATATCGTCCATCATTTCGTAGTAAACGCTTGAGAGTTCAATTTCTGCCCTGACGATATTCAGCAGTACAGGTTCGGATTCGTTGGCGTGCTGAACCAGTATACTTACGGTAGTCCCTTTCGGTCCGCGAATGCGAAGAACGACCTCGTTCAAAGTCAAGCCGGCGACCGGTTCTCCTTCGACTTCAAGTATCGTGTCCCCCGCCCGGATGCCGGCGGCTTCCGCCGGAGAACCTGTGATAGGAGCAATAACCATGATTTCTTCATCCCGCATTCCGACATACGCACCTATACCTTCAAATTTACCCTGGATACCTCCCAGACTGAGTTCAAATGTTTCCGGGTCCAGATATGATGAGTAAGGATCGTCCAGTGCTTCCATAAGTCCTCTGACAGCACCCTGGCTGAGATTTGCCGCATCGAGTCTATCTATATCTACGTAATCGTTGAATATAATGTCCCAGACCTGTTGCACAACCCCCATTCCGAGGTCTTCACTTGAAATGGTGTCGTTTCCCACTATGCAGCCCGCACTGAAAGCGATAATCAGACTGACGGAGACCAGGATACCTATAATTCCTATTTTTAACGTTTTTCGCATTGGACTGTCCTTAATGTATATTTCCGGAGATATGGTGCCGGGAGAACTGTGGGTATCTAATCAATGATACCACAAATCAGCTTGAAGCCTGGTACTGACGGGTGTTAGTATCTTAACAATGAGATACAGCGCGGTAATTTTCGATCTATTCGGCACTCTCGTACATAAGTTTCCGACAGATGAGAGCATCAGCGTCCTGCACGAAATGGCTGCGGTCCTGGACGTTGACGCTGATTCTTTTACAAAATTATGGTTCGATACGTTTAACGAAAGGCATTCCGGTTGCTTTCCCAACCTTGAAGCCGATATAGACCACGTTTCGCAGTTGCTCGGGGTACAACCCGGTGCCGGGCAGCTTAAGAAGGCAGCGCAGATAAACCTGGACTATGTCTCCGAACATATCATACCCAGGCAGGGGACGCTGGAGTTATTGAAATGGCTTCGAAGTAACGGATATGAAACAGGGCTTATCAGCAACTGGTCGGATGAAGTCCCGACCGTCTGGATGGATAATCCTCTATCAAGGTATTTCGATGCGGCGGTATTTTCGTGTAAAGCGGGGATAATGAAACCCGACCCGCGTATCTATCATATGGTCTGCGAACAACTTTCCGTTAAACCGGAAGAATGTATCTTTGTTGGCGATGGAGACAGCAGCGAGTTGTCGGGCGCTTCCGGTGCGGGAATGACCGCCGTGCTGATTGGTGATGGCAGTAACGAAAACTGGCAGGGTAAAAGTATCTCTTCGCTTGAGGAACTCAGAGAAATTCTGAACTCACCGGATTGATACGATATTTGTATATAATATGGAAGCAATAAGTTGATTTAGAAGGGAGATAAGTGATGAAGACCGGAACGGTTACTCTGGCTTATTTTTCGCCTACGGGAACGACCCAAAAAGTCCTCGAAGGAATAGCCGAAACGATAGGTGCGGATAGTGTTCAACACATAGACTTGACCCGTCCCGATACGGTGTCCGGTGAATTTCCCGAGATAAAGGAAGGACTGGTAATTTTCGGCGCTCCGGTATATGCCGGACGCATACCTGTCGAAGCTGAAGAAAGATTCAGGAAAATCAGGGGAAGTCACGTTCCGGCTGTTGTTATCGTGGTATACGGAAACAGGGAATATGACGATGCACTTATAGAACTTCGAGATATTGCCATCGAGCAGGGATTCAAGCCGATTGCCGGGGGAGCATTTATCGGCGAGCATTCCTTTACCAGTGAGGAAACGCCCCTTGCCGCCGGACGTCCCGACGCTCAGGACATAGAGATAGCCCGTGATATGGGGCAAAAAATAGCAGAGAAAATGAAAAATATCCAGGACTCCGGAGATATCGCGGAATTGTCAGTGCCGGGTAACATCCCGCTTAGAGAGCGCCACCAGATGGATAAAATACCTCCCGAAACGGATAAATCGTTATGCATGGTATGTCTGACCTGTATCGGAGCCTGCCCGACCGCTGCGATAACTTTCAATGAGGAAGTGAATACGGATGCGGATTCCTGTATCCTCTGCTGTGCCTGTGTGAAGAGCTGCCCGACCGGAGCCAGGACAATAAACTCTCCGATGATAGAAAGAATTCGTGGATGGTTGAGCGAGACCTGCAAGGAGAGAAAGGAGCCTGTTATATTCCTTTATTAAGAGTTTGTAATAATATGTAAGTTAGCGACAAAATACCGCCATCTGATACCAGTTGCGATTCTATGGATGGCGGCACTATTTCATACAGGTCTGTTATTTCACCGGTGAATGTATTATTATAGTTATCCGGACCGTGTTATTTTCATTGCAATCTGCTTGAAGCTTCCGGGAACAGGAGTGAAAATGGAAGAGAAAACTTTTTACGATATTCATCTTCATGCCTTCAACCTGAGTCATCCGTACCTCAGAGCCTTTATAAGGCGATTCAATGTCTGGCTCTTTCTCGCCTTTACACCGATTGTCGCAGGGCTGCTGCCTCTCCTTAGAGGAGTTATAAAGAAGAAATTATCCAGTGCTATGAATCTGCTTGCAGTGATGGAGGACGATATAGACAGCGTATTCCTGATGATGGAAAACTGTCTGCGGGAAGATAAACTACTCGATAAAGATGGTCTTCATATAGACGGGACCACGTACAAGAAGATAGTCCTCACGCCTCTGATGATGGACTTCGGCTACAAACGCATGGAGAAAGACGAGAATATCCATTATAACTTCCCCTGCCGAAAACCGATACGCAGACAGGTTATCGACGTCTTTAACGCTGTTGCCTATTATCACAGCTTTGTATATTCGGACAGGTATGCGAGAGGATTTCCTCACCTGAAACCCGACGAGCAGGGACAGCCGACAAAAAGAATATTCGAGATATATCCTTTTATCTGTATCAATACCTATAATTATGAATACCAGGAAATAGTGGAACTGTTGGACAAGTATTTCAAGGACTACAAGGGAGACCGCAGCGAACTATTTGAGAATAACCCGAAATTCGACGGGGATATTGAAAACCTGACAAGCAACTATGCCGGAGGAGTAAAAGTATACCCGCCCCTGGATTTCGACCCGTGGCCGGCTAATCCCGATGAGAAGAAAAAAGTCGAGTATCTGTACGGCTATTGCGAGGAAAGGGGAATTCCGGTCACGACACACGGGGGCGAAGGCGGGTTTAATGTACTGAAGAAAAAAAGGTTGAAGGAGTTAGCCAGTACAAAGAAATGGGAAAGTGTCCTGGCTGCTTATCCGAAACTGAAACTGAATATTGCACATTTCCCGGTTAACGAGAAAACATTTTTTATATTCACGAAGAAGAAAAGACTGAACCAGGTGCTGAAACTCCTTGCCAATCCGGAATATGAAAACCTGTACGTTGATTTTTCCTGCAGGGCGACCGGTTCATCGTACTATAAAGCACTGAAGAAGCTGATAGAAGAGTCTTCCGACGAGATGAAAGAGGTTCTGAAAAAGCGAATATTATTCGGAACGGACTTTTCCGTGAACCTGATGTCGGTTCCTTCGTATAACAGTTATTATGATTTATTCGTTGACGATGACTCACTCGATGTTGACGAAAAAGATCGAATCTGCAGTGGTAATCCGGAGAAGTTCCTGTTTTCCTGATATTACCGGGCTGATTAACCTTTGAGAAAATCGGTTAACACCGGCTGTGTACCGGGTTCGATAACCACGAAATCATCATCCCAGTTACCGGAAAGCATTTTCTTCAGTAATTCGCGGTTGCCCGAAACAACCTCGTGTTTCAGGCCGAGGTTTTCCGCGGCGCTGCGGGCGTAAGATACATAGCTATCCTGGGCTTCATCGGTGGTACGGATGAACGCCAGGCGTGTATAGTTATGCATCGTCTTCTTATACAGGAGGTCCGCCATCCTATCACCGTGTTCTTCCTTCCATCTCTGGTAGACTTTCCAGGGGTCACCGCCGTGTTCTATCCATCCCCGGGTAAGATAATATGTCCCGGGCGCCTGTTTAATCTCTTCTTTATATCTCCTGTCGGAACCCAGGAAAATACCGATGCAGTCATGGACGCGCGGGATTACCAGAGTGCAGTCGGGCGAACTCAGTCCGAGAGTTGCCATTGAACAAAGACCGTAACCCAGGAGAATGGCATCGACACCTCTGGTGCGGTCGATTTCTTCCTGAAGCTGCACTTTCAGCTTATCGGGGAAAGAGTGGAGGCCGAATTCCAGGAAAGCGGTCTCGGTGCCCTCTGGCAGGCTGCCATCCAGTTCGTCGGCTATAGTCATACAGGCAATAAGTTTATAGTGTTTCGTCATTTATACTCGTAAGTATTATACAGGAAATATGTGTAAGGTGAGAAATGCACAGTTGTCACATATTTATAACCGGGGGTTAAGCAAACCTGTAAGCCGAGTTCTGTATTCGCCAAAGGCGAATGGTGACCATCTATCTAACCCGTAGTTACCCTCCGGAAGTACTATCGTACGTATAAGTAACATTAGTAATATTGGCATCGGCAGGATAAGCTTGCCGATCAGGCGGTTCATAAAGTCGTAGCTGAACGGGGCAGTCTGATTTTCAGCGTCCGTTTGAGTATTCAGATTACCATTGTCATCGGCCATTCAGTACAGTTCCCGAACTCTCATTCAAGAGAATCGAGCTAAATTGACTATAGTTTCACCCGAGTATAAAATAAGGGTTATTGTAACTGGATAAATATGATAATATTAGTATTTTATTGAATATGGGAAGTTATTTTTGAAACTACAGGTTAAAATACCCATATATATACTGGCAATCTTAATGGTTATCGGCATCATCTCCTCAGGTGTAATGATATTATCTCTACGAAAAGTCGCGAGTAAGCAATTTTATGCAATGTCCGAGACGGTTTCTCAAGCAGTTCAGGGATGTCTGGAATTATGTATGTTAAGCGGTGACAATCACCATATTCAGGACGAAATCGACATAATCGCTCAGAAAGATGATATTAACAATATCGCACTGGCACTTCCGGATGGTCTTGTTAAACAGTCAAGTGAGATTTCACAAATCGGAAGCGTGCTGAATCCGGAACTGATCCAGACAGTGGTATGGCGAGAGGGCCCCGTTATTATTACACCAGACGAAGGAAATAAGAACAGCCTGGTTACCATTACCCCTGTGCTGAATTCCGATAAATGCGTTTCCTGTCATTCACAGGACAGCCAGGTTCTGGGGGTAATATCGGTTGACGTTAATACTTCCTTGATGAATGATCGCATGAAGGACGAAACAATACTGATTGCTTCTCTGGGGGGATTTACCTTTATCGTGCTGGGAATCAGCCTGGGAATGTTGCTTAGAAAAACGGTACTGAACCCTCTTTCATTGTTGTCTTTATCTACAAGAAAACTGGCTCAGGGTGAGTATTCCACAAGAGTACAGGATAACGGAGCGGATGAAATAGGGATTCTTACCAGCTCTATCAATGAAATGGCAGAGAATGTACAAAAAAGAAGCCAGGAACTGGAAGAATCCAACCGGCAGGTTTCCAGGCTGAATATTAATCTCGAAGAAAGAATTCAACAGAGAACTCAGGAGCTTATTTCTCTTAATAGTGTATTGTCCATTGTAAACCGGTCTTCGGAACAGGATAGTCTGATTTCAGCTTCATTATCTACAATCCTGAGCGAAAATGGGCTGGACGCCGGGATGATACATATGAGAGAAGGTAAAACCGATGAACTGGTTTGTGTTTCTCAAAAAACTGTTTCCGGGGAGTCTATTGATAGTTTCATTAACTCAGAAAAGACAAAAAGCATATGTGAATCTGTATTCAAGACAGGCGAGATGAGCATTGTAAGTATCGATGATGACTACGACCTGGAACCGGGACGAATGGATGGGTCATTACGAGTCAGGTCCTGGATATGTCTTCCAATAAAGTCGAATCAGAAAATACTTGGCACGATGAGTTTTGTCAGCTGCACCCCCGGGAGATTCAACGAACAAACGGTGCGCATGCTTTCTGCTATCGGTGAAGCTTTATGTGTTGCGATAGAGAAAATTCAGGTAACACATTCTGCCGATGAATCGAATATGGTCCGCAAGCAGCTGCTGGAAAGGCTTATTTTTGCTCAGGAAGAGGAACGCAGGCGAATATCCCGCGAGCTGCATGATGCTACGAGCCAGTCTCTTGCTGCACTGGCTTTCGGTCTGGAGATTCTGTCAGATGATATCCCCGAAGAACTCGGTAACACGCGGGAACGGCTGGCGGACCTTAAGGAGCAGACAATCGAGACAATGAAAGGCATTCGCGAACTCGCACTGGAACTCAGGCCAACGGTGCTGGACGATCTAGGGCTGGCCAGGGCTATCAGGTTTTACGCCAATGAGTACCTGGGAAAACGGAATATTGAAGTAGCATTTGATTTCAATGGTAACGATATAAAAATCCCGGCTTATACTGAAACAATGCTTTTCAGAATAGCCCAGGAAGCTTTGTTTAATATCGTTAAACACGCCGAAGCATCTCGTGTGAGTATAGTTTTACGCATGAGCAGGACTGGCGTCAGCATGGTAATCGAGGACAATGGAATCGGGTTCGATGTTGAGTCTGTTTTACATTCTAACAAACTTTCAAGAACCCTGGGATTGTACAATATGCAGGAGAGGTCGATGCTGCTGAGTGGTACGTTCGAGATCGAATCATTGGTTGGAGAAGGGACATCTGTTTTCGTTCAGATTCCGCTTGAAGATTACGAGGGGAACAATGACTGACAATATTATCAGGTTATTAATTGCAGACGATCACCAGATTCTTCGAGATGGGTTGAAGGAGTTATTTGGGAAAACACCGGACATTGAGGTGGTAGGTGAAGCGAGTGACGGCGAAGAAGCTGTTGCAAAAACCAGGGAACTGTTACCGGATGTAGTTCTTTTAGATATTACTATGCCGGGACTGGGAGGATTGCAGGCTGCAAGGATAATTACCGAATCAAATGTCAAAACTAAAATACTGCTGCTGTCAGTGCATGAATCAGACGAATATCTTGCGGAAATGCTGAGTATCGGACTGGCGGGATACATAGTAAAGACCGCAAGTGGTCGAGAGGTAGTATCGGCGATAAGAGCAGTCCACAAAGGTGAAGTTTATCTCTATCCGTCCATAGCCAGTATGCTGGTTAAGGAATACACCAGAAATATGAATAACAGAAAAAAAGGGACTGTGTATGACGGATTGACCGAACGGGAAAAAGAAATTCTGATGCACATTGCTGAGGATAAGAAAAATCGTGAAATAGCTGAAATAATGGGACTGAAGATACGAACAGTGCAGGCACACCGTACAAACCTCATGGACAAACTCGGTGCGCACGACCGTACCGAACTGGTAAAATATGCAATCCGAAAAGGAATAATCGAGGCATAATATTGTAAAAATATCAATGTAAATTAAAAAGTACCGGAACGGCAACTGCCGTTCCGGTACTTTTTATAATGTATCATGATACACGGTGATATAGACTGAATAGAGTAATATCTGCCTAAACAATACTGCAAAGTAATCCTCACACCCCCACCACAACCGAAAATATGTATACCGATACATGCCGATGCGTGACTCATCGCTCTATTTACACTGTTAGCTCCGACATTTATCGTATTATTGTGAGAGAGGAGAGTCTTCCCGAAGTCGTGCTTGTTTCACGGGATAATCTGTTTTTCGAGGATGTTGGCATTCTTCTTGAGAACAACAGATGTTGCAGTGTTATCGGCCGCGCGTCATGTTATTCCGATGTAATCGAGAAATTGAATGAGTGGTTCCCTGATGTAATTATCATCGATGTATCTAAACCTGTCACCGGCTGCGCGAGATTGATAAAAGCCATTAAAGAAAACATAAAAAGCACGCATATTTTAATGGCGGGCACTCCTGAGAACAGCAGGGTTATCTTCAACGGACTCAAAGCCGGAGCAACCGGATTTATTTCAACGGATGACCTGATTCATCTATTGCCTTCTGCTGTAATGCATGCCTATCACGGCAGGAACTTTTTGTCTCCACCAATTACGACGATGATGGTAAAACGCTATCTTGAATATAATTCACTGAATCAAGAGGATCCATACAACAAACTCACAAACAGGGAAAAAGAAATACTGCAGTTGATCGGTGAGGGATATGGAAGTCGGATAATTGCTAACCGCCTTAACATATCCATGAGAACAGTATCAGGCCACAGATGGAAAATTAACCGCAAGCTGGATATTCACACGGCGGTCGGACTTATCAAATATGCAATCAGCAAACAGTCCACAAGTAATGATAATTAGTCCCGGGTATATCGGTAGAATAATCATACCGGCTCCTGGATATTTCGTAGTTTTTAAAGAGTCCAATGCTTACATGCTTAAAATTTAAAAAGAGGAGGGATTAGTGTGAGTAGAAATGACACGGACATAGGAAACCGTGTGCCCGAGCATGAACCTGTCAGTTGGATTTCCTCAAAGATTCAGAAACCTACAACAAGGAGAAATTTTCTGAAAATTGCCGGTTTGGGAGGAGCTGGAATGATAGCCTTATACGCTATCGGCTGTGCAAATCCCAAGACGGCATCTTCCAGCGCAGGGGATCGAGAGATTTATGTCGCAAATGCTACTGGGATGGTAATAGGTAATACCACCAGATGTGTTGGCTGCCGCAGGTGTGAGCTGGCATGTACCGAGTACAACGAAGGTAAATCTCAGCCTTCTCTCGCTCGTGTAAACGTACGGAGAAACTGGGGTTTCGGTCCGCGTGGTGTACAACTGGGTTACTGGAGAGGAGAAGGTAGATTCGGTAATCACCGTATCGTTCAAGATACTTGCAGACAGTGCCCTCACCCTGTACCTTGTCAACTTGCCTGCCCTTACGGGGCAATTGAGGTCGTTCCGCCGGCAAATGCAAGGGTGGTTAATCAGGAAAAGTGTCACGGATGCCGGACTTGTCAAAGGGCTTGTCCCTGGGGAATGACGACTTTCGATGAGGAAATTCAGAAGGCTACCAAATGCCATCTGTGCGGAGGTGATCCGGAGTGTGTGAAGGCATGTCCGTCCGGAGCTTTACAGTATGTCCCGTGGGAGGATAGGACCAGGGATATTCCGGCGAGATTTATCGTCCCGGCATATATCCAGACACCCCAGGACGTTGCTGAAGCTTGCGTAGATTGTCACGACTAATATTCAAAAATACATATAGTATTAATTAAGAGGAGGAAAATATGGCCGAGTACGGAGGATGGACTGGCAAAACTCTGAGAGTTGACCTGACGACAGGTAAAATAAGCTCGGAAGATACGATTGCAAAGTACGGAGATTTTCTGGGAGGTACCGGACTTGCTTATAAAGTCCTTTGGGATGAAGTTCCTCCCGGTACCAAAGCGTGGGATCCGGAGAACCGGATAATATTCGGTGTGGGCCCGTTGACCGGCACAGGTACACCAACCGCGGGCAGGCTTTCAATAACATCTCTCTGGCCGATGGCTCCCATGGAACTGCCGGCTACAGGACACGCCGGAGGCCACTGGGCAAGCGAACTCAAATTCGCCGGCTGGGATTCAGTCATTGTCCAGGGTAAGGCTAATTCACCGGTATGGATTTATATTAATGATGATAAGGTTGAAATTCGGGATGCGAAGTGGCTGTGGGGACAGGGGACTTTCCAGACCACAGCTGAAATCTGCTCTCAGGTCGGTTCCGATGCTCATGTAGCTGCAATCGGCCAGGCCGGAGAAAACATGGTCAGGCAGTCGGCTATAATGGTCGACCGGTCTCACGGGGCAGGTGGACTGGGCGGTGTTATGGGTTCCAAGAACCTTAAAGCAATTGCTGTTAAAGGTTCGGGTTCACTTAAGATATCTGCTGATAAAGCTACCTGGAAGGCAGCAGTCCAGAACTGGCTGACACTTATGGGGGCCAACTCTGGTGGCGTTGTGCCCAGGAACCCTGAACCCTGGGCGGAATATAGCGGCGGGACACGATGGACAGCTACCGAAGGACTAACCTGGGGAGCAGCAAATCCGCCTGTAGTTCTTGGAGATTGCCCTCCTGACGACCTGAATAAGCTGGGACTTCGTACACATAAGGGCGTGCTCGACTTCAACTATAAAGACCCGGCAACCGGTAAGCTGGTGGGAGAACTGATCACCGTTCGTATGGGTGGTTGCCATTCCTGTCCGGTACGCTGTCATATCATGATTGACCTCCCTTCGCTTGAAAAATATGGCGTTGGACGATATCACTCCAATACCTGTTCCGGATGGCAGGGGGGCCAGCAGTACCCCAAGCAGCCCTCAGATCCGTGGCAGAGAGCCGAACTCAAAGCCCTGGGAGGTGTACTGGCCGACGATTACGGTGTCTGGAACAACTACGGTGAAGCGGGGACTGACTTTGTGTTCGCCTATGAAAACGGCATAATTAAGGAGCAACTGAGCGAGAAAGAATATAACAGTATACCGTGGGACAAGCTCGATGCCGGAGACCCGGCGTTTCAACTCGACTATTTCCGCCGGATAGCTTACAAAGAAGGCGAACTTGGTGAAGCTCTCGGTGAAGGCGCTTACCGGCTTCATCAGAGGTGGAACTTCCCGCCTGAGTACTACCTGATTCACAAGGAATGGAAGTTCGGCCACCCGTATCATCATTCTACCGAGGCTATGGGGCAGACGGGTGCATTGGTAAATCTTATCTTCAACCGTGATGCCCAGAACCATACCCATAATAGTTTCGTAGGAGCCGGACTACCGGAAGAACTTAAGATTGAAATCATGAATGAAATTACCGGCATGCCTGACAGCATGGACCCGCGGCATGACTATAAACCGATAACTCCCGGTAAGGTAAGGGTGGCAGTTCTGGCTCTGGCTCACAACGAAATACACAATTCACTCACCATGTGCGACTATAACGGAATGGCCGGGGTATGGGCTTCACCGCTTAAGAGCCGGAACTACAGAGGAGACCCCGATCTTGAAATCAATCTTTTTAACGCCGTTACCGGTATGAATGTCAGCCTGGAGGAATATGAGGACTACGGACGCAGAAACCTCAATATTTTCCGTGCTCTGACTGCCAGGTATATGAACGAGAAAGACCAGCGCAATAAACATGATCTCATGCCAAGATGGGCGTTCGAAGAACCGGAAGACGCGGTACCTTTCACAAAGGGCCATGACAAGCTGGACAAGGACGATATGGAGAAGGCCAAGGATATATTCTACGAGCAGCTTGGCTGGGACAAAACAACCGGTTTACCGACACGGGCTGAGCTGGAAAGACTCTCTCTCGGTTATGTGGCGGATGATATGGCTGGAAGAGGGCTGCTCCCATAGCCCTCTCCTCCTCCAGCAAGAGTAGTGAATGTTTCGAAGACAGGGAAAACAAAATAAGCAAGAAATAGATTATTTACCCGTTATAGAACGGATACGGGAAGATTCAAGGAATGCATCCAGGTTGACACTGAATGCTTCCTTGAATCTGGTGATGTCTGAGATCGAAGACGCTGAAAGCAGCAATGTCGTATCCGGTATCCTGGATAACAACATGTATCCTGACGTGAAATCGATTACAGGTTCCGATGATACCGTATACTGGTACTCTCAGACGTACATAACCGAAAGTCAGGCTGAAGGTCTGGTGCAATCGGAAGAATTGAAAAAGAAGATTGCCGAACAGGTCAGGGAGTGTTCGAAAGATCTGGCAAAGGTAACCTGTATCAGTGCGCTTCCCGAAGCCGAAAATACGGACGATATGGAACTGGTGAAAACAGCCATCACCGATCTGGAAAATGACGAACGGTATTCCGACATAAAAGTTGTTGCAGTCCTGTCAGGTGTGCTGTATCTCTACTCCGACGAATACATCTCCAACGGGTATGCAACGACTCTGATCCGGGCGGAAGAAGATGATCCGCGTTCGATCATCGCATCGACGGTAAGAGATGAATCGAGAATTTACCCGCGGCCGACTAATATCGATGAATTCTCAAATCCTGTTTATAACATCAGCATAAGTGAATTCGACACATACCTCGAAGATCTCCTGGAGCAGGAAGAATTCAAGGACATAAGACTGATTGAAGCTTCGACAGGAGCGCGGTACCTTTATTCTTCTCTGTATCTCAATAAGCAGTACGCGCAATCATTAGTCGAATGGAAGGAAGTCGGCGAGTTCGAAAATCCATAATTAAGGTCGGCCTCTGCTGGCAGGTTAAATAGACTGCGTGATTAATTTGAGGCGATACCGGCGGGGTTAGGTCGAAAGACGTTACTCTAAACTCCGTATCCAAATATGGTGGTATCGCGGGTAGGCTTAGATAGGAGTATGTTATGTTCAGAATGGGTCCATGGGAGATTGCGTTAATCCTGGTAATTATCCTTCTTTTATTCGGCGTAGGAAAACTTCCTCAAGTAGGTGGTGCAATCGGTAAAGGGATACATGCTTTCCGAAAAGGGGCGAGCGAAGATGAAGAAGAGCCGGTTAATACCGCCAGGACAATTACCAAAAAAAGAACGATAAAAAGTTAGGCAATATTCCTCAGGTTATAAAACATTTAAATATAATAGGGGTAAATTCGTGAAGAAAAAAATAATTACCATTTTCATAGTTGCCCTTGTGCTTGCATCGGGTGCTGCTATTATTTCCTGTGGAGGTTCTTCAGGAACAACGGGGGTATCGACGACCGAAAAATCTTCACCAGGCCAGACGGAGGAAGCGATGCCTGAAGAACCTTCGTCAGGTCAAGCTGCAACTATGCTTCATTCCACACAAGGAAGGGAAAACTGTCTGATGTGCCATGATGAGGGTAAAACAAAGCCGTTTCCCTCCGACCATGCGGGAAGGCAAAATGACAGTTGCCTGACATGCCATAAGAGCTAGCCCTTAAAGAAAAAATTATAAAGAATAGTATATATCCGGCGGTGCTTTATTGGAGCTATATGGAGAAATGATGCGCCGGCAGGGTTATTTGTTTTCCATATAAAGAGAGGTGGACTGAAATATTTACACAGCATCCGCGTAAGGTTTTTTTAATGATTCCATCTCCATACTTAAGCATCTATTTGGCAAAGGAATGGAGTGCTGAATAAGTTGATTTCTGCATTTGTTTATCGTCGCCAAGTACTGCCTGGCAACCGAACTTAAAGCCGGGATTATTTATCATCTACCCCCATTTAATTTCAATAACCATATAGTATCATTTATTTTTTTTCTTTCCGGAAAAAGTGGGTAATGCTTATAAGGGTACTAAAGGATTATAAACAGGATTCAAGCTATAAATTCCTTCTTAACTACCCGCCACTGGCGGTATTTGATCTGTATATAACTGGCAATATTGATGAATCATCAGAACAAAGTAAAAAGAATGCTCAGGTAGGTTAAAACGCAGGAATTAGGTGATAAATCGGACCAGCATCTCGCTCCATTCTGATTTCCTGTTAGGAGGCGGAAAATGAATAGTAAGATCAGGGTATTGGTCGCCGATGATCATGCAATAATGCGAGATGGCATACGTTCGTTGTTCAGCAGCTGTGACGATATCGAAATAATCGATGAGGCTGCTGATGGTAAGGAAGCCTATGAAAAAACGATTGAATCATCACCGGACCTTGTGATCATGGATATCGGCATGGCGGGTATGGACGGGCTGGAAGCAACCAGGCGTATCCGCAAAAAGAATCCCCAAGTTAGAGTGTTGATCTTGACCCAACATGAAAACCGTGAATATCTTATTTCAGCCATTAAGGCTGGAATTTCGGGATACATTCCTAAAAAAGCCATGGGAATTGACCTGATATCCGCGGTCCGTTCCGTTGGCAAAGGCAATTCATATCTCTACCCTTCTGTAACTACAGCGCTTATTCAGGATTACCTTGAACAGGTCGAAGAAGAACCGTTCGACCTTCTGACTTCGAGAGAAAGGGAAGTATTGAAACTGATAGCTGATGGTCATACAAGCAGGCGGATAGCCGACCAGTTATTCCTCAGCCTGAAGACTGTTATTGGTTATAGAACGAGTATTATGGAAAAACTCGACATTCACAATAAGGCGGATCTGATAAAATACGCAATAAAGAAAGGCTTGGTGGCAATCGATAACGTGAGTAGTCAACCCTATTATTAGTCTGCGGTATATCATATATTTTAATTAGGCGATCTCACACAATGAGCCAATTTAGTCCCTGCAAACTGGCTCAAGTAAGACCCAGAAGCCTGGCCGGATTAGTTTTTACCATCGTCTCAATTTCACCTGTATCCAAGCCCTTCCTCAGCAGAGTTGCTATGAACATTCTCATACCTTCCGGAGCCGGAGGATTATAACTCTGACCCAGGTCGGTGCTCATTATACAGTGTTCGGCACCAACAGCTTTAACCAGTTCGACAATTTGTGTCGGGTCATAGGAGTTCATGGTTGGTAGTACGTCCCAGAATGAATGCTCAATATAAACTCCTTCCCCGGCCAATTGCTTGAGTTCGTCATTGCTGCATAGAACACTGGTAAGTGCTCCTTGCAGAGCGTGGGTAACCAGTAATTTGGTGAATCCAATTTTCTGGGATTCTTCAGCCAGAGCGAAGGTTTCTTTGGGTGAAATATGTCCGGTAGCCAGGACGATATCAAAGTCCTTAGCTATATGAAGAATTTCTTTAGCTTCAGATTTCAATACACCATTAGAATCGAGGATCACCTGTTCGGTCCCAGGTAACTTGAACCCTAGGACTTTCTCAACAACCGATTTGGAGTTTGATGAGGAAAAAGTAGGCATCCATATGATTTTAGCCCCCATCCGAGCGGCAGCGATGGCCGCGGAAGGATTTAGACCGCCAATTTCGTTTTCCAATGTCAGGCTGCCAAATACTTGCACTTCCGGTACTATTTCACTGACCAACGACGCTATCGGTACAGTGTTATATTCCCGATTCTTCAAAACGAGGGCTTTCATTCCCATCTCGCTAGCAGAAACTGCTAATTCCAGGGCATTCTGACGTCGTTCCATCAAAGATTCAGGCCCAAAATGGACATGCATATCGATCGCACCGGATACTAGACTATCGACGGTGTTCATTTACTTTCTCCTCTCCTAATGCGTTCCGGTTAGTATGGCACCTTGCTCCAGCAGAATATCCTGAAGTTCTTTTACGTTATCTTCCATCTGCCGCGGAGATATATTATTTCTGGCACACAGCGCGGCGGCAACACCGGCAGCCTGGCCGGTCGCTATATTGTCCGGCAATAAATCTCTCTTAAAATCTTCGTTTACCGAGAACAGTTTTCCTGCCATCAGTAAATTCTCAACATTCTTGGGAACAAGGCTTCGATAGGGGATGTCGTACGAGCCGCCATCTTTCGGTCTGTGATATTTCCGGTTTGGATTGATATTCATAGCCGAACCCGGGTATGCTGTCGAATGGAATGGCCCTCCGGTCATCGTCGGCATGGCGCATTTGGCTATAACATCGGGGAATTTCCTTGACTCTTCTACGTCTTCACTTGTTAACTGGTAATCTCCGACCATGTGTCTACCCTCTCTTGTCCTCATGCCTATGGTGAGTCTGGTGAAATAAGCGTTTTCAAAGCCCGGGAGGTATTTTTTAGCTGCATTCAGAGCAATGACAACCTGTCTTCTCGCTTCAGCTTCACCGGTGCTTAACTCCCTGACATCGGTTGCGTCACAGTCAGGTACCTGAGCGGAGTGCTGGAATATCGGCTGTATATGCCCGCCATCCCGGGGAGTAAAGAAGAAGCCCAGATCTCCGTAAGGATGAAGGTCACCGGCGTCCAGGGCTTTTCTGGTAAGGGCAGGGAAATTAACGGTTCCCAGTGTTCCGGCCTTAACCAGGTCAGTGATGGATTCGCAATTGTTAAGGTCTTCCAGTCTTTTCTCCCTTGCCGCTTCCTGTTCCGGAGTTAACCGTCCGCCCGGAATATCGCCGAGATATTGGTCAGGATTTGCCTTATAGTATGCGGTTACCTTATCCCAGTCTACTCCGTCCATATGGAAGGTTATCGAGGGAGGATCTATCTCTTCTTTCGTCCTGTCGACCTTGGAATGCGGAACACCGGCCCTCGCCGCCAGATCACCTTCACCGGAAGTCTCGATAATCACCTTACCCATAATGGCCATTCTTCCGGAAGTATTCTCAACTACAACGCCTTGAGCCTCGTCGCCTTCCGTGATAATCTCTACAGCCAGCGAGTGCATAAGCAGTTCGACGTTGTTCTCTCTCATCATTTCGAAGATGAGGAGCCCCCACCAGTCCGGATCAACAAAAGTGTATGCATTATTGAAGTTTCGGTTCTCGGGGCTGGGGTATGGCAAGGCATGCCCTTCTTTCTCCAGCCGGTGATGAGTCTCCTCTACAAGACCGGCGATAATCTGCTCGCCGCGATCATTCCATAAATGGGAGAAAGCCCATCCTGGTGGGCCTGAGACATTCATCATTCCCCCCAGAATGCCAAGACGTTCGATAAGAACCGTTTTTGCCCCAACCCGGGCTGATGCTATGGCAGCAGCACATCCGGATACTCCCCCACCAATTACTACTACATCGTAATCACCATAGGTCTCCATTTTTATCCCCTCCATATAAGTCTGCACGTTATGATTCGTAGTCAGGATATATAATTTAGCGGTTTCTTTATGGGAATGCAAACTCAAATGGTGGAATTTCTCCGGTCTGTCTTAAATTCGTAGTCTGAGTGTGAAAATCACTTGTTTTTAAGATAATTCGAGCTCGATTTATGTTCCATTCTGCAGGCATAATTAGTCTACGTTTCTCAGTAAAATAGTCACCGGTTTAATACCTATACCGCATAAACTTAAAGAATCATCACATACCTATGGAGTAGTTGGCAATATTGATGCCGAATCATTTGCATTAGTCCCAGATTCACGTGGGTATGGTTTTGAGGCTTTATCTTCTAAAGATGTATTTTTTCCCTAGATCAGATATTCGCTTCTTATGTTCTTTGTTACCGAATTTCGTTTTGATACTGTCTGGAAGAAAACGACACAGAATTCCAGCTTGACTGTCGCCTAGCCTAAATACAATCTCCTCATCTTCAGTAACTAATTCAATTATGCTATCACCACCTGCTGGTTGAATATTAATCTCTTTGAGTGTATTAAAAGGGAGTGAGTGGATGATTCTACTCTGATTAATAATCTTTTGTGAATCTGCCGAAGGCCCAAAAAAACTCTCTCCTCCCAACAGCTTTTTCCCATTGTTTGACCAAGCTGAAGTCTCCATTCCAAATATCCCTTCTGAAGGAACGAAAAAGAAGACGATCTGGAAAAAAGAATGAATGAATCTAATGGTATTATTGAGAGACTGGTGAATAATTCTTCCAGAAGTAACTATCAAATCGGCATTACTTACTCTGACACAACACAATACTTTTTCAATTCCGCTATCCATATCGAACCCTCCTTATCGGATGTTAAGCACCATATATAAGTTTAAAGATACATTCGGATACGAAGATTATAGCATTCCTAGCGATAGCAAACTATCCCTATCATTCATACCTGTGGCAACACCTCCTGTCTATCTCAATTCCATATTTGAGAAGAGTGATACATCCGCTTGGGTTTAAGTGTGATGTAAAAGATAAGGTCATACCATTCGGGTTCATGTAAGGCTGGTCTTCAGCAAAAGGTAGACAATTCTGTAAACTAGGCTCTGCAAGGAGGGTAGAAGATGAGAAATTTCCTTTTTTTGTTTTTTGGGTCAGGTGAGAGTAAAGGGGCGCGGCTTGGCCTTTAGCCAACGCCGCGCCTGGGTTAAGTAAACCTGTAAGCCGAGTTCTGTATTCGCCGAAGGCGAACGGTGACCATCTATCTAGCCCCGGAGTTACCCCCGGAGTCAAGCGACCAACCCGGGGACCGAGCCGGACATCCCGTATATCCCTCTATTCGGTCTTGCTCCAGATGGGGTTTGCCCAGCCGGCCGGTCACCCGACCGCTGGTGAGCTCTTACCTCACCATTTCACCCTTATCCGCCTACGCCAAGGCTTCGGCGGACGGTATGTTTCTGTGGCACTGTCCGTAGGGTTGCCCCTCCTGGGTGTTACCCAGCATCCTGTCCGGTAGAGCTCGGACTTTCCTCCCGCCGAAGGCGGGCGGTCACCCGGTTTACTTAACCCATTTCCACTGTAGAGTAGAAATACGTATTAGTCAATAACAGATGTAAAAACAGGCTGCTTCAATATCGGAAAACTGCCTTCAGTTTTATTGACAAACCGATTCCTCTCGTCCATAATTTATCCTGATTCGCGACCCTTTCAAATGCATTGTTTTTACAATTTGTTTTAAACAAGGGCGGACTGTCATTGTTGAGAATTATAAGGAGGTGTGAGTGCCGTGAAAGCTGCAGTATTGGTTGAACCGTATAAGCTGGAAGTACAGGACGTACCCGAACCGGAAATGGCTCCCGACCAGATAAAGGTAAAGATTGCGTATGCCGGTATCTGCGGTACCGATCCCGAAATTGTCGAAGGCAGATTTATTCCCCCCGAGTGGGAACCGGGGCCGAATATCATAGGACACGAGGCTGCCGGTACCATAGCCGCAATAGGTTCTGAAATCAAAGGTGATTTTAAAGTGGGGCAGAAAGTTGCCATGAATTTCAGGAGCTCCTGCGGGGCCTGTTACTACTGCAACAATATGATGGAGCATTTCTGCGAGAGATTTTCACCCAGTACCGGCGCAATGGCTGAATATGCCGTGTATAAAGAGAATTGCGTGTTTCCGCTTCCGGAGGACACTCCCCTCGATATAGGAGCGTTCGTCGAACCGGTAGCCGTCGCCGTTCATATGATGGATATCGCTGATATGAAGATAGGCGATAGCGTGATGATTACCGGCGGTGGTGCTATCGGTCAACTGCTGCTTCAGTTCGCTATAAAATCAGGCGCTTCGAGAGTCCTGCTTTCCGAGCCTGTCGAAGCCAAGAGAAAACTGGCAAAACAGATGGGCGCTGACGTCGTGGTAGACCCTCTGAATGAGGACCTGAAAGAGGCGGCGATGGAACTTACCGACGGCAGAGGATTTAACCTTTGCCTGGAAGCCAGTGGCATCCCCGGTGTTGCCAAGGAACTCGTTTATCTTGCTGAGAGCTGCGGCACGATTCTCTGGTGCGCTGTTTACCCTTCCGACATCGAGATAGGCGTACCGCCTTTTTATATGTACCAGAAAGAACTTACGATTAAGTCGGTCCTGGTCTCGCCGTATTCATTCATCAGAGCAGCCAACATGCTGCCGAGGCTGGACCTGCAGCCGTTAATCACGGTTTATCCGATAGGAGATGTGGTACAGGCATTTGCCGACCATAAAGCCGGCAAAGCCATAAAGGTAATGTTGAGAATGTAGCCGGGAAAAAGGAGGTTATTTATGACTGAAACTATCAGATGCAGCAACTGCGATATGCTGCTGTACTTCGGAGAAGAGATAGACAGGCGGCTCTACATGAGAGCTATCCCGTCCGAAGAAACCGTTCTGGGTTTTTATAATAATACCTGTCCGCAATGCGGCAAGGAGATATCGGTGGATTCGGTTAATATCACGAAGAAAGGACGGAAAACATGGCAGCAAGCGAGCAGTTAATCAAAGAATTGCGTGAAAAATACAATACCGTAATGCATAATATGTTCGAACTCCTGGACAACAGTCTGTCCGGTCACACCGGCGGCTCGATGTCTATGCTGGATATAATTATAGCCCTGTATTTTCATCATCTGAAGCTTCATCCCACCGATTACGACTGGCCGGAAAGAGACAGAATGGTCCTTTCAAAAGCTCATTGCTGCGAAGCTATATATTCGACGCTGGTTGAAATCGGGTACGTGCCGCGGGAAGCACTGAAAGGCTATAACGAATACGGCGAAACTTTCCAGGGTCACGCCGACCGCTGGGCGACTCCCGGAATGGACTACTCAGGCGGTTCGTTAGGCCAGGGACTGTCTTTCGCTGCCGGTCTGGCTATGGCAGAGAAGCTGAAGGTTGAATATAATCCCCCGGAATTCAGTATCCCGCAGTTCCTTCCGAGATTGAAAACAAAGCATAATCCGCTATACCGGACATTCTGTATTCTCGGCGACGGTGAATGTAACGAAGGCCAGGTTTGGGAAGCGGCGATGTTTGCCAACAAGTTTAAGCTGGACAACCTGATTGCTATCGTAGACTATAACAAGTTCAGCCTGGACGGCCCTTCCGAGGAAATTATGCCCCTGTCACCTTTCGCTGACAAGTGGAAATCATTTGGCTGGTGGGTAAAAGAAATAGACGGCCATAATATGAGAGAAATATTGGACACGCTGGCGCTTGCCAATAATCTTTACGGTGACGGGAAACCCAAGTGCATTATCGCTCATACCGTAAAAGGTCACGGGATACCGGCCTGGGAAGAGACACACGTTCATCTGGCCCGTGGTGTTGGTGTTGAAGTCGGTGTCGCTCAAGGGAGGGAGCTTTATGGGAAAGTATAATGAATACGTAGAGATAGGCGAACCCAGGGCACCGAACGAGGGCTTTGAACCTGCAATGATAGAAATGGCCCAGAAACACGAAAATATCATTCTGGTCCTCGAGGATATGGGCTTTACCGGCTTGAAGTGGTTCCAGGAAAACGCTCCTCACCGGATTATCGAGTGCGGTGTCGCAGAAGCCAGCGCCGCAGTTATGGCTGGCGCTCTTGCCTCGGAGGGATTTATTCCGTTCGTTCATAGCTTTGATTTTGCGTTGGTAGGCAGGGCTTATAACCAGATCCGCCAGAGTATCCTGGTCGACCGCTTTAATGTGAAGCTGTTGGGCAGGGGAGGAGCCTGGGGCGACACCGGGGTTTCACACAATTCGATGGAAACCCTGAGTTATCTTCGCTGTTTGCCTAACCTGTTGATTCTAAACGTGTCCGACGCAATACAGGCAAGGAAGGCGTTTATCGCCATGACAAAGTATATCGGTCCTGCCTATATCCGGCAGGAAGCCGGTCCAGTCCCTCCGTCCATATATACCGAGGACTTACCTTTTCAACTTGGGAAAGCATATTCAATCAAGGACGGTAAGGACGCGACTATTATTGCCAGCGGTCTGATGGTTGGTACCGCCGTCATGGCTGAGGATATCCTGGAAAAAGAAGGATATAATGTGGGAATCCTGGATATATCCACCATCAAACCGATAGATGAAGAAGCGATTATTAAGGCTTCCGAAAATACCGGTGCCATCGTTACCGCCGAGAACAATACCATCATCGGCGGACTGGGTGAAGCTGTCGCAGGGGTAATCTCCGAGTATGCTCCGTGTCCGGTGATACGGTTCGGTGTCGAGGATGAGTTCAGCCAGTCGGGAAGAGATTCCGATGTCAGGGGCAAACTGGCCGGTCACTTTGCTCTAACGCCTGAAGACCTGGCTGTTTCGGTAAAGGAAGCGATAGCGAAGAAGCACTAATATCTAAATACTAAACCCTAAGCAATATCGAATTACTAATCTCAAAACACGAGATTATTTGCCAGTGCTGTGAATTTGTTTAGAGTTTAGATATTAGAATTTAGTATTTGTTATTTCATCGGTTCCATTCCGGCTTCGAGCCGGGCGTCGTTGATGTGTATCTTTATGGCTTTTTCGAGCGGCATACAGGAAAAGCCGAAGTCCTCGATAGCTCTTGCCATACTCACTTTCCACGGCAGGCCGCCTCCACCCCTTCCCATCATCGGCGGTTCTTTTGTACCCATTTCAATCTGAGCTTCCGGTATATATTTCTTTACCATGTCTACCACGTCCTGTACGCCGGTGGGCGGTCCCCCGACATTGTATACCGGGTGCGGCGAAGATGGCGCTTTGATGAGAATTCGGGTGAACTCGCCGAGATCATCGGCAGCTACCAGAGAAGTAAGCCCTGTCATCTTATATTCGAATTTATACGGTTTTCCCACTGCGGCAGCCGAAGGCATGTCGGACCAGTACTGTGCCGGTGACCTTCCGCCGTGCCCGTAACCGATGCAAGGGCGGACGCCTGTAAAACTCATTCCGTACTGCTGACCGTACTGGTCGGCAAGTATCTCGGCGAACCTTTTACATACTGCATAGGAATGGCTGGGTACCAGGATATCGTCTTCCACTATGTCCCGGTCGCCGTAGAAGTCCTGCGGACCGTAAACGGTCTCGGAACTGGCATAGACCACTCTTTTAACGCCCATCAGTCGGGCGGCTTCGAAAGCGTTACACATACCCAGGGCGTTTACCTTCGTACTGAGACGCGGGTCGGTATTGACCGCCATACCCATCACGAATGCCCAGTTTACAAGACCGTCGGCGGGATGTAGTGCCAGAGCGTTCAGGATATCCTCCAGGTCAGAGACGTCACCGCGGACGAAGTTGAACCTGTCGCTGTGTTTCTCGATGGTCTTCATAAACCATTCCTGCGGCGGTGCCAGGTCGACCGACGTTACCCCGGTAATATCAGGGTCTTCAAGCAGGTGGGCGATTGTCTTGCGTCCGAAGAGTCCACTTCCACCGATAACTGTTACATCCATCTTTCCCTCCTTATCTCAAGCAGCTTTCATTAACGGGTATATCTTATACCGGTGAGGGAAAATACTCAAACAGGGGATTTGTTCTTATCGTGTTAGTGGAATTACCAGCGGCCCTTCAGGGATGACAGCTACAGAAGCATCAGATCCAAGTCTGTTGAAAGCGTCTTCGAGGGCCTGTTCCAGGGTGACGAACGGGGTCATCAACATATCGCGGATAATGCGTTCATCCATTTCCGAGACAACATAGATATCATTCTTGCACTGGATATTCGCCAGAATCTGGTTCTGCCACTGTACGCCGGCGGGGTGTTCGTCACTAATTCTGCCAAGGACTTCTTCCGGGGATTTTGCCGACCGGTGAAGCTCTACGAATTCATCCGGTCCGGCACCATCATAGCAGGCAGAACAAATAATGATTATCCCGCCGTCTCTGGTGAAATGGGCAGCCGTTTCCATCCCCTTGACCGACTGGTAGAGGTCGAGGTCCAGGGGGGCGCCGCTGTTGGTGGTGATGGTAATATCCGCCTGTCGTTCCAGTGCGGCACCGGCGATTTCTCTCTCGATCTCACAGCCCTTTTCATGTGCCTGAACGAAGTCGCCGGCTACGACGTGGGTCATATCTCCCTTTTTATTAAGAAGGACGTTTACGATGAAGTCGAGTCTGGCGGCTTTTGCCAGCTCTACCATATCCTCATGAACGGGATTTCCTTTGAGTATACCTGTCTTTGCCAGGGGATGCTCCAGCATACTGCGGCTGTGGTTTTTATAGGCTGCCCGAACGGAAAATACGCCGGGGGCGATACTCTTCCTGCCACCGGAAAAACCGGCAAAAAAATGCGGCTCGATGAAACCGGTGCTGATACGGAAATCGGCTTCGACCACTTTGCGATTGATATCGATGGGAGTACCCCGTGTAGTGGTACCGAGATTCACGCAGTCATCGACGTTGTGATTGATGACCCGGTAGTTATCGATGATATACTTACCGAGCTTCTTTTCCATTGCCGCATTGTCCAGCGGCGGATGGAGACCGAGGGCGAAGATGATGGTAATATTTTCAGGAGGTATTTTCTTTTCAAGTTCGGCCAGTATGGGCGGGAGTATCCTGTCCTCGGGGCAGGGACGGGTATTATCGGTGACAATGATTACTATACTATCATTCTCAGTCACACGTTCAGCCAGAGGTGCACTGCCGGTCGGGTTCCTGAGGGCGGCAAGAATAACTTCCTGTTCGTCATCAAGCCCCTGGCGCTGGCTTGTTTCAAGAATGCCGGCAATGTTTTTCTCCGGGATGCTGACAGTCTTGAATGAATCTCCGTAAGGGAGTTTGATTTGTACGGTCATATCATTCATAGTCTCAGTTTCATTCTATCACGCAGAGTCGGTTATTTGAAAATTCGTTACTCCGATCAGTCAGATTTCAGGCATAATCCTTGGCATCATTCATGTAAATATTAATTTTTAATGAAGTTATTGTTTTTTTGAAATTTATCTGCTATAGTTGCCGTGAAATGTCTCTCCTGCTCTCTGCATGGCAGATTGTCATAAAAAGAAGCCTCGCCAACTGGCGTCTGCTTTCAACGGTGCTTGTCGGTGTGATTGTAGCTGTTGCACTTCTTTCCAGCGCACCGCTGTATTCGAATGCGATTAACGACCTTGGTCTCAAACATACTCTCGAAAACAAGGTTGTCGAGCTTCTGGACCTCCAGGTCTATGCGCCGAATTACTACGTTAACCAGGAAGAATATCTTGACGCTACCTCACTCATCGAACAACAAGTATCGAGGAATATCAGGCCCATCATCCGCCAGCAGGAAACCTGGGTAAAATCACAAACCTTTTATGCGTATTATACCGACCGTCCAACGCCCGGTGGAGCATACCAGCCGAAAGGCCATTTCAATGTCTTTTCGAATCTTATTGACCACATAAATATTATCGAAGGGCGGTATTACGAACCGACACCGGCGGGTCTGACTATGGAGGAACTCGAAGACCCGGATTTCTACATCGAGGGAATGATAGGCAGTGAGACGGCGGAGAAATTCCAGGTCGGTGTCGGTGATTTTCTGATGTTCGAAGGAGGATACGGTGAGAACAAGAACCAGTTACTTATTAAACTGGTCGCTATTATCGATCCGATAGACCCGAGGGAAGAGTTCTGGTTCCTTAATACCGATACTTTTACGATAGAGCAGGGAGCCGAAGAACCTCCCGTGGCTCCTATATTTATACCGGAAGAAACCCTGTTTAACGTTTACCCGTACCTTTTTAAGGATGGCAGGGCTACCTTCAACTGGCTGTATTTCGTCGATATAGATAAAATCCACGCCGAAAACGCAGACACTATAAAAAATGCCATCCGCCGGATGGAAAAGCAGCTCCTGACCAACTTGCCGCGTTCCGGCCTATTCACCGTACTGGACAGCATAATCACGGAATACCAGGGTAAACTGATGTTTACCCAGATTCCTCTTTTCCTGATAGTGTTCCAGATTGCAGCGATTATCCTGTATTACCTCATTACGGTATCGAATATGCTTATAGACCGGCAGGCAGGGGAGATTGCGCTGTTCAGGAGTCGGGGTGCCGGTACCTGGCATGTTATCGGTATATACTTTATGGAGGGACTGGTTATTAGTGCAGTCGGTGCTGCTATAGGTCCTTTCCTCGGCGCTTTCGCTTTCAGCCTGTTGGGCAGGACAGGGTCTTTCCTCGCACTCACGGGCGGTGGACTCCTGCCTATCAGATATTCAAACACGGTGTTGATACTGGCTATCACTGCGGCAGCACTATGTCTGCTTGCTCTCCTGATACCGGCAATCCAGGCGGCGCGCCGGGGCGTGGTCCACCAGAGGCAGGCGGCAGCCCGTCCACCTTCAAAACCGTTCTGGCAGCGTTATTATCTCGATATCGTATTGCTGATACTGGGTGGAGTACTTTACTGGGAGCTGCACTCCCGCGGTTCTCTTCTTACGATGGACGTGTTCGGCGGACTGGGTATGGACCCGCTACTACTGATTACTCCTATGCTGATGCTGGTTGCCGTGGCGATAGTATTTCTCCGTATATTCCCACTGCTGATCAGGCTGGCAACCAGATTGAGTAAGTATGTCGGTAACGCTCCGCTTGTACTGGGTTTGTGGTATATGGCACGGAATCCGGTTCACTACAGCAGGCTGATACTGCTGCTTGTAATGGCGGCAAGCGTGGGAATGTTTTCAGCTACGTTCCTGGGAACACTGGATAAGAGTTATGTCGAACGCACGAATTATACCACCGGAGGTGATGTCAGATTAACGGATCTCAATAATCTTCATTCCTCAAAAGCGACACTCGAGGAACGATATTCTTCTCTCGACGGTGTGGAAAATATGGCTGTAATATACAGGAATGACGGCAGAGTCGGAACAATGTTTACCGAGACTGAGTTCACTATTCTGGCTATGGACCCGGACCAGATGAGGGATATTCCATGGTTCCGTGAAGATTTCGCCGATATTACCCTCGATGAGATTATGGACCTTCTGGAACAGGATAAACCAATCGATGAAGGATTAGCGATTCCCGATGGAAGCGAGTATATCGGGGGATGGTTTTACTCTGAGGAAGATAATCTGCCTGTCGAAATATACGCAAGAGTTAAAGACGGCAGAGGGCGGTATATGGATATAAGTCTCGGCATGCCGGAACCGGGAAGCTGGCAGTACCTGGAGAACCGGCTGGCCATCTTTTCATCCAGCGAGTTACTGCCTTCACCCATGAGTCTGGCATGCATATACATAAGGACGGAAGGCGGCGGCGGTTTTGGCGGCGGACTCCAGGCTCTTTATTTCGATGACCTCCAGGTGAAAGGGCAGGCTTTACCGGCACCGGTAATAATCGAAGATTTTGAGGATGTAAGCGAGTGGGAGGTATCGCCCGACGATATGTCAGGTTCTCTCTCCGGCGCTCAGTCTGCAATGGGGACCTTCAGGACGGATAAAGGGAAAGTTCACGACGGCCAGTTTTCCGGCAGATTCGGATGGAGCTCAAGGGGTACCAGCAAACGGGCTATTTACGCAAACCTGGATGACAGACCTCTGGCTGCCGTAGTAAGCAGGTCTTTCCTGGAAAATGCCCGGGTACAGGAAAATGCTTTCATCCAGATAAGATTACCCGGACAATATTTATATATTACACCGGTAGATACTATCGAATACTTCCCGAGTCTGGATCCGGGGGACAGGGGATTTATCCTGGTCAATATCGACAGACTAATAAACATGAGAAATCGTCAGCTAAGTGCGGCAACCTATCCAAATGAAGTCTGGCTGACATTATCCGAAGATAGTGAAACAAGAGCGGCAGTCGTGGAAAAGCTCGAGGGCGGAACACTCGGAGCCAGAGAATTCTACTACAAGGATGACATGCTGGAAAAATTGCAGACCGACCCATTGGCAGGCGCCGGCTGGAGTGGTATGCTGACGATAGCCTTCCTGGGTGTTATCCTGGTCAGCAGTCTTGGTTTTATAGTATATTCATATCTGTCTGCCCAGCAGCGGCAGCTGGATTTTGCTATCCTGAGGACGCTTGGATTTTCCTTACGCCAGATTATAGGACTCGTCTGCTTCGAGCAGTTGTTTATAATTCTCGTAGGCATGGGACTCGGTACGATAATCGGTGAGAGACTGAGTTATATTATGATGCCTTTCTTGCAACTGACGGAGCAAGGTGTCAGAGTATTACCTCCGTTTATACTTACGGTAAACTGGGGAACGATAGGTATGGCCTATGCGGTTCTGGCTCTGGCGTTTATAATTACAATATCACTTGTTATTCTGTTCTTCTCCCGGGTTGCTATCCATAAGACATTAAGGATGGGAGATTTGTAGGGGCGAAAAATGGCTGACATGCAAAATAACGGCTACTATATAACCTGCGAAGACGTATTTAAGATTTACAAGATAGCCGATCTTGAAGTAGTTGCTTTGAGGGGTCTGGACCTCCTGGTGCGGGAAAAAGAACTGATGGCTATAGTAGGAGCCAGCGGCAGTGGAAAAACAACTCTTCTCAATATCCTGGGCGGGCTGGATAATCCCACTGCCGGTAAAGTGGTGGTTGGGGGTAGAGATCTCGTCAATATCTCGGCACGCGAACTGGGAAAATATCGCAGAAAAGACGTAGGTTTTGTCTGGCAGCAGACAGGTCGAAACCTGATTCCCTACCTGACCGCATTCCAGAACGTGGAATTACCTCTGACGTTACTCGGCTGGTCGCCCGGAAAAAGGAAGAAGAGAGCAGCTGAGATGCTGGACGCTGTTGGGCTCGCTTCCCGGATGAACCACCGGCCGGAGAGGCTATCCGGCGGTGAACAGCAGCGCGTGGCGATTGCCGTAGCCCTGGCCCACAATCCGCCCTTACTGCTTGCGGACGAGCCGACCGGAGAACTGGACAGCCAGTCGGCAGGTAAAATACTGGATATTTTTAATGCGTTGAACGAAGCCTATGGAGTAACGATTATCATCGTCACACACGATAATTCGATAACCGGGAAAGTGGACAGAGTGGTTACTATCCGGGACGGCAGAACGAGTCTGGAGTCTGTCCGGGGTACGAAGCGTGGTAAGGAACAAGCCGAGCAGGCAGTCAGTTTCGACGAATTTATTGTCCTGGATGGTGCAGGACGACTTCAGCTTCCGCGTGAATACGTGGAAAAACTGAAACTGAAAGGTCGGGTACGGGTCCTCATGGAAGAAGACCATATCACCGTCTGGCCGGAGCAGGACAATAACAGGGAGAACGAGAAATGACGACTACGCTGGTAACTGCTTCAAATCTGGCACGGACATTCATCATCGGCTCGGAGGAAGTTCACGCGGTCCATGATGTCAATATGGAAGTTACCTCCGGTAAGTTACTGGCTATTACCGGACGCTCCGGTTCAGGGAAAACAACTCTCTTAAATCTTCTGGCAGGTCTCGATACTCCTACATCGGGCTCGGTGTTTTTTGAAGGACAGGACCTCGCCAAACTCGCCGAGTGGGAATTGACCGAATTACGCCGCCATAGAATCGGTTTTGTATTCCAGTCTTTCGGGTTGCTGCCTTTGTTGTCAGCCTTTGAGAATGTGGAACTGCCTCTGCGGATAGCCAAATGGGAAAGGGCTGAAAGGCACAGGCGGACGGAGTTATGCATCGAACAGGTCGGGCTGAGTGCCCGTTCTCGCCACAGACCGTACGAATTATCCGGCGGTGAACTTCAGAGGCTGGCTATTGCCAGAGCGCTGGTACATCAACCATCGCTGATTCTGGCCGATGAGCCGACCGGTGAACTGGACCTTGCCACCGGGCAGGCTATATATAAGTTGCTGAAAGATATCTCCTCGCAGGAGAATGTCGGTATTGTAGTCGCCACTCATGACCTGGTAATGGCACAGGTTGCCGATGAGATAAAAGAAATCAGCGACGGTACTTTTATTTCCTGACTTTCGCGGAATACGACTGACCGGCCTCTTTAAGCAGGGTGTTTTCTCCACAATAAGGTTTATTATGCCTGAATTGTATTGTGAATATTCTTCCATTTTTTCTCTGGAAGGTGTATATTTGGCAATGGTTGTGTAATTCAAGCTGAGATTCACTGGAAAAGGAGGTGCTAAATGCTGGAGGAAGTGGTTAGAAGCGGAGTTGTTGAAAAGCTGTCAAAAATAGTCGGCAGCGAAAATGTTTCAACCAACCAGGCTGACCTGTATATTCACTCGTACGATATGACACAGGCTGAACCAAGCTGGCCCGAGATACTCGTTCTGGCGAAATCGTCGGATGAAGTCCAGGCGGTAGTCAAGCTGGCTAACGAGGAAAAAGTTCCGATTACACCGTTTGTTGCGGGTGGAAATGTGGGCGGCGTAGCAATCCCGCTGGAAGGCGGGATCATCCTCGACCTCAAACGGATGGACAAAATCCTGGAAATTAACGAAGTCGATATGTATGCCCTGGTGGAACCGGGTGTTACCTTCGGTCATATGAAAGCCTACCTGGAAGAAAAACATCCGGACCTGATGTATACCTATGCTTTTTCACCTCCCACCACGGGTGTCATTACGAATTCACTCCTGCAGGGACTGGACAACCTGTCATTCAGGTACGGAGCCGCGTCGAACTGGGCGCAGGGTCTTGAGGTTGTTCTCGGCACCGGGGAGATTGTCAGGGTAGGTTCTTGCGGAGTAAGCGATTCATGGCATTCAGTCGTGCCGATGCCCGAACTGACGGGGCTTTTCCTCGGCTGGCAGGGCACCACCGGGATTGTAACGAAGATGGCGGTCAGTCTCTGGCCGAACGTGGAACACACTGCGAGCCTGAACTTTCAGCTCGGGAACTTCGACGATACCTACAGGCTGATACGTGCTCTGTCACGGTCACGAGTACCGGATGATGTTATCAGTACGTCATTCCCCCTGAGTAAAGTATCGATGAGAGCGATGCAGGGTGAAAAGGCGAATATCTATCCGGCGCCGGAAAAGAAAGAAGGCGAGCCGGAATTAACGGTATCGGTCGAGGTCTCCGGCAACACGGACGAAGAACTGCAGGCTAAGATCCACGTAATCGAGAAAATAGTAACCGAGGATCTGAAAGATATTAAAATAGCCGTTCCTACGGCTATGCCCAGCGGGAGAGCCGGATTTCCGATGCAGGCGCTTCCGGTGCTCAGCGGCGGCGGCGGACTGACATGGGTTGGCTGCTACGGACCTCTCAGCAGGTGGGCTGAAACGTGTGAGAAGGGATGTAAGATACAGGATAAGTATGATATTACCCGAAGCGCCTATACCCGTGTACTGAATGAAGGTCATTTCGTCGGACTCAGGTGGATGTGTCCCTTCGATAAAGGCGACGCCGAGACAATCAGGCGAATAAAAGCGATGGCCGACGAGCAGCTTGAACTGGTTGTAGAGATGGGTTTTGTACCCTACAAGACGCCGGTCTGGGCGGTGAGAAGGCTTGAGAAAGAAGCTTCGCCGGAATGGCTGAAACTGCACAGGAATGTCAAGAAATTACTCGACCCGAATAATATACTGAATCCCGGCAGGTGGGGAAAACCTGCGGAGTAAGGTCTAAACAGGAAAGGACTAAGGAGGAATTAATGGGTCTGGAAAACGTAAAGGAATATCTATACGGGTGTTCACGCTGCGGTACATGTAAAGATGTACTCAGAGTTTTTGTTCCTGCTTGCCCCGCCGGTGAAAAATACCAAATGGAGTCTTTTTTCCCTTCAGGGCAGATGGCTATAGCCAGGGGAGTATCCGAAGGGATACTTACCCTGGAAGATGATGATTTACGGGAAAGGATATATGCCTGCACCGGTTGTCTTTCCTGCGAACAGCAGTGCGGCGTATACCATCACACTCATATTTTCGAGGTTGTCCAGGCACTCCGCGAGGAAGCGGTGACACAGGGTTTCCTGAAGCCGGAGTATATGGCGATGTATTATGGTCTGAGGGGAGAGGACAACGTATTCGGCAATCCGAAGACGGAACGCGGCGACTGGGCGAAAGATATCGATGTTAAAAACGCAGCTCAGGAAAGCGTCGACGTGCTGTATCACGTAGGTTGCTTGTTGTCTTATGAACAGGACCTGTGGAACGTGCCGAAGAGTGTAATAGCACTGCTGCAGGCTGCCGGTATGAATGTCGGCATTATGGGTGCCGAGGAGTCCTGCTGCGGCGGACGTTCCTACGAAATCGGTTATACCGGTGAATTTACGAAGTATGCCGAACACAGCATCGAGACGTTTAACTCGATGGGTGTCAGCAAGGTGGTAACTTCCTGTTCCGACGGGTACGCAACGTTCAAGAACCTTTACCAGAAGATAGACACGAAACAGAAGTATGATACTTTACATATAGTCGAATATCTTTCGCAGCTTGCTGGGGACGGTAGTCTGAAGTTGACCACAGAGGTACCGATGAAGGTGACCTATCACGATCCGTGCCACCTGGGACGGCACCTGGGTGAAAACGCAGCCTACGATATTCCGCGTGAGTTTCTCAGGAATATACCGGGAATCGAGCTCGTAGAAATGCACCGCAACCGGGAGAATGCCTGGTGCTGCGGTGCCGGAGCCGGTGTGAGTCAGGCCAATACCGAACTGTCGTTGTGGAACGCTAACGAACGGTTGAAAGAGGCGAAAGCTACCGGTGCGACAGCGCTGGTAACAAGCTGCGGCTGGTGCGAGAGGAATTTCAAGGATGCTGCAGCCGAGTATGGTACCGATATAGAAATTTATGATATCGCCGAGATAGCCTGTAAAGCATTGTAGGACAGAAAAGGCTGATATAGACGGGAAACCGTTTCGGCGGTTTTCCGTTTTTTTATTACCTTTGTGAAAAGAGAGGTGATCGGGTAATGTCAGTAACCTGTCATTATGAGGAGTCCGCCTGCGGCGGACGACGTAATAATCTCAATAATAATTTTTTGTTTCTTAATGTGACTTTTGTATTTGTTTTGTACCGGTTAACCGGATAATAATATTGCAGCGACAAGGATTGCGTGCGACATATACATATTTCCTGGTTTACAAAAGGAGAAGAAAGAATGCGTGAGTTTAACGAAGCCGATAAGAAGAAGAAAAAAGCTAGGATTGCGATACCAGATAACCCGGCAGACCTCTCACAGGAAAAATTGAATCAGCTCGAAAAATCCGTAAATAATAAATTAAAAGACGGGTACCTCTCCTGCCCCGTTGCCTGGACCATTGCGAAAAATGAGGATGTTCCCAGGATCGCGGTAGGAGCGATAACGGATAAACTGGGTTTCCGGATAATCGACTGCCAGCTGGGATGCTTCAAAGTAGATAAAACGTATTATTCCGGCCCACCTCGTGACATACTGAATGAACAACTCGCGAGTGAGATGGAAAAGCTGGACAGCGATGGACAATTGACCTGTGAAAAAGCGTTCGGGCTTGCTCAAAAATACGGGGAGAAACCTGTGAACCTCGGTAATGAAGCCACTGCCAGGAATATGAAGGTCCGGCAGTGTCAGCTGGGGTGTTTCTGATAACGGGAAATCCGGTAACCGGCAATAAAATAACTTTCGGAGGTTGCAGATGAGTTCCAAGACAGAAAAAAAAGAGATAATGAAGGATATAATCCTCAAGCTCCACGAAGGTATGGCTGTTGAAAATGCCAGAGAGCGGTTTGAAAAAGAAATCGGTAATATCACGTCGTCTGAAATAGCTGATATCGAACAGTCCTTGATTGATGAAGGTCTTTCACCCGATGAGATTAAGAAATTCTGCAATGTACATGCCCTGCTTTTCGAATCGGCTTTGATGCAGGCGGCGACGAATGAGACTTCGGAATCACATCCCGTTTATCTTTTCAAGCTTGAAAACCGCGAAATAGAAAAGTTAGTCGATAAAATTAAAGCGGTCGCTGAAAAAAGTGCCGTTGAAGTCTCCGGATTCAAGTCCGAGATTAACGGGCTGCTCGAACAGCTTGCCGGGATAAACGCTCATTATGAAAGGAAAGAGCAGCTTCTTTTTCCCTATCTTGAGAAATATGGATTTATGGGGCCTTCAAAGGTTATGTGGGGTAAAGACAATGAAATCAGGGATTTACTGAAACAGGCAAGAGATAAAATAACCTCTGTATCCGATGAGGATGGTATCAGAAGTTATATCGACGATACCCTGAATGTCCTCCTTGAAGAAGTTACCGGAATGATTTTCAAAGAAGAAAACATACTTTTCCCGACGTCAATCGAGAAACTGCATTCGGACGACTGGCTGGAAATTCTCCGGGAGAGCGATGAAGTCGGGTATGTCTTCATTGAGAAGAAAGAACAGACCGAAGAACTGGTCAACCGGCTCGAGTCTTCACTGACAGAGGTGCCCATGTTCAGGGACAACGAGATTCGTTTTCCGGTGGGTAACCTTAATCTGGATGAGCTTTATAACCTGATGAACACTCTTCCGGTCGACCTGACGTTCGTCGATAAGGATGACGCGGTACGGTATTTTACCCAGGGTAAAGAGAGAATATTCACCCGGACTAAGTCTGTAATAGGCAGGAATGTCCAGAACTGCCACCCGCCGCAGAGTATCGATGTAGTCGAGAAAATTCTGACGTCATTTAAGGAAGGTAAAAAGGACTCTTACGGTTTCTGGATAGACCTGAACGGCAGGTTCATCCATATACGATTTTTCGCCGTCAGAGACCGGAAGGGGAATTACCTCGGAACGGTTGAAGTCGCCCAAGATGTAACGGAGATCCGTGCCCTTAAAGGAGAAAAAAGGCTTATAGATGAAAAAGATTGACCTTTCGAAAAGCCTGTACGAACTAACGGAGGAATATCCCGAACTGATACCACTGCTCAAGGAAATGGGTTTCCTCGGCGTGGCAAATCCTGTTACCAGGAATACCCTGGGTCGTATGACAACTCTACCTCAGGGCTGCGAAAAACAGGGTAAGGATTTACAGGAAGTAATTCGAGAACTCGAGGGAGTCGGCTTCACTGTGGATATGGACACGCTGGCTGAATAACCCCGTGTCTTGATACGCAAAATAAAATGGCTCCCCGACTTGGACTCGAACCAAGAACCTAGCGGTTAACAGCCGCTCGCTCTACCATTGAGCTATCGGGGAACATTCGTATTGAGGAAGGTATTTCTACCATTGATTATTATCGCTTTTCTCGATGTGTAAGTCAAGGTGGATTCGGTTTGATTTACTCTTCTGTGATTCGTAATAATAGAAATAACGGAACAGTGTTGAACGAAAAAATCAGGCAGAGATAGTATGAATCACGTACGTAAACTGACTTTACCGAGTGGCATCCAGGCAGGAATATTGCACCTGGATGAAATTATGAGTGAGGTTGCCGATTCGGGACTGACCAGTGCCGAAGAGATAAAAACGGAGCTGCTTGCAAAAGTAAAGGAAAGTAATTACGTTGCTTCAGGAGTAGAGAGCGATTACGCATCGGCGTTGCTGGAAGAATATCTGCACAGGTATGATAAATCAAGCTCAGCGACTAAGAAAGTGAAGCATAAAAAACCTCATGCTGGCTGAGTGCTCGGCTGATGAGGTATTGATGGCTGGTCCAGCCACAAAGAGAATCCGGGAGTATCTATATGGCGGGTGACGAGGGATTTTTACAACACGTAATGGAATTGCTGGAGCCGATAAGAGGAGTCACAAGCCGGGCGATGTTCGGCGGATACGGTATTTTCCACGATGACGATATGTTTGCCCTGATATCGAGTTCCACGCTTTACTTCAAGGTTGATGAGACGAATCTTGCTCGTTACGAGGAAGCTGGCTCCGAAAAGTTCAATCCGATGCCTTATTACCAGGTTCCCGAAGATGTAATGGAGAGCCGCGAGGATTTCCTGGAATGGGCGGAAGTTTCGATAGATATCGGGCATAAAACCGCTAAAAAGAAGAGGCGCTAAAGGCAGGTTCTTCACTCCTCGCAATGACAGATATACGTGATTACTCGTCTTCTGGTCATATTAGCTCTGAAAAAGTGGCAAATAATAACATCGGGAGAATTGAGCCCGATGTCCCTGATATTTAGTCGGTTTCTCTTTCCTTGCGATACCGGTAAGTGATATACTTCACACAAAATATCCGGCGATAACCTGTTGCCGGACAGTCTCAGAGGTGAAGCTGATGGATGATTACCGGAAAGAGTACAGGGATAAGACTATCCTGATTACCGGCGGTGCCGGCTGCATCGGGTCGAACCTTACAAGAGCCCTGATAAATGCCGGAGCGGCCAGAATCACGGTTCTAGATGACCTTTCAGCCGCTGCCAGGTGGAATGTGCCCGATGACCCGGGCGTGCTGTTCATCAAAGGCAGTATTCTCGACGATGAGGTTATGAAGAGGGTCTATTCGTCCGGTATCGACTACGTTTTTCACCTCGCGGCACATTTTGCCAACCAGAATTCGGTGGACAATCCAGAGACCGACCTGCTGGTGAACGGACAGGGTACCATTAAAGTACTGCAGTACGCTCATCTGTCCGGAGTCAAACGGGTAGTATTCGCTTCCTCGGGCTGCTCGGTTTACGGCAGCCGGGCACCTTTACCTCTAAAGGAGGACTTTGTTTCCCTTCACCTGGATACACCTTATATGATTACCAAGCTACTCGGTGAGTGTTACTGTAACTTCTTCGGCAGTTATTACGGCCTGCCGGTTGCCATAGCTCGTTATTTTAATGTCTACGGACCCGGTGAGATACCCGGCGCGTATCGCAACGTGATTCCCAACTTTATATGGTGGGCTCTCCAGAAAAAACCGCTTCCCATAACCGGCACGGGAGAGGAGACCAGGGATTATACCTTCGTTGAGGATATCGTAGACGGCACCCTGCGACTGGGTATCATCCCGGAAGCAGTCGGCGACGCGTTTAACCTGGCTTCCGAGAAGGAAACGACGGTAATGGAAATAGCAAACCTTGTTAATGAAATCACGGGTAATGATGCCGGAGTAAAGATTGTCCCGCGAAGGGGTTGGGATACTATCACTAAACGCAGGGCTTCGATAGAGAAAGCACATCGTGTACTCGGCTACGAGCCAAAAATGAAGGTACAGGACGGCATTAAATACGTATATCAGTGGATTCTGGATAATCGCGAACATATAGAAGAATCTGCAAGGTATTAGCTGCTTGAATTCCAGAGTAAATTATGAAAGATAAGCTGAAAGTCGGAATAGTCGGCTGCGGTGCAATAGCCGGGATCCGTCATATTCCGGGATTTTTAAGGCTGAAAGATAAAGTAGAATTAGCGGCGGTATGTGACAGGAACGAGAGTCTGGCCGCCGATACTGCACGTAAATTCGGGATTCCGAAATCATATCCCGGTCTGACGGAAATGCTGGCTGCGGAAAAACCTGATATCATCGATATCTGCACCCCGCCGCAGACACACGCAGCGATTACAATCGAAGCACTGAATGGCGGGTCCAATGTACTGCTGGAAAAACCGATGGCGCTGAAAACGTCGGACTGCGATGAAATGCTTGCAGCGGCAAAGGAGAGTAGCCGTACGCTCGGAGTAATACACAACCAGCTTTTCTATCCTCCGGTTATAAAAGCCAGGAGAATGGTTAACGAGGGGGCGATTGGCGATTTTATAGGTATGCGGATACTGATGTCGGACCCGCAGGATGAGATGATTATGCGGGAAGACTACTGGATACACAAGTTACCGGGCGGTGTGATTGGAGAAACAGGACCTCACCCGGTGTATAAATCGATTGCATTCATCGGCAATGTCAGGGACGCGGACGTTTTTGCCAGCAGACGGCTCGAACATCCGTGGGCGCCTTTCGACGAGTTCCGGATTGAGATGGAAGGAGAGAAGGGTTACAGCTCGATACTGATCTCCTACAGCAGCAACAGGCGTGCTTCGACGATAGACATACTCGGAACGGAAGGAGCATTGCACCTGGACCTTCTCTCGATGCAGACGATATATCAGGGGAAAAACAGGAAAATGACACCGGTTTCGCTGGCAGGTAACGCACTGGGAACAGCTTGCCGGATGGTAGGGGGAGTAGCCGGAAATGCAATCAGGGTGCTGACCGGACAGGGAGCATTTTACGGGCATAACACCATTATATCCGGATATGTGGACAGTATTATAAACGGCACCGAACCCCCGATAACGGGAGAAGACGGTAGGGAAACGACAAGAGCCCTGGAGATGGTCGTTAAGAAACTGCAGGATAAATACGGTACAGACTGATAACCTGAGACTTAGTATTAAGTACGGTAATCTTACTTTAAGAACATCTGCTCGACAGGAAGTGAATATTAAGTAGTCGCGATAAACTCAGGATTTTACGGTTGATCTCAAGGTGAAAAAATGCATCAGAAAAGAAAGAAACCCATAATAGCTTTCTTGGGATCACTTCCGCCTCCTTTCGGTGGCAATACGGTGCATTTGCAGAGGTTACTGGAAAAATTGGAAGAGCTGGGTATCGATTATACAGTGTATGATCTGCTAAACAGAAAGAAAACGTCATCTTCTGCTAAGAATAACAATATCAGATATTATCTTCTATGGTTGTTTATGTATTTTCTTACATCAAAGGATGATTTGATATGTTGTTACTACGTGGACTGGAAAATCAGGGTTCTTGTCGGATTGATGAGCTTGAGGAGAAAAAAAACTCTGTTGACAGTAGCCGGGCAAAATCTACAGGATTCACTGGATTCGTCAAACTGGCTGAAAACGAAAATCATCGTATTTACCCTGAGACGTTATTCTTACATCATTGCGCACAATGAGAAAATCAGGCAGCTTTGCCTAGAACTTGGAGTGAATACAGAGCGTATATCAATAATCCCTCATTTCATTCCTCCTACCGTTAAACAGGAAGAGATAGACCAGATACCAGAATCAGTATGGAAATACATTGCTACTCACAATCCTGTAATTACTGCTAATGCGTTCAGGTTAAGGTTCTATGAGGGTGAGGATCTTTATGGTCTTGATCTGTGTGTGGAGTTGTGCGAAAAACTCCACACAGATTATCCCGAAACAGGATTCGTATTTTGCCTCCCACAGATCGGAGAAAGCAAATATTTTGAAACAATCAAGCAGGTGATTAATGAAAAAGGGATAGAGGACAATTTTCTGTTTGTTACTGAACCTTTTCAGTTCTATCCAATATTAATGAAAAGTCACCTGTTCCTGAGGCCGACAAATACAGACGGCGATGCTGTTTCGCTTAGAGAAGCCCTGTTTTTCGGAGTTCCGTCAGTAGCCAGTGATGTCATTCCAAGGCCAAAAGGCACGATAATTTTCAAGAACCGGGATATAGATGATTTAACCAGATGTGTGAGAGAAATCCTTGGTAATTACACTAAGTACAAAGCGAAATGTAAAACACTTGAGCTTGAGGACAACGTGACTCCGTTAATCGATGTATTTCAGGAACTGGTTTCTCACTCCGATTAGATTTGTATTATCAGGATTAGTCTAAAGTGCAGGATAGTAATACCGGTAAAAGACACTGGGAAAACAGATGGGAAAGCGGTTCTCTTTCCCGTTTTACAGGACTCGAAAAATATCTTGCCATTAACCGGCGACTAGATAAACTATACAAGAGACATTTAGAGAGAGGGGAGAAGAAAATCCTGGAGATTGGTTGTGCGAGGGGTAAACAGCTTATTTATTTCGCCAAAGAGTTCGGATATGACGTATACGGGGTAGATATTTCTGAAAAAGGAGTAGAAATCGCCAAGAATAATCTTGAGACGGCAGGGATCCAGGGTACTATTCTTTGCCAGGATATATTTCAAACAACTTTAGAGGAAAAATCATTCGATATTGTTTACTCGATGGGATTGATCGAGCATTTTGAAAACCCGTCAGATATAATTAACGTTCATCTCCGGTTGTTGAAAGAAGGTGGGATATTACTGATTAGCATTCCAAATTATAAAAAAAGCTTGTCTTATATGCTTTTCAAGATATTTGGCAAAGAAAAGGAACTGATAAATACACATAATCTGAGTATCATGGATAAAAACGTTTTTCGAGACCTGTTTGCGGGAAAGAATATAGAAGTGTTGATGCTTGATTATTTTGGACCGGTAGATATCACCTCAGTTTTCGGTTTTATCAAGTTCAAAATTCTCTTATACCCGGCCCATCTGTTGAACCAGATTTTAGGATATCTAACGTTTTTCATGCCAGGCTCAGCATTTTTGTCCCCATACCTGGTACTGGTAGCCACGAAGGTGAAATAGGAAAATGGATCAGACAAAAGGTACGTCAAGGAAAAATCAAGGGAAAACTCCGCTACTGACTATAGTCAGTTCGGGTCTGGATCTCGATATTTCAACTTTCCTGCCGGATTTTCTAAAAGTAATACAGCAGGCATTCCAGGGGAAAATCAATGTTATCATGTCACGAGTTCCCATGAATAAGCAATCGATGTTCGGCGAAAATATTAATATTAAGTATCTGGTGGTTGAAAATAAAGATAAAACAGGTGGTCTGGGTTATAGAATTATTACCTATATAGTGACACAAATCAGAGTGACATTTACTCTGATTACTCAGAGACGGGCCGATGCCTATTTCTTTTTTCTTTCACAGTCAATGATTTTACCTATCTTCGTAACTAAAATGTTAAGGAGGAAGGTGATACTGATATTAGGAGCTTCGATCAGTGACTTAGTGACCTTCAGAAATGATTACCTGATGAAATTACCCGGGATAGAAGAAAAGTGCAGCCTGTACCTTTGCGATCACATTGTACTGTATTCGAAACACCTCATAGAAATGTGGAATTTACAAAAATACGAAAATAAAATTTCTGTTGTTCACAGGCAATTTATAGATTTCCATGAATTTCAGCCTTTTATTAAGGTAGGAGATAGAGAAAATCTGATAGGATTTATGGGGCGTTTCAGCCAGGAGAAGGGTATATTGGAATTCATGCAGGCGATTCCCGGAGTACTTGAGGTGAAAGATAATGTACGTTTCCTGGTAGGGGGCTCGGGTACGCTGGAAGAAGAAGTGCGCGATTATGCCGGTGATAATAAACTACAGGACAAAGTTGAGTTCACCGGATGGATTCCTCACGATAAGCTTGCCGGGTATATTAACAAACTGAAACTTCTGGTGTTGCCTTCATATACGGAAGGATTACCCTCGATTGTACTGGAAGCCATGGCTTGTGGTACACCCGTTCTGGCTACTCCTGTCGGAGCTGTCCCTGATATGATAATTAATGATGAAAACGGTTTTCTTATGATGGAGAATACTCCTGAATCAATAACAAGAAATATTATACGAGCATTGGATTTCCCATATCTTGAGAGGATATCAGAGAATGCTTATACTTATGTGACCACAGAATTTAGCTTTGATGCAGCGGTTCGTGGTTATCGTGAGCTTATGCTGAAATTTATTCCTTGGTATCTGGAAATCCAGAAATGACGAATATAGTGTCCTGAAGAACTCAACGAGTCTGATAGACAGAATACAATTGATTCTCATAAATTACAGCATAGGGACTTAGATCGTAAATCCAACCCTTATCGGTAAGAGCTTCCAGTACAGTCTTATTCACTATAATTAGTTCTAGGTTGTATTTTTCAACTAGCATCTTTAAATCAGTATTGGGGTAAGGGTATTCTTCGAACAACATTCCGAACACCTGTGATTCCAACCACTTGCTGCTAACCGGGAATAATACTTTATTATCAGTTCGATAAGCCAGGTACATATCCAGTTGACTTAGACCGGCGAGAATATTCTTACCCTGAATATTATTTACCCTGAACCAGTCATATAATTCTTGCTTAAGTCGCTGATTATCCGAATCAGTTTTGCGATATATACCCAGTTGGACAATAGTAACTATATAAAATAGAAGGTGAGAGGATATCAGCAATGCAATAGCCAGGTAATTTATAACCGGGTCAGTGTCAGTCCTTAACATAAAGAACGATAGCAGAATGGCCTGTGCCGGTATGCTATGTTCCAGATAACGCTCTGCCTCTCCCAGGAAGAGGAGTGGTTTCATGGAAATCAGGACAAAAATAACGAAACTGGTTGCTACCCAGGAAGTAAAGAATAGGGGTATATCGTTTGATATGGTGTAAGAGAAATTAATAATGATAAAGTATGCCAATAAAGGTATTGGCATATCTCTTGTTATCAGGATAATAATGGCATTGTTATGCAGGATGTAAAGGCAGTTTTTCCCGAAGTCACGGAGCTTTCGATTCATAACACTGGTGAGAATATCTTTGAACGGTGTCAGGGAATTTCGGCGGTGTACAGGTAGGATACTTAAAAACCTTTTATAGAAGATAACGTGTTTAATATGAGCTATCAGTACTATCTTATAATGTCCTTTGGACAGGATAAGAGCAGCGACAATGCTTAGAAATGGGAGTAACAGTAGAAGTGGGGATCGTAACAGGATTGCCAGGATAATAGAGAAGAACAGTAATACCTGAGTGCTGAACCTGCTGGTTAATAATGTTAGCCCACCAAAGATGCAAGACAGAAAAGCAGCCCACCAGGTTCCTTCCCAGTAGAAAATAGCGACTGAAAACAGGGTCAGAGTGATAAATAACTCGCCCAGAATACGGGGAGTAGCCTCATAGGCTCTTGGGCCGATCCCGATATATAGCAAGGCGGGAGACGAGGCAAAAAGTAAAGCAGCAATAATTGCTACCAGTGAAGGATTGGATACTAACGAAGAAAACTCAGCTTGCTGCATAACGTACAGAGTAAAGAAATATATCAGTATCACATGAACGGTATCTATCACGGCACCGTAAAATGGCGTCAGGCGTTCTCTGGTTGACTTTGGCAGCAGAGCAAGCAGATAGTGATAGAGTACAGGTATAATACATGGTCCGGATTCCTGGAATCCTTTTTGTTCTTGGGGATATTTAAACTTTCCCTCTCTTATCATGTCAGCAACCAGTAAATGATAAGCCTGGTCGGCACCACTGAACCGTACTCTCAACATTCCCGGTATTACTCTCAGAAGAAAGGTGAGTATTATTACGCCAATAAATTCAATCATTTTTAAGTTTGGTCCCTTGATTTAAAGATTGGAATGATAGTGCCTGCGGCTTTTTGCTTGAGAAGGCTGAGTCCTGATGATAACTCTCCCGGCGGCATACACTTCCATAGTCCCAGAAATAAAAAACCTAGTTCCACCAGTTTGCATCCTACTCTTAACGGAGTATTAGTAATTTCATCGATGAGGATTGTCAGGGGTATAGCAACAAGAAGTAGTGAATTTATACTCAATAGCTTTTTAATTTCATAATCGATATGATAGTTTCGCTGTGCAAAGTAGAGTTCCGAGACCAGTGCTGCAGCACTGGAGAGTAAAGTAGCTATGGTGGCTCCCATGATTCCGATATAGGGAACGAGAATAAAAAGGCTAATGATACCAATAATAACGCCTATCAGGAAAGCGGCAGTATTCAGGTAGGTTTTCTTTACGATACCCAAACTGATACCAGCCACGTTAAACATTCCGTCAAGTACCAGGGCTAAAGCCAGGGGACCGATGTACGTAATAGCCTTCCAGTAAGTGTCCGGCATCAGGATGTGGACAATCTCGTTTGAGAAAATTACGATTACTATGGCTACGGTAGTTAAAAATGCTGTTAAATAGGTCATCACCTTGGAATATATTATCTTGTGATTCTCGTCGTGAATTAACGACATTGCAAAAGGCGTCCAGGCAAGCCGGAAGGAAGAAACAACCAGCAATATCACCGAACTTATTCTTATCGCAGAACTAAAAATCCCGACACCGCCCAACCCTATCAGGGGAAGCAGTAGAAATCTGTTAATATAATTCCTGAACCAGCCCACTATTCCGGTAGGAGTAAGAGGAATTCCGTAAGCAAGGATATCCTTCGCGTGGATGCGAGAAAAAGCGAAGGTCAGGAATTTCCTGTTCAGCAGAAATGCAACTATGTTTACTGCTATGCTGCTTATCAGTGTTCCAAGAAAAACTCCTTCCACTCCTTTGTCCATATAAATAACAAAGAATATACTTAACAGTGCTGAAAGCACCACGTTCCCGACTGCTAAGACGGAATACTTAACTGATTCTCGTCTGAACCTGAATATAAGCAGTTGATAACCTGATATTGTAGTTAATAATACGATACATAATGCCAGAGAAATTGGCGTTCCGTATACCGGAGAGGAGAACAGGAGTTGAGAAATTTGAACCCTCCAGATGAAGCCACCAAGTGCAGTAAGAGTTGCCAGAGGAAGTAACAATAATAAACCACTGGATATGAGAATTTGCCGTTGTCTGCCGGTAGTTTCATAGTAGTACCGGGCGGTACCGGAGGCTATTTGTAAACTGACAATTGCTGATAACAGAGCCTGAGTAGAAAGGATTATTTCAATGACCCCGTATTCTTCCGGGGAGAAAACTCTTGTATAAATTGGGAGGAGAAGTATGCCGGCAAAAGTATTACCTATATTACTCAACCCATAAATAAATAGGTCCTTTGTAAGTCGCCCCAGGTGTTCGAAGACCCCTGTCATTTAGTCCCTCATTACTAATATTGGAATTACATTGACCACATATTTTCGTTTTCCGTTATTCAATCAACATTCGTTTGGTTATGGTATATTATTTTAACCTTCTCCTCATTGATCTCAACTCTGCCGATTATCTTTGCCGGGATACCTGCAATCACCGAGAAAGCCGGCACATCCCTGTTGACTACAGCATTAGCACCGATCAGACAATGGTCACCGATTGTTACCCCTTTGAGTATGATGGATTTGGTTCCAAGAAAGCAGCAGTCTCCAATCACGACAGGACTATATTCATAAGCTTCCTTCCCTCCGCTTAAGGCCCATTTTACCGTGTCATGGCTTAGAATCTGCACTCCTGCCGATATCGCACAGAAGCTGCCGATAGTTAAACCTCCATTTCCATCGAGTGAACAAAATGGCCCGATCCAGGTATTGTTGCCAATTTTAGTATCACCGGTTATAGTGGTGGAATCATAAATTGTCACATTTTCACCACCGAAGAATCTTCCCTTTTCTTTCCATTCAAATAAATCTTCGATAAACGGATTTACACGGTTGTATTTCTTCTTGGTATAATCCCTGAGTTTGAAGTGTAATGCCTGCAATCGTTCCCAGAGAGTTAGCAGTTCTACATCAAGCTCTAATTCATCTATTTGCAGATCATCTCTTAATGCCATACCGATTCTCCTTAAAAATCATCTGCAGGACTGTTCAACAATGCATATTTCGCGGATTCATCAACTGACATGCCTTTCAGTCTGCATCTTGCCATCACCTCGCCAACCTTTAATCCGGCAGTGTTTAACTCTATAGTACTCTTAAATCCTAAATAATCCGCTGAAACTGTCATATGTCCAAATGGAGCCACGTTTTTCGGATGAAGTAACAGGTCATCTTCGAGTAAATCACTCTCACTAACTGAACCACAGATATGGATTATCTGAACTGAAGGATTTTTTTCTTTTAATAACTCAGTTGATATGAATCCTGTTCTTGAGAGTATATCAATATCATACTGGTGTTCAGCAACAATGATGGCGTCATATGAATCTATTAAAGATATAACTTCATCCTGGCTTCTTAAAATACCGACCTGGTAATTGGGTATTTTATTATCAAACACCACTCTATCGAAAGTAATATCATTCGTAATAAAAAAGTCAGCGATACTATCACCGGTCGGGCCACTACCAATCAGTAGCAATTTATCCTTGTAGACTTCCATCCCTGTCTCAAATAATAGCTTAGATACCAGAAAGCCATTGGAGCGGAATAGATAAAGTAACGGATAACTTTCATTTGTGCCCAGCACTAAGATACCCTTCTTACGACAGGCTTCCAGGTCCAGGTCATCGGTTCGGAATTCCCAGGTTTCCCACATCAAAGGGATTACAGCTGTCGGCTTCATACAGTCAATCATTTCTTTGGTAATGGGACGTACGAAGCCGGAGTTGGTGATGATGTCACTTTTCTTCAAACAATCCCTGTCTTTTTCAAAAAGTACGCTGATTTTATCATCAATCCCTAATTCCCTGGTTTCTCTCATCGTACTCTTTTGGACTTCTTCCTTAGTTCCGTACCTGGAATCAGCAGCCACTGCAAAGACTTGTTTGGCTCCGGCTAAGGCAGCTATGATTGGGGTATAGAGGTAACTCCCGGTTGCCGCTTCGGTAAAAACGGTTAAACCTTCAAGGTTCAGACTGAATTTTTGAAATGTCTTTTTAACGAATTCCCTTTTTCGACTGGTTAAAATATTAGTAGAGGTCATGAAATTCTGCTCTCTTCCAGGTATTGGCTGCATATCTCTCTACCTAAATAGGTCGGCAGCTTGTTGTCGTTCAGATACTGAAGTAGCTGGACTAATAATGTCTGAGTGCCTGGCCCTGTATTTCGGTATTTTTTTAAAATATCAGGCTCATGATAAAAGGATTTATAGGTATCATAGTGCCCCATAGATTCCGTATTCATAAATACATGGATAGGATGAAAACTATAAATTTTTAATCCCTTTTTATCTAGTTTAAGCCGGGAAAGCTCAAAAGATTCTTCAAAGAGAAAGTGGCCACTATCCGCCCAGTAGAATGGTATGCTGACGATTCCTTTTAGCCGCATGAAAGGGTGAAGGCCTTCAATAAGGGGAGTGTAAGTATTCATTTCATATTTCAAACCGTTATCAACAAAGAGTTGAAGTATGCGGGAAGACTGGAAAAGGCTGTGGGAACTAACTCCCCAGGCATCCGTGTAAACAGCCTTTAGTTTTGTAATGATCTCATTATGGTCACCACCCTGGTTAAAATTAGGATGAAGACCTACCTCATATCTGGTGGTATCAACTGATTTCAGGCAATTTGATTCACCGGTGGCAAAAAAGGTTGCTTTCACCTGATATTTGTCCAGTAAATCAACCGTATATTGGATAACTTCCTCCGGTGCCCAATCAACATCAAAGGTAATGGCTATTAAATCTCTAGGGTGATCCCACATTGTTCCATTCCTCTATTTTGACAGCTTTGAAGTGTAGTTATTGACAGCTAAACAGCTACTGCCAGTCCGAAACCATCTCTGCCAAAATTATTACCGCTATAGAGCATATATTTCTTATCATTATGCACGAAGACGTACGGATAAGCCATAGTTTGTGAATCCCAGCTCGAATGAGAGATATCAATACCTACTTCGTCGTCCTTACGAGTCCAGGCATATCCATTTGAAGATTCAGCATAACCTATGCGGTATTCTTGCCCACTTATTACATATGAATACCACATCTTATAAATGTCATCATCTTTCAGTACAGTCGGACTGGCGATATTCGTTTCTCCATCACGAAGTTCAATGCACACCAGACCTTCTCTTCGCCATTTTATCCCATCTGCTGATTCTGCGTACTTAATATGATAGTAAGAGTGAGGATCCTGGTCCGTTTCATCCCACATAAAACCGGAAAGATACCACATTCGCCAGCGGTCACCTTCTTTAATCACAAACGGGGTAGAGACCATCCAAGGATCAAATTCGCTCCGCCCCATCAATGGTGCTTTAAGCAACCTGTGAAAAGATTTCCCCTGGTCTTCACTAACTGCCAGCCCGATAGACATATAGTAGAGGGGAGGAACACCATTGTTCCGCCCAATGAAATACATGAAAAGCTTTTTCCCATGTGCGACTATTGGGCCGGGATACACTCCATTGTCGTCGAAATACCCCTTCAATCCTGGTCCGAGGATATAATCTCTGGAAATATTCAGGATTTTATCAGGTTGCTTTATATCAAACTCCACGTAGCCAATATGTGGGTGATTCTGATCATCTCTGGTGCCAAAATAGACACGGAACAAGTTACCACCCAATGCCAGAGGTATTGGTACGGCAGCGTGAGTCTGCATCCAGGGACGCTCCCCGGATGGAGAGAAGATACGACCTAGTTTATCCCACTTCATCCTTGTGTTTCTCTTTTTACGATGATTGTCCATTCCCAGAGGTCATAATCGTGGAGCAGGGATACTTTTTTAGAGAAATTCTTTTTGCTGAAATCAAAGAAGTAGAAAGGATCCGAATAATATAGAATATCTTCTTTATAATCGACATAGGTGGTAAGGGCATTAAAAGCAATTCCCCTGGTAGATTTTTCCCACATATTGCCCAGGACTTCTTCCATATAGCCTTCCCACAATTCTTCATCAATATCAAATTTAACGTTAAATATCCCGGAGGTGAAAGAGTAATCGGCTTCGAAAGTAATATGATCGCTGTTTACAAATACAGCCTCTTCATCCTTGATAATGGTTTTTGCTGTATTTAACATTTCCTCACTGATGTCGTAGCCATAGAACGTGGCTATTTTTAAACCGTAGTCATCCTTCAGATACTGGTACATCGCTCCATAACCACAACCAAGGTCATTAATGGTTAATTCTGAAGTTTTCGGTTCTTCATTGATGACCTGTATTAGTTTCTGGAAACGTAATTTTTGAGAAGATTCATCTCTCCAGCCCACACTATTAGCGACCGGCCCGTACTTATTAAGACCTTCGGCGTACAATTCAGCTATTTTGTCGAGAAACTGATATTTCATTCAAGTTTACCTATAATTTTATTTGGTTGCTGTCGCGTGAGTCTGGTTCGGTACGCTTTGCTATATATACTTCCTTCTCTTGAGTATTTCTCATAATCAGGCTCCCAGCACCGATAATACATTCCCTGGCTATTTCAACTTCATCTCTTATCGTAGCGTTTACTCCGATAAAACAGTAGGGGCCAATCTTGACATAACCCGATATAACCACGTGGGAAGCGATAAAGCAATGGTCATCTATAGTCGCGCAGTGACCGATATGATTACCACTCCATAGCACTACGTTATTGCCAATGCTGACGAACGGCTGGATGGTCTGGTTTTCGAGAATAAAGCAGTTATCCCCGATTTTAGTATCACCCCATGCCACACTTTTTGAGCAAACATAGCTTACAAGCTGGTAACCTTTGGCCTTGGCTTCTTCATATTTTCTGGCTCTCACTTTATTGAGGTTCGCGTAGCCTACTGCTACGAACATTTTATAATCGTCAGGCGGGTATACTTTCTCAACCTCTTCAAAAGGGACAACCGGCAGGTCAAGATAATGACTGTTGCTAATATAGTCTTTGTCGGCAGTAAAGGCGACTATTGTGTAGTCGCTGTCATGAGTCAGGTAAAAATGCGCAGTTTCAGCCATACTCCCGGTGCCGAAGATAACAACGTTATTACTCATCATTTTCACCTGTATTTCCCAAAGCATTAAACGGAATAGTATAGAAATTACCGTATTCCTCTAAAAGGACTTCCGGTGATGAAGTGTATATTTCCTGATTGTTTATTTTAACATAATAAGTGTAGTTTTTATTTATTGTAGACCATTTATTCTTAAACCGGTATACTCCATCCTGAGTCGGCCAGGTACCACCCCAATTCCAGAGAAGAAAACCTTTTTGAGAAGCGTCCACCATTGCCCGATAGATAATTAATGCCGCAGGTTGTAAGGTGCGGTAATCAATCAATGTTACAGGGATGAAATACTCTACTGTTTTATTAAAATAGAATACCAGGAGGGCAGCAATTGATTTACCTTCCATTGTTGCCAGGTAAATATTATAATCTTCGCCTGGCGAGAAATACCTTGTAAAAAGCTCGAAGAAAGCGCTACTTTTAGCATTGCCTTGCATAGCTGCCATATTTTCCGTGTGAACTTCTCTCAGGAAATTTACCTGACTGTTATCAATCTCTACCGTTATACCGGATTTAGTCGCTTTTTTAACATTTCTCCGGGCGGAGGCGTCAAATCTGGCAAGGAGTTCTTTCTCAGGATTAGCTACTTTCAAACTGGTGAACTGGCCTATCCGCTCATCAGTTAAGTCGTATCTTATTCGCGAATAATCTTGCTCGATGAGAGGATTTGCGATAACAGTCGAAGAGGCTGCATTTTCTTCAGATATTTGATTGTTGTAACTTTCAAGCAGAGCGTCAAATACCTCGCTGGAATCAGCAATTACACCACCGTTGCTGCCATAGAACGGTAAAGAATTATAGACTCTTCCAAATTTACCGTCCACATACATGAGGGGCAGTATTCCGACAATCTCGCCCTCCGCTAAAGCCGTGAGATAATTTTCCTCACAGTTCAGAAGGTCTTTCAAGAAGTTTTTATATTTGATGGAGTAATAGAATAAAGCCCCTTCATGTCTTAACAGGAAAAGGCTGTATTTGTCATATAGATTTGAAGTTAATGATTGTATTTCTATGTTCAATATGTATTCTTCCTCAATAATAGCTATCCAAGGAAATTTCTAAGCCACCACTCAAAACTTAAAAGAGACCAGATAAACAGGCGGTGGTTGAACTTGGCTGACATATGCTCTTCCAATCGATTTCGAACATAGGCTTGACCAAGGTAGTCATAAATCCGTGCCTCGGGATCAAGCAGGAGTTGCCTTACATATTCGATGCTTTCACCACGGAACCAGGAGGCGTCAGGGGCACTGAAGCCCTGTTTACCCCGCTCCAGAATTTCCTGTGGTAACAATCCCTGCATAGATTTACGCAGAATATTTTTCCCGTTATTGGTTTTCTGATAATATTTTCTGAACTTACCAATTTCATCTTCATCCATCCATTGGATCTGTTCAAGGTTACTTAGTCTAAACCTCGGTGGTATTTGAAGAGCGAAGTCGACCAGATCATTATCTAAAAATGGTACCCGTGTCTCTAGCGAATGGGCCATGCTGAGTTTATCTTCAACGACAAAAAGTCCGTGGAGAAAAGTTTTCAACTCAAAATACATAGATTGGTCAATGTAATCTTCATTGCTCCGGGGAACATTTTTATTTTCATTTAAAACAGAGGAAAAGACTTCAAAAGCAGAATTATCTTTCACGTCCTGATAGATTTCTCTTTTAAATAGTTTCTCTTTATCATTATCAGTTACAAGTCGTTGCCAGAATTCATAATACATTCTCAGGTAGTCATTCTTATCCTTGGGATTGATGCCCTGGTAATATCTCCAGGGATAACCTCCAAATAGTTCATCACCTCCAGCTCCAGAGAGAACCACCTTTACGAATTTTCCGGCTAATCTGGAAGCATAATAATTTGGATAACATTGCCCAACTCTAAGGTCTTCCAGATGCCAGATGAGTTTAGGCATTACCGCTTCCATATCGCCGGCGTGCAGAACAATTTCGTAATGCTCGGTTTTTAACAGATTAGCCAATATTTCAGATTCTTTTCTTTCATCATAACCGAGTTCAAGTCCTGAAGCCGAAGTGAGGTCAAAACCACAGGTGAAGGTAGTAATTCTACCGAAATGTTTTCCTGCAATAGCCGTTATACTCCCTGTGTCCATACCACCGCTGAGATAACTGCCGATAGGGACATCACTAACCAGCTGTCTCGTAACTGCCTGGGTGAATATACGTTGAAGTTCCTCAGCTGTCTCTGCTTCCGATAGATAGAAGTCAGCAGAGGAAAAATCATAATCCCAGTATTCATGGATTTCAGGAGCCTTTGTCAGGTCAGAATCTGGATCAGCTTCCATAATGCTTGCCGGCGGCAACAGTTTTATATTCTTAAAGAGAGTGCGATTAGTGAATATATTCTGGAAAGTAAAATACTCATTTAAAGCGGCTAAATCTACTTCTGCTTTCGGATAACCACTTTGCAGAATGGATTTTATCTCTGAGGCGAAGACCAGGACACCGTTCTCTAAGTAATAATAGAGTGGCTTTATACCGTATCTATCTCTAGCAAGGAAAAGCTTGTTTTTTTCTTTATCCCAGAGGGCGAAAGCAAACATACCGTTGAATTTCTGGACACAGTCAATACCCCATTCTAAATAGCTATTGACAATTACTTCAGTATCCGAGGTGGAATAGAATGAATAGCCGATGTTCTCAAGTTCTGCTTTTAACTCTTTATAGTTGTAAATTTCTCCATTAAAAGTAATCCAGACCTTTTTCCCCTGGTCAGCTAGCGGCTGGTGTCCCCTGGGTGTGAGATCGATAATAGCAAGCCGCCTGTGTCCCAGGGCTAAATGCCAGTTGTTGGATTCTATCTCCTGAAGGGCATAATCACTCTCTATTGGCGCAAGGTGAACATTTTTATGTTTGAAATCATTATCAGTTAATTCAATCCATATATTTCCCGCTTTTTGGACATTCGTTCCTATCGAGAAAAGAGCGTAACCGGCATCATCAGGTCCGCGATGAGCAACAACATCACACATCTTCTTGATGATATCAGGCTCAATAGGCCTTTTGTCCAGACTTAATATTCCAGCAATGCCGCACATTTCAGTCTTTCCTTGCGATCACGGTAATACCGGCTTCTTCCGTGTGAAGCTGGAGAGTTGTTAAACCGAATTCTTCACACCAGCCGCGGATTTCTTCAGGGGTATGTCGCCAGGCATTCGATGGCCGGTACCAATCGAAGTTGGCGTGGTTCATCTCTTCGAGTGAGAAATCTCGATCATAAAAGATTTTTGCAACATGCCAATAGAAAAGCCGCTGCAAATCATAGCTGCCTTTTGTAATTTCCAGCAGGTCTATGTCTTCATCGATTGTGATTTGTAAGTTAACGTCACCTAAGATTTTCCCTAATTTAGTTAAAGGTAATAGTTTTTCCCAGGCCTCTTCGTCAGACAGGTTCTTGATTTTCTCTCTGATATAGTCGTCGACAAACTCCCTGATCGGTCCCTTTTTTTTATAAACATAGAACATTATTAAACCACTTGAACGTAAGGAGGACACTAGTTTTCGCAGAGATTCTTTCGTCGAATCGGTATGATGAAGAACTCCTTCAGAGAATATCACATCAAAAACCGATTCTTGAATTGGAAGACTGGTCAAATTTGCCTGAATGAATTCACCTGGTATATCTCTTTCTTCAAATCTTGTTTTGGCAATATCAACACTTTCGGAAATATCGATGCCGAGGTAATGCAGATTGCTCAAGTGATCTCCAAACAGCACCAGCGAAGAATAAGCGGACCCACAGCCGGCGTCAAAAAAAAGACTTCCCTTAAATTCCTCTAAAAACTGTAACTTTTTTTCTTCGTCTCCATCGAAGTATCTGTTCAAAAGCCAGTTATAACTTTTATTCTTAACAGTCTCTGATTCATAGGTATCCCTTTTACTCCATTTGAAACTAAAAGTATCTTTAGTTTGTTTTTGAGTTTCAGAATATATGTTCACTTCCCTGGGGATACCATCTTTGATTACAAACTCGCTGCCATTCCAGAAGTATATTGTTCCTTCCTGGGGATAATCTGTGTTAAAGAACATTTTATAATACATTTTTAACTATCTTCTTTTACATTTACCTTACTGTAACCTATTTTCCCGTACAGAGATGAACGTCTTGATATGAATATACCTCCAACACAAGTCTAGAAAGTAACAGCTTTTAATTGATCAATTACATACTCCTGTTCCTCGTCTGTCATCTGAGGATAAAGGGGTATAGTCATACTTAATTTATCGGCAGCCAGGGAGTTAAGATAGTCGACGTCCTTAATGTCATATTTTTTCTTGTAGTAATTCAGAGTATGGACGGCGTGAGTACCCTGTCTGGTGGCGATACCTTTCTCTTCCAGGTCAGCCATAATTTTATTTCTATAGCGGTTCAGTTCTTCAATCACACCGGAGGTCAGTTTTCTATGATTGGGATCACGGATTAATGTAACGTAGGATTGATAAGAATGTTTGTAGCCGTTTGGGGAAGAAGGAGTTTGAAGCCATGCAACATTTTCTAATTCCGCGTTGTATCTGGTTGCTCTCTCAATTTTTCTTTCTAGAATCCATGGAAATTTCTTCATCTGCTCCACCCCGATGGTTCCCTGGATATCCGTCATTCTGTAGTTATACCCCAGCACATCGAAGGCGGGAAGCAGGTAACCACCTTTTTCGTGTCTGGCAAGGTCAGAAACAGCCGCACCGTGATCCCTGAGGCTTTTAGCTCTGGTAGCGATTTCGGGTTTATTTGTGACAAGCATCCCGCCCTCACCAGTGGTGATGGGTTTACGGGGATGGAAACTGAAACAGCCAGCATCGCCGAATGTCCCGGCGTGTTTTGAATTATAAAGACTACCCAGGGCGCAGGCGGCATCCTCAATTACCAACAGGTCGTAGGCTTTGGCAATCTCCATAACAGGTTTCATATCAGCAGTTAGACCAAAGAGGTGAACAGGCATAATACCCTTTACTGGCTTGTCTCTCTTTTTTGCTTTTTCCAGATATTCCTCTACCTTTTTAGTATCAATATTAAAAGTGTCGAGATTGATATCAATAAACACAGGTTTAGCGCCAGTGTACTCAACAGCATTAGCCGAGGCAATATAAGTGAAGGAAGGAAGCAAAACTTCGTCACCGGAGCTTATTCCTAAAGCTAACAGGGCTAGATGAAGAGAAGTGGTGCATGAAGTAGAGGCTACTGCAAAACCAGCACTGCTATACTGGCAAACCAGACGCTCAAATTCAGCGACCTGAGAACCCTGTACCAGCCAACCTGAATCCAGAACCTTACTGACTGCCTTCTTTTCTTCTTCACCAAGACAGGGCTTTGTAATGGGGATTTTCATTACTAAATTCTCCCTTGAATGGATTTTTTTCTCCATTCAATCAACTTCTTCATTCCCTCTCGTAATTCTGTTTTTGCCTGGAAACCGATTTCTTTAAGAGCTTTTTCGGTACTGCCAACTCGATGAGTAACAAAGGTCTGGCTCTGGGGTTCATATACAGGTTTTAAGTCAGACTCGGTCAGTTCGAGGATCAGTTCTGTCAACTCGCTGATAGTGGTCTTAGTTCCCATACCCACATTATAGAATTCATCTTTCGCATCTGATTTTAGAGCACATATATTACTCTTTGCGACGTCCCTGACATAGATGAAATCATAGGACTGCGAACCATCACCATAAATAACGGGAGGCAAACCCTGGTCTATCCTATCCAAAATCTTCATCATTACAGCCACGTAAGCACCTCTGTAATCCTGTCTGGGGCCATATACATTCATGTATCTAAGGCCAACATAATTCAATCCGTATCTTTCGTAAAACGCCCGGCACATCTGTTCTCCAGCCACCTTAGTGGCGCCGTAAAATGTTCTGTTGTTAAAAGGATGTTCCTCAGTCATGGGGATTTCAACCGCATCTCCATAAACGGAAGCCGACGAGGAGTATACCAGTTTTTTAATGTTGTTTTGAACGCAGGCCTCCAGCACGTTGAATGTGCCTTGAATGTTAACATTAAAAGCAGCCCGGGGGTATTCGTGACATTGCAGTAGCCAGAGTGCTGCCAGATGGAAAACAAAATCTTTACCTTTCATGGCGGCGTTGAGTATATCGATTTGATTGATATCTCCACCAATATCGAAAACACTGACCCGAGGATCTTTCAAGGCTTCGGCTAAATTATCTGTCGTACCTCTGCAAAAATTATCATAGATAATAATTTCCTTTACATCTTCCGATACCAGTTCTTCAACCAGATGTGAACCGATTAAACCTGCACCCCCGATAACCAGAATGCTGCTGTCTTTTATGTCCATTTGTTCTTCCTTTTATTTCGAGCCACTCTCTCGATGTACTGTTTCTATAGTGAGTTCATTCATTATCTTCTTGAGATGAGTGGTTTCTTAATGGGTGATCTTAATCAGTGGATCTAAAAATAATCTTTGTGTTGCTGTATCCTCTCTTTCCAGGGCCACTTTTCTCTCTTATTTCTCGTCTGTTGCCTTATTGGGATGAAATATATTAAGAGTAGCCTGACATCAGGGATATTTTACATTCTGGTAAGAGGAAAATCAAACCTCGGGTGGGCACAATGAATCAAACAAACGGTGCTATAGAGGAGAATGTCGAACGAATGAGTTATATCACGATGATACTAATAATACTGGACGACAGGTTAGTGATCAGTATCTAGGACAACACTTTTATATCAACACGTTCCTGGTTGTTGATTGGTCATTACTGGTATCTACAGGCACCGGTAGTGGAATCCATACTTCTCAGCTTCCTGTTTATTGTAGATACCACGAACGTCGATAAGTACGGCAGCCCCGGTTCCTGATTTAAGCTTCTCAAGAGGGATCTCTTTGAAAGCCTGGTGGGCAACAGCCAGGATTATGCCGTCTACCTTCGGAAGCCTGTTTATATCCCTGACAATATCGACACTTAATTGATTATCGGAGTCATCCATTACGGGATCACACCCAATTATTTCTATCTCATATTCTTTCAGTTCATTAATAATACCTTTTGCTGGAGTTTCCCTCATATCCGGCACATCTTCTTTATACGTCAAACCCATCAGGAGAACTTTCGAATTTTTTACGGGTATTCCTGCGGATATCAGGGTTTTTATAAGGAGGCCGGCTACGTGCCTGGTCATACTGTCATTGATAGCCCTGCCTGCAAGAATTACTTGTGGATGGTATCCGAGCTCCCTTGCCTTATAGACAAGGTAATAAGGATCAACAGGTATGCAGTGTCCACCAACAAGTCCGGGAGAATAACGGTGAAAGTTCCATTTGGTCGCTGCGGCATCAAGGACGTCACCCGTGTTCAGATTCATTTTTTCGAAAATAAGGGATAGTTCATTGACAAGAGCAATGTTCAAATCTCTTTGTATATTCTCGATTACTTTCGCAGCTTCAGCGGTTCTGATGTCTTTTGTTATGTAGATTTCCGAGATTATCAGGTTGTACAAATTGGCAATTCGATACGCAGTATCTTCGTCGATGCCGGAAACCAGTTTCGTCGTATTTTCGATAGTGTGCTCATTGTCATTGGGATTGATTCTTTCCGGTGAGTAACCTAGTTTGAAATCATCTCCGCATTTCAGTCCCGATTCTTTTTCCAGTACAGGTTTGACAATTTCTTCAGTAACCCCGGGATATACGGTAGATTCAAGGATAACCGTGCACCCCTTTTTCATATTCCTGCCAATCAGTTCTGCTGCTTTTTTCACGGATGATAAGTCAGGCTCTTTGGACATGGTTACCGGAGTAGGTACACAAATTAGAATGAAATCACCCTCGGCAAGCTTTTTAGGGTCGCTTGTAAAAGTGAGGTTCGTTTTCGAAATGTTATTCTTAAGTTCTGATATCCTGTTTGCATCTATATCGAAACCGATTACCCTGTTGGTTGAAGCAAATGCTTCTGCCATAGGTAAACCGACATACCCCAATCCTAAAATACAGAGAACGGCCTTATTCAGATTGCTGTAATTCTTCATCATAGTATCTAATTGTTCGTTCCAGTCCGGTTTGTAAATCAAACTCCGGTTGGTATCCGAATGTCTTGGCTCTGGAAATCTCGGCAAGGCTGTGGAGGATGTCACCAGGACGTTCCTGGGTATAGACAGGCCTGACATCGGCTCCGGTTTTTTCGATTATATATTCGACAAGACGGTTAATGGTTATTCTCTCCCCTTGACTGACATTATACACTCCGGCGGCGTCACTTTCCGCTGCTAGTATGTTTGCCTGTACCACGTCATAAACAAAAGTAAAATCCCGGGTTTGTTCGCCGTCCCCGAATATAACCGGCGGGTTGTTTTCGCGGCAGTTTTTTATAAATAAGGGTATTGCGGCAGCATATTGAGAATGTGGGTTCTGTCTTGGACCATATACATTGAAATATCTTAGACATACGGTAGGCAGATTATATACTTTTTGAAAAACTTTACAATAGTATTCTCCAGTAAGTTTAGTAACGGCGTAAGGAGATAATGGTTCGGGAATCATATCTTCTTTTTTAGGGAGGGTCGGGGTGTCGCCGTAAACGGAAGATGATGAAGCATAAACGACTTTACTGACGTTGTTATCCCTGGCTGCCAGGAGAACATTGAAAGTACCGGTGATATTGACGTCGTGGAAAATTTCTGGATAGGCGACACTGCGGGGAACACTGCCTATGGCAGCTTGATGAAAAACGCAGTCGACTCCGGTAAATAGTTTCTGAAGTACCGATAGGTTAGTGATTGTTTCTTGAACGAGCTCGATTTTATTCTCGGAGAGAAGTGATGACAGGTTATCTACAGAGCCGCTGGAAAGGTCATCGATAACGGTTACCGAGTAATCTCTCCGGACAAGTTCTTCGACAAGATGAGAGCCGATGAATCCGGCTCCACCTGTGACAATAGTTTTTTTCATAAATCTCCGATTCGTCGATTCAGGTATTCAAGCAGGCTCTGTTGTAGCTCATTATGAATGAGTACCATGCCTGCGTCAAGTGTAAATATTATTAATTTTCCGACACCGGGACGGTTACTTTTATTCAATACCGATTGAATGATAAACTTAACAGGATTATCATAAAGTAATAACAACTACAGGTTTTATACAGGAGGTAATGAGTGGAGGAGCAAAACGTACAGCAGAAATTTGCGGTACTTATCGATGGAGATAACGCCCAGGCATCTCTTCTCCCCCAGATACTCACCGAAGTGAGTAAATCGGGACTGATAACCATAAAGAGAATATACGGCGACTGGACAACATCCACCATGAATCAATGGAAAGACACACTTCATGAGAATGCCATCCAGCCCGTTCAACAATTCAGAAATACAACAGGGAAAAACGCCACAGACAGCGCGATGATTATAGATGCAATGGACCTGCTGCACACCAATGACCTCCAGGGGTTCTGCATCGTCTCGAGCGACAGCGATTATACGCGCCTGGCAACGCGAATCAGGGAGAACGGACTTTATGTTATCGGCGTCGGGGAGAAAAAGACACCGGATGCTTTCGTAAATGCTTGTAACCAGTTTATTTACGCAGAAAACCTGATAAAAGAAAGGATTCCCAGGAAGAAAGCTCGAAAAAAGAAATCCGAAGATACGGAAAACCCCGATCCGTTACCACTACTCATCCAGGGTTTTGAAATGGCTGCCAAGGAGGATGAGTGGACTTACCTGTCGACTATTGGGAACAGCCTCAGACAGCTCGATCCGGCGTTCGATCCGCGGACATACGGTCACCAGAAACTTCAATCGTTACTAAAACAGTACCCGGAGACGTTTATTCTTACACAGGACAGGTCAAAGAAACCACCTGTTGTGAATGTATCTCTCAATCCGAAGTATAGCGGGAATTAAGCCGGATTTGTATCCAGCCAACCTGAATCCAGCTTTTTACAAACATTGCGCATTATAGCTGCTGTATCCCGGTTGAACTGGAATATGCTATTTACATTTTGTCGTCTGCATTGATAAAATGCAGAATCTGAGAAAAATTCTTTATTCAGGAATAAAAATCAGGACAGGAGGTTTTCAGATATCATATGGAGAAACCAGCAAATTGGTCCGAATTATCATGGGAACAGAGAAGGGAGATAAGGTTTCAGGCATGGCTGAATCCCGAGGATGTGAAATTTATCAATGATGAAGCGGAAGAGCTATATAAAACAAGAGTAGAACGCTTTATCAAAGCAATTAAACTCGAGGAACCCGACCGTGTTCCGGTTATGCTTCCGGCACATTCTTACCCGGCTTATTACGGCGGCTCTAATTTCCACGGGATGATGTACGATTATGAGAAGATGCGGGAATGCTGGGTAAAGTTCATGGATGATTTCGGCGATATGGATACTTTCTCCGGTCCGGGACTGATCCCTTCCGGTATCATATCCGAGTCATTGTGTTCAAAGACAACGCTTCTTCCGGGTATCGGACTACCCGAGGACTCACCGACCAACCAGTTCGTCGAAGGCGAATATATGAGTCCCGATGAATATGATCTTCTGGAAATTGACGAGTCCGATTTCTATGTAAGGACGATGCTGCCGCGTACTTCAAAACTTTTTGAATCTTTCAGGAAACTACCTCCTTTGAGAAATCTTCAGGGCGCAGCGTGGGTTGCCGCACTGGCGGACCCGGATATAAGGAAAACATTCCAGACCTTGATGGACCTGAAAGATGAATATGAGAAATGGACTAAAGCAACCAGGGAAGTTGGACGACTGGTAATTTCACGCGGTTATCCGCCGCTGATGGGTGCCGGTTTTATGGCCGGAGCGCCATTCGATTTCGTAGCCGATATGCTCAGAGGTACCAGAGGAATAAGCCAGGATATGTTCCGCCGACCTCAGAAAATACACGATTTTATGGAACGCCGACTGAGAATGGCAGTAAAAACGGTAAAGGATTTTCCGATTTCAAGAGGCCCTATCGCCATGATGCCACTGCACAAGGGTGATGACATGTTCATGTCCGACAAGCAGTTCGCGGAATTTTACTGGCCGACACTGAGAGCTACATTCATGGCAATGATAGAGGAGGGTCTGGTTCCAATGCCGTTTGCCGAGGGTATGTATACACTGCGTCTGAAGCAGATTGCAGATACACCTCCGAGTGGGGTGGTCTGGTACTTCGACCAGACGGATATGGAACTGGCGAAGAAAACATTGAAAGGTATCTGCTGCATAGCGGGTAACCTGCCGACTTCATTGATAATGACAAGTACTCCGGATGTGGTTAAGGCAGAATGTCGAAAACTGATAGAGACCTGCGCTCCGGGCGGAGGTTACATACTTGCTGCCGGCGCCAGTGTCGAAAAGGGAGACATAAATAACTTCAAGGCGATGATGGAAGCCGCAAAGGAATACGGTGTCTATAATTAGCCTTGAAATGATATGAATACTGAAAGGGGGCTCGATTCCGAGTCCCCTTTTTTAGTAATTATTCGGAGCCGGTCCATTTTTCAGCTAACGGACCTGCCCATATCACCTTATACCTTTCGCCCTGGGATGATTTTACCAGTAGAATTACCCACAGGATAAAGGCTAATACGGATAAGAGTATCCTTATAATAAAGCCGAACACTCCCATCCAACCGAAAATAGCTCCGACTACCGTGATTGCTCCGAAGATGATTATTGATTGGAGTGCATGGAATCGCACGTACTTGTTATTTGGCTCAAGTATCAGGAAAATGATACCAGTTATCCAGCCGACGATGTAGGATAACATTCCGGCAACTTTCTCGTCCAGACCTGTTGAGGTGTCTGCCATTATTACCTCCCGGTTGTTTATTTTGAATAAGGTTATAACAGGGGGACTTAATAGTCAATATGTGGTGGAAAAGCTTTTACATCTCTGCAAGGATTTCTTTAAGGGTTTTAAGATTGACGACATCCTCAAGGTTATAACGGAGAAGAGTATCCAGTGCTTCCATGTCTGCTAGGTTCAGGTACCTGTACCAGAGACTGATAGCCATGTGACCGCCGATTTCCGTTAGCTCTCTTTCTATCCCAAGCTGCTTTTCGACTCCCTTAAGACCTCCGTACAGGTTGTTTTCCCAGCACTGGAACATAAGGTCGCAGTGGTCGTACATCTCTGCAAGATTTATTCCGAGGTGATGATAGATAAAGGGAAGGTCGAACCGGGCACCGTTATAGGTATATATGGTGTCCACACCTTCAAGAGTGCTGAGGACTTCCATTCTTGTAATGTCTCTGCCCACGAGCTGTACGGAGCGGGATTCCATACCCGAGCAGATATAGAAGCCGATTACGGTGATTTCGCTTTCCCACGGAGAGAGGCCGGTTGTTTCTATGTCTATAAACGCTTCGACAGTCGAATCCAAAACAGATACTCCCGTTCCCGTTATACATTATACACCAGAGAGATTCAACTTAATTAAAAGAGAAACGCCGGTTTTCTGGTATACTGAATATGTAGCGGAAATGCAGGAATAACAATAAGGGCGAGGTAGAATTATGGCTATAGACGGCATATATGATGTTGAAGTGTCAATGCCGGAAGGGAAGCGTTCCCTCAAGATAAGTCTCAAAGCTGAAGGAAAGTCACTGAGCGGTACTATCGACGGTCCATTTGGAAAACATGGTTTCAGCGGTGGCAGCGTTACGGGGAATGACGCTGCCTGGACAGTGGTACTCAAGCCCGGGTCAGATGACGGCGAGAACCAGCAGGATGATTCCGAAGGTGGATTTCTCAGGAAACTCGGTAGATTTATATCAGATTCTCTTTCCGAGTCTTTGATGGAGGTACCTTCAGACTTCCCTAAAAATCAGCCGACATCCGAATTACCGGTCGATTTTAAAGCCAGGGTAACCGGCGATGAGATTGCCGGCGAGATGAAATTCTGGGACTATGCTACGGGGACTTTCAAAGGGGCACGTTCATCCGAATAGAAAGCCACTTGTCTAATTATTTACCGGCAATCGGTTCGATAAAAACCGGAGTAGGTTCAATCGGGACGGCCATGGCAGGACGGGTAATAATCCCGGGTAATGCCGGACTACTGTTATTTTCTAGTCCCGTGACAATACCCGTACCGGTTTGTAATCCGTATTAACACTATTATAGAATTATTTACTGATATGACAGAACACGCTCATGTACTTGTTATTACTCCCCATCCCGATGATGCAGAAACTCGCTTTGCCGGCTCCACCGCCAAATGGGTACGCGAAGGAAAAACAGTAGTTTATATTGTCCTGAGTAACGGCGACAAAGGCACTAATGATGTGAATATTACTCCCGGGGAACTGGTGAGAATCCGGGAAAAAGAACAGTTGGCGGCTGCTGAAATTCTTGGACTAAGTGAAGTCATTTTTTTACGATATCCCGACCAGGGGCTGGAAAATTCCACCGAATTGCGGAGAGATATAGTGCGCCAGGTGAGGAAATACAGGCCTGACACGGTCGTAACTGTCGACCCCCACGGAGGATATATGGACCACAGAGATCACCGGATGACAGGTTATGCTACCGTCGAGGCAGTATACCCTGCAGCCGGAAGTGCCTACGCCTTTCCAGAATTGCTAGAGGAAGGGCTGAAACCTCACCGGGTCAAAGAGCTGCTTTTCAGCGGAAGAATGGCACCGAACTACTACGTCGACGTTTCCGATACAATTGATTTAAAGATTGCTGCAATCAACTGCCACCGGAGTCAGGTCGGGGAAAGGCCGGAATTCGGTGAAATGTTGAAAAACGGGGCGAGGATGAATGCCCGGGACTTCGACTTCGAGTACGCCGAAGGCTTTCACCGGGAAATAATCGAGTGGCAGCCCTTACCGTACTCACTGTAATGAAAACTAGTTGAAAGGAGAAGGTGTATACAAAGTCCGGATATTTTCACCGGAAAGAATACACCGGTAAAATTATGCAATATACTGAAGCTCCCGAGATGATAATCGATACTACTAAGGAATATACTGCAACCATCGAGACCAAAAAAGGGAAACTGGTAGTGGACCTGTTTGCCAAAGACGTACCCAAAACAGTGAATAATTTCGTCTTCCTGGCGCGGGAAGGCTATTATGACGGTGTGACATTCCACAGGGTGATACCCGACTTTATGGCGCAGGGCGGCGATCCGACCGGAACTGGCGCCGGAGGGCCCGGATATACTTTCGAAGATGAATTTACCGGTCACAAACACGGCACAGGAACACTCTCGATGGCGAACGCGGGACCTAATACCAACGGCTCCCAGTTTTTCATTACCTATGCGCCGCAGCCGCACCTGAACAACCATCATTCCGTGTTCGGTCAACTGATTAAAGGAATGGATGTCCTGAAGAAGATAGAAAACGGCGATGTTATGACCAGAGTAACTATAGAAGAGAAATAGTTGCTTTATACCTGGAGAGCTAATAGAAGTTTTCTTTGATCAGGTTTTGTTGACACAGCAGATTGTCCGGCTATATTATGGGGCAACTGAAATGAAATCGACGGGAGGTAGCAGGCATGCCTAAATACTGGTTCGATCACGTACATTTAAGGAGTACCGATACAGTCAAAACGGCAGAATTTTACGAGAAAATGTTCGGTGCGAAGGTGGTAAATAAAATGGAGTTCGGACAGGGAAGGGCAATGATAAGCCTGGACCTGGACGGGACATTAATACTGATTACGCCGGCTGAAGAGGGTACCGTTCAGAACGGACTCGACCATTTCGGTATTCAGACTGACGACCTTAAGACGGCGATTGAAGAACTGAAAGGTCAGGGAGTAACCTTTACCCAGGATTACAGGGAAGTCCGCCCTACCTTTAAAATGTCTTATCTAACTGCTCCCGATAATGTCAGTATCGAGCTGCAGGAAGGTACGCTTTAAATATCCCCCTCTCCCGTAATTATTGATTATGAATGAAACTGCCGGTGCAATAATCGCCATCGTTTGCGGATATCTGTTGGGCTCACTGCCTTTTGCTTATCTGGTGGCACGATGGGCTAAAGGCGTGGATATTCGGAAAGTCGGAACCCGCAATATGGGTGCGATGAACACCATATACCAGGCCGGTTTCAGGTGGGGCCTCCTGGTACTGCTGCTGGATATGGGTAAAGGCGCCCTGGCGATACTGGTAGCCCGCTGGCTCGGCGAACCTGTAAATATTCAGCTTGTTGCAGCCGGTGTCTCCGTGATAGGGCACATGTTTCCGGTATTTCTCAAGTTCCGTGGGGGAAAAGGTGGCGCTACCGCAGTGGGGATACTGGCGCTGCTGCTGCCGAGAGCAATACCTCTGGCGTTCGGTATATTTATCCTGGCTTTACTCCTGACACGCTATCCAACATTCAGCTACGGGCTTGCGCTGTTGTGTGCACCTTTTGTTGCCTGGCTGGGGTACGCTTCCGGCAAACTCACTCTTTTTTCCGTGATAATACTGATGATGGTGTTAATCCGCTACATGCCCAGAATACTTGAAATGCGCTCCACAGGCGGGAACTGGAAAAGAGTCTTCATCCGCAAGGGGCTAAAAGACAGATTTTAACTATAATCTCCACACAGCCACTGACAGTTAGATAATCACCATTATCGGTCGATAACCTTTTCTCTTGCCGGTTTTCGCGTTCTGCGGCTCTACCTCGATTAAACCTTCCGGGCACATTGCCAGGTTCCAGGCGTGCAGTCCGTTCGGAGTCTTGCCGAAGATAAGTCCAACGCTGTTTTCTTTTCTTTCGCTGGCGCCCGCCTTGAAGAGCAGGGCGGCATCATCACAGTCAGCTATATCTTTGATGTACTCGAATTTGTTACTGATTTCCGTGGCTATTTCATTCAAAGTGTCGGTAGAAATCGGATAGTATTTTTTATCGAGGATAAGGACAAGAGGGGTTTTACACGCCCAGACGACTTTTAAATAAGTTTTGAATCCGGAAAGCATAATTTACCTCCTGAACAAGATGTAGTTTCGGCGATTATATATCATTGAACCTGAAGAGTGTTTCAAGATATACTACGGTGGCAGTAATCTGTCAACACTGAGCCTGTATTATGCACGAGGAGAAGAATGATGACGGATAAGTATATTCTGAAAGAGCTTTGCCGCTATAACATAGGTACATACGCGGATGTCATTTACAGGAACGCACTTCTGCACCCGGATAATGAAGCTTTCGTCTACAGGTCCGAACGAATTACCTTCTCCGACTACAACTCCAGGGTGAACAGCCTGATAAATTCACTTCAGAAAATGGGCGTAAAGAAAGGTGACGTTATAGGCATACTTTCATTTAACTGCCTTGGGTATGCCGATTTTTACGGGGCAGCGTGGAAAGGCGGTTACATAGCATCACCGTTCAATTTCAGACTCCAGGCGAGTGAAATGGAATACCTTATTAATTACTCCGAAGCAAATACTCTGCTTGTAGGACCTGAGTTTGTTGAAACGGTCGAAGGTCTCAAAGGCAAAATCAATAAAGTCAAAAACTATATATCACTCGAAGGAACGGCTGATGGTATGATCAGTCTCGATGAATTACTTGAAAGCGAGTCCGCCGAGGAACCGGATATACAGGTCGACGAGGAAGATTATCTGGCGATAGTATACACCAGCGGTACAACCGGTCTGCCGCGTGGGGCACTCTACACACAGAGCCGGTTTATGGATAATACCAAGAACCTGGTAATGGAGATGGGGCTTCAGCCGGGTGATAAGCACGTACAGATAATGCCCCTGTTTCATATCGGTGGAATACACCATTTCCGGGCATTTCTCTATATTGCAGGCAGCAATATAATTATGCCCCAGAGGTCTTTCGATCCGGCGGCGACCCTCCAGGTTATACAGGATGAGAAAGCTACGGATATGGATATCGTAGCTACCCACCTCGTAGCTATGCTTGCCGTGCCCGACAAGGAAAAATACGATATAAGCAGCCTGAAAAGGATGTGGTATGCAGCTTCCCCGATGCCTGTCGAAGTATTGAAGAAAGGCATACAAACATGGGGGCCTATATTTGCCCAGGGATACGGACAGACGGAGACAGGACCGGAGATATCCGATTTGACAAGGGAAGACGGTAAAGTGGTGGATAAATCATCTGAAGAGCAGAAAATCCTGGCATCAGCGGGGAGACCAAGTTACGGAGTCCACGTGAGAATTATTGATGAAGATAATAATGATGTAGCTCCGGGCGAGATGGGGGAGATAATCGTCCAGAGCCGGCACTTGATGGTGGAGTACTGGAATATGCCGGAAGATACGAAAGAAACACTTAAGGACGGATGGGTCTATACAGGTGATGTAGGATATTATGATGATGGTGGGTACGTGTACATCGTTGACAGGCGTAAAGATATGATTGTTTCCGGAGGAGAGAATATTTACCCGCGTGAAGTGGAAGAAGTCCTCTACGGCTATCCTGGGGTTAGAGAAGCGGCTGTGATTGGCATCCCGGACCCGTACTGGGTTGAGAAGGTCCATGCCGTGATAAGTATTAATGAAGGCGCGTCCGTGACCGAGGAAGAAATTATCAATTTCTGCAAGGATAAACTTGCCAGATACAAAGCTCCGAAATCGGTTGAATTCGTGGATGCTCTGCCTAAAAACCCGTCCGGTAAGATTCTCAAGAGAGAACTCAGGGACAAGTACTGGGAAGGTTCGGACAGGAAAGTATAATAACTGTCTTCTTATATAGAACAGGGTTACTAAAGCATTGCCAGGGGTTCGAATAGGACGAATACCAGCAGAGTGGCGAGTAGAGCACCGCTTACTGTCTGGGTAATGGAGTGGCATTCAAGTTCGATCCTCGACCAGGCGGTCAGGGGAACCAGGACAACTGCTCCGGCGGCAATCCATCCATACATCATAACCAGTATCGTTGCCGAAGCGGCAACGATAGCGGTGTGAAGGCTGATTTTCCACCAGAGATTTATGAAAGCAAATATAAACGCAGTAGATACACCGGTAATAAATCCGGCTACCAGTATCTCAGGCGCACCAAGCAGTACAAGTGTAGTGCATCCGGCTGCTGCACTTAAGCAGCCGATAACGTAGATCCTGGTCCTCTGTTCCCGGGCGGCGATAAAGAAGTCGTCGAGTTTTCCCTGCCTCAGCAGGTATATAATCACCAGAAAAACCGGTAATAAACCGAGTCCGGTTGATATTGAAGCCCACTTGATAGCCTCGGGTGCGCTGGCTGTTGAACTGAAAGAAAACAGCATAATAAGTGCCAGACAGAGCAGGAAGGGATTCAGGATATTGGATGTCAGGCTGGCTATTCGCTGCCTTCTTCCCGGGTGTTTGCCGATAGGGTCATGGTCGAATGTGTTCGAATTAATCATCTTCTCGGTATAATCATACTCTATTCAGGTGAATATTACCAATTTTCAGGCGTAATGATTCAAGAGTGAACTTTGGTATAGATAACCGGTAGATTTTGATATATTGACAGTGCAGAACACATGTGCTACTATGGCGTATCTTTTTAGCTGCACAGTATATTTTTTCGGGATTTTCTATATATGAAAAAGATAGAAATTTCCAGACAGCAGGTCAGGAGATTTATACTTGCCCACCAGCGTCTTTTACCGCCTCGGACGATATCGGGGAAGGAAGAGATACTTGATTTCTTCGAACGTGTGGGCTGTATCCAGTTCGATCCTTTGAATATAGTCGGTACCAATCCTGAACTGGTACTGCAGTCACGTGTTTCCGGATTTAAGGCAGAGATTCTCGATGAAATGCTTTATTCAGACCGAACACTAATAGATGGTTGGGACAAGATGATGGCTATATATCCTGTTACCGACTGGCCATATTTCATTTATCGTCAACGCGAAGCGGCGAAACACTCCAGTATGAGAAACGCCGAACATACCATACAGACAATTCCTGAAGTACGCCGAGCCGTCCAGGAAAGGGGCCCGCTGGCATCAATAGACCTTGACCATGATAAAAAAGTACCCTGGCCATGGGGACCCGCACGGCTTGCCAAGGTGGTACTCGATGAGATGTACTATCAGGGAGAACTGATTATCCACCATAAGGTTAATACCCGTAAGATATATGACCTGGCAAGCCGGCATATTCCGGAAGAGATACTGAACGCGCCGGACCCACACCTGACGATGGAAGAGTATCATGACTGGCATTTTCTCAGGCGACTCAGGAGTGTCGGTCTGGTCTGGGACAGGAGCGGTATATGGCCCTGGATACACGGTGCGGATAGCAAAGTAAGGACAAGAGTACTGAAGCGTCTGGTAAAGCAGGATAGAGCTGTTGAGGTACAGATTGAAGATATCAGGTATCCTTTTTACATGGCAGTTCAGGACCTGGAGATGCTGAATTCCGTGAAAGACACCGATAATAAGTCTGGCATGGCAGCCGTTATTGCTCCGCTGGATAACCTGATGTGGGACAGGGAAATGATAAAGGAGCTGTTCGGTTTCAGTTATCGCTGGGAAGTATATAAACCGATAAAAGAGAGAGAATATGGGTACTATGTACTCCCGGTTCTCGGCGGGGACAGGTTTGTTGCCCGGTTCGAGCCGGGACGGGATAGAAAAACCGGCGCCCTGGAGATAAAAAACTGGTGGTGGGAGGAAGGTATTATCCCCACGGAAGAAATGCGATCGGCGCTGAGAGACTGCTTCAGTGATTTCCTCGGTTATCTTGGTGCAGGCAAAATTAAAGTGAAAAAGAAACTGGTTGACCGGGAAAGACTGGGCTGGCTGCCGTAAATAAGGAGGCGAGATATGGCTAAAACAAGGGAAGGACTGTCATACTGCGGGGTAGACTGCGGAGAATGCAATATATACCGGGTTACTATGTTTGGAGAGGAATTGAAGCCTGAAACTCTACGCAGGTGGCGGGAAGATGCTAAAAAATACTGGAATATGGATTCGATAAAAGCGGAAGACCTGAACTGCAGGGGATGCCGGACTGGAGATGAAAGCGGTTTCTTCGTCCTGACATTATGCCCTGTGAGGAAATGCTGCCGGGATCGTGAATTAACCAGCTGCGGTCTCTGTACGGATTTCGATACCTGCTCCTGGGGTCCCCCGGGCAGGAGTAACCTGGAAGAAATTGCGTCTTCTACAAAATAGCCCTGTAAAACAGGAGGTGTTTAAAATGCATACGCTGGTAGATATGTTGAATATCAGCCGTAAGGAGTTCGATCGTAACCTGAAAGGATTGACAGATGAGGATGCTAGGAAACGAATCGAGCCGATGAACTGTATAAGCTGGATAATCGCCCACATTGCCAACCAGTACTATACTTTTTTCGTTGTCTGGGCACAGGGAAGGGAAAAAGAGGAAAGATATCTGCCGTACGGCTTCGGCGCTCCTGCTTCAGAGCCACCGCTGGAAGAAGCGTTGACACTATGGAGAGATGCCTGCAGTGATGCTGAAATCTGGCTGCAGTCGGCTGATGAAGAGGGAATGAAAGCATTTCCGAATACCGAATCACCGGAAAGCGAGAATATGGGAGCATTAACGGTACGCTGTATCATGCATACCTGGTGTCATATCGGTGAAATCAGTTCGATACGGCAAATACTCGGTCACAAGCCGCCGCAGTTCGTCAATATGTACGACTGGCTTTATAAAGGTGAACAGGCGTAACGTGGATAATAGCTTACCGGATAAAACGTAGTAAGGAGAAAGAAATGGCAGACCTGAAATACGTTACATATTGTGGGCTCTACTGCAAGCATTGCGTTAATTTCGCCCGCATACCGCAGCAGGCAAAAACTCTTTATGAAACCATGAAACGTGAAGGATTCGATTTTTTTGGTCCGTATGAATCGCCCGAATTTAACGATTTCTGGAAACACCTGCAGCACCTGAGTGAAAGTGATAAGACGAATCCCGGCTGTCGGGGAGGGTGCGGAGACCCCAACTGTAAGATACGTATATGTGCCAGAGAGAAAAACCAGGAAATCTGCATATACTGCGATGAATATCCCTGCGATAAGTTTGATTTCCTGGTCCGCCAGTATCCTGCTCTGCTTGGGGATGGACGGAAGCTTAAAGAGATAGGTATAGACGCATGGCTTGAAGAACAGGAAGAACGCTGCAAACGTGGTTACTGTTTCTCTGAAGGAAGATATGACATAGAATTCGAATAATGCAGTAAGAATCGGATAAATGAGTATAGAGCATATATTACAGGAAACCAAACGGCTTGCCGATAACCATGTTTTCAGGAAGCCCATAAAGCTGCCGGGAGATTACCTGGAAGAACTGAGAGTACTCCCGGATAAAGATACACTCGAACTGGCTGCTAGGCTGTTTATGATGGATGAGTGGCGTTATATATGGCCGTCTGTAGTGATGTTTCAGAAGCACCCGACCGCCAGGACAAAGATAACTGATGAATACCTGGAACCGCTCGGAAACAGGATGGATAGCTGGGGACTGGTGGACGCGTTCTCCGCGATAGCAGGACCGGCATGGCGGGAGGGGATAATAAGTAATGATACCGTGATGAGATGGACACGCTCTGAGAGCCGCTGGTGGCGCAGGGCGGCACTGGTCTGCACAGTATTTCTTAATCGGAAAGCACAGGGCGGCAGGGGAGACACGCCTCGTACCCTGATGCTGTGCGAGGTACTGGCCGGAGATAAGGATGATATGGTTGCCAAGGGAATGTCCTGGGCCTTAAGAGACCTGAGTAAGAGGGATGCCGGTGCGGTGGAAAAATTTGTTGAAGAACACCAAGATGAACTGCCGGCGCTGGTGAAACGGGAAGTACGGAACAAGCTGACTACCGGGGTGAAGAATCCGCGGCGGAAATCCTCGTAAAATAACATTCGGTATTTATTTGACAGATAGAGTATGTCTTTGTATAATAATGAATGAATATTCATTCATTATTTCTAATAGAGGAAAAGAGTGGCAAGAGAAGAGAGAAAGAAGCTCATAACAAGGCAGAGGGAAGCCCAGATACTGGAGGCTGCGCTGGAAGTGTTTTCCGCCAGAGGCTTCGGGGCGGCTACCGTTCCCGAAATTGCTGAACGAGCCGGGCTGGCTGTCGGTTCCATCTATAATTATTTTCCGAGTAAACGTGAGTTGTTTGTCGGGGTAATAAAGTATTTCATTCTGAACGCCCCTTTAATGAACCTTATCGACGAGCTTCCCAAAGGAGATATTGCTGCTACATTCACCCGGATAATGCATAACCGAATGAATCTCATAGACAGTAAAGATATATCAAGGATTCCTTTCCTTATGGCGGAAGTCCAGCGTGACCCGGAACTGAAAACTCTCTGGTCTAAAGAACTACTGCAGCCATTTTTATCAAAGATAGAGGGGATATACAGGAACCTGGCTGAAAATATCGGCAGAGATGATATCGATCCGGCTATCATGGTCAGGATAGTCGGTGGAATGATACTGGGTTTTTTGATGTTCAGGATAATGGAGGGCGAGGATTCCCCGGTATATGAGCTGCCGAGAGAAAAGATAACCGAAGACCTGGTTAATTTCCTGATGTTCGGACTCTATGGCAAGAAGGTTAACGAAGACACCCGGAGGAACGACCTATGAATGAGAAAGCCGTTACTATTGAAGGCCTGGAATTCAAGTACGGGAAACTGGAGGTAATAAACGGTCTGTCTCTGGAAATACCTGCAGGTACCAGCTTCGGGCTGCTGGGTCCCAATGGTTCGGGTAAGACGACTCTTATCAAGCTGCTCGTGGGACTCCTTAAACCCGCACACGGCAGCATCCGGTGCCTGGGACAGCGGCCTTCACCGGCAAATGCTAAACTGCGCGGATATATGCCGCAGCTCCCGGCTTTGTATACCGAACTTTCTGTCAGGCATAATATCGATTTCTTCGCCCGTATCTACGGATTGAAGAATAAGAAACAGAGAGAAGAAAGAGTGGATGAAATCATCAAGTTGGTGGACCTCTGGGACAAGAGAAAAACCCAGGTTATGCATCTCAGCGGGGGAATGAAACAGCGGGTCAGTCTCGGCTGTGCTATCGTCCATAGACCACCTCTCATCTTTCTGGATGAGCCGACAGTGGGCCTGGACCCCGATGTCAGGGTGAATTTCTGGGAGTATTTCAAGACTTTGACCGACAGCGGTTCGACAATCATCGTTTCCAGCCATACCATGGACGACGCGGCGCACTGCGATAAACTCGTCTTTCTGAGACAGGGGAGAGTGATAGCCCTCGGAACACCGGATGAACTGAGGATGTCCACCGGTGATAAAAATGCCAGTCTTGAAGACGCTTTCCTGTACTTTATTAGAAAGAGCGAGGAGGTGAAAAATGTTCAGTAATTCTTTCAGTATAGCAAACAGAATTGCCAATCAGCTTATACGCGACCGCCGCACACTGGGATTACTGGTATTCGCTCCTCTACTTATAGCCAGCATTGTAGGAGTGGCCACGCCTGAGAAACAGATGCTGGACTATACTGCTCCGGCGGTGCTGGCAATGCTGATACTGTTCTTCGGATTTCTACTGACCGGAATCAGTTTCCAGAGGGAACGTTCGCAGGGCACCCTGGAGCGCATTCTGGCCGCACCGGTATCCAGGCTTGATATCGTCGGAGGATACCTGTTAGGTTTCCTCCTTTTCGCCCTGGCACAAACACTGATTATCTTTTTTTATATGGTCTACGTGCTCAATATAAATTACCAGGGTGAAATATGGCAGATAATAATATTCCAGGCGATAGTCGGCATCGGTGCTGTCTGCCTTGGTACCTTCGCATCTACTTTTGCCAGAAACGAGTTCCAGATTGCACAGTTTATTCCGATATTCATACTTCCCCAGTTTTTCCTATGCGGCCTGTTATGGCCGGTGGAACAGCTTCCCGAATACCTGCAGTGGGTGGCGAAATTTCTGCCGCTGACTTACGCTGTAGACGGACTTCGTGAGATTATGCTATACGGTGGTAATCTGGTAGACGTTTGGGTAGAACTGTCGGTGCTGGTCGGGTTTGGAGTATTAATGTCCATACTGGCGGCTCTGTCATTGAGAAGAGGCTCCGTCGGGTAACTCTTTTAGCAGACCATTGATGGTTGAACAAACGGTATGAAAGCCGGAGATATACTGTGCCTGCGATTTTCCACCGAATCAAGTCGTTTATGGTAGAATAAAGCGAATATCAAGATATCGGAAAGAATAGAAAATATGTGGGAAAAACTCAAACAGGCAGATAAACGGTACCGTGAAATTGAAGAAGAGATTGCACGCCCCGAGGTAGCGACCAATCCCGACCAGCTGCAAAAGCTGGCAAAGGAGAGGGCAGGGATCGAGGACGTAGTTAACATGTACCGCGAGTACGAAGAGACATCCAAGTCGCTGGAAGAAACTCAGGAAATGCTCGATGACGACCTCGATGAAGAGATGAAGGCGATGGTGAAGCAGGAGATAGAAGCCCTGCAGGGTAAACTCGACGAACTGGTTGAAGACCTGCAGGCTGCATTGATACCCAGAGATGAGAATGACGCCAAGGATATAATCATGGAAATCCGCGCCGGTGCCGGTGGAGACGAAGCCGGGCTGTTTGCATCCGACCTTTTCAGGATGTACAGCCGGTATGCTCAGGCACATAACTGGAGCGTGGAGATTATCAATACGAATGAAAGTGGTATCGGCGGATTCAAGGAAGTCGTTTTCGAGGTTAAGGGTAAGGGAGTGTACAGTCGACTGAAATATGAAAGGGGAGTTCACCGCGTGCAGCGAGTCCCGGTAACCGAGTCATCAGGCAGGATTCATACTTCAACGGCAACAGTTGCCGTACTTCCGGAAGCGGATGAAGTGGACGTGGATATCAATAGTGATGATCTGAGGATAGATATCTTTCACAGCGGAGGAGCCGGCGGGCAGAATGTCAATAAGGTAGCCACGGCGGTACGCATCACTCACATTCCCACCGGCATTGTAACGGTATGCCAGGACGAGAGATCCCAGTTGAGGAATAAGAACAAGGCACTGGCGGTACTGCGTGCCCGTCTGCTCGATATCGAAAAGACGAAACAGGAAGCCGAGATGGGTAAAGAGCGCCGCTCTCAACTTGGCACGGGAGACCGTTCCGAAAAAATACGCACCTATAATTTCCCGCAGGACCGCGTCACTGACCACAGAATCGGCTTAAGCCTTCATAATATCGAGGGTATCCTCGAAGGTAACCTGGACGAACTTATAGATGCCTTGGCGACGGACGAACGCGCCAGAATGCTGCAGGAGCAGCTTGCGTGAACCTGCAGCAGGTGCTCCAGGAAGCCAGAGATATTCTTATCAGTGGAAATATCGAAGATGCCGTCCTTGAGTGCGAAGTGCTGCTGATGCATGTCCTGAAAATCAGCCGGACGACGTTGCACACAGATACGGAATGCGAATTAACCCCGGCGCAGTACGAAGAATATATTTCTCTCGTCCGGCGACGCCTTGACGGCGAGCCTTCCGCGTATATAACCGGAAACAGGGAGTTTTTCGGCCTGGATTTTTATGTGACTCCGGCTGTGCTGATACCGAGGCCGGAAACCGAACTCCTGGTTGAAAAAGTAATTTCCTTGGCAGGAGAGCGTTCCTGCAGGACTATGGTTGACGTTGGGACAGGTTCCGGAGTCGTGGCTGTTTGCATGGCATTGAATCTTATCGAAACGGTGATTTATGCAACGGATATTTCAGGAGCGGCTCTCGATGTAGCTCTTGAGAACTGCCGGAGACATAATGTCGAAGACAGGATAACTCTGCTTGAAGGAGATATGCTGGAACCTCTACCGGAGCCTGTCGATATGATAGTGGCCAATTTACCCTACGTTCGGAAGACCGACCTGCAGGGAGTAAATACCATTGGCTACGAGCCTGAGATTGCTCTTAACGGCGGTGGAGACGGACTGCAGTATGTTGTCAGACTTATCAGGCAGTCATTAAGTAAACTGTTGCGGGGCGGTTCGATACTGCTTGAAGTCGGCGAGGGGCAGAGTGAAGCCGCATCCCGGCAACTCGAGAGTATGTACCCTTACGGCGATGTGGATATATTCCCCGACCTGGCAGGAATTGAAAGAGTAGTGAGATTAACTCTTCCGCAAGCAATCCGCGTAGATACTTGACCGAAATCGGAAATGATGCTATTATTCGGGATGTAATTTTTATGTTTAAGGGGGCGTTAATGTTAGAGCAAGTCGAATACACATTCAGCGGGATTATCGTACCCCGGCACGTTTCCTGTTAGAGACCAGGTTACTATCGGTGATCTACAGGCCGTTCTTCCGGGAATGGTCTTTTTTCTTATCGACACAGAAATTTCAGAGCCACATGCACAGGCCGCGGGTATGGTTTACCGCGGCTTTCTTATTTCCACGAATGATACGATCGATGTTTTAGCATCGGTGGATCTGTATTAAACCAAATTCACTGGAAAGAATGTATGAATGATAAAAAATCTCATAAACATAAAGATAATAAAAGTCAAGACAGGAACCCGGGCAGCCATTTTACCTGTTGTTTTTGCGGCCGTTCCGTGTCAAACACTTCTTTGGGAACAAGAAACAGGAATCATTGTCCTTGGTGTCTGAGAAGTATCCACCTTGATGAACATCTCGGTGATCGCAAGTCGTCTTGTAAAGGTATCATGGAGCCTATTGCGATATCAGTGCGAAAGGGAGAATGGATTCTTATTCACAGGTGTAATGATTGCGGCACACTGAAAGCGAATCGAATTGCAGGAGATGATAATGAAATGGCTCTTTTATCACTGGCAGTCCGTCCTGTAGCCCAACCACCATTTCCCCTGGATGGATTATTCCCGTATATATCGCCTGATCCTGATTAGCATTTTCGAGTTGACGCATATCATTTAATATTGATATTATTCTCTAGGGTATTTTCCCCATCCACTTAATATAAAGCGTAAAGGAGTATGTCTGCTATGAACATGATTGTGTGCTGCAAGCAGGTAGTAGACCCGGAAGCCCCGCCGGCGAGTTTCAGGGTTGATACTTCAACAAACAAAGTAGTCCCCCCGCAGGGAATACCGCCGGTAATCAGTCCTTTCGATGAGAACGCTCTCGAGGCGGCGCTTAAGGTAAAGGACGCGCAGGGCGGTAAAATCACCGTGATATCACTGGGTAATAACCTGTTGCGGGATGTCGTTAAGAAACCCCTGTCGATGGGTGCCGACGAACTGGTTTTGCTTGAAGATGAAGCATACGATGAAGGTGATGCATGGTCGGTTGCGTATGCAATATCCATGGCAATAAAGAAAATCGGCGAGTATGACCTGATATTTTGCGGCCGGCAGGCTGCCGACTGGGATAACGGCCAGGTAGGGTCCGGTATTGCGGAAATACTGGGACTGCCCAGCGTCACTCTAGCCAAGAAAGTCGAGCCGGAAGATGGTAAAGCCAGGGTGGAACGAGTTACAGCCGATGGCTATGATGTAATCGAAGTATCGCTGCCGGCAGTCGTTACGGTAAGCAATGAACTTGGCGAAGCCAGATACCCTACAATCAAGGGGATTATGGCGGCCAAGAAGAAAGAACCCATAGTATGGAAGCCTGCCGATTTGGAGGTCGATGCAGGCCAGCTTGGAGGCTCCGGTAGACGTACCAAGCTGCTCAAGTTGTTCCAGCCTGTCCGCGAGGGTAAATGCGAGATAATCGAAGGAGAGAGTCCGGAGGAGACGGCGGAAAAGCTGGCAATGAAACTCAGGGAAGTAAAAGTATTATAAAACTGAAATTTACTACCGCGGAATGTAATATTCGAGCGGCATAAACAGGAGGAAAACGGATGGCTGATAATAAAGGAGTAATGATACTCGGAGAGGTTATCGAAGGAAACCTGAGTTCCATATCCACAGAGTTGCTCGGGTGCGGCAGAAAGCTTGCCGACGAACTCGGGCAGGAACTCAGTGCGCTGCTTATCGGCGGCGAGGTCAGCGGGAACGCCCAGGATGCTATAGCCTACGGAGCCGATAAGGTTTATATAGTCGAGGATGCACTGCTCGGTGATTACCAGGCTGATTCTTATGTTGCAGCGGCGGAAAAAGCTGCCAGAGAAGTCAATCCTGCTATTATTCTGATGGGACAGACTTCCATTGGGAGCGATATCGCACCGAGGCTTGCCTTCAGGCTTGAAACAGCGGCAGTCCTGGACTGCATTGCCCTCGAAATAGACTCCGATTCGAAAAGACTTCTACAGACCAAGCCGGTTTACGGCGGTAACGCTCAGGCGATATATGTCACGGATACCGATCCCCAGATAGCCACGGTCAGGGCTAAATCGATGACTCCCCTGGAGAAAGACGATTCGAAACAGGGTGAGGTTGTAAAGATTGAAGCAGGTATCAATGCTTCCATGATAAGGACGACGGTACTGGATAAGGTGAAAGAAGAGGTGGAAGGGGTTAAGCTAGAAGATGCCACGGTGATTGTTACCGGCGGCAGGGGTATCGGCGGAGAAGAAGGATTTAAGGAACTCGAAGAGCTGGCAAAGATACTGAAAGGCGCTGTTGGTGCGAGCCGCCCGGCATGCGATAACGGATGGATGTCAGATAAATCGCAGGTGGGACTTACCGGTAAAATCGTTACACCGGACCTTTATATAGCGGTTGGTGTTTCCGGTGCCAGCCAGCATATGGCAGGATGCTCCGGTTCAAAGACCATAGTTGCTATAAACAAGGATTCCGAGGCTAATATTTTCAGGATGGCCCATTTCGGAGTGGTCGGCGACTGGAAAAAGATTATGCCGGCTTTCAAGGAAAAGGTGAAAGAACTCGTTTCGTAGGTTAAAATATATATGGAAATAGATAAGGAGTCCCGGTTAATCGGGACTCCTTTTTAGTAGATAGTAAACTAGTTTTCTTTTTCGGCCTGTTTTTCGGCAATAACCTTCTGGATGTTTGTTGAGGGCATAGGCTGATAATGGCTGAATTCCATCGTGAAGGTCCCTTTACCCTGGGTGATGGATTTGAGGTCGATAGCGTAACGCTGGATCTCCGCCAGCGGCGCCTGTGCCTGGATGACATTCATACCATTCGACGGGTTCATACCCTGAAGCTGGGCACGCTTGGTGTTCAGGTCGCCGATAATATCGCCGGTATAGTCTTCGGGGATGGTGACCGTGATGTCCATTATAGGTTCAAGTAATATAGGCTGGGCGTCCGCCATACCTCTCTTGAAAGCTCCGGAGCCGGCTATCTTGAAGCAGATTTCGGAAGAATCAACCGGATGGAAGCTGCCGTCGTATACGGCTATTTTAAGATCGGTGGCAGGATAACCTGCCAGCACCCCCTCGTTCAGAGCTTCGTTTACTCCCTTTTCGACCGCCGGGATATAATTCCTGGGGATGCGGCCGCCGACTACTTCGTCGACGAACTCGGTACCGGTACCGGCAGGCAGCGGTTCGAGTCTCAGCAGGACGTGTCCGTATTGCCCGTGACCTCCGGTCTGCTTTTTGTGTTTGTATTCAGCCTGGACGGTGGATGTAATTGTCTCGCGGTAAGGAACTTTGGGGGTTTCCAGCAAAATACTTACGCCGAACTTTCTCTGTATTTCTTCGGCGGCAACATCGAGCTGGGTTTCACCCATTCCGGACATGATGGTTTCGCCGGTTTCGGTATCGCGGCGGACCTGCATCGTCGGCTCTTCTTCGACAAGTCTGCTCAAGGCCGGGCCAAGTTTATCGAGGTCAGCTTTTGTCTTGGGATAAACGGCCTGGGAGAAAACGGGATTGGGGAAGGTGATAGGCGTCAGCTTGACCGGTTTATCCTGGGTGCACAGTGTATTGCCGGTGCCGGTAACGTTCAGTTTGGCGACACCGCCGATATCCCCGGCTGGTATCTGGGTTGCCGGTTCCTGTGTCTTACCTCTCAGGGTAAATAACTGACCGATACGTTCGGCCTCTTCACGGTTGGCGTTATATACCTGTGAATTGCTCTTGAAAACCCCGTTATAGACCCTGAAATAGGTGAGTTTCCCTACGTACGGGTCTGCCGTAGTCTTGAATACGAGCGCGGCCAGAGGTGAATCTTCTCCAGGTTTTACAATCTCTTCTTCACCGGACTTCTTAATGGTCGTTACTTCGCATTCTGCCGGGGACGGAAGGTATTCTTTTACGGCATCGAGTAACTGCCTGATACCGATATCCTTAGTTCCAGAACCTGCCAGTACAGGGACAACCTTACCGGCGGCAACGCTCTGCCGCAGGCCTTTATTCAGTTCTTCCATGCTGAGTTCTTCGCCGCCGAGATATTTTTCCAGGAGTGTATCATCGAATTCCGCCGCCGCTTCTATCAGTTTCTCCCGGTAGGTATCGACCTGGTCCTGCATATCGGCAGGTACGTCGCCTTCTTTACCATCGGTACCCGTGTAGCTTTTAAGGGTAAGCAGGTCGACCACGCCCTGGAAATCAGCCTGGGAGCCGACAGGAAGTTGAATCGGTACGCAATGAATACCGAATTTGTCCTGGAGTTCACTTACGGTACGGATAAAATCCACGTTTTCCCGGTCCATCTTATTGACAAAGATGAAACGGGGCATACCGGCTTCTTCACAGTCATCCCATCTCTGCTGGGTGCCAACTTCGACACCGGATGCAGCACAGACGACCATTATGGCCCCCTCACAGACTCTCATCCCCGCTTTTACCTCGGCTATGAAATCCGAGTATCCCGGAGTATCTATAATATTTATCTTCGTATCTTTCCATTCGCAGGGCAGGACGGAAAGATTGATACTGATATTATGCTTTGCCTCCGTTTCGTCGTAATCGGAGGTCGTGGTGCCGTTCTCAACCTTACCCAACCGGTTTATTGCGCCGCTATCGAACAGAGCAGCTTCCGATATCGATGTTTTACCGGCCCCGTTGTGAGACAGCAGGACGACGTTGCGGATGTTATCGGGTCCGTATTGGTTCATTTTTCACCTACTAAATTTATTCTTATCCATTATAATCTTTGTGCGTGCGTACAGCAAGTGTAAACAGGTCCGGCAGGAACGAACGAGATTAGTCCTATCGGAAGGCTACAGATGAAACAGGACAGTATATCCGGGCATCAGCCGACGCGCTCAAGGAGTAAAGGAGTAACGAATGTCTCTACCCCCGCGGCTACAAGGAAAAGACCTGCGGATATCGCCAGGAATTTCAGGTTACTCCTGAAATTGGACATTATAATGTCTTTTTTACCCTTACTGAATATCCCCCGAAGGACAGCCACTCCGAAACTCAAGGCTACTGCTTCGCCCATTAAGAGTGCCGGAATTTCGAAAATGCCGTGCGGAAGCAGACCTGCCATTAGGAAGGGAAAAGATTCTTTTTCAGCGATTATTGCCGATATCAGTCCGATTACTCCACCGTTAAAGAACAGAGTTACCGCAGGGACGAGGCATAGCAACGGACTTAAAACGAAGCTGAATGCTATGACAGATACGTTTTTCAGGAAAATTAGTATGAAGACGGCAATCTGCGGAAGCGGTGTAATAATATCCGCCATCTCGTCGAGTGCCGCAGCTTCAGCCAGAAATACACTGCCGCTGCCGGTCGGCAGTAACAGGCCAAGCATCAGGCCGAAAATAAACAGTCCGGCAGCGGCCGACAGCCATTTCCCGTAGTTCATTTAGCCGTCGAACTTATCATAAAATACTATTTCCGATAGCTCTTTTCTCGGGACGGTTCGCGGCGTTTCGTCAGGGTAGCCGAGGGGAGTCATCGATACCACGCAGAATCCTTCGGGTACTCCGAGGATCCCGGCGACCTTTTGGGCATCGAACAGTCCCAGGTGGACCGTTCCCAGTCCGAGAGAATGAGCTTCCAGGACAAGGTTCTGCATGGCGAGGGCGACATCATACATATACCAGTCACCCTTATCGGTAGCGAAATCACCCGCGTTCAGTCCGGATTTGCCGAGTTCGGCACAGGCGACGATGAGTACCGGAGCCCGGATAATGGCTGTGGCGGCGGGGTTCTCACTCGATCTGCCGCTTATCATACATCCGGCTATCTTTTCTTTGGTATTGCCGTCGCGAACAACCACAAACCGCCAGCATTGCGTGTTTTTCCAGGACGGCGCCCACCTGGCGGCTTCCAGTATCCTCTCCAGTATTTCATCATCAATAGGGTCCGCCTTCATCCTGCGGACGCTCCGCCTGTTAATAATAGCTTCGGTAACTTCCATTTACTGTCCTTCCTGCAGTTATTTAATCTTCCCAGGCCCCTTTCCCGATAAGGGAAACGAACCGGCACCCGCCCAGGTTGATTAGCCTGTTCCTGGTCTTCATTCGAGTAATCTTATAGAGTTCCTGGAGATGTCGTGAACCGACCGGTATGACCAGGATGCCGTTGAACTTAAGCTGGGCTACCAGTTCGGGAGGGACTTCAGGGGCCCCGGCGGCGGTAATTATTGCGTCATAAGGACCGTCTTCGGGCCACCCCAGAGTTTTTCCGGAGACATGAATGCAGACATTGGTATATTCCAGTTCATCCAGCAATTTTTCAGCCGATGCAGCGAGTTCGGGGAGACGTTCGACCGATACGACGGAACAGGCAAGTTCGGCAAGAATCGCCGCCTGATACCCGCTGCCGGTGCCGATTTCAAGAACCTTCTCTTTTCCTGTCAGTTCTAGGGCTTCGGTCATCATCGCGACTATCAGTGGCTGTGATATGGTCTGGCCAAGTCCGATGGGGAGGGGTCTATCCTCGTACGCCAGATGCTGGAGATCCGGCGAGATAAATTTTTCCCGCGGAACGCGGGACATAGCTTCAAGCACTCGTTTGTCACGGATTTCAGTAGCGATATGGCTTATCAGTCTTGCTCTCTCTGTTTCAAAATCCATGACAAGACCTTCGATTATGCGGTCGGTTATAAGACGGCAGCCAGAATACCGAGTATCACCAGGATCAATACTGCAAGCAGGCCTATCGTAATTAATTCCGAGAATATGTACGGATAACGAGCAACAGCAGCCGGTGCGGGTTGAACCACATTCTTTTGTGCCGTGACGGGCGTTTCTACGGCAGCGGATTCGGTTTTATCGACCGTCGGCTGAGCGACTACAGCCGCAGATGAACTTACGGTCGATGATTTTCTTCTTTTACCGGGAGGAACATTTTTCCCTCTTTTACGGCGTGATTTAGCGGGCATTATATACTCCCATTAGAGGATTTGTTTTTAACGGTACTACCTGGCTCTGGGGTGGGACTTTTCATAGGTACGCCTAACGTGTTCGGAGGTAAGGTGAGTATAGACCTGGGTTGTCGATATATTCGCGTGTCCCAGTAGCTCCTGAACGGACCTGAGGTCGGCGCCACCACTGAGCATATGGGTAGCAAAGCTGTGTCGCAGGGTATGAGGGGTTATCTCTGAATCCAGCCCGGCTGCTTTGGCGTAACCTTTAAGTATCTGCCAGAAACCTTGCCGGGTTAGTCTTTCACCCCGCCGGTTAAGAAAAAGGGCTTTTTCATCGTCCCTTCGCACTATCTGGGGGCGGGCTTCCCTGATATATTCGTCCACTATCACGGCGGCTTGTTTGTAAATGGGTACCATACGTTCCTTGTTGCCCTTACCGAAACAGCGTACGAAACCTCCATCGATATCTATATCATCGAGGTTAAGAGAGATAAGCTCGCTTACTCTCATGCCGCTGGCGTAGAGTAGTTCCAGCATAGCGCGGTCTCTTTTCGCTTCGGGTGTCGACTGTTTTGCCGGCTGGTCGAGAAGAAGACGCACCTGTTTGATGGAGATAGGTTTCGGCAGGAGTCTGCCGACGTTAGGGGAAACTACATTCTGAGTCGGATTTTCGGTTATTTTACCTTCCGACATCATAAACTTAAAGAAGCTCTTGGCGGCGGCAATCTTTCGCGCCAGGGTAGTAGCTGCGTATTTCCTTTCTTTAAGCGTGAGCTGATAAGCGAGCATCGACTGACGGCTGAAGTCGATCCAGGAGGGAGTCTTACCGGATTTCGAAGCTTCTTCTTCAATAAACGCGGCCAACTGTGAGAGGTCATTCTGGTAGGCAGCCAGCGTATTTTCTGAGAAGCCTTTTTCAACTGACAGGTAGGTCAGGAATCTCTTAATTTCTTCTTTCACCACAACTCCTCACTGACTATGGATTTCAGATAAAATGGACAGGTTTCTGATTAACATATATATTTTAACATAACATTGCAAAAAAAGCGACAGTCGGATAAAAAATTATTCAAATAGGCTTATAAGACACCTTTTCCCCCCAATTTACCGTAATCATCAGGGAAATCTTTTGAAGAAACCGTTACCTGGAAGATGCGATATCCTCGATTTGATCGGCATTCAGTCTCTCGGCTACTTTCCTGAAGTGGAACCCGAATACCGACAGGCTTACCGAGAGAGGGAAAGCCCGGGGCTTCTTAAACAGGGTGGTGAGTATAAGTTTCCAGTAGTACCTTCTCCCCTTTTCCTTGAGGCCGAGGAACCAGATGGACTTGAATAGCCCTTCGATGTGCTTGAACTGCAGCTGGGGCAGCTTGTTTACCTTCGGGGGGTTGTATTCCTTGAGGAAGATCCTGACGCGCTCGTAGTACTGCTTTGGAGAGTAAATGGTGTGGACGATGTTCCTGTATCCGTTGATAAGAGTATCGTAATTCATCCTGGGGACGAAATTAATCGAGTAATCGGTGTTGTCACCGGTAATGTCCTTGAGGAGGCGGTTTTCATCCTTGAGGCGGTGATATAACCTGGTACCCCGGGGAGCGTTTAGCAGCCCGACCATCGCGGTAACGATACCGCTTTTCTGGATGAAGTTAATCTGGCTCCTGAAGATAGATACGGGGTCGCTATCAAACCCAACGATAAATCCGCCCTGGACCTCGAACCCGTGGTTCTGGAGGATTTTCACCGCCGAGGTGAGGTCGCGCCCCTTGTTCGGCAGCTTGTTGCATTCGGCAAGGCTGTCCTCGTTGGGTGTTTCGATACCGATAAATATACGGTCGAACCTGGCGTCCGCCATCATCTGCATCAGTTCTTCGTCGTCCGAGAGGTTTATGGAGACCTCGGTGAAGAAGGAGAAGGGGTATTTTCTTTCTTTTCCCCACTCAATCATCGCGGGGAGGGTTTCCGCCTTCAGCTTTTTCTTGTTGCCGATGAAGTTATCATCGACGATGAAAATGCCACCGCGCCAGCCGGTATTATAAACGGCTTCAAGTTCTGCCAGCATCTGGTCTTTTTCCTTGGTGCGGGGTTTGTGACCGTTAAGAATGATAATATCGCAGAACTCGCAGTCGAACGGGCATCCGCGCGAATACTGAATAGCCAGCGAAGAATACTGATTGGAATCGATAAGCGACCACATCGGCAGGGGAGTATTGTCTACAGGAGGTCTTTCATCGGTTTCGTAGAGGTGCTTTGCTTCGCCTTTTTCGAGGTCTGCCAGGAACAGGGAGAGGGTCGATTCAGCTTCGCCGAGGACGAAGTGGTCGACTCCTTCGAATTCGTCATAGCCGGTGGTGAAGAGGGGCCCCCCGCAGACGGTGCGGATATTCAAGGCTTTGCAGCGCGAAATGACTTCTTTTACCGATTCTCTCTGGACGACCATAGCGCTGATGAAAACGTAGTCCGCCCAGGTGATATCCTCGTCGGCGAGTTCAGTCACGTTCATATCGACGAGTTTCTTCTCCCATTCCGCAGGGAGCATTGCCGCCACGGTCAGCAGGCCTAAAGGCGGGAAAGCGGCTTTTTTAGAGATAAACCTGAGGGCGTGCCTGAAACTCCAGAAAGTATCGGGGTAGCTCGGGTAGACAAGAAGTATCTTCATGTGTCTCTCCTTTGCTTAAAATTAAAGCAGTAAAGCTGATTTTTACACGGTCCCGTCATATTGCTTTACTGCTTCCCGCTGTTTTAGTTAACTACCGGGTATACTAGCCTTTTCGAGCCTGCTTGTCAACCCCGGAAAGCCGGATTCCTTGACACTGAAGGTGGCAGGGTTTATACTCTTAAAGTGCGTCGCGGGGTAGAGCAGTGGAAGCTCGTCGGGCTCATAACCCGGAGGTCGTTGGTTCGAATCCAACCCCCGCTACCAAAAATCGAAGTCAAAAAAGCCCTCGATGCTAAATAAGAATCGAGGGCTTTTTAGTTTTGCTAACCATTTCATTATGAATTATAATCACAAATATAATTTGAAGTGGGTAAAAATTAGTATATATATGAATGTATTAATATATTCCGTAGGTATTCCACTTTCGTTATTGATTTTTGAGTACACCCTTACAATCCAGGGAAATTAATCAGGAGCAGACGTGCAATGCATGTAGATAATCGTCGCAGTCCCTTCGCGACATTCAGGTCTCTGCCTCTTGATGCCGTTACGTTGTCACCGGGTTTCTGGCACCAAAGGCAACTGATAAACAAGGATATCAGCTTACGGGAAGGTTTTCAGAATCTCAACAAGCATGGGAACCTTGATAATCTGAGGCTCGCTATCGGAGAGATTCAAGGACAATTCCGCGGCCCACAATTCATGGATTCCGATATTTACAAATGGCTGGAGGCGGCTGCTTATGAATTAGGCCGTAAAAGTGATGAGGACTTGCTGCAGAAGGTAAATGAATGTATTTCACTCCTTGAAAAAGTCCAGCAGCCTGACGGCTACCTGAATTCCTACTGGCAATTCGTAAAACCGGGACAGCAATGGACTGACCTTGAGACCGGGCACGAATTATATTGTGCGGGGCACCTGGTAGAAGCTGCCATTGCCCTGCACCGTGCCACGGGTGAGAAAAGACTGCTGGACATCGCTCAACGCGTTGCTGATAACATAGTCGCTACCTTCGGTGAAGGGAAGCGGGTGGCTGCAGGTGGTCATCCGGAGATAGAACTCGCCCTGGTAGAGCTCTATCGTGAAACAGAAGAGAAATCTTATCTTGATATGGCGCTGTTTTTTATCGACCAGCGTGGAAAAGGTATATTAGGACGGCCAGGATCCCGTTTTAGTTCCAGCTACTTTCAGGACAGGGTGTCGGTCAGAGAAGCCGAAGAGGTAGAAGGACACGCGGTGCGCCAGTTATATCTTACCTCAGGAGTAACAGACATCTTCATGGAGACCGGAGAAAAGGCGCTGCTTGAAGCAATGCAGCGACTCTGGACGAACATGACCACCCGGAAAATGTACGTTACCGGCGGTTTCGGCGCTCGTTATGAAGGCGAGTCTTTCGGTGATGAGTTTGAACTCCCCAGTGACCGTTGCTACTGCGAGACATGTGCGACCATAGCTGCGGTGATGTGGAGCTGGCGTATGCTGCTGGCAACCAGCAAACCCGAATATGCCGATCTTATGGAAAGATGCTTATATAACGGCTTCCTGAGCGGTATTTCGCTTGATGGAAAACGTTATTTCTATGTTAATCCGCTTCAGAGCAGAGGAGAAATAGAGAGAATAGAATGGTTCGATTGTGCCTGTTGCCCTCCGAATGTCATGAGACTGATTGCAATGGTCCAGAATTACATGGCGACAATTAATGACCAGGGACTGTATATCCATCATTACATGCCGGCAACAGTCCGCATCCCATTCGAAGACAGAAAAAAGACATCCATAACCATCGAAACGGAATATCCGTGGAAAGATGCTGTCGCCATCACGGTTTCAGTTGAAGAAGATGGAGATCCGTTGTCCCTGTTCCTGCGAATCCCTGCCTGGTGTGAAAACGCCTCACTAACTGTTAACGGAAAGAACAGTGATACCATTTGCGAACCAGGCACGTATACAGAGACTAACCGTGTCTGGCATAACGGTGATCGTATTGAGTTGAATCTACCTATGCCCCCGCGTGCCATTGAACCGGATATAAGAGTTGACGCTATCCGAAACTGCCTGGCATTGGAATGTGGTCCGTTTGTTTACTGTATTGAAGAGGTGGATCATGCGGGAATCGATATCGATGATGTCCGTATAAGCCCTGATACCAGACCTGAAATATATTGGAATGATGAATTTGCAGGCGGCAGTACCATGTTGAAGCTATCGGGCAAGCTATTCATCTATAATAAAGAAGATGTCGGGTTGTACGTTCCCGCAAATGAACAAAAGCCAAAGACGCAGGAAGTCCGTCTTACAGCCGTTCCTTACTACAGATGGGCAAACCGGAGTGCAGGGAAAATGCGTGTCTGGATACCTAGAATATTATAGATTTAGCTTCAAGTTTTATCACTTCTAATTCATATAGAGTTTTATTTTGATACTAGTGCGAACTCCATTCGGAAAGTTCTATCTATTAAATAACTCGGGCTACCAATAAGGGATTTCGGCCGCCGGAGACGGCGGTTTTCTGTTTTTATGATATAATTAGACGTTAGACAGGTCACTCCGGTATGAAGAGAAGAAAGCTGATACAACACCTGGTTAAGAATGGTGCTTTGTTTCTTAGTGAGGGCCGAAGACACAGCATTTACTCTAAAGGGAGGCTGAAAACAGAAATCCCAAGGCATACCGAAATAGTCGATGAACTGGCGAGGAAAATATGCCGGGACCTGGATATCCCTTTTCAGAAGTAAAGTACAGAGGGTAGTTCAATGGAATACAGGGCTATGATTAAGAAAAGCAATGGCTGGTGGATAGGCTGGCTGGTTGATATACCGGGAGTGAACGCTCAGGAAAAAAGCAGGGAAGAATTACTGGAGTCTTTAAAAATCGGCCTCAAAGATATGATACAAACACCCGTTGAAACGAATGAGGAAGAGGAACTGGTAACAATCAAGGTATAAATCCTTTAATATTTTGGGTGTTGCTGCCAATTTCGAAACTAAAAAAGCCCTCGATTCTCAGTCAGTATCGAAGGCTTTTCTATTTTGCTAACCAAAATGATTGGATTAGATGATCCTAAATTTTAGACCGAAGAATTGATTTAGGATATCTTGAACAACATTACGGTAATCGGGAATTTTGTCCTGACAATGTCCGTGAATACGGGCCTGTCATCCTTTTACGGAACGTATATCGGCGGGGTGGGAGTCGTCTCGCTGATAACCAGCTTTTTCCTCAAGAGACGGGCGGTCAAAAGCCATTAACGTCTGTCGTGCTCTTTAACCGGGCAGTCTTGCAGGTTTTTCCGTATTTGCAGAGTCCGGGCTATTGTGCGGTCGTTTTTTTCTTAACCGCAGCCCCGACACTGCTGGCCGAAGCAATAAGGCATATACCGATTATCCCGATAATTTCAGCAATGCCTACGGTATTTTCGCCAAGGACTTTTCCGTTGAACATCAGGAAGGCGCCGCCCAGGCTGCATATCATACCGAGTGCGGACAATGCCAGGAAAGTCTTTTTATGAATCCTGTCGAATATTTTTTCTGCCGAAGGCTGCCGATTTCTTACAAAGAATACGGCGATGGCGATAACCAGCAGTAATGTGCCGGCTAATGCCGTGATTATCCAGGGAAATCCACCTGACATATGAGTTCCCTTCCTCCAGGTAGTATTACATGAATTTTAGTCTTCGGGTTTGGGGTGTGTCAATTACCCTGTATTGAAGGTTTGCGAAATTTAGTCTTTTTTACCTCACCCTCTTCCGTCTCCCTCTCCTACATGAGGATAGGGAGAGACTTAAAAAGGGTCTGTTCGCGGTCAGGAATTAGTCGGTAGGCGTTGCGGGAAGGTTTCGGGCGTGGAAAAGGGGCGGGGGAAGGAAGAGAATCTTTCTTGGACTTTCATTTCAGGTAAGGGAGAGGTTCTGTGTAAAAGGTACTATTCTGTCTCCGCCCCTACCCCTGGATTCCAGCCTTCGCGAGATGACAAAAAGGGTCATGGGAATGACCCGCCTACGTCCTTACTTACGTTGCGGACTACGATGGGTAAACTCCACCTGCGCTGAAGGTATGGCGGGCAGGCTGGGGACGGATTGCTTCGTCCGCCTATGGGGGACACGGAATGACGATGGTGTGTCATTCTGAACGCAGTGAAGAATCTCCTCCGGATATTGGACGAGATCCTTCGTCTTCGATTTTATCGGGACTCAGGATGACAGCTTATCGGATTGTAGAGATTGCCACGTCGTCCGTCTGGGGCGGACTTCTCGCAATGACCCGCCTGCGCTGAAGCTACGGCGGGCAGGCTGGGGACGGTAAGCAGGCGTATCGTTAGCTATTTCCCGGCGCGTCTGAGTTTGGCTTTGACGCGGGCGATGAGTTCGGCGGGACGGAAGGGTTTGCGAACATAGTCGTCGGCGCCGAGACCGATACTCTTATCGACGGAGGAGACTTCCTGAATAGCGGATAGAATGATTATCGGGATATCATGTTTTTCCTTGATTCTCTCCAGCACCTGGTAGCCGTTTATGCCGGGCATATTGATATCCAGGATAACCAGGTCCGGAACGGACTTCACGATTTCAGCGAGGGCGGCATAACCGTCATTTACCGTCGTAACAGAATAGCCTTCCTGCTCGAGCACCCTTTTTATAACCATCGTTACGTGGGTCTCATCGTCCACAGCAAGTATATTTATCGGTTTTTCCATCTCCCCCTCTTTCACCTCAGGAGCCGACTGGCGTATATTATAACCCTCTCCCGAGATAATTACATCCTTTTTACCGTTCCATTATTTGAGATAATTCTTTTCTAAGCCGGTCTTTATCAATCGGCTTGCTGATATAAGCGGGCTTATATTTACTGAAGAACGCCCTGGTATCCGCGGCCAGCACATCACCGGTGATAAATATAATCCTGCGGGAAAGAGCCCCGTTCATCTTCCTGATTTTCCGGTAGAGTTCAATACCGTTCATTACGGGCATCTTAATGTCCATCAGTATGACGTCGAAATGGCTGCCCGGAATTTTGTCGAGAGCCGCCTCAGCGTTATCGACCAGCTCGACATCGTGTCCTTCCCGCCTGAGAAAACGCTCCATGTAAGACCTGATCACGGGTTCGTCATCGACCACCAGGATCTTATATTTCGAGCCGGGCTTCCGCCCGCTACCGGATTCAGGGTGAACAAGCTGAAGGCTGCCGACGTCCGCGACGGGCAATTCGATAACAAAAGTGGCGCCCTTACCTTTAGTGCTCTTTACATACATCTGGCCGCCGTGTTCCCGAACTATCCCGTAACACAGGCTCAAGCCCAGTCCGGTGCCTTCTCCGGGTTCCTTGGTAGTGAAGAAAGGTTCGAACACCTTGCCGATATCCTGCCGGGATATGCCGCTCCCGTTGTCTTTGAAGCTAACCCGGATAATGCCGGAGTCATGTTCGGTGGATATGGTAAGCTTGCCTTTTACACCGGCCTGTTTGATAGCCTGCTCGGCATTAATAATCAGGTTAAGAAAGACTTGCTGAAGCTGTCCGCCCGAAGCAATAGTCAGGGGGAGCGTGTTGTCCAGGCTGAGTCTTATCTGGATGCTATCGGTAATCATTTTATAAGACCTGAGAGAGAGCGTGGTCCTGATTACTTCATTTATATCCACGGGGCTGCGCTCCGAGTTGTCATTCCTGGAGAAAGTCAGCATTCCCCTTACTATTTTACTGACACGCTGGGCCCCTTCATTTACAATCTCGAGGTCCTTCCTGATGTCATCGGGCAGGTCCTTCCTGGCTATAAGAAGGTCGGTAAAGCCCAGTACGCCGGTAAGAGGGTTATTTATTTCATGGGCGACGCCGGCGGCCATCTGACCGACGGCAGCCAGCCGGCTGGAGAGGTATGCTTTCTGTTCGGTCTCTTCCCTTTCTTTTGCTATTCTTTTCTGCAGGGTGATATCCCGGTGCGTAATGATATAGTGAAGTTTGCCGTCAAGGGTCACAGGCTCCGACGATATCAGAACGTTCCTGATTTCCCCGGACTTGATACGCATGGTCACTTCCTGGTTAATTACTCTTCCGTCCCTTTCGATGGCCTTCTGTATTTCCTGCTCCTCTTTCTCGTCCTGGAGCATATGCAGGTCATCGATTGGCTTTCCGATACATTCTTCCCGGCTGAAACCGCTGAAATTCTCGAAAGCCATATTTATGTCAGAGATAATCCTGTTATCGTCCAGCGAAATAATCATAGGCATGGGATTGGCGTAAAATACCATGGAGAATGTTTCTTCGCTGAGCTTGAGGGATTCCTCCGCCATTTTATGCTCGATGGCTATAGCCGCGATACGCGCCGACCATTCCAGCACCTGTACCGCCCTTTCGTCGGGGTCCCCCTTTTTAGCGGAGTAGTCCGTAATGACACCGAGCAGTCCACCGTTGGAAGACAGGATGGGCTGCGACCAGCAGGAAATGACCCCGCTGTCCGAAGCGATTTTCATTAATTCATCGTTATCCCCCGCACCGGGATTTTCGGCGATATCGGGAATGACCACTCGTTCTTTGAGGCGGGCGGCCATACAGCAAGAACCGGTATTGACATCGACCGGTAAACCGTTCTTAAGAATATTCTTAAAGGCATCCGGCAGGTTGGGAGTGGAAACCGGGAAAAGCATATGCGCTACCGGTTCGTATTTCAATACGGAACCTTTAGCGTACGGTTCGAATTCTTCTACCAGGTTGACTATGGCGTCCAGAATTTCCTGAAGTTCCGCATCCTGTCCCAGAAGGGTAAGGATATTATTCTCGCCCTGTTCGAGCCGTTCTTCCCTTTTTCTTTCGGTTATATCGCGGCATACGCAGAAAATGAGTTTCTGGCTGCCGAACGTCGCTGCGTTGGTACTGATTTCAACGTCAATAAAGGAGCCATCTTTGCGGCGGTGGACCGTCTCGAAATGGTCACCTTCTTCACCGACGCTCCTTATCATTTCAAGCGTTACTTCAGGTGGATGCTGATATTCCCAGTCCCATACCGAGAGGCCGGTGACTTCTTCAGGAGAATAACCGAGCATTTCGGCGAATTTCCTGTTGGCTTCGTATACTTTACCGTCCTGGTCGAGGACGACAATGCCATCCCTGGAACCTTCTATCAGGATACGGTGGCGGGTAGCCTCCCTGGCGAGGGTCTCTTCGGCCAATTTACGTCTGGTTATATCCCGGATTATAGCCATAGCGGCAGACCTGCCGTTAAACTCGATGATGCTGGCGTTTACTTCAACCGGTATAGTCCTTCCGTCTTTAGAAAGAATCTCCATCTCATATCTGTCAGGAGTATCTTCTCCGGCAAGTCTTTTCCGGTGTCTTTCCTGTATCATTTTCCGGTACCCGGGAGAGACGAAATCATAATAGGGCCTGCCTTTATAATCTTCGATGGTGAACCCGGTCATTTCACGCATCTTGGAATTGGTGAATACAATTTCATCGTCCTGGATTATACGGATACCGTCGTTAGCCTGTTCGACAAGCTGCGAATATTTATTTTCGGAAGCCCTGAGTTCGGCTTCGGTCAGCCTCCTCTGCATCACTTCTTCATTGAGTTCCCGGTTACTCTCCGACAATTCACCTGCCAGCCTTTCAATGTTCAAAGACTGCCTTACTCTTGCTATCAGAATGTAACCCACGATAAACGTCACTATGAGACCGGTGCTCAACGATACCCAGGGGTACCAGGGATTGTCCGATGACAGATATTCCTCCGTGGGAGAGGCAATAAGTAGCCACTGGCGCCCGGCGACATCCAGGGTCGATATGTACCGGGCACCTTCGCGGGAATCATCTTCCCGGAGAACAGCCGGGGCGAGGTTTTCCTCTCCATTCGTGTCCCCGTTAGAGCTGAACAGGAGCTGTTCTCCCGAAGGCGCCGCGGCGTCGTATAGTTTTAGCTCCATATTACGGTACAGTCCTTGCTCAAGGAATGCACTGACTATACCATCGATATCGAATATTCCCAGAACGAAGCCCTGCAGTCCCTGGCTTCGCCCTTCTGCGGTGGATGTATCGGAGTCCGCATCGAACACGGGAGCAAAGACGAAGATACCCGATTCAGTTCCGGATTCCTGCAGTAACGGTACGAAGGAGGTTGCCGTGGTTTCTCCCGTATCCACCGCCTGATTAAGGTATCGAAGAAGGGCAGGATCCGAGGCGATATCGAAACCAAGAAACAACTCGCTGCCTTCGGAAGGTTCGATGTAGTATACAGGGTAGTATTCGCTGCGATCCGACGCCCTTATTATCACGCCGTCCTTACGTACTTCGGTAAACTGAAAATCCGGGAAACCGCTGAACTGGGCTCTCGTTTCAAGCACTATACGACTGTAGTCAGCGGTGCGGGGTACCCAGCCCAGCGATTCGATACCGGAATACTGGGTGAAAAACGGGCTGACGAACGAACTGAAGTCGTTACGCGTTACTTCCGTCGAACTCCGGTAGAACTGGTCAACCGAATTGAGGATTTCCATATGACTCGACAGGTTGGTTTCAAAGGCATCCGTCATATGATTGGCATGGTTGTTGAAATCCGAGATGAAGCGCTGGGTTTCCCAGCCTTTTATAGCTGAAAATACGCCTATTGTCATTGTGAGTAGAATGGCGACGGTGATATATGCCGGCAAATAGATAGCCGCATTCATTCCTTTCAGCCGTGAGGCGAGTCTATTTTTTAAATTAACGAATTTCATTACAGTTACTCTTGCCGTACTAATATCGATTCGTTTCAGGTCTGGTCGTCACGTCGATATGATTGACGGACTTTTTCAGTTTTTCTATTTCTTCTCCGGTGAACAGCCGCCAGCCCCTGATATCTCTGCGTTCGGTGGTGCCGAGGGCATCCTTCTGCAGCCACCGGTAGAGCGTATTTCTGCTGATACCGAGAATCCTGTATACTTCAGCCGTCCTGTAGTAGGTTATTCCACCAATCTCTACGGGCATATTTTTTTCTCCTGTATATCACCGGATATGCCTTTCCGGGTATACCTGAGTATATTTTGACATTAGATGTCTTGCCGGATTCTAAATGACAGGGGGGGATTTCTAAACAAACTCTAAATTATTTTGTCGGATGTTTGCGGCATTGGCTGCCTCCGGATTCTTTCATTGTTTGATCATTGTGAATTTAAGTCTTCTTTATCGCACCCTCTTCCATTTCCCTGTCGAACGAATAATCCGACCAGTGGTATTCCTTTCTCTAGCGGGTTGGATAATCAAATGGATAATCAATATGGGAAGACACAAAAATGGAAAAGAAAGTAAAAATACTTACTATGTCAAGGAAATGGTATCAAAGGAGTTCGAATCTCTTCAGGTAGTCCTAAGTGGGCAATGTGCAGAACCACGCATTATATGACTTAAATGATAGTTTTGGTATACTATATGATAGTTCACAATGGTTATTGTGCAGGTATTTTTAGTAACATTCATTTCTGAAAATATAAAAAAGGAGAGTGAAAATGTCTGAAAAAGTGTACAAGTGCCTGAATCCTGTTGGATATGAGGAATCTGTAGAGCTTTATCCTCTTGCCCCACGGTTAGACAAGGACAAACTTGCCGGTAAAACCATATATGTCAGTGTTGGAGCCGGAGGGGAACAGGGACTAATGATTCCTCTGCCCAAGAGGTTGCAGCAGCTATATCCTGAAATTAACTGGAAAGTTACGCACGCGGCTCCACACAGGACAATCGCCGGCAGTCTCGCTCTGACAAATGAAGAAATCACAGAAGCCGACGCCTTGATACGCGGCGTGGTCTGGTGACACGGAGCTATCTGGGAGCAGTTGCCTACCCTTTCGACGTATGAAAAAACCGGCATTCCCTGTGTATTCATTATTTTCCCGGACCAGCAGGAATGCTGGAAAGAAGCCGCGCGGGTAAACGGGTTACCTGCGGCGCGGTATGTCTGTGAATCGAGAACTATCCCCGGTCATATCGACTGTGAAAGAGTGATACCGGAATTGATGGATGCGTTGACCCGTCCTTTGACTCCCGAAGAACAGGCAAGAGGTGTTTATACCCCTCCCCCTAACGATAGAGTCCTGTTCGAAGGAGGTCTCGAGGAAGCTCAGGATTTTTACGAACAGACCGAAATTATCCCTTCGCTTCAAAATGCACCGTTCGCCAAATATACCGACGGCTTACCGGTGAGGGTTCCCACTGAGGAACGGGTAGCCGAGATGCTAAAAGGTACCAGCCATGCGCCTGATGAGATAATCAGATTCCAGGAAACCCATAGAGTCGGTGACAGATCTATCCAGATGGGTAATTCCGGTAAAGAAGGTGAACCCGTTGTTTATCTGCCGATGAAGCGAACGGCGACGGTAGAAAAGATTGCTACTATCGCTGTTATGGCCGGATGTACGCCTGAAATGTTCCCGGTAGTTCTGGCTATGGCGGAATCCGGCGGTGGCTGTGGTGACGGACGCGGTACTGGAGCTTACTGCGTCAGCGGCCCGATAGGTCGAGAAATAGGAATGAATTATGACGTCAATCTTCTCGGTCCCGGGAATCCGGCTAACAAGGCACTTGGCCGTGCCTCGGAACTGATGTGGCGGAATCTCGGGGGTCAAATCCCGAGTGTAAACAATTGCGGCGTTTTCGGTACCGGGCTTTCTAACGTCTTCCCTGAAAATGCAGATGCCTTACCCCCCGGATGGGAAGGTTTGAACGAAGAGTGCGACTTCAAAAAAGACGAAAGCGTCCTGGTCAGGATTGGTATGGGTCTGACCGGAATGACGGGTGCTTCGTGGATGCCCGGTCAGTACCGGGAATTCCAGAAGAGCGGTCACAGCGGCATTGCCAGGCGTCTCGGGGTCAAAGGCATTCCCGGCCCCCATAACTTCCTGGAATACATTCGCGGTTTCTGGGTTGATGGTGAAGGCGGTTTCACTTTCATCATGCTTCCCCAGTTAGCTCATCACCTCTATGAAGCCGGATTTAAGTCGAAAGAAGACGTTTATCATTACCTTTACGAAAGAAGTAAAATAACTCTCAAGGAATACAGGCTTCATTCAATACCTGATGTATGGACAAATGCCTGGAGGGGTACCGAACCAACATCGGGGAAGCCCTGGCTGGAATTACCCGAGGACTACATAATACATGCCTGCCCTGATCCATGGGCAAACAATATCATCGTTACAGGTGCCGGTGAAGAACAGCTCCAGTGGCTCCGTGGTTCTATGAGAGACGCCTACAGCATCGATGCCTGGCGGTAAAGTCTTTCGGATCTAATATGATCTGTGCGCAGGTCACCCGCTGATCAGTGGGTGACCTGCTTTTATTTATCGGGTTGTATTGATGACAGCTATTTACTGATAGCTTCAACCCAATCCAGAGGATACAAATTTATATGCCCGTCATCCAGTTTAACCGTGCAGTAATCCACGGGTTTATCATCGCCGCCTACCTGGAGCATTGGCACTGGAACCAGTTTAGTATGCTTTCCTGTTACTTCTCCTTCTTTACCCGTATCAAGTGATTTCAATATCCTTACTCGTTGTCCTACATCCATGGGGATCTTCCTCCTGAATTTTGCGATACTGCATTCTGGTCTTATTAATAATAGATTATAATGATAATATTTAACAACTTATGCCCACCGTATTTAGCGAAATCGATTATTTGATTTTTCTAAAGGTATTGCAGACAATTAACTATCCAGAATAACAAAACGTAAAGATTAGCGGCAGGAAGTAACAGATGAAGAAGATAGATGCTTATGCTCATATCATCCCGCCCAGATACAAGGAAGCCCTCTTTGAAAGGGCAGACGGGCGGTTCCGCGACGGCAAGTGGGATTCGGTTATCGAAGGCACACCGGCACTGTTTAACCTCGAAAACAGGCTCCGCATTATAGGTAAATACGAAGGCCTGACACAGGTATTAACTATCGCTTCCCCGGCTTTAGAAGAATCGGCATCTCCGGAGGATGCAGTTTATCTGGCGAAACTGGCCAATGACGAAATGGCAGAACTTGTCCTGAAATATCCGGATAAGTTCACAGCAGCCGTAGCCTGCCTGCCGATGAACGATATCGATGCCGCCCTGGAAGAAGCAGACAGGGCGATTAAGCAACTGAAATTTAAAGGAGTCCAGTTGTTTACACCTGTTGACGGCAAGCCCCTGGATTCCCCGGAATTCATTGCGCTATACGAGAAAATGGCGACCTATGATTTACCAATCTGGATACACCCGGCGAGAGGGCGCGCCGTTCCGGATTACCCCGGTGAAAACCATTCCAGGTACTATATATACCAGATGTTCGGATGGCCTTATGAGACCACCACGGCGATGGTACGCTTAGTCTTTTCCGGTATTTTCGATAAATTCCCGAAAATCAAGTTCATCACTCATCACCTTGGAGCAATGCTCCCCTTCTTTTCAGAAAGAATAACCATCGGTCAGGACTATGCCGAAACGCACCTTAATACCAGATGGAAAACGGCACTTAATAAGTCACCTATAGAATATTTCCATTATTTCTACGGCGACACTGCTGTCAACGGCAATAAAGCCAGCCTGATGTGCGGATATGATTTTTTCGGTCCGGAACACGTCGTTTTTGCTACTGATTTTCCTTACGACGATGAAGAAGGTGACAGATTCACCCGAGAGGTGATTCGGTCAGTGGAAACGTTAGATATACCTGACGAGCACAAGATAATGATTTTTGAGAATAATACCAGAAGACTCCTTCACCTGGATAATTAGCAGCCTAATACCGCTTTCCCTGAAGCTAGGTAGCGAATCATTCTTTCAATACAGTTCTTTGAAATCCAGAGTTTTCTGGAATCTGGCAACGAGTTTTTAAGCAATTGATATATAAATATGATCCAGACTACTCATCATGCGTAAAATAACGCTGAAGTGCATAATAAATGAGTGGTTGCGAGTCAATTCCCAAGTGTGATTTAAATAATTCCCGCAACCACTCACCTTATAGCCATCCTGTGATAGGTGAATTAACTAAAACTTTATTTCTATTAGTATCCCATCTCCCGTTTCATGTTCGTATCTATCCAGAAGTACTGCAGGTATTCGTCGTTGTTGGCGTTCCCGCCGCCGCCGACAGCACCGTAGAAGTTCTGGAACCAGGGCCACCACATGGCGAATGAATGAGACTGGGGTAATAGAATAGGTACTGCCTGTTCAAGCTCGTAGGGACCTATCTCCTTCAATGTCTTGATTACCAGGTCCTCATTTATACCGGTGTTCTGGGAGACTGTTTCGTACGCTTCCTTGATCCGTGGATCATTGACGCGGCTGTAATTATATATACCTCCCGGAGCCATAGTCATCATATTCTGAGGTTTGACAAGATAGTCGCTGGCGAAAAATGCCTGTTCGTAGGTACCGCCCATCCATTCACTCATATAGACGGTGAATTCCAGGGCATTTATTTCCAGATCGACATTTATGAGTGCCAGGTATTCCTTGAGTATCGAGAGGAGGTCCGCCTGTCCCCCGGTGCAGTCTACTTTAAACTTGAATCCGTCGGGATAACCCGCCTCTGCCATCAGCTCTTTGGCTCTCTCAACATCGTAACCGAAAATGTCCTGGACTATCTGGGACTGCTGGTCCAGGGGAGTATATATCGGGCTGAATGTCGGCGCGTTGATATAAGGCCAGGCTAAAAGTTCAGCATGACCGTTGTAGAAATCATCTAGGAGTTCCTGCTGGTTGATCGCCATATTAATGGCGTAGCGAACCTTGATATTATCAAAAGGTATGTCCGGGTTATCGAGCCGGGGCCATACCGAGAAGAAAGAGGAACTCTGATGTTCTTTTACAAGTAGTTCCGGATTTTCTTTCTTTAACTGCTCGACGGTCTCCCAGCCTCCGAGGGTCATATGGACAGAAGCTACGAAATCGACCTGTCCGGTCCTGAACGCTGCCTGCTGCGTAGATGAATCGGGAATAATCAGTTCTTTCAATCCGTCGGCATAGGGTAGCCGGTTCTCAGGATGGAGCGGGTCCATTTGCCAGTAATTGGGATTCCTCGTGTAGGTAATGGTGCTGCTGAACACATAGTCGTCGAGCATAAAAGGTCCGGTTCCGATGAATCCCTTCCATTCCGTAAGGGGTTCACCGCCGTTAGCTTCTATAGCATCCGGGCAGATCAGCCACATATGGTCGCCGACCACAGATGCCATTACACCCTGCCATTCGGGTTTCACCTTTACTTCAACGGTATACTTGTCAATTGCAGTTGCCGAGAGTGGAGCCTTGCCCGTTGTGGTATAGGCGTTATAATTGTAAGACTTCGGTGATGAGAATTGCCTGTCGATATTCCATACTATATCGTCTGCCGTCAGCTCTCTGCCGTTGGCGGGTGCTTTATTCCACCAGCTGATGCCAGGACGAATATGGTAAAGAAGAGTTTCACCATCAGGCATTTCCCAGCTTTCGGCAATCTTACCTATCAGCGTATTCACAAAACCACCATAACCGAGTGTCCAGTCATTCTCATTGGTACCGGCCGGACCTTTGGTCCAGTCGCCGCCGAGCAGCTCTTCACCCACCCATGATGGTACAAACATATCTGATTTAGCCGCGTAGTCCCAGTTATTCCAGTCAGAGGTGCGTATCCTGTAGTGTATTCCGCCGTATTTCGGCTCTTTCGGGTCGGCATAACCGCTTTCTACGGTTTGCTCATTTACTTGTCCACCTGTTTCCGTTTCCGTAATCTTTACTTCACTGCTGCCTGTATCTTCTTCTACCTGTTTACCCGTGGTTTCCGTCGTGCCGCATGATGCCAGTATCATAGAAAATACCATCAGACAGCTTATGAACAACCATACAAACTTTCTTTTCATTAAGTGTTCTACTCCCTTGTAAATATTAAATGATGCAATCTTGGTCGAGTTGACCTACAAGCCTGTTGACATCCGTTTATTACCGCGTATACACACCACCTCCTTTTATATATCAGTTCTGATACGAAGTAAAATATCAGAAGTTTTTGTACACTTCACCATAGTTATCTTATCTGGTAATCAATGACTGGCAAGAAAATGCTGTCAAGTATCAGGATAAGACAAGTCACCACGATATGGTACAAAAGGTTTGATAGTATAATCACTTTATTTTGAATTTGTCAAATACGAATAGCTTCGGAAATATTGGGTACTGGTTCTGATTTGCGGTTACCCCATTTATCTCCCTCAAACAGCTTACTCATTCGGTAAAAATGTTTCCGTTGGTTGGTGGTCACTCCTGGCTGGAGAAGGGAGTTAAAATGCGAGGGGCTTTGCCCCCTCGCAAAAATATTTTCCCCCCTTCACGTAAAGTAATCTTTACTGCCAATCAGGGTGCTGCGTGAGAGGGGGATACAGGTGGGCAGTTTTTGTGTAAGAGTGGAATCCAAGAATTTATTACACAAACCGAGAACTGTTCAACTAAGATGGTAGATTGCGCAGACTATATTGGTGGTCTTTTCAATGCATCGGATCAACTGCAATCAACCTGATTAAATTATTCACCCAACATGCTTCAATAGGTATTGTTCAGTCAGGAAGGTAGGTGTATAATCGTCATATCCCAAAAGACTACCTCTTGATTACTAACTCGTGTGAATAGGGAGGTATCTATGAGTGTGAAGCATTGTTTCATCAGGTTGATTTTTCACAGTTTTCGTATTGCTATAACTACATGCCTATTACTCGTACTCATAATGAATCCGGTCGATGAAGTTTCCACCGTTAAAGCTGAAGAAGGGCAGGAACCGGTAACTTCAACCTCCGAATCAGAGTGCATCGAGTGCTCATCGGATTATTATGCTTCTTATACTCCTGATTCGTCGTCACAATTCGGACCGTATCATACATCGCCTGATTACTCTACGCCTGAACATGCTTATTCACCATTTGCTGAAAAGGTAGAACCTTATCAACCCGCGCCAGAAGACTATGTTTCAGATCAGGTATTGATAAAGTTGAAAGAACAGGTATTTACGCTGGATTATCAATCGATGGAATACACTCCAAACAGTGAAGCTACCCGGGGATTACTTTCCGAGTATGGTATCTCAAACCTGGAACGTGTATTTTCCATTGGAACTCCTGGTTTTAGCGGAGAAACATCACCTCAAGATATCGAACCTCCTGTAAAGCCACCATCAGATTTATCACGATGGTATAAAGCAACAACACCGGAAGGTACAGAAGTGCTGGATGTAGTAAAAACGCTTTCTGAGGATCCCATAGTTGAGGTTGCGGAGCCTAACTACGTTCGTAAACTCGCTGCATTACCTGATGCAACGACTGACCCTCTGTACGACGACCAGTGGCATCTGGATACCGTTAATGCACCGGAAGCCTGGCAGTTCTTGGCGGATAACGGTACCAATCCCGGCGGCTGGCGTGATGTCGTCGTTGCCGTCATAGACTCCGGCGTGGATTGCGATCACCCCGACCTGGCATCGAATATCTGGGTAAACAGCGCCGAGTTCAACGGCACACCAGGAGTAGATGATGATGGGAACGGATTTGTCGATGATATTCACGGCGTCAGCGTCGTGAGTAACGAACATTCCGGTAACCCTGATGATGACCACGGTCACGGGACTCACGTTGCCGGAATTATTGCCGCTTCGGCAAATAACAGCGAAGGTGGGGTCGGTATCGCCTACAATACCCAAATTATGCCTATCAAGGCAGCTCAGTACTCCGGAGTGCTGGCTACTTCAGATATCGCCGAGGCTATTTATTACGCCATAGACAAAGGTGCCGACATTATAAATATGAGTTTCGGCGGCTATACCCGTTCTCAACTCGAGGAAGATGCACTGGCGGTAGCATTCGGACAGGCAGTGCTGGTAGCCGCCGCGGGAAATGATGGGATGCACAACGAGTGGCCCTGTAAATACCCGATTCCTCCGGAACCGATGTACCCGTCGGCTCTGACCTGGGTACTGGGAGTAATGGCATCCACGGAGAGCGATAACCTTGCGAGTTTTTCAAATTATGACTGTACGCCGCACACTAACGTAGAATACGAAGTAATGGCTCCGGGCGTAGATATTATGAGTACACTGCCCGATGGGCAGTACGCTGCCTGGGATGGAACCTCTATGGCTGCTCCGGTAGTATCCGGAATCGCCGCCCTGGTACGTTCTTACTTCAGGGATAAGGATGTATATTCATCCCGGTTCATTATGGGACAGATTGCCGAGACAGGGTCTAAGAGTGGAGCTTATTATATTCCGGATGCCTATGCTGCATTAACCACGTTCCCCGAGCCAAGTCTATCATACCTTGAACACTGGCTTTTCGATACCGAAAACCAGAGTGCCGGGAATGACAGTGACGGCATCGTAGACGCCGGTGAAACAATTGATCTGGCCATAGTTATCCGCAACCACTGGAGCAAGGCAGATAACGTAACTGTCAACCTGCGTGCCTGGAATGGGATTTCCGAAAACGATGACCCGTACGTAACTATGATTACCAGTAATGTATCGTACGGCGCCGTCGGGTCTTTCAATACCGACGATAACGGTTTCATTTACGACGGCGATGGTGTTATTACCGGTGTAAGTAATCCGTTTACCTTTAACGTGAGTTCTGATACTCCAAACGACCATGTCATTCCCTTCTACCTGACGATGACCTGCGTGAACGGCTACCAGCCAACTGCCAACCTCACCTTCACCAGCAGCTTCAATCTTATGGTGCAAAAAGGACGTGAAATCCCCAGCATTATCAGCGGTGCTGATGTTTTCGGTAATAAAATCGATTACACCACTGAAACCGAACCGCGTTCTATTACCTCGGCTGATTTCAACGGTGATAATTTCACGGATATTGCTGTCTGTCAGAATGCCAATGAGGGTATATTAAGCGTATTTATGAATAACGGTGACGGTACATTCGCGGAGCGAGTCAATTATACTGATATTCCTTGGATTCAGGTGATAAAGTCGGGTGACTTTAACGGAGATACGTTCCCAGACATAGCGATTATACGCACCTGCGACGTGCTGATACTTCCGAATAATGGTGATGGTACATTTAATGCGTATACCCAGTATTATATTGGAATATGTAATTTTAACTCCGTTGCAGCCGCTGATTTGAATAGTGATAACTTTACGGATCTTGTTGTTCAAAGTCAGAATAGTAACGGTAAAGTAGTTGTATTAATGAATGACGGTGCCGGTAATTTCAACTCGGTCGTGAGTTACCCAGTCGGTAAAAATCCCAAGTATGTAGTAGCGGCTGATTTTAACGGTGATTCTCATCCGGATGTTGCCGCAATGACATATGATCAGACCATTGATGTACTCCTCAATAACGGCGACGGCACCCTAAGTGAGAAAATAGTGAATGAGATAGTGTGCAACTTTTATTCATCATTTTTAGTTGCCGCTGATATTGATGGCGACCTATATGCCGACCTGGTGGTGGCTGACGACCAGAAACTGCAGATTTTACTCGGAAATGGAGATGGCAGTTTCACCGCAGGCGGTGAATACTCTAACAATTTTTATGTCTATTCTATGAGTACGGTCGATTTGAATTCGGACTCATCAGAAGATATCGTTATTTGCGATAATAACGATGACAGAATAATCGTGTTGATGAATCTGGGAGATGGTAATTTTGCCCCTAAAGGTTTGCATACTACCGGTGACGGCCCGTACTCCATGACAATCGCTGATTTTAACGGCGACGGGCTGCCGGATGTGGCATCGGTAAATGTTGGCGATTCCTCTGTCAGCATCTTGACAAACACCGGTGAAGTCAGTCTTGAACCGGATATGGTCCTGACCAAGGACTACTTCTGGATTATTCCCGACCAGGTTCTTATAGATAATAATGCTATCGTTGTCGTGGAACCCGGCACACAGATTCAATTCTGGGCGGGTGACCCCGATGATCCCTACAGCCAGCAACCTAACGCATTCCTCCAGGTGGAAGGTACCTTACTGGTACAGGGTACGCAGGAAGAACCCGTCGAGATGTTTCCTGACGCTCTCTGGAGCAATAAAGTTGTTCAAATAAACACTACCCAGATAGGCGTAACTGAATTACGGTATGCCCGGGTAACAAATCCCTATATCGGTAAAAACAATTACAACTGGGAGCAAGAAGGCTTAACAAAAATTGTCGATCATTGTTACTTCGACCAGGATGTCGTCGACTTTCTGTATTACTGGAATACTGAATACACTCAATGGCATAGCACAAGCCCAGTTGTCCGGTCACGCGTTGTCAGTAATAGCATTTTTCACAAGATGGGAGTAGCACGCGCTTGGGATGATGCGACTAATTACTACTATGGGTTCGGTGTGTATGATAACGCTCAGGGGAACCTGTATGATTCCTGTCGACTTTACGTTTATGGAAATGACCAGGCAGAAGACAATGTCTTTCTAAAAAATTATCGTATAGCTTACGGATATTCCGGTGAAAAATACTTCAATAGTTCACGTGCTGAAATCTCAGGTTACAGGTGCGATACCTGTAATGCAACTTCCGGACGAGAAGGAAACCAGTTTAAAAATAACGCGGTTCTAAACAGGTGGTGGGACCCGGATATCAGCCACTGGATGCAGTTTTACAGTTGGGAACGTGGCGACAGCAGCTATACCAGGGACAATATCTATTACCTTAGTGATAATTACTGGACCACCACTTCATCGGTCCTGCTGGATGCTGCGATTGTGGACTTTAACGATAACTTCAATAAAGCCGAGATTGTCTACACACCAGTACTCACCAGCCCTCCCGAAAGCGCTTATCCGTTCGTTACGGGGGTAGTACTCACCCAGGGGGGTGAAAACACCACTTCGGTAGGTCCGGGCAGCGTTACATTTACCGTTACATTCAACCGCGATATGGATACATCGGTCGAGCCTAAGGTATCTTTCGGGCCCGACCTGCCGGTAACCGATTACACCGTGCATTCTATCGGGGGCGGTTGGCAGGATGCCAGGACCTGGCAGGGCACATTTAATATTAATCCCGTTACCGGTGATGGCTACCAGCTCGTGCGGATTACAGATGCTGTTGCTGTTGATGATCCATGGCTGATTACCGGCGATGATTCGGAACGCTTCCGCTTCGAGATTATCACGTCGGGTACGGAAGCGATGAATCTCCAGGCGAACGGACTCGAAGGCAGTGTTAACCTGACATGGACTCAGGACGACTTTGATATGCTTGCCGGTTTCAATCTCTACCGTTCCGACACATCGGAAGGCACCTATTCGCGGATAAACGAGACCGTACTTCCACCGCAACAGTCCGGTTACAGTGACACAGATGTGGAACCGGGGCAGACCTACTATTACAAGTTCACCGTGGTAAAGACGGATATGACGGAATCGGATTTCTCCAATGTGGCCACCGGTACACCGCTTGATACTATTTCTCCTGTTATCACGCACCAGCCGGTCAGTGGTGCTTCGATAGGACTCCCTCTGCAGATATATGCCGACGTAACGGATAACGTGCACATCGACTCTGTTACCCTGTACTACAGGGCAATCGGTGAAACTGCATACAGTACACGGGCAATGGTCTACACAACCGGTGACCGCTATTCAGCTACTCTCGAGGGTTCACTGGTTACTTCTGCCGGACTGGAATATTATATCGAAGCGAGTGACGGATTGAACACCGCCAGTTCGGGCAGGTCAGATTTGCCCTGGCAGGTCCTCATCACGGACCAGCCGGTGGTTACCTCGGTGAGTCCCGGCAGCGGTTCGGTATCAGGAGGAACGTTCGTTACAATCTCAGGCAGCAACTTTAAAGTCGGCGCTTCGGCTCTGTTTGGTACCGCAGTTGCCGGTAACGTCACCGTTATCAACGATAATCAGATTACCTGCAATACCCCTGCTCATATCCCCGAAGTAGTTGATGTTACGGTGAAAAACACGGATAACCAGACCGGCACCCTGCTCCAGGCCTTTAATTATGTCAGTGAGACTGCAACACTGAGCCTGCCGGACAGCGGCGGTGATAGCTCCGCCATCGTTCAAATACCTGTCAGTGCGGTAAATATCCAGGGTCTGGTAGCCGCAAGCCTGAAAGTCAGCTTCGATAATAACGTATTAACTCCTCTCGACGTAAATACCGGCAGCCTGACGCCCGGATGGAGTCTCGCCGCCAATACTGCCGTTCTGGGAGAAGTCAGTATTTCAATGGCGAGTCCGGGTAGCGCTGTAAGCGGTTCGGGCAACCTTGTATTTATCGAATTCGAAGTAACTGGCTCAGCGGGAAACACTACCACTCTGAACCTCAGCGACGTACTTCTCAATGACGGCGCCATCCCCGTGGAAACCTCCGACGGTTCATTCCAGGTTAGTTCCGGATTAAGTGTCTCGGGTACGGTTCGTTTCTGGAGTGATAGTCTCGGCATACCGGGAGTGCTGCTCACGCTGGAAGACGGACGTGTATACGCCGGCTTGAGTCAGCTCGACGGTACCTATTCCATAACCGGTATGCCGGAGGGGACATACACACTGACACCGGAAAAGTCTGAAAACACAAATGCAATAACATCATACGATGCTTCGCTGGTACTGCAGCATGATGTAGGAATGATAACTCTCAGCGGTTACAGTGAAACAGCCGGAGATGTTAACAAGAGCGGGGCTGTCAACTCGATGGATGCCTATTACATCCTTCAGAAATCGGTTGGTCTCATTACCCTGCCCTTCCCCGGTGCCGGCGTTGTCTGGGAATTTGAGCCTGCCAGCAGAAGTTATAGCCCTTTAGACAGTGACCAGACTAACCAGGACTTCACCGGTATCCTTCTAGGAGATGTATCAGGTAACTGGGCAAGTGGTGGAGAAGCGACGAGTTTCAGTATGGAGTTTACACAAACAAGTATTCCCAATAGTATGGGGACAGCACGATTGAAAATGGATAAAATAAACTCCTTACCTTCAACCCAGGTTACTGTTCCGCTGAACCTCGAACTGGACGGAGGGAATCTGTACGGGGCAGATATAGTACTTACATATGACAGCAGCGTATTATCCGTTGTTTCGGTAAACACGAGTGCATTATTGGACGGATTTACCACTGCCGTTAATCTTAATCAGGCGGGTGAAATACGGCTGGCTTCAGCGGGAGCAAATCCTGTTTCATCGAGTGGGGAAATGCTTACCATTACATTTGATGTGATTGGAGTATACGGAGATATTTCAACGATAGATATTATTACTGCCGCCCTGAATGAAAACTCGATACCATCCGAGACAACCAGCGGCGGTGTTGCTGTAATAAATTCCGGAGATGCAAACTGCGATTCCGAGGTGAGTGTGCTTGATATGACCAAGGTGGCAAGAATCATCCTTTCGATGGACGAAGGAACTCTGGTAGGAGATGTTAACCTGGACGGTGTTATCAACGTTCTTGATATGACAAAGATTGCTAGAATAATCCTCGGGTTAGACAGCTAAAAAATGCATTGTTTAAGGAAGACCGCGGGACACTCGCTCCTTACTATAAGCATTTTGGTAATGTTGACACTTATTGCGGGGCTTTTCCCTATTGGTCTTGCAGGCGCTGAATGGCTGGTTACAGTTAGTATCAACAGCCCGGATGAAGTTGATAAAGATAACTACTTCATAACTACTGTTGAAATCAGCGAAGTATCTGCGTTAAATGCTGTTCAATATGATGTATTGTTTGATCCATCGATAATTAACCTTGAAAAGATAGATGAAGGTCGGATGGATGGTGGAACCGTAATGCCGGTATTGCATAACGAAATAAGCCCGGGGCATATTCGGGTTATTCAGTCTATGGGTTTGGATTCTGTCGATGGTACGGGTATTCTTTCAGTGATAAAATTCCACGCACTACAAACCGGGGAAAGTGCTATAAGTTTGTCTAACGGAACCCTCAGCGGTTTTGATGGTGAAATAATGGCTACCTGGATTGACGACTCAGTTGCTGTCCTTTCAACGGAGTCCGGAACTCAAGATTCGTCGACAACATCACCTTCTCTATCCGATGAAGCACCTTCCGAATCTGACCTGGACACAGGTGAAGGAGAAATGTCTGTTGCACCGGAATCTGACATAGAGGAAACACCTGTTGAAACGGAATCAGAGAATAGCATTGAAGGATCAGCAACAACCCCGACATCAGAATCGGATAATATTGATACTGATAATGAAGAAGATAGTCCGAAACAACCGGTGGCTGAGAACAAAGGTGTGAATTGGGCTGTACTCTGGGGAATTATCGGAGGAGTAGCTGTATTAACTGCTCTGATTGTATATAACCAATTTTTTAGAAGAAGAAGATATTAGATGTAGTTATGCTAATAGTGAAAAATCAAAAGAGAGAGTCAAAGACAAAAAGAATCCGCTTTTTCTCATCTGTTTTCTTCCTGTTAGCCATAGTTATAGTAACAGTTGCTGTACTGCTACCCCAATCAACAAAGGTGTTTGCCGATAATGAGGTTACAGTCAGTATATCTCCATCGTTTACTGAGTTTTCACCTGGAGATAATTTCACTGTTAATATCACTATTGGCAGTGTAGTGGACCTTAATGCTGTTCAATACGATATCATCTTTGATCCTTCAGTACTCGGGCTGGACGATATTTCCGACGGAATGATTGATTCTACAGTAATGCCAGTTCCGACCGGTGAAGCTGCTCCTCAGGAGATTACTTTGGGACATTGGCGGGTAGTCCAGTCTCTGGGTTTAAACTCGGTTAATGGTACCGGTTACCTGTCGGTATTGCATTTTCATTCGTTACAACACGGGACAAGTAATATTGATCTCACTGACGGTATCTTAAGTGGTATGACCGGGGAGATACCAGCCACATGGATTAGCGGTTTGGCAGTCTCCACTCTGTATGTAACACCGCCGACGGTTACTACCCTCAGTATCGACAAGCTGGGCGCCACCGTAACCACTCTAAACGGTAAACTTGATTCCCCGGGCACCGTTACTCCAGTAAATGTTTCTTTCGTGTGGGGAACATCCCCAGGTGATTACCCAAATGAGACCACGCCCTTTACGATGAGTGCCCCTGGAGCGTTTTCTTTCAGGCTGGTGAGCCTATCGAGTAATACTACCTATTACTTCAAGGCGAAAGCTGTCGGCTACGGTACTGTCTACGGCAGCGAGATGAGTTTTAAAACAATGACCAGCGGTTGCTTCATTGCAACTGCTGCCTACGGTTCCTACCTGGATAAGCATCTTGATACACTGCGCCATTTCCGGGATCAATACCTGATAACCAATAGCCCGGGGCAGGACTTCGTCGAATTCTATTACACGAACAGTCCCCCGGTGGCTCAATTTATAATCGATAACTCCTGGCTGAAGCCTCTAGTACGGATAACTCTGGCACCTGTTGTAGTGATGGCTGGTGTTGCCATCAAAATCACGCTGGTTGGTGAACTGGCGTTGATTGGTTTCCTGGTCATCGCCGTTATCGTAATTGCTGTCTGGATGAGAAAACGGCGGAGGCATGCCGCCGGATAAAGTGATTATATATGGCATTGCAGGTTGCCTGGCTGGAATAAAGATAACTTCGTCGAGTCTTCATCGATTAAGGTTGGTTTATATCAAATTCGTGCCTTAAACAAAATACTGCATTATTCCATGTAGAGTTCGAGCCTTCCCCACCTCCGTTATAAATTTGGGTCTTTTAGATTCAGATCATACGGTACATCGAAAAGATTATATCTATAGTCTATTCGATGGGAATAACTCGCCTGCGTGAGAAAGACAGTCATTTATCTGTCATCCCGTGCTTAACACGGGATCCAGGAAAATTTATCCGGGAACGTATTTACGATATTATATGTGAGTTCCAGCGTATCAGAGAATGCTGGAATAATCCGCCTGCGCTGAAACTGAGGCGGGTAGACTTTTTAAAAAGGGAGACAAAAAGAGGACGGATTGCTTCGCTTCGTTCGCAATGACCTGTCTGCGATGAAGATAGTGATTTATTTGATTCTGTCGTTGTTCTGGGTTAAGATTCAGTCTAATTCTAGCCTTGAACATATATTAAATCGATGAAACGCCATATCCGCCAACCAAGAACAGGCACTGCATAAGTCCGCAAGAAAAGTCGGGACAGCATCACTCTATAATGGTATATTTTCACAGGAAGGAGATATCAGGAAATGGACTGGACGGCCAGGATGAATGCGGCGATAGACTACATCGAGGAAAATCTGGCGGGGAATATCGATTACAGCAAGGCAGCCGAGAAGGCATTCTGTTCGACGTTTCATTTTCAGCGGATGTTCCTGGCTGTATGCGGAATAACTCCGGCGGAATATGTCCGGCGGCGGAGACTTACACTGGCGGCATCAGAGCTGTCGCCCGATTCCTCCAGGGTAATAGATATTGCGCTGAAATACGGTTACGAATCACCGGATGCGTTCACCAGGGCGTTCAGGAATATGCACGGAGTGACACCGACGGCGGCGCGCGAGCCTGGAGTGAAACTGACGGCGTATCCACGAATCTCTTTTCAAATTCAACTTACAGGAGGAAATGATTTGGACTATCAGATAAAGAAGACTCCGGCTTTCAATGTAGCCATAGTATCAAGGAAATTCACCAGTATCGACGGGCAGAATTACAGGGATATCCCGGAATGGTGGAGTGAATTCGTTAAATCTCCGGATTGTGCTGAGCTGACAGCTCTTTCCGGAAATAAACCTGGGGCGATAACACAGGGACTAATGCTCGGAGTCTGCTACGGTGAAGAGGAAACCGGGGAGTTTTATTACGGGATAGCGGTTGAACTTCCCGAAGACGCCCCGGCTGGAAAATTCGAAATGATGGAAATACCGGCGACAAACTGGGCGGTGTTCGACTTCCTGTTGCCGGATTTACAGGAGACTTCTATAAAGGTATTCAGAGACTGGTACACAGCTACCGGCAACGAAACTACCGGTGGACCTGACCTGGAAGTTTACCTGAACGAAGGACCTGACGAAGAAATGAAGTGCCAGATATGGGCGCCGATAAAGAAGAAATAAGCATTCAGGAGGAATAAGTCATTGAGTACGGGGGAGTGATGTGGCTACATCACTCCCCCGTACTTTTACCGGAGAAAAGTCACATACAATGGGATGAAGACAGGCTAGAATACGGTATAATCATAATAGACAGCGGAGTATGTAATGCCTGCCAAAATGGCACTGGTAGACTATAATAAGTGCCGTCCGGGTGAATGCGAGGACGGCATCTGTCCGGCGGTGAAGGCCTGTGAAAAGAAACTGCTTATACAGGAAACACCGGGCGAACCGCCTATGCCGGACCCGGCGCTGTGCAAGGGGTGCGGAGACTGCGCTAGAGCGTGCCCTCTGGGAGCTATTAAAGTAATACGAAACTAAACGTCCGAAGAAACTTATGCCTATATACGAGTATAAATGCAGAAAATGCGACGGCAAGTTCGAGATGCTGCGGGGTATGTTCGACAGCGATGAAGAAATAAAGTGCCCCGAGTGTGGGGAGAAATCACCGGAGAGAGTATTTTCTGTATTCGGCAGTAAATCATCCGACGCTGACTGTCTGCCCGGGTCTTCTTCTGGTTCGACCTGAAGTGTCGCCAGGTAGGGCGTTGCCCTGCGTTAAATGTGGAGATCGAGAAGTTCTCTTGCCAGGAACCCGATACCGAAGGCAAGAGCTGCTATCCCAAGGCTGACGGCGAGCATTTCCAGGAACATCTTGATTATAGACGTATCCCTGGCTACGGAGAGATAAAAGGTCAGGATAAAAATCACTATTACGGCATCGAAAATCATAAAACCCAGTGCAATATAAATGTTGCCGAACAAGAGATACGGAAGTAAGAGGAAAGCAACGGCAACGATATTGGCAACCCAGGCGTAAAACGCCGATTTCAAGGGATTTTTCACGCTGGTACTGGACTTGGTAGCGATATATTCGGTACCTGTAGTAGACAGCGAGACCGTTATACCGATTATAAGCCCGGCCATCAGTATAAGGTCTTTTTCCTGCAGGGCAAAGGTAAAACCGGCGAGAGCACCGGTAATTTCCACCAGGGCTACATTCAAACCGCGGACGACGTCACTACTGTATTCAAGCCTTTCATCATCGATAAGATCTATGAGTTCATTTCCGTGTCGTTCTTCATCACGGACTACGTTCTGCACTTCCGGTATAGTTTTTGCCAGTTCCTGGTAGGCGGTATGAGCCTTGTCTTCCTGACGTTCCATAAGTTTCAGTCCGAAGGTGATGCCGAATATCCTGGATATCAGGTAGTACAGCCATATCTTGATTCTGTTCGGCCTGACGTCAATACAGGAATAGTAGGTGCAGAGGTTATGGTGCTTGAGTTCGTCCTTAGATATATTCTGGAGGATTTCACGGTTACGGTTGCCTTTTATGGTACGTGAAAGCCGGTCATATATATGATATTCCGTGATTTCCGCCTTCTGGGCGGTTATTATTTTCTTTTCTGTGGCTTTGTCTATCTGCCGTTCTGTAGCCATATTGGTATTCCTGATTTTTATTATATCAGCATATAGAGTCGGCTTATAACCGGTTCCGGTTGCATCCGGTCTATTATTTCACTGTTAAGTAGGAAATGCTTGACGGGCTAGATCCGTATCCAATCAGAATTAAAGCGGTTGCATCCGGTTTTATTACCTCAACCTCTTCCGTCTCCCACTCTTACATGAGGAGAGGGAAGACTTAAAAAGGAGCCTGTTTGCGGTCAGGATCTATCCGTAGGCGGTGTGGGAAGGTTCCGGGTATGGAAAAGGGGTGGGGGAAGGAAGCAAGAATCTCTCCTGGTCGTCCATTTCAGGTAAGGGAGAGGTTCTTTGTAAATGCGTATAGCTATTTGATAACCTTTGGTTTTGGTTTATAAAAACAATAGAGCTTGAGATTCGAAAAAGTACTGACCAATCGAACCTGATGCAACTATCATACTTTTTGTTTTTTCTTCAGGGTATAGAATCCACCGGCCAGAATAAGTACCACCAGGCATATGCCAACAATGATTATAATCTCCATAGCTGATACATTATTGCCCGCCTGTTCTTCATCCGATGCTGTTGGAGAGATGTTTATTCCCATTGAGCCGAAGCTGACGGCAGGAAATTCGTCGAGGGGATTGGCCTTCCCTATCCTGATTTCTCCTTCCGGATCTACTACCATCGAAAAAACTGTGAAATGGTTCACCAGCGCGGTCAGGGTGACCGAATCGTCCTGATTGTAGACCACGTCTATTCCTTCTACGGCTGTCCACCTTACCCCATTCCAGAATGCAAGTTTCAACTCTTCGGGGGGCGTATCGGGTGGCAGCATACCGGCATCGATATTAAACTCAAGAATGACCTGATTGAGAAACCCTTCCTGCACCGGGTTACCATCTGCATCGTTTGCCTCCACGGTAAATCCCATCACCAGGTCAGTATTATCGGGAGGTGCAATCTGCTGGACAAGGTCATCTTTATTCGAAATAGCCGCCGCTTTTACTTTTGCCCCCGAGGGCAGAGTACCTGCCGGCACGGCCACATGAGCTTTCGAACCGTCGGATGACACGGTATCCAACGTTACCTCCTGAGTATCCGAAGTCTCTGCAACACTGATATTCTCTTCCTGTACTTCAGGTGTGACGGTAGCGAAGGCTGCCGCTCCGCTGGTGAGATCGCCGCTGTCTTGAAGAGTGACAATAGCCAGCATGCCTGTTGTGATATCTGCCCTGCCGCTGAAATCAACCTGCCAGGTCCCGTCCGAGCCGATTACTATATCTGTTTGCACCGCTGCTATTTGAAAATCTAATTCTTCCATATCAAAGTTACCGACAAACAGTTGTAGTGTGTCTCCGGGAGAACCGGTGCCGCTGACCCGTTCGGTGTCCTGATTTACGCTGTCGATGGACATGTCTGCAATAATGCCGGTTAAAACCGTTTTTCCTCGTGTCAATGTCACTTCCATCCCGGGTTCCAGAGTTATCCCCATGGTCGGATAAGGTTCTATTCCCCACAGAGCGTCACCGAAGTAACTGGCTGTTTGAGTATCGGTGAAGAGTATATCTCCTCCCGGCGCCGAACGAACAGTAAGGTTCACTTCAGTGTTGTATCCGAGACCCTCGGCGCATATGTAGTCCACATTGAGAAGGATGGCAAAGTGTGGCCTATCCGGTACCGGTTTAGGCCACATGTCTCCGGTAGTACCCCGGTCTTTGTTGGTCGGATTATATAGAACGTCAAAATCCGGGTTATTAAGAACAGGTACGCTTTGCGTTGAACTCCCTATGTCGAAATAGCTTTCATCGGTGATATCGATTCCCTCGGCTCCTAAATTTATTTCCCAGTGGCCGAAACTGTCTACAATAAACCTGGGATCGTATTGAGGATGAATCCGGGGTAATCGAACAGGGTTCCCGGCATTATAGATAGGCTCGGTCTGCTGGAGGTGGTTTTGTCCTTCTGCCCATACCATCAGGCTGAATCCCGCTCCCGGAGCCCCGGTCCCCCGCACTATGTCATTTTGCGTATCTACCTCGTCGATACTGCACGGGAGGACAACATGGGATACCGTACATTCACCGTCGGTCACCGTAACTTCCATCCCCGGAGAAAGATAGATAGGAATACCCCAGGCGGAAAGCCGCCAGAAATAAGTATCGTCCGGTTCCCGCCATTCAAGGTGGTCTTCTTCCGGAGATGATTCGGTAGCCTGAGCTAATATCGTCCCGCCTGGAGCCGACCGAATGGTCATAGTTGCTCCACTCGAAGGATTAAACCTGAATCCTACGATATCTCCTAAAAAAGGGACTACAGAGATAAATGGCGGCGCAGAAACATCATTCGTCAATAGAATGATATACTGACCTGCATCACCGTCGGATTCGGTAATATTGATCTCAAGGTAGAGCCATGTATCGCACTTTCCAAGGGGAAAATTCAGAGTCCCTCCGCTTGCCACCGGAATACCGTTGACGGTTATCACGGCTCCCGGGTCTTCGGCGACCGGCGTTACACTGATTTGATTCGGGTTGTATGAATACGATGCTCCGTACTTGCGGTTGTCACCGGTCGGTACAGGCCCGGGTTCCCACTTGCTGGGCTCAGGAGTAATGGTGAGTGAAGCTAATGACGCGTCGTGCGCTAAGTCCTGAGCTGAGGAGTGTTCCGGGACTGAAATCAGGAGCCACGCAGATATTAAAACTAGGGTGATTGATAATAGGTACTTATTCATGACATGCCTTTCAGAAAACTGCACTATTCTGCACAAACAGGTGATAATGTTGTTGACCATTAACTGTTTTAACATTCTAGACCCGTGAGATTAAAGTTTCAATATCTCCGAGAATCACATACGGTTTCTCCTTCTCCCTCCGGCCCCACCCCTGGATTCCCGCCTGCGCGGGAATGACGAAAGAGGATGCGGGGATGACACAGGGGAGCGTGAGAATGGGAAAGATGTGCAGGCATCCGGGTTTACCAACCAGGAGTGAATAATAAGAGAGTTTAAGTAATGCCGGTTCTGTATATTGTATGTAATTAAAACATCGGGTATTATAAGAACGATTATGGCACGAATTATTACCATCAGTACGGGCAATGTGAGACTGGAAGCCGAGCTTAACGATACCGACACAGCGAATGCTATCTGGGACTCGCTTCCTTATGAAGCCCAGGGAAGTATGTGGGGAGACGAGCTCTATTTCCCGATACCGGAAGAACTGGGACTGCAACTGGAGGAGGGGAAGGAAGTTGTCGAGGCGGGCGACCTGGGTTACTGGCCGGTGGGGAATGCTTTCTGTATTTTTTACGGGCCCACGCCCGCCAGCATAGACGAAGCGCCAAGGCCTGCTTCACCGGTTACCGTTTTCGGCAGGGTACTGCAGGATGTCGACAGGTTACACGAAGTAAGAGCCGGCGTGACGGTGTTTGTAGATAAAATGAACCGGTAAGCGGACGAACCGGACAAAAGACCGGCAACTATTTCCCGTTAGCTTTCTTTTCTCTTAAGTCCTCTAGCATCTTTACCAGTTTATCGTCACTCCCCGAGAAAATTACGATATCATCGGATTGCAGCACCTCCGCTTTATCGGGGGTAACAATGACTTCGTTCTCACGCTGTATCAAGAGCGCCGCCACTTCCCATTTGCCGGTCCTGCCGATTTCAAGCGCGGACAGACTTTTTCCAGCCAGGTGCGGAGGGACCTTGTATTTAGTAATTCCATAGCTGGGAGTTATCGTCATGTAGTCGGACACTTCGGTCAGCATAATTCCATGAGCGACCCTGCTTCCCATCTCTCTTTCTGCATAGACTACGTAATCAGCGCCGATTTTTTCAAGAATACTGCCATGAAGCTCATCATTTGCCCTGGCGATAACATAATCTACACCCAGCTTTTTCAGCAATATTGTAGTCAGCACGCTGCTCTCGATGGCAGAACCTATGGCAACGATAGCTATATCAAAGCTGGCTATTCCGAGTTCAGTGAGAAGGGCTTCATTGACAGAGTCTCCCTGAACAGCGTGTGTTAAGAGCGACGCAACATTCTGTACCTTCGTCTCGTCTTTATCTATGGCCAGCACATCGTGCCCTTCCGACGACAGGGTAGTGGCGAGACTTATTCCGAATCTCCCCAGGCCAATTACCGCTATTTGCTTTTTCATACTGCCTCCTGAAATCAGCCTATTCTTATTATCTCCTCTGGATAGGTATAGGCTGTCGTTTTCTGTCTTTGGATTAATGCTAACGCCAGGGTTAAAGGCCCCAGACGACCGACGAACATAGTGAAGGTGATTATCAATCTTCCGGCGAGTGATAAGTCCGGAGTTATTCCGGTGGAAAGGCCTACCGTTCCGAAGGCCGAAATAGTTTCGAACAGGAGGTTCAGGAAACGGAACTTTTCGGTTATTGTCAATATGAAAACTATGAGAGAGATAAAAGCCAGTGATACCATAATGATGGTAAGTGCCCGGTGTATCTGCGATGTACTGAAGCGCCTGCCGAATGCGCCGGCATATTCTCTGCCGCGCAGGGAACTCCATATGGTAGCTATGATGATGCCGAAGGTATTTACTTTTATACCTCCGGCAGTCGAACCCGAAGCAGCTCCGACGAACATAAACAGCATGGTAAAGAACAGGACGTAATCCGCCATGTTTGCCACGTTTATGGTACTGAAGCCAGCGGTCCTCGCCGTTACCGACTGGAAGAAGGCGTTAAGCATCTTCTGGGGTACTGACATCAAGCCGATGGTATCGGGGTCGTTTAGCTCGGTAAAAAACACCAGGATGAAGCCGAATATCAGCAGCGTCGCAGTTACGGTAAGAACAATTTTGCTGTCGAGCGACAGTCTGCGCCATTTTCTGGAGCCGGCTATATCGGATAATACAAGGAAACTAATCCCGCCGAGTATTATCAGGGCTGCCGTTGTGATAAGCACGAGTGGAACATCATAGTGAGCTGAAAGACTCCTGAAGCCGCCGAATAAATCGAAACCGGCATTGTTAAAAGCTGAAACCGACTGAAAAACGGATATCCAGGCGGCCTTTCCGCCGGAATAACGGGTGGAGAAATGGAAGAACATTATTATTGCTCCCAGAATTTCCGCCGTAATGGTAAATACGGCCATCCGCTTTACTATGGTAATAAGACCGCCAAGCCGGGTCAGCCCCATAGATTCGCTGATAAGCAATCTCTCCTGGAGTCCGATACGCCTTCCGAAAGCGAGCATAAATATCGTGGCGCTGGTCATAAAACCGAACCCGCCTAACTGGATGAGTATCAGGATTATCGCCTGTCCGAACGGACTCCAGTAATCAGCCGTATCCGCAACGACCAGCCCGGTAACACAGACTGCCGACGTGGAGGTGAACAAGGCATCGACAAGCGGCGTGACAATTCCCGATTTCGATGATACGGGCAGGATAAGTAACAGAGTCCCGAGAATTATCAATCCGAGGAAACCGTAGACGAGAATCAGAGACGAAGAACTGCCGGTCTTTGCCCTGGGTAAAGTCGGGAGGAGAACACGCCAGGGTCTATTACGCTGCCTTGCCGGTCGGTAAAATCTATCTCCGGGTTTTTGTGAATAACCTTCCTGCAATATGTGACTCTTTCCAGCGGGTTACCCGCGATAAGCAGAATATTATCCAGACAAGTTTTCTGTATTATAGTTCTTATCACTGCATGTGTATATAGTATCCAAATCGGGTAGTGCCAGATAATTCCGATGGTCTCTACCAGGGTGATTGCTATTTATCCCGTTTATCTTTTAAAGCCCCCGTCTTATCGAGAGAATTGGTGAAGATGTCATTAATATTACCGATATCCATTCCGTGAATTGCTACCAGTTTGCTGCGTGACGATGTGCCTTTTAGAATTTCTATCCGGCTTTTTGCTATTCCGAGGATACCCGCCAGGTATTTGGCCAGTGCTTCATTGGCTTTGCCTTTTTCAGGCCGGGCGGTGATTTTTACATTCAGAATACCGCCGTCATATCCGGTCACCGTGTTTTTGGCGGCGCCGGGATGTACGCGGACGTTCAGTTTTACCTTATCTTCTTTCATATAGTCTACTTAATAAGGGCGCTTATTTCCCTGAATTTTTCGTGTTTGGCGGTACCCAACAGCTCGAAAAGGACCATTTCGGTAGTGGCAGGCATAATTCCTTCCAGTCCCATCCTTGTCAGTGCGGTATCTCGATTAGCGGCTGTCCGGGACGAAACACAACCGGTTACCACCTGTACTTCATAACCCATATCCGCCAGGTCAAGGGCAGTCTGGTAAACACAGATGTGCGTCTCGATGCCGCAAATCAGTACCTGGTTGCGTTTCAGTTCCTCGAGCCTATCAAGAAAGGTTTTTTCTTTACAGCAACTGAAGTCGTACTTTACTATGGGGTCGATATCCGGCAGCAGGGACGATATTTCGGGTAGGGTCGGCCCGAGACCCGAGGGATTCTGTTCGGTCAGAATTACCGGGATATCGAGTATCCCGATTCCTTTTATCAGCCTGACCGTGTTGGCGGATAGGTCTTCTTTTTCATGTATTACCCGGAAAAGTTTTTCCTGAATATCGATGATAATAAGAATGGTGTCCTGAGCTGCAAACATTCTTTCACCTCGCCATAGTGCTGTCGGAGTATTTCCGCCGGGTATTATTATGACACAGTTTAGTGAATTTTTCCCGAGTTCTGTTTGCATTAGGTTTCACTGGATTCCGGCTACCGCTTCAAGTGCAGGACAAGCAACGCCAGGATGAGTTCCATTTTCTTAAACATCAGTTCGGAGAATGTCGCGTGGTGTTTTTGCTGCGACTTGAACACGCATAATGCACTGTGTTAAGGGAATAAAATCTGGAGTTGCTACTTAGATTAGTTAAGAATTATCCTCGATGTCCTCATACAGCGGTATGGTGAAGAAGAAGGAGGAGCCCCTGCCGGGAGTACTCTCAGCCCAGATTATTCCGTTTTGCAGTTCTAAGAACATCTTACTCAATGCCAGCCCTATTCCTATTCCCCCGAGTCTCTCTCCCTCAGTCACATTACGTCGATACGGATCAAAAAGGTTTTCCATCCGGTCTTTGTCTATGCCACTCCCGGTATCTTTGACCTGTACTAATACGACCTTCCGGTTGTTCTTACTTGCTCTAACAGTAACCTGCCCTTCTTCCGTATATTTAATCGCGTTTCCTATTAGATTTCTCAGTACCTGACGTAAGCGGTTACCGTCCCCTGAAACCAAAGGTAATTCAGGTACATCCATTACTAAAGAAATTCCTTTATCCTGAGCTGCTGTACCAAAATAATCCACGACTTCTCTAATAAGTCCCGACATATCCAACGGTTGTAAATAAACCTCAAGAGTACCTGTCTCTCCGCGCGCCAGTTCTATCAAATCCACGACCCTCTGTGAAAGATATAAAGAAGACCGCCGTATATTACCGACTAAAGCTAACAAATTTTTTTCTTTTACCTCCGATTCAAGCAGCTCGCTGGCAGCCAGGATGGATGTTAACGGCGTATTCAATTCGTGCACAATCGCACTGGTGTACATACTTCGCTTCTCGATCTCATCCTTAAGGTTATTGCTTAACCGACGCTCTCCTTCATAGAGAGTTTCGAGTTGCTGCTGGTGCAGCCTGCGCTCGGTTATGTCTCTAAGGACGATTAACCGACCGATGGGTACTCCCTGGTCGTTATGAATCAATGTCAAACTGATATCAAAGTAATGTTTTCCCTCAGATGTATTGAGACGGGACTCTCGATTTCCTTCCCAGTCGGTCTCCTTAATAATCCGTCCTAACTCCGGCCATGCAGCATCGATTTTCCCTCCCACCACCGATGATTTATCACGTCCGGCTATACCGGCTGCGACGGGATTGATTTCTATTATGCAATTGTTATTATCCAATACCAGGATGCCATCGGGAATATTCTCTACCAGGGCCGTCTTTGCAACCGGTACTATATCAAAAAAACGGAAGCGGAAAATGACTATTGCGTAAGTAACACCGGTTACTGTTAACGCAAACGGAGTTATATCAAGACCTTCGGCAGGTAGAAGACCTAAAACGATGCCGGCGTGGCCAATAATGGGGAATAACGTGCCTAACAGTATCGCTACCATCGTTAACCGGCTAATATTGGGATTTGAAAGAGTATAGCGCCCCAGTAAAATAATACCTGCCAGCAAGAGTGAAAATATATAAACCGCCTGTAACCAGAACATCGGTCCGTGTGACCATACTACAAGAGCATCCGATGCACTTACGTTAGGCTGTATTACCATCCAGTCCCAGGCATACCATTGTCTGGTAAGAAAAATAACCAGAGTGACATATGGAACAGCTAAGAGCAGGAGAATATTCCGGGGGCGTTTCCACCATTTACTCCCGGTATAATCCAAGGCGAAAAACAGCCACGATATACTAATGGCAACCGTAGTAAAATATAGAATTTTACTCAGCAGTACTTTTACAGAGAAATCAACAGCCGCTATATCAAAAGTGCGGATAATAATCCATACTGCGATAATCAGCATGAGGATAATAAAAGGCGAAGCTCCGGGAGCCGGACGTCTCGTCCAGATCACTGCAGCAATAATTAATGATACGATCACTAAAAAGAAGGATAGTATCGAATCGGCGGAAAAACTAAAAAGCATGTTTCAGCACCTTATACATAATCTATCATCCTGAGTTCACAAATATACTTAATGTAATTCATAACTATATCGTTATTATTATACACTACGAACTATTTCCATCTCGAATGATATATATGAGTAAACGCCGGATACGGAGATTTTAGTAGAAGGTAATTAAAAGAGGAATCTATAGAAACAGCTTCGCTTGCAGCCGACTACTTTATTTACCTCACCCTCTTCGTCTCCCTCTCCTACATGAGGAGAGGGAGAGACTTAAAACAGGTTTGTTTGCGGTCTGGATTTACCCGGTAGGCGGCGTGAGAGGGTTTCAGGCGCAGAAAAGGAGCGGGGGAAAGGAAGTATGAATCACTCTTAGTCTATTCGGTACCTGATTACGCCAAGTCTTCGGCGAGCAGGCAAGTGATAGGGGCGAGCAGGAAATCGAGAGCAATTTCTATAAAAGGTTCTACTGCATTCCGGCGGAAGCCGGAATGGATACTAATGTTATCGGAATTGATATTTGACTGGGATTAGGAGTTGAGACACGTGTTACTTCGTCCACCTGCGGCGGACTCGCAATGACAGTTGAAATAGTTCTACTTGAATATGGTCGTTGTCTTGAGCCGTTATACCGGTCGGAGTGTTCCGGCGAATACCTGCCAGGCGAGGGCTGATTTAGCTACCAGGCTGAGAAGAATATATGCCTTTTCACCGAAGAGGTAATCACGCCATTTGCCAACTCTGCGGTACTGGAAAACCATATTCAGAGCGAAGCTGAAGAAAAAGACGAATAACGTCGGCAATATAAAATAGACGAAAGTCGGCACACCGCCGTCGGTAGTCGAGAGAGAACCGAAGAAGTACACGGCGATGGCAATCCAGGGTACTATTCCGGCAATACAACCTACTATATAGGAAGTCCATCTGGTTTCCTCGGTAGTCTGGTTGTGCACCTCCATTATAAGACCGCAGAGGTTCATTACGGCGGTCAGGGTAAAAGCCATTATAAGGGCGGCGATGTCATATATACCGCAGAGCATGCCGATGAGGACAATCATCAGGGAAGCGCTGAGGGAGTATTCATACCAGCGCGCATAGTTGATGCCTTTCCGTAAATTCCCGACGTACCAGTTGAATACGCCCGGTGAAATTACGGTGAAATGAGCGATAGCCGAAATCAGCAGGAACAGGGCAACCATGGGACCGAACGGCAGGTTTACAGCGGCCTCTGTTACCGGCCACAGTTTTCCCATTTCCTGGTTGAATTGGAGGAACGAAGTGGTAAGGGGCAGCGAAAAATCGTTGCTGAGGAGGAATACAAGGACGGCCTGAGCAAGGTGAAGACAGCCCATTATCCCGTTGTAGAGGCGAAGTTTCCTGTATTGCGGCTCAATGTTCATGGCTATGACCTCCTGTCCCCGACGGGGAATTTTGAACCTGTCAGCATCCCGGTTCACCGGGGTGACCGCAGCAGCTCTGCCGCCTGATTATCTTAATCATATTGTTGCGAAAGACCAGGTACAGTTTTCTGCGCAGGGGCATCGGCGCTGCCATATTTGTAAAGACGTCTTTTAGTCCCGGCATATGTTTTCCCCCCTAAAGTACGAGAAATATATTGTATGGGTGGAAATTTGTCAATAGTGGTGGAGAAAAATTCTTGTTATGTCCGGTTGCTGATGGGCACCTATCCCCTTTGTCCCTTTTCAGTCTGGAAATGATTAGCAGGCAGATGCGGAGATTCCGGCAGGAGATGGTTAAAAAAAGCATTTAGTAGAGATTACCATTCGCCTTCGGCGAACCTGCGGCGGACTCGCAATGACATAACTACGCTGGAGCTGCGACAGGCAGGCGGGAGAGGGGTGAGTGTAGTAACAACTAAAACTGAATAGTGGAAAGTGAAAAATGTCTGCAAAGCAGGCCGTGATTTGATAAAATGGGGCTAGGAGTTAATAGGCATATGACGATGGCGGATAAGGTACTGGAGAAGGCTAGGGAGTTGTTCGATGCGGCAGGTTTTACACGAATCGGCAATAATACGCTACTGGTTCTCGGACTGGAATCTACTTCCAAGAGAAATCTCGACGATTTCGGGCATGAAAACGACCAATTCCTGATGTACGGGTTCGAGAAGTATGTGAAACCGAGGCTGGAAGAACTAATCGCATACATTAAGAAAGAAGGTTATTCGGCAGAAGCGGTAGGACGTATCGGCTATCCGCTGCAGGGAGAGATAAACCTGAAAGAAAAGGCCGTCCAACTCGGGATAGGGAAGCGGGGAAAGAATACAGTCGTTCTGCACCCGGAATACGGACCGAGGCTGCGGTTTATGGGTATTATGACCGACATACCCTGCGAACTGCCCGACTCACCACTGACAGAAGAGGAAAATCCAGTCTGCAAAGACTGCTCGATATGCATAGATTCCTGTCCGGTAGATGCACTGGAACCCTATTTTATGCCGAATCCTTCCATCTGCCTTTCGTATATCACCCCGAAGACCGAAGAAGGCCGGTCGATACTGTGCGATATCTGTCTCAAGCTATGTCCAGCCGGTAAACCAGAAAAGTCATAAAAAAGGGAGACCGGAACTTGAGATAAAAACCGGTCTCCCTTTTTAAAAAACACAGGCTACATCATTATGATGCTGCGAAGGGCTTCAGCAGTCTTCAGTTTTTCTATCGCTTCGTTTATCCTTTCAAGAGGATAGTGACCGCTGACCAGACTGTCCAGCTGCAACCGTCCCGCTTTATACATTTTTACGTAATTAGGGATGTCCTGGATAATGTTCGAACCTCCCATCATCGGGCTGATAATCCTCCTGGATATTCCCATGCCCTGCAGGGTGCGCATCCACTCGATATCCTGCATCGATTCAGGTGTCATTCCGCCGAGGGATACTTTAGTAATAACACCGGTAGTACCGGACATCTCGATTGCCTGCCGGGTAATTGCATTGCTGCCACTGGTCGCGGTGATGAAGACATAATCGGCACCTTTGCCTTCGGTAAGGTCTTTCACTGCCTGAATAGGATCGGCTACCTGTTTAGCATTGATTGTGTGAGTAGCGCCGAACTGTCTGGCTGCTTCGAGCCTGTTATCAAGAAGGTCAACGGCTATGACGGGGCAGGCTCCGAGGAAAGAGGAACCCTGGATAGCGTTAATGCCTACGCTGCCGGTGCCGAGAATCAGAGCACTGGAGAAAGGTTTGACTCCGGCAGTAATCGCGGAACCGAAACCACTGATGACGGCGCAGGAAATGAGGCATGCCTTGTCAACGGGCATATCATCATCGATTTTAACCAGCTGGTATTCACTGAGGAGAACGTATTCGGCAAATCCGCCGACGGTCCCCGCCATAGTGGAAACAGGGTCGCCCTTGCTGTTATGAAGTCCGGGCTCTTTCATCATCGGTCTCATCATGGGGTGGGTAGTACAGGCGGAACGGTTGCCGGCCAGGCAATTATCGCAGAAGCCGCATCCCACCGTGGTGGTGGTGCAGCAGACATAGTCTCCGACCTTGATACGGTTTACGCCTTCACCGATTTCAACGGCATGCCCCACTGTCTCGTGTCCCGGTATACCGGGTAATCTACCGGGGACATCGCCATCGATAGCATGGAGGTCGCTCTGGCACACTGCCGTCGCATCGACTTTTACCAGGACTTCACCCGGTCGGGGAGCGATAACATCCACATCCTCGATATCAAGCGGTTTACCGTTTTCGTTACAGACAGCGGCTTTCATTTTCACAGTATAGATGCTCCTTTTAATGCTGATTTAGAAATTCCTTCAATATAATACGTGTATCAAGGCAAAAAGTAAATCGATTTTTTCTACATATCCGATGATAAAGTTAATAAAACATTATTAAGAATACTGATAAATGATATTGACATATCTGCATAATATATTTATAATTATACCAGAGGAGTAAGATGACGGGGAAAGATTACTACAAAACATTAGGGGTAAATCGCGGCGACAGCGAACAGGATATAAAGAAAGCTTACCGGCGACTGGCGAGGCAGTATCATCCCGACGTAAATCCGGGCGATAAATCGGCGGAATCCAAATTCAAGGAAATAAACGAGGCATATGAAGTCCTGTCCGACAAGGACAAGCGCCAGAAGTACAATAAATACGGCGACCAGTGGCAGTATGCCGACCAGTTCGAGAAGGCAGGAGGAAGCCAGAATGTCAGGTGGGATTTCGGCGGTTCGGGTTCGCAGGGAGTACAGTTCGACAAAGGTGACCTCGAGGACCTGTTAGGCGGAATATTTGGCCGGAGCAGGACGGGAGGATTCACCCGGCAGGCACGACCGAGAAGAGGACGCGATATCGAACATCCGGTGGAAGTGACCCTGGAAGAAGCTTTCAACGGGGCGAACCGCATTTTAAGCATGGAGAGCCGTGAAGCCTGTCCAAGCTGCGGCGGTACCGGTCGCATCCAGAACGCGGTATGTTCCGCCTGTATGGGTTCCGGGGCAGTATCCGGAATGAAGAGAATCGAAGTAAAGATACCCGCCGGCGTAAAAGACGGCTCCCGGGTGCGCATCAGCGGAAAAGGTGAAGCCGGATATGCCGGGGGAAAGAGCGGAGACCTTTACCTGATTATTTCGGTGAAACCGCACAGGCAGTTTCAGAGGAGCGGCGACAATCTGAAAGTCGAAGTCTCTGTTCCCCTGATGGGGGCTTTGCTGGGCGGAGAAGTACAGGTGCCGACTCTGAAAGGCAAGAAGCTGGCTCTCAAGATTCCGGAAGAGACTCAAAATGGACGCGAATTCAAATTAAAGGGTCAGGGAATGCCGAAACTGAACAGCAATTCGAAGGGTGACCTGTTAGCGAAGGTAAAGATTGTCCTGCCGGAGAAGCTGACCGATGAAGAGAAAAAGCTGTATAAACAGCTCGCGGCTTTAAGACCGAACGATTAGATACAGGGGTGATATATGGATTCAAGGGACCAGGAACCACGTTATGTGATAAGCGTAGCTGCAAGGATACTTGGAGTACGTACATATACCTTGCGATACTACGAAAAGATTGGCATAATAGAACCGTCCCGCTCCGAGGGTAATATCCGATTGTATTCCGATGAGGATATAGCAAAAATAAAACAGATGAAAACCCTTATGGAGGACCTGGGGATAACAATAGCTGGAGCGGAAGTAATCCTGCGAATGGCGCGGCGGATTACCGAACTCCAACACAGGATCAAAGAGCTCGAGTCCGAGAATACGAATCTAAGACAGAGAAACCAATAATCCAATCGTACTTTTAAATAAAGGACAGTGTTTTGTTTGATGTCGAGCGATTTCTCGAACAGAAGATGAACCCAATATTCAGGACATATTATGCCATGTGGGTTCACTGGTGGCCGGTATGGAGGAGTTTAACCGGAAAGAGTATTCTCCAGAAGTGGACGGAGTTCAATCTTTTCGAGGAAGGCCAGACGGTCCTCGATTTCGGGTGCGGAACGGGTGATTTTACGATTCCGGCAGCGGAGATAGTAAAGGACTCGGGCAAGGTATATGCCCTCGACTATTTCAAACGCCAGTTAAGAATCGTGAAACGGCGAATATCGAAACGAGGGCTGAAAAACGTGGAGTTAATACACTCGGATGAGGTATCGAACCTTCCGGACGAATCGGTTGATGTAGTCTGGATGTGTGACGTACTCCACGAAGTCAGCGAAAAAAGAAATGTATTAAGAGAATTGCACAGAGTATTAAAGGACGGAGGATACCTGGCAATATACGATGGAATGGGAAAGAAGACTCTTGAATATACAAGAAACCTGTTCTCGTTAACCGATTACGACGAAAAACTATTCAGGTTTGCCAAAATAAACCAGTAAGAGGTACCTGTTGGACGAAACACAAACCGAAGCTATAAGAAGAAAAGGAAACTGGCGTATTTACCTGATAAGTACATGCGGGTTTATATTTACAGCGGGGCTTCTGGCAGCGGCGATTATATATAGAGAAGAAATCCAGGATATCGGCGCTTACGGATATATTGGTGTTTTTGCAGTAGGCGTACTGTGCGGAGTCAGCGTGATACCTGCACCTACACTGATGATGGTTTTTACACTCGGAGGTGTGCTGAATCCGTTATATGTAGGTCTGGTAGCCGGACTGGGAGGAGGTATCGGTGGTATTACGGTATATCTCACCGGGGCGGGAGTAGAGACGGTACTATCGAGATTCAGGGCGAGAGGAAAGGAATATGAACTGGAAACGGGGCGTCACTATGATCCCGTCAGGCCTGTCCAGGGCAGATTCTGGAGTAAAGGTGAAGCATTTTACGCAAAAATGGCGAAGTGGATAGGCGGAAAAGGAGGAGCCTGGACGCTCTTTATAACCTCGGCGATGATAATAAGCCCGTTTTATTTTGCCGGTCTGGCGGCAGGGTCAGTACGAATGGGACTATTGAAATTCTTCCTGATAACCTGGGCAGGGAAGACGGTAAGATACCTGATAGTCGCCTACGGCGGATATTACGGATTGAACGTACTTCTAAAATGGATCGGTGGTTAAAATGACCGAAAGCAGCTACATAGAAGAAGAAGCTCGCCAGCTGGCGCAACGGCTGTTCGGCGATGATGCTACGAAGAGTGCCGGTTTTACCGGCAGACTCCTGGACATATACGGCAGGGCAGAAAAAAAGAACTTCCTGCTTATACATAATCCCGGGGGATGGGGAAGCACGCGTATCGAGAACCTTCTCCAGTGGGAGAGAAGTATTGTTGAAGGAGTGGACAAGACTATAAGTGACCTTGGTTATTCCGGTTCTCTCGTGCAGTATTTCAGGTCAACTACAGGCTGGAAAGCCGTACTGGAGGATATCAGAGAACAATCACGTTTCTTCGCCAACAAGGCAAAGATAATGGCAGCTGAAATGAAATTCATTACACAGCACCTTAGCAATCTGAAAATCGTTATGATAGGAGTAAGTCAGGGAGCGGCTTTCAGCAATGCGGTGCTCCAGAATATAAACGGAGAAGACAGGATTTTCAGTATAGAACTGGGAACGCCGTTTTTCTACAAGTCAAGGAGGGTCATCACAGACAGGACACTCACTCTGGACAATAATGGCCTGATGCCGGACTCGCTGATGGAATGGAATGTACCGGTAATTTTAAGGACATATTTTACGGCGCCGTTCAGGTGGATAAAGTATAAGATGCAGGGTAAAAAAATTAAATTTACATATTGTATAAACGTCCCGGGGCATGATTATAACTGGGACTATCCCGAAGTACAGAGACAGATTGAACAATTTTTAATCGAGAAATTTGGAAATAACAGTGATGTGGAGGTGGCAGCACAATGAAACAGGAAAGATTTACAGAACAGGCACAGGAAGCAATTAATCTTTCTCAGCAAATAGTACAGCAGTATCAGCATAACCAGTGGGATGTGGAACATATACTGCTGGCACTGGTGCAGCAGGAGAGAGGGCTGGTAAGCGAGATATTCACGGACCTTGGAGCCGATGTCAATACAATAAAACGTGAAATCGAGAGCGTACTGGAACGATTGCCAAAGGTAGCCTACCAGACGGGCCAGATATACGCGACTCCCCGCGTCGGTGAATTATTCAAAAATGCCGACGCGGAAGCGAACCGACTGAAGGACGAGTTTATCGGCACGGAGCACCTGTTTATCGCAATAGCCAAAGATAATAAAGGTGAAGCAGCCAATGTACTCAAGAATGCCGGTATCGACCAGGAAAAAATTTACGGGGCATTAGAGAAGATTCGGGGAGGTCACCGGGTGACGGACCAGCGGGCTGAAAGTAAATACCGTTCGCTGGAGAAATACGGCCGGGACCTTACGGAACTGGCAAGAGAAGGTAAACTTGACCCCGTTATCGGCAGAGAAGAAGAAATAAAGAGAGTAATGCAGATTCTGACGCGCCGGACCAAGAATAATCCGGTAGTCGTAGGCGATGCCGGCGTCGGGAAAACTGCAATAGCTGAAGGACTGGCCCAGAAAATCGCCGCCGATGATGTGCCGGACTCTCTGAAGGGGCGCCGGGTAATGGCTCTCGACATGGGAAGCCTTGTAGCCGGCAGCAAGTTCAGGGGAGAATTCGAGGAGCGTTTAAAGGCAGTAATGGACGAGGTGCGTGAAGCGCAGGGCGAAGTGATACTGTTTATCGACGAGATTCACACGATGGTCGGCGCCGGAGCCGCCGAAGGTGCTATCGATGCCAGCAATATGCTTAAACCGGCGCTGGCGCACGGAGAACTCCAGTGCATTGGCGCCACGACGCTGGACGAATACAGGAAATTTATCGAGAAGGATAAAGCTCTCGAAAGGCGACTGCAGCCGGTATTCCTGGGCGAACCCACGGTCGAACAGACGATAGAGATACTTCGAGGACTGAGGCCGAGATACGAAGCTCATCACAAAATACAGATAAGCGATGAAGCCCTGGAAGCGGCGGCACGATTAAGCCAGCGCTACATTTCGGACAGGCAGCTTCCGGATAAAGCTATCGACCTTATCGACGAAGCGGCAAGCAAGGTACGTATCGACGCTGAAAGCGCACCGCCCGAAGTAAAAACGCTGGAACAGCAGCTGAAGCAGCTTACCAACGAAGAAGAAGCGGCTTCGCAGCGTCAGGAATACGAAAAAGCCGCCCAGTTAAAGTCGGAGCGGATAAAGCTGGAAGAAGAATACAACCAGGCAAAAAGTGCCTGGCTGGACGAAGAGAAGATAAAAGAAGCGGTGGATGAGGAAAATATCGCGAAACTGATTTCAAGCTGGACCGGAATCCCGGTATCACAGATGCTCGAAGGCGAAGCCGAGAAACTGCTTCACATGGAGGAAAGAATACACGAGAGGATGATTAACCAGGACGAAGCGGTCAGAGCGGTCAGCGAAGCTATACGCAGGAGCCGGGCTGGACTGAAAGACCCGAACAGACCTATAGGCAGCTTTATGTTCCTCGGTCCGACCGGCGTGGGGAAGACCGAGCTGGTTAAGAGTCTTGCCGAATTCCTCTTCGACGACGAGAATGCGATGGTGAGACTGGATATGTCCGAATACCAGGAAAGACACACCGTGTCGCGGCTTATCGGCGCACCGCCCGGATATGTTGGTTACGAAGAAGGCGGACAGCTTACCGAAGCAGTAAGACGCAGGCCATACAGGGTCATACTCCTGGACGAGGTAGAGAAAGCCCATCCGGAGGTGTTCAACAGCCTGCTGCAGCTTCTCGACGACGGCCGGCTGACGGACGGTCACGGTCGTACCGTGGACTTTAAAAACACCGTGGTAATAATGACCAGCAATACGGGTGTCGAGCTTATTAAACGTGATGCGGCACTCGGATTTACATCGCAGCGAGAGGGAACGAAAACGAAAAAGCAGAGCTACGAAGAGATGAGGGACAAGGTTATGGCTGAGGTCAGAAAAACCTTCCGACCCGAATTCCTCAACCGGCTGGACGAGATAATAGTATTCCACGAACTGAACGAAGAGCAGTTGAGGAGCATAGTCGACCTGATGGTCAAAGACCTTGAGAAGAGACTTGCGGAGCGCAAGTTGACGCTGGTAATGACCGATGAGGCGAAATCGTGGATTGCTAAAGTCGGATTCGATCCGGTGTACGGAGCACGACCGTTGAGAAGGGCAGTAGAACGCTACGTGGAGAACCCGCTTTCGACAAAGGTGTTGGGCGGTGAATTCAACGAAGGCGACACCATAACGGTCGACGTTGCCGACGACGAACTGACTTTCACAACCAGGGTAGCGGAAGCAGTCGCATCATAGTATAATTACTTCGGCGGGGCTGTAGCTCAATTGGGAGAGCGCTTCAATGGCATTGAAGAGGTAGAGGGTTCGAATCCCTCCAGCTCCACCAAACATCACTTTTGCGAAGTCGTTTTGTTCCCTCTCTCCGACTACTTTCTTAAGATTTAATCTGCATACAATACGCCTGGACTTCAAATCCTCAGACGGGAATATCTTGATCCCAAGCATGGCTACCAGTTCAACCTTTTCTTCAAAGGTCGCTTCTTTCAGGTTCCGCTCTCGCAAGGCTTTTAGCTCCTTTCTTAAAGCCTCGGCATCTCCCCGGCTGAAGCCCTGTACGTCCATCTGCGCCTGGAGATGTGAAATTTCCTGTGTTTCTTTCTCGATGACGCCCTGGTAGTTAAGCTTCTTTTCCCTTGCCTCCTCCAAAGAATAGAGACCACCGTCAAAACCTTCCTCGACTTTACGGATCTTGTCTTCAGCCTGCCTGATCTTAAGCTGGTGAAGCCTGATCTGCTTGTCCAAGCCTTTGTCCTGATGTAAGTCGACCGTAAGTTGTTGCTCTATCCATGCATCATCCTTCAGCATAACATCGAGTTCATCCCAGATCTGGTCATCCCATGTGCCCGGTACGAAACGGTTATAGCGACAGGGGTCTTTAATCCACGGGCAGTAATGGGCGCGGCAGTAATAGTAGACTTCGTCTCTCTTGCCTCGTAACACCGACATAGGTTTCCCGCATCGGGGACAAAACATCCGGGTACGGAACAGCGCCTGGATTGTCTTTCCCTGTTTTCCCCGGCCTCGACCCCGCTCGGTAATATTCTCGTTAGCTTTCTGCCATAACTCCATAGTAGTAAGTGGCGGCACTTCATAAGATACCCTCTCCTCTTTCGGCTTAGGACTGAGTAGAGTCTTCCTGATGCCCAGGGTCAGGTCCCCCAGAGGCCGGTTCGGATTAGGAATACGCCCGTTGACGTTATACTCGGCCTTGCCCGTATAGCATTTGCGATTCACTATCTTGATTACTGTCTTGGGAGACCATGATAACCTTTCCGGCGGGGTAATCTTCAGTTCATTTAACTTGCTGGCGACCCAGTATGCCGTGCGGTTCTCATCGCCTGTCCATTTGAACACCTGCGTTACCACCCAGGCCGGGCTGCCCCACGTAAATTCGCCATCGGTTCCGACTTCGTTTATCTCCCACCAGGCTTTGAGAACCTTGGCCCTACCGCTGCGAGGTTCGAATATCTTCTCGGCGCGGTACGTATAGCCGTACGGTGCCCTGTGTGAGGGTACCTTCCCGGTCAGGACGCGTGAAATATTGCCAGCCAGGGCATTATCCTGGTTGGTTTTCACCCTTAGTGCGTTCGCCTGGGCCTGGATCAACCTGGTCGTCTGGCTTGCCCAGTCTTTACCGCCGGGGGCATCGCCGAAGATAATCTCCACCCCGTAGTAATCGGCTTCCGTTTCGAAGGTCAATTGATGAAGCGCGTCCGCTGAAAGACGTCCCTGGAAAGGAATGATAATCCCGCTGATACGCCTGCCGGCGATGAGACTACTCCGAAGACGTTTCATATATGGCCGGTCAAGGTGTTCACTGGTAACGGTATCGTAAAGGATATATTCACGGGGGACGACGACCCCCTTTTGCTTTGCCAAACGGGCGCAGGTAAGTAAATACTCGCCGAGGCGGTCGTTCTCCGCTTGTTCCCTGGTTGATTGCCTCGTGTAGGCTGCCCACCAATGCCTGAGGTTCAGGTCACTTCCGGTGACACCGAACCCATCTTCATATCCTGCGGCCCGGGCGGCTTCATCAATGAAGCGGTCGAACCTTTCCTGGCTCATAGCTTCCTTGTCTGATAGCATACTTAACTCCTTCGGAATAGCCAGCCGCAAATATTGCTGCCATTCCCCTCTGCTATTTCTGATTCGGGAAACTCCCAATAAGTAACAGGTCTGGGTGGCTGGCATACGTCCCTTTCTTCTCTCAGGAATAAATGCACCCAGCCTGACCAGACAGGGTCAGACTGGATCCGCCGGTCAATAGAGAGTACTGCTGTGTCCCTGGAGAGCACTGCCATGCAATATTTTTTAATCAGGCCCGGCGTATCTTGTGCGGAGCCTTTCAGTATGGCGGCGAGGTCGCCTCGTATAGCTTCACTCCCTGGAACAAAATGGCTCATGGCCAGCACGGGCAGGCTTCGCAGTACAATCTGAGGATTTGCCAGTTGTCCCTGGCGATAAGCTTTTAACAGTGCCATGACCGTCTTCGATAATTCACGCAGAATCCTGACGGCCTGGTACATTTTATTCCAGGAGGCTATAGCCTTCTGAGACGATCGTGAGAAAAGAGCCTGCGTACCTCCGGCCTGCTCAAGCTGCTGGGCAACTTCTGGCGGTCTGCACAGCGGCAACGGCTCGATCAGCCGGGATAATCTCGCTTCATCCAGATGATCAAGCACTTGTTCGTAGTTCATTTTACGTAACATCACCTGGCTCAGGCAGAGTCCCTGCGCTGTGGCCGGAAAGGCTTCCCGCAGCCACCAGTTACTAGTACTCTCGCTCATTTGAACTTCTACAGACTTACCCTTCATCGTTTCCTAACCGGTCAGTTGAAGCCAGGCTCCGCAGTAAGGGCAGCCTCCACGAGGACCTAGATCCAATCGCCAGGCGATCTGTCCTCCGCAACGCCAGCAGTTAACCAGATATACCTGTGGACCCGGAGTGACGTCTCGCACCTCCTCCGGCTGTGCTTCCTCTGCTGTTGATATTCCCGCTTGCATAGGTGTTATGACCCCCTGTATACTCGCACGCTTCGCGGCTTCCTTCCGTCTCCACCATTTCCAGAAAGTCGGCTCTATGTAACTCTCCATGAACTCCATCAGGTCGTTTTCGTCGATTTCCCCACGTGGATCAATGACAAGAAGGCGGTTTCCGGCCATGGTTGCTTCTTCTCCTACAGCCACATCGCTGGGATAGGTTAGCGCCTTTGACCCTCCGAGTTGATAGTTACGACGCCGGCTTTTTATCATAGCTTCACTCCTAAAGTTATACAAAAATATAACATAGGCTTTCTACGTTTGTCAATGGAAAAATCGCCATCTCTATTAACCTTGTGTGTTCTCCCAGTTGCAGGGGAATCAAAGTCCATAAAAGGCGGTTCTTCTGCCATCCGACTGCATTCCACTCATGCAGAAATTACCTTTAAACCATGCGGTTTTCGGCATTGTTCAGCTATGCAGGCAGGAATTTTCAGGGGCGGTATATCCCATAGGAGGGGGTGACCCCCATTAGGCTCTGTTTTCTGTGTATTAGCCCACTTCGGATTATCCAGATGAGTAGTTAATCCGTAAGATAAAGTTACCTGTATTACAATTCAATCCGCCGGTGTATAGATGATTGATTGAATGGATTACCCGTGATTCGAAGGGGAACTGAGAACTACATTAGTAATCTCGTACTCTTAAGTTCATATCCCATCGCGCGATAGCCACGAAGACGTTTTTGATACATCCGCATAAGTGTCGGGCTGTTCCGGTCGACATAGTCATAGATGCGGACTTCTGCTTTCCCGGAATGAGTACGATGGAGACGTCCGGCATATTGTACCAGGGTGCCTTTCCATGATACCGGCATAGCTAGAAAGAGGGTGTCGAGTCGAGCATCGTCGAATCCTTCGCCAATATATCGCCCGGTAGCCAGCAATACACGCTTCTCATTATCCGGTATCGAAGATAGCTGCTCGGCAACGGCGCGTCGTTGCTTGACTCCCATCCCGCCTCGTAGGACAATCGAATGGCATCCGGAATTTTCTAGTCTACCGATGAAAAACTCCAGGTGCTCTCTCCGTTCCGTCAATAAAATAGGCGAATGTCCTTCTGCCAAGACCTGTAGTACATCATTAAGTATCAGCTCATTTCTGGACTCCTCGGCTACTAATGCTGTGTAAATATCGTGAATGGATGGGGCATCTTCTTGAGTTGGTAACGTAAAACCGGTATCTCTACAGATAAGATAGTGCTGCAGTAATTCCTGGGATTGTTGGTCTTTCTGACTGATGGTATATCTTATCGGACCACATTGCATCAGGATAATCGGCTGCTGGCCATCGCGACGGTAAGGAGTAGCAGTAAGACCGATCACATATCTGGCTTTAACCTGCTTCAGTACCTGTTCGAAGGTAACTGCGGGGAGATGATGGCATTCATCGATGATGACCTGCCCGTAATCGGCAACGATATCACTTACCTCGTTCTTTCTGATCAGACTCTGAAGCATGGCCACATCGATAATTCCAGTTCGCTTTTCTTTCCCCCCGCCAATCTGGCCTATCATCGATGGTTCGATATCCAGAAAACTTGATATTTGTGTCCGCCATTGTTCCATAAGAGGCCGGCGATGCACCAGGATCAAGGTATTCCGCTTCCTCGCGGCAATCAAATGGATACCCATTACCGTTTTACCGGAGCCGGAAAGCGCTACGAGTACCCCGTCATCATGCCGTGCCAACTCGGTTACTGCTGCTGACTGAACTGCTGTAAGTTCACCGTGAAAATTAACGGTTATTTCCGAACCTGGAAAGCGTTCGTCAACCATGTCGAGTTTAATACCAGCGGTTTCCATAAGGTCTTTCAGTTCGTTGAGACAGCCGCGGGGTATGGCGAGGTGCTTGGGGAATTCTTCAGCGCAGCAGATAATTCTGGGTGTTAAAGCAGTCGACAAACGAAGATTCTGTTTTTTATAAAATTCAGGATTCTGGAAAGCTGCCAGACGTTTTATCCTGTTCAGAAGCGATGAAGGCAGATCCTGTTTCTCTGTATAGATGAGATTGCTTAAAACTATTCGGACTTTATCAGGAAAAGGACCGGCTGGAATTGAATCCCATAGCCGCTTCGATGGTGGCATTTCCCAAGGCCGATCATCTTCATCATCCGATACTGTTCTAACTCCCAGTACCTGGCCGGTTCTGGTAGCTTCTTTTACCAGGCTATCAATTTGAGATGTTCCCATTCGGATTACCGAATTCAAGAAAGCCCACTGGTCTTCGTAAGGTTCTAGTTTCTCATCAAGAAAAAGCGTATTTCCTTTTTCGGCAGGACCTTTCTGTAATGGTAGGGCAATGAGATTACCAAACCCTCCTTTAGGGAGGGTATCCTGGTTAGGGAAAAGCCTGTCATACGAATCCATTCCCAGCTGGTGGTAACGGGACATTGTGTCCGTCAGCAGATAACATCCCAGCTTCCGCGCTATAGAAGCTTGCACTACCTGTTCGAAGAATATCCAGATATGAGCTCCGTTTCCACTCCGGGAGCGTTCGATAACCGCCGGAATATCCATTTGATGGCAGGTTTCCAGGAACATTGATGCATCGTCAATCCACGACTGCTTGTCAAAATCAACTGCCAGAAAATGGCAGGTCTCATCTTGTAGTAAAGGATAAATGCCAATAGTATACCTGCCATCGAGGTGATTCTGGATTATTTCGTTTGTTATCGGGATGTAATCCTGGTTAGGACAGTCTCCGCATTTCGTTCTCGGTTTTCCACAATATGCAGGATCCCATTCGTGACGGCATGCCGGGCTATAACCTATTCTCTGGGTTTTTCGACTCCACCACATTTTAGCAAATACGTCTTTTCTTCCGTGAAATAACGAACGGAACAATATCACCTTTTCAGATGATGTAGAATCGTTATTGATTGCTATTGTGGCGGTCGTTTCCCGTGTATCCGGTAAAGAACCAGACCTTATCCCGGATGTAGATGACTTTTCTTCTGTCTGTGTCCTTGTTTGAGAATTATCACGGAGGGCACGGTTTTCGCAAAGAAGCTTATCCCTCTCGGCTTTCACCTGTTCTAACTGACGGCGCAGCCGTTTTAGTTCATTGTTATTATCAACCATGAGATTCCATGCTCATATTTCAAATTTTAAGTCAAGAGCAAAAGCGACTGCTTTGGCAATCGCGGACATTTTCTTAGGTGATAATGTAGTAATTCGCTCTACCAGCCTGGACTTAGGAATAGTGAGAATATCGTCCAGGTTAACGACGCAATCCTGGGGCATCCCGTCACTTTTATCGAGTGGTACTTCCACCGGAATACCACGTGTTGTACGAGTGACAACTCCAACTGTGGCTGAAGTTCTTACTCTGTAGGCGCTGTCTCTTGACAGCAGTACCACTGGTCTTCGGTTTGAAGGTGGCGGCAGTTCAGCCCACCAAACCTCACCCCGTCTCATCTACCAAGACTCCCCGGAAAGGATTTCACCAGCAATGGAAACCTGGGCTTCTCCAATTTCTGCATCCTCCGGAATTCTCTCGTAACCCTGTTGGTATATTTTGTCCAACTCTTCGGATTCAACCTGTTCCAGATAATGCTGGCAGGCCCGGCGGATGATTTCCGATCTTGCCTGAGATTGCTTCCTGGAGAGTTTGTCAAGCGCGGTAAGCAGCTTTTCGTCGACCGGTACCTGTATCACCTTTTTAGCCATTTATAACACTCCACATGATATTACACATACATTATACGTATTGATTTATATAATATCAACTGTTTGGTTGTATGAGTGGATCCTAGTGTAATGATAAGATGAATCGTAACCACCTTAAGAATGTATACATACAGGGCTTAATTTACGGAATGAAAGTGAGTCGTGTATTATCCAAAGGTCTATCGCGCATATCCTCAAGGAATTTTATAGTGTTTTCTATCTTTCGCTTAATATCATCCGAGTCAGTCTTCTTCCCATAAGCCGAAAAACTATCTCTGACACGTGATTCAATGTATTCCCTTGATTTTGATACGTTGAAGTCCTCGACCTGCAAAGTAGCAAAATCCTTAATGTAATCATCCCATCGTAATGAGTATCCCTTGATTCTCTGTGACTCACATCTCGTCCTAACTGGGATATCAGTATCAACAACGATATTAGGAGAAAAGGGTCCCATATCTGCCGGGTTAAGACTAAATCCTCTATTATTGATATTCTTGGATGACTCGCGTCTTCCCTTATAATCTAGGTACACACTTTCTGCTGACTCTGTAAGCATGACGCCTGACCATTCTTGTTTGTGTTCTGCCTCATAAGCTTCAACTATCGGTTTTCCGAGGAAGGATTTCTCGTGGACGAAAAAATCACCGAAACTGATCGCTCCTCTCAAAGGAATACCTCGCTCAAACGCTAGGCGTAAAAGGACGCATACTTGAGTTAAAAAACTTGGACCAAAATCCGGCATTGATGCAAATCTCGCTTGATAGAATATTATAGTATCCGAGAAGACAAATGTTTTGGTAGGGACAAGGGCAGTTATCTGAGATTTATCTTGACCATTTAGTGTAACACCCTTTTGATCAAGGTCCTTAATGAACTGGTCGAAAATCTCAATTAACCTGTCGAGATCGTTATTTTCAATCAGAGAACGGTAGCCAAGAATATCAAACATCCCGAAGAAGCCTGTGAATTTACCCTGAGTCCCGTTATGTAGTTTCTCATTCATTTATGATTACACACTCGAATCTTTCGACTATAATTCAGAAGTTCTTAGTATATGGTGTTTTTCTCCCCATGCTCATTTTAGGCAATGCTGTCCGCTATCGCAATAATCTGACATTTCGATACCTTTGTAGAATATTCAAAAAAGTCAGGTAAATAAAGACTTTATCCAAATATAGGATAGTTTTATGAGAAACCCGGAATACATTGTGCGTAATACTTACTCTTGTATTTCTCTTCTCACGTGATATATAATCGTCCAGATACACTCCTTGGTTATTATGTTGATTTAGTGAAAAATGACAGTGTGTGTTTAGAAAAAAATCCTGTTGGGGGTCTATCATGAAGAAGTTGTCAATTATTACTTGGTTGTTTTTACTAGTAATTTTGTCTAGTTGTACCACCCCAACAACGACAACGAACACAGAAGATAGAGATACTAGTTCTACGACTCCTTCAGTTACAATAGTCAATCAGAATCCAGCACCAGAGCCGATAGAATCCTTTACCTCTGATGAAAATACTAAACAAATAGCAATATCACGAGTGATGGCTAGGGTTACAAGTCTAGCTGTAACTCCAGAAGCAAAGGAATTCATGTCTATATATACAAAACATATGTCTACCTGTTGCCAATATGATGAAAATTCAAGTGTATGGTCTATTGGATGGGGAAGTGGAATGGTTTATGATTCGTTGAAAGCCGCAGATTGGTTCCAATGTCCTGATATTGATTATGTTGAAGATATATTAGGTGGTGAGCCAAAACCAACGTGGTTAGTGTTTTCAGATGGTACAATAGTGCCTATTGATAGAGGTTTAGTCGTAGAGTCATATATTGCTCAATTAAATATTGATAGAGTGTTAAAATAAAATACATCATTGTTTCAGGGAGAGTTAGGCTTTCTCCCCTTCACTAATAAACAAACTTTAAAAAAGCTCAATCCAATAAGTACCTAAATTATTACCCACCATTCCTCGGTTATCTTTCCTGAGTCACTGTATATTGAAACAGTAAATACATATTAGGCTAATTAATACCGTTTATTTTAGGAGGTAAATGATGGCTAATATACCTGGTCCACAACCGGATGTAAAATATTGTCCGAAGTGTAAAGACGAGTTGGTAAATGTTCCCCGCGACAAAATGACTTCCAGAGGGTATATAAGAAAAGACGGAACGATTTCACCGCATACCCATACCTATGTTTGTAAATCATGCGGAAACAAGTGGGAAATCAATCAGCAAAGATAAAAGAAGAAGTGTGAACTGTGTCGGGAAATATCTTTTATTTTAAGTTCACCATTCATACAGACCGTAACGGTGTTGCAGTTAAGTATTCTCCAGACTGGTGTGGAGAAAGAAACAGATGTGCCCGTAATGAAAAAGCTCTTTTATACAATGACGCAGAATTGTGGGGGATCGGGCAAGCCGAAGGAGACTATATTCCAGATGATGTCATTGTTCTCAGTGAGAAAGAAGTTCTAGAAATAATTGCCGATGTATACCACATTACTCCTAATGACATTACGATCGATAACGCGTTCGTTAATTTAAGAGTGCCTGTGGAAGACATTGAAAATGTATATGCGGGAGAGAAACTAAAACACAGGTGGGACAATAAACCTCAAGCCTATTGTAAAAGTCTGAATATTGATTTTACAGGTGTTTCTCATCGCAAGCTGGATACCTATTCCGTTAAAACTGATGTTACGGATGCTAATAATCGTTTACCCAATATCCTGATAAAAAATCTTGATAATAACTATGTTAAAGCTTTCAAGGATACAGGTGAATTGTTGTTGAGTTCCATCTCAAGATACGTTGCAATCGGTGATTTAAGACAGGATGCCGCTGAAGGAATAAACAATATTGATATTGATATTACATTCCCAGAACCGACAATTTTTAATGCCGATGACTTAGGAAAGTATATTGCTCAATTTAAATTTATGGGTGGAGAAATTGAAGTTGCTGAGAAAATAGTAATAAAAGACAAGTCATATCTCCCCGACGCTTATGTATTCTGTGCTTCTGCATACAGGCTTGAAAAGTTCGGTGATTCCTATTATTCCATTAAAAAAGCTAAGCAGTTCGGTAGTATTCTGTTCAATACTTTACGTGAACAAGTAGATAACCAAGTTTACGCTTGGATGGTAGCTCCGGTAATATACGGTGGAATAAAAGATCCAATCAGAACATTAGCAGAATTGAAGAGCTTAACGAATACAGATGTTAATATAGCCAGGATGATGGATTGTTTTTACAAGCCCTCCGAGTATTCTGATGAAAAAGAGATAAGGTTCGTTTTCTTCACGAAAAAACAAAATATCGAGAGTCAGGTCTATATTCGTAATCTGGCACTTTTAAAATGCTGCAAGTTTCAACAATAACAGCATTGTTTTCAAGGAAATCGAGGGTTTATTATCTTCCCGTCCAAAAGCTTATATTATAAAATTAGATAAAAAATAGGTCGGGGAATTTCCCCGACCTATTCTCTCTGATGTATGGTTTTTAAGCCACCAGACTCAGCTGGTTACCGTTTTCGAGTTTCTTTTTCTCTTCTTCTACCGCTCCATCGGGTAACGACTCACGGGCAGACTGTATCCCCGACCTGAGCCGTCCTTCCGGTTCCCACTGGTTACCGCCGATTGCCCGGTCTATCTCACTGATTATCCTTATCAGGTACTGGTCTACATACTGGGGCAGTTTGGGGATATTCCTGGCTTCCCGAGCGGCAGTCCTGGCCTGTTCCAGCGGTTCGATAGCCTGGCTGACATACTCCTCGACCGCATCCATCGCCTCGATGACCTTGAGAGCACTCCATTTGAC
>DAOULV010000031.1:0-24815 GCA_034416335.1 Dehalococcoidales bacterium
CGATGGTACTGGTGCCGGAAGTGGTTAATGCCGTGAAAATCCCGGTGATTGCTGCCGGAGGTATAGCGGACGGCCGGAGTATGGCTGCAGCTATGGCACTGGGCGCACTTGGAGTTCAAATGGGTACCCGTTTTGTCTGCAGCACCGAATGTATCGCTCATCCGGAATATAAACGCAGAATACTGGAATCGAATATTCCGGCCACGGTAGTAACCAGAGAGATACTCGGATATCCCCAGCGAAGTCTGAAAAACGAGCTTACCGAAAGATTTAACGAACTGGAAAAAGCCGGTGCATCCAGAGAGGAACTGGAGATGTTCGACCGGGGCAGAATGTATCTCGGTCTTATCGAAGGAGACCTTGAAGAAGGTTCTCTGCTCGCAGGGCAAATAGCAGGTCGTATAAAAGAAGTAAAACCTGTAAAGGATATCATTGAAGAAATAGTTACCGAGGCTGAGAAGGTCATTTCCAGCCTGAATAAACTCACTACGGAGGACTGAATATGACTGAATCAGAAAAAAGAGCCTGGATATTCCCCGGACAGGGTTCCCAATCGGTAGGTATGGGAAAAGACCTGTACGACACTTTCGAGTCGGCCAGGGAGATCTTCAGGCAGGCTGATGAATCACTCGGAATATCAATCTCCACCATGTGTTTTGAAGGGCCAGAAGATGAACTCCAGCTTACCATCAATACCCAGCCGGCTTTACTTACAGTCAGTTACGCCTGCCTTAAAGCAATAGAAGAAATAAACGATGGCAGTTTCCCCGCACCCAACTATGTGGCGGGTCACAGCCTTGGAGAATACACCGCACTCACCGCAGCAAACGTACTGGACTTTTCAACAGCGGTTTTCCTCGCCCGGGAAAGAGGCAGACTTATGCATGAAGCCGGCCAGCAGTCACCTGGCGCCATGGCGGCGGTAATGGGACTCGACGAAGAAGCGCTGGAAAAAATCTGCGGTGAGACATCTACCGTCATTGCCAACTACAATACTCCGGGGCAGCTTGTTATCAGCGGTGCGAAGGATAACGTCGCAAGGGCATCCGAAGAAGCCCAGGCAGCGGGAGCCAGTCGCGTCGTTCAACTGAACGTAAGCGGGGCTTTCCATTCTCCGCTGATGAAACCGGCACAGGAAGGTCTGGGCGAAATCATCGGCTCACTCGATTTCGGCAATCCCGATATTCCCGTACTAGCCAATACCTCGGCGTCACCTTTAACAACCGGAGAGCAGGTAAAAACCGAGCTTATAGACCAGTTGTGTAACGGAGTTCAGTGGCAGCGTTCCGTAGAATATATGATAAATGACGGTGTTTCAACGTTTATAGAAATAGGACCCGGACGGGTTCTCAGCGGCCTGATAAAAAGGATAAATAAAGAAGTAAACCTGCAGAATATCGGCAGCGCCGACGCAGTTAGAAGTCTGTTCCAGTAACAGTAACCACCGTAAGATGGAGGAATACAATGGACCTGACCGATAAGGTAGCCGTAGTTACCGGCAGCACCCGTGGAATAGGCAACGCCATTGCGCACCGACTTGCAGAAGCCGGGGCAACCATTATCGTTAACGGTGTCAGCGATGCAAACAGAGTCGAAAAAGAAGCGGCGATAATCAGAGAGATGGGAAATCAATGCACGGGGATTCTGGCTGACGTAGGTACGGCTGATGGTGTACACACTCTTATTACCGGAGCCGTAGAAAAGTACGGGAAAATAGATATCCTGGTCAATAATGCCGGAATAATCCGCGACCGCGGCATAATGCGAATGTCCGAAGAAGACTGGGACAACGTCATCAGGGTAAACTTAAAAAGCGTTTTTCTCTGTTCGAAGGCAGTGTTGCCGTATATGATAAAGCAGCGCTGGGGCAGGATAATCAGTATATCGAGCATAGTCGGAATATACGGTAATGCCGGCCAAGCGAATTACTCGGCTTCGAAAGCGGGTATAATCGGCTTTACCAGGACCCTAGCAAAAGAACTCGGTTCAAGGGGAATCACGGTAAATGCGATAGCCCCGGGATTTATCGATACCGAGATGACACGGCAGCTCGATGAAGACTGGATTGAGCATCTGAAAAGCAGGACTTCCCTGGGTATGCTGGGAGCTCCAAATGACATCGCCGAAGCTGTAATGTATCTTTCCTCCGAAAAAGCGGGGTATATTACCGGGCACATAATGAACATCGACGGCGGCATGGGAGGTATATAAATTCCCGTAATAATAATTGACCCTTTTGGTTGGTTTTGATAAACTCGAATAAGCATTTCAGTTTGCGAGTAATTACCTTAAAAGAATCGGGGATGGATGATGGCAGGTGTGAGGAGAAAAGCAAGGACTCTAGCGCTTCAGGCGTTATATGAGATAGATACCACCGGTCATAAAGCGGACGAAGTAATAGAAAGATTGTTAACCGAAGAAGACCTGGCTGCAGAAAACGAAGCCTTCATCCGTGCTATAATATCGGGGGTCATCGAGAACAAAGAAAAAATAGACCAGAGTATTTCCGAACACGCTCCGGCATGGCCTATCAATCAATTGCCTGTTGTAGACAGGAATATTCTTAGACTTGCAATCTTCGAGATTTTAATTGATAATAAAGTACCGATAAAGGTAGCCATCAACGAAGCAGTAGAATTAGCAAAAACTTTCGGAGCTGACCGTTCTTCAAAATTTGTTAATGGAGTTCTTGGTTCAATAAGTACTCTGGTCAGCAGATGAAGAAACATAAATAAGGGGGAGAAAGTGGCAACCGTTTATGACCGAGTAAAAAAGATTATCGTTGAGCAATTGGGCGTAGATGAAGAAGAGGTAGTGCCTGCAGCTAATTTTGTAGACGATCTGGGGGCTGACTCTCTCGATCTGGTAGAACTGATTATGTCCCTTGAAGAAGAATTCAGCGATTCATCCAAGAAAGTAGAAATCCCGGATGAAGACGCAGAAAAGATAGTATCCGTCCAGGATGCAGTTGATTACATAAAAGACGTCGGTGTCCAGGACGAATAATTGACAGGATAAGTTTTGACCAAAGCCGTATTCTTTGACTGGTTTAATACCCTGGCGGTTTATCATCCGCCGAGAGAAGAGCTTCAAAGCCAGGCCATTCGGGAATTCGGCTTTAATGTATCTACTGAAGAAGTAAGACCTGCATTACTTAACGCTGATAAACTCATATTCGATGAAACCGCTAAACATCCGGTGCGGCTCAGGACTCGCGAAGGACGGGCTGAAATCTATACCCGCTACGAGTTAAAGTTACTGAAAGAAATTGGCTTTGATTTATCCGACGACCTGAATACCGTTGCCAGAATCTTGAATAGAGTCGACGAGTTATACAGCGATATCAGTTTTGTCCTTTATGACGACGTAATTCCATCGATGAAAAAACTCAGGGAAAGGAATCTAACCATCGGTATAATAACCAATCTCGAAATAGATTTGAAACCCGTGTGTTCCGGACTGGAACTCGACCCATACCTCGATACTATTGTTACCTCGGGTGAAGCCGGTTCGAGTAAACCAGATCCGGAAATATTTCTACTGGCACTGAAGAATGCCGGAGCTGAAGCTGCCGAAACCTTCCACGTAGGTGACCAGTACAAAATTGACGCCGAAGGTGCCATAAGTGCCGGTATAAAGCCGATAATAATAGACCGTTACGATATGTACCCTGATATTACCGAATGCCCCCGCATCCGGTCTCTGGATGAATTATTCGACCTCATTTAACCGGTTAGAGCAGTCCGGCATACTTCAATATCAATAAACAGCGGAAGGTCATGTCATATTTCCACCTGTCATTCTTCCATCTGTCTTCGAGGGCTAGTCCGGTATATACACTCCAGGACTCAAAATAACTGTTATAAGGTTTCTCCGGGAAGAAACTATCCCCTCTTTCCAGTATTGTTGCCAGTTCTTCAACCTGCTTGAGAAGAGACGGGACCTTCCGGACAATGCCCATTCGGGCAAACAACTCCATGGTGTGAACCCACCAGTACCATTCTTTCGGCCGTAAAGTTGACGGAGACTGTTTCAAGTCCGACGGTTGAAGCTGAGCCGGGGCAATCAGCTGGCTCTTATACTTTATGTAAACTTTAGGGAGCGGTGAAAATTCTACAAGCCGCTCTACAGCCCTGGCAACAGAATCAATATTTTCTTCGTTTTTCCAGCTTTTCGTAAACGCCAGCAGTTTCAGGTTATACAAATCAGGCAGTGGAGTACCGCTGAAATACAGCTTTTTACTGTATGTCCCCATTACCTCGTCCAGCGAAGATATCTTCAGTATATCGGTTACATAGCCCAGTGTACGGTATATTTCAGTTTGAATAAAATCGTGCTCTTCGATTCCGAAGTAAGCAAACACTACCGCGCGTACATTATCCGCTCCGAACAGACCGATTTCAGGCTGAAAAACGACCGACCATTTCCACCTGTCAGGATTCCAGTTATCCCTCAGTAGAGCATCCAGGCCTTTCTTAACTACCGGATGAGTGACCGGGACCGCCATTTCGGATAAAAAACGCAGCGCGGCTTCCGCTCCGGTCCTCGAATACTTCATCTTTACTTCCGGTATCCAGCCGCCGTGAAACGAATTACCGAGAAATCCGTCTTCCTTCTGCCATGAAAACGCATACTGCACTCTCCTGTCAGCCAGTATCTCGTCAAGATATTCGCTGATATCAGGGCTTTCCTCGAGAATTTCCTTCCTCGTCCTGTAACGAATCGAAGCACAGGTACTTTCGGTCAACGTATTAATTACTGCGGAATTCATATATCGCGTCCTCTCGTTTTCGGTGGCAGCTTACTCGAACATAATTACGTTGCGTATTACTTCGCCTTTTTCCGACGATTCAAGTGCATCATTAATTTTCTCGAAGGGATAATGACCGGACACCAGCTCATCCAGCTTAAGACGACGGGCGTAGTAAAGCTCTATCAGACGAGGTATATCTTTCCTGAGCCGGACAGCTCCCATGGCGCTGCCCGTCAGTTTCCTGCCGGCCATAAAATCCACCGGATTGAAATCGGTGAGTTTCTCCCCGTGACCATGACCGATTACACACGTCGTACCGTCCCGGGCCGACATCAGAAATCCCTGCCGGAGGATCTCAATCCCTGCCACAGCAACGATAACGAAATCGGAACCGCGTCCGTAAGTAATCTCATGTACTTTTTCGATCGGGTCTTTTTCAGTCCTAGAATTAACGGTATGGGTAGCGCCGAATATCTTTGCCGTTTCCAGCTTCTTCTCGCTGATATCGACAGCCACAATCGGATAGGCACCGGAATACAGCGCCCCCTGTATGGCATTCAGTCCCACGCCTCCGCATCCGATAACCGTAACGCTGCTGTTCACCGTAACTTTTGCCCGGTACAGCACCGCCCCGAACCCGGCTATCACTCCGCAGGCTATCAGGCAGGCCCTGTCTGCCGGCAATTCATCCGGTACCTTAACCAGGTTAATCTCCGGTATAATGGCGTATTCGGCAAAGCCAGCCACCGGACCCGCATACTGCGTGAGACGCTGACCGTCCTTATTAATCATCCTGCCCTCACCGTGCAGGTATAACGGATGGGTGGTGCACTGGTTGGAAAGTCCTTCACGGCAATAATAACAGTGACCGCAGCCCTCCGGAATAATACTGGCGATTACTTTGTCGCCCGGTTTTACGTAGTCGACTCCTTCACCCGTTTCCTCGACATATCCACATATTTCGTGACCCGCTATAGCCGGCAGCTTGATATCACCGTGTTCACCCTTTATCGCATGAATGTCGCTGTGACAGATTGCAGTTGCTGCCATTCGGATTTTCACCTCGCCTTTTCCCGGCGGGTCAAGGGTAACATCTTCGATAACGAGGGGGTTGTTTATTTCGTAACATATGGCTGCTTTCATATCTTCTCCTCCTCCGGCAGGTATGTCTACTTACTGGAAAGTTCTACAATTGTTACCCCCGCACCGCCTTCACCGCGTTGACCCAGCCGGTAAGACTTCACCAGCGGATGTCTGGCCAGTTCACGCTGGGCTGTCTGTCTGATTATCCCGGCGCCTTTACCGTGAATCACCTTGACCTGCATTAGCCCCGATAAATAGGCTTTGTGAATGAAATCGTCCAGTTTAACCATAGCCTCATCGACTGTCAGGTGCCGCAGGTGTACCTCATCATTCATAGTTATTATGAATTATACATACTCTCCCCTTTGTTTGACAGTCCTTTATACATCATCAAGTTGATATTCGAAAGTTAATATTCGGTTTTGGTTGTGATTTTCGGTTCACCCCCTTTATCCCCCTCAAACAGTTGCCGTATTCAGCAGAAATGCTTCTATTGTTTGAGGGGGAAAGGTGAGTATAAATAACCAGATGCAAACATCGCCATTATACAGGCATTAACGGACACCTCCCGATTGAAATCAGGTAGTATTTCTGGTTATAATAATCACTGCCACAGGTGTATCATTCCGGGTTTATGGTGAGTGTAGCCCAGTGGTCTAAGGCGCCAGGTTGTGGCCCTGGAGATCGAGGGTTCAAATCCCTCCACTCACCCCATCTTTAAAACAACCGTTCTATATCTATTTTTTCACAAACTGGAATTTCAGCTATTATCAAAGGTATAATAAATTACCGGGATGAATTTCTCGCTCCATCTATATTTATTCTCACAAGAGGTTAACCTTTGATAAGAATCGATAAAGAAGCGGTTATTAACGCCCCCCTGCAGAAAGTATTCGATTATGCCAAAGACCCGTCCAACTGGTTGGAAATCTGGCCGAGTCTGCTTCGTCTAGAAGAAAAAAAGGAGCTGGCCGGTGGAGGTTACAGTGCCAAACACGAGTACAAGATGGCAGGAATGCGTTTCAAAGGGACAGGTGAGTTCACTGAATATATCCCTAATCGATGGTTCGTCGTTCGCACATACGGCAACACACAAAGCACGATAACCTGCACTTTCAGAAAAGTAGAGGACTCGACCAGAGAAAAAACAAGGGTCACGGTAACCATTGAGTATGTTATTCCCATCCCTCTACTTGGCAAACTTGCCGAGTTCGTTGTTATGAAAATGAACGACCAGGAAGCAGATCTCGTACTTGCCAATCTTCAAGCCAGAATGCTTACGGTAAATTAATTACATTCTACAAAATTATCATCGCTACCAAACTCACAGGTCGTATAGTACCCACAAACCAGACCCACGTAAATCCTGCATCGGAGAATTCTATGGACAACAAACCGCAAAACGAAAAAGGACAACTGCACGAGGTTGAAGAAGGACCGTATTACAAAGGAAATTCACCCGAAAGGAACAATATTGTCGAAGAAAACACTTACGGCGATAAACTTGTTCTTGAAGGACACGTTCTGGATACAAACGGCAATCCTGTTTCTGGAGCCTGGGTAGATTTCTGGCATGCCGACGGCAGAGGAGAATATGACAATACGGGATACAACCTGCGGGGACACCAGTACACGGATGACACCGGGTATTTCCATCTTAAGACGGTGATGCCGGCACTATACGGTATCCGCACACTTCATATCCACGTTAAAGTCAGGGCAAACTCCCGTTCCCGGGTATATACTACACAACTTTTTTTCGTCGGAGTGGAGACAAACGAAAAAGACCCGATATTCGAACCGGCGAATGTAATGGAAGTGAGTGAAACTCCTGAAGGAAAGAGGGCTCGCTTCGACATGGTTATTGAAGTTAGCGAATAATTAACAGCAAGATTTTTCTATCCTGCCAGTCTGTAGCCGGTATCGCCTTCGGCAACAATAATACCGGGTTCGTCCGGATTATCCTCTATCTTCCGGCGGAGTCTGTCGATAAGCTTTTCAAGAAAGCTGTTACTCAGGTTTTCACCGGGGTCGCTTGCCACTTTCAATAACTCTTCGTTCGATACCGGTCTGCCGTCGTTCTGAATGAGCAGTTTGAGCATATCGAATTCACGCGGACTGATTCTTATTACCCTGTCGCCGATACTTACCTGCTGAGTAGCCAGGTCTATCCGCAGTCTGGCCTTTATCATCGGTTTACCGGATTCTTCATCTTCTTTGCCGGCCTCATCGGCCCGACGAAGGACAGCCCTCAAACGGGCGAGAAATTCTCCGGGAGAGAAGGGTTTTACGATATAATCGTCGGCACCCATCTCGAGACCTCTTATCTTGTTTATCTCCTCACCTCTTACGGTCAGGATGACTACCGGCACATTGGAGAAAGTACGTATCTGCCGTAATACCTGGAACCCGTCCATATCGGGCAGCCCGAGGTCTAGGATAACAATATCCGGCGACTTTTTCTCTGCCTGTTCGATCCCATTTTTCCCGTTTTGCGATGAGATAAGGGTAACCTCAGGCCACCGTAGCTGAAATGCGATAGAAACCGATTCTATAATTTCCGGATCGTCTTCGATCATTAAGACGTTCATTTGTTTCCACTCACCATTTTATTGCTACCAATAGTATTACAGTTTATGTAATATGTCAAAAAGTCCTCAATACCATTACCAGTATAATGCTTAAACAGGGTGTTCACCCGAAAGTTGTCCAGGAAAGACTTGGACACTCTAGCATACAGATTACACTTGATATTTATTCACATGTAGCACCAGGATTGCAGGAAGCAGCGGCACTCAGGTTTGACCATTTGTTCGATCTTATTCAAGAAAAAGAAGTAGTATCAATGAGTTAATTGATTTCACGATATTTAAATACATAATTATAGGCTGGGTAAAACCAGCCTATAATTATGTATGATTACGCTGTTAGTAATACTAGGATTTTTTATGACTTAATCCTCGAACAACTGGAGCTATAACATCCATAAAGCCCATTCTCGCAAGACTATTATGTGAATATTCTCTGAAATATGGCCAAGTATTCAAGGGCAAATTTGTATCTACAAAAACATCCATATGTTCATCGCTCATGGGTATATCTGAAGAATATTCAACACAAAAAGTTACTGTTAGTTTTGCCACATTCTTTTTAGTACCTTCATCTTTTAGTGTTAAAGTGTAAGTTTGATGAATAAATACTATAGCTTGGTCTTCGTCATTTTCATAATTCGCTGTCATATTGATAGTCACTCGAAAATGTTCAGGCATTTCATCGCAATCATATTTTTTCATCCTAGAAGACTCAACGCTAATATTATAAATATCAAGTTGATTAATAAAATCGTTATAATCCTCTGGAATAATCTTCTCCATTTCGTTTTCTGAACGACTACTTATTACTGATCTTTCTTTATTTCTACTCATAATGCCACCACCCTTGTTTCTCTATCTAAACTACGATTTCTCGAGAATGCTTTCATCGCAAACCTAACATCGTTTACTTCCCATGTACGATTATATGCTTCACCCATCATTTGATTGCGTACGTCAAATGTAATATGCCTTTGTATATCGTCCAACTTCTCAAGAACCTCGGTATTAATATCCTTTTGTTTTTCAACTGAAATAGCAGATGATAAAAGAATTTGAATCATCTGATTTAAACTTACACCTTCTTTTTTCGCCCGTTCTGCTAATTCTCTATGCAAATACTTGGCTGTTCGTACAACAAAGTTACCACTATATTCATATTCAGTTATTGGAAGGGGGATCTCTTGACCATCTTCGTAAGCAATTTCAATCCAATCATGTTTTACTTCTTTTATTCTCGCGTATGCTTCATCGAGAGTATCACCTTCTGAAAGACATCCTGGAAGATCTTTAACTTCCACAACAAATCCACCTTCAGGTGCTTCATATACGGTCACCGGATAATCAAGGTCCAAATAATATTCAATTGGTTTTATTTCTTTATTCCCTTTCAATATATCTCTCCAATTCTAGTAATTTATTCATTATTTTTATGTATGGAGACTTCACATACTTACCTTTTTTAGGAATCGGTACACTAATTGGATAACACCCCGGCTTATGGAATGATTGATCGCTTCCACGTTTTTTTCTCTTATAATACCCGAAAAAATTTAACAATCGTTCGCATTCATTAAATGTTCTTTTGTTCGGTTCTTCGAGAAATTTTCTAATTAATCTGATTTGCCGATCATCCATGAATAAATGATACTACATATAGTATCATTAGGTCAATAGGTTAGTATAAATATGTACCCCTTGTCAAGTCCAACATAATACACGCCACTAAAGGATCATAAACATAGTTTGACGCTTCGATTGATCTCAGCGATAATAAGAGTGGTGAAACAGCTAGTAGCAATTTAGTTGCAAATTCAAAAATAAAGGTCGTACAGTAACATAATTTAGCTTCACGCGCCCATAGCTCAGCGGATAGAGCACCGGTCTTCGGAACCGGGTGTCGGGGGTTCGAATCCCTCTGGGCGCGCCACCGGGTCTCCTTCTCTACCGGAATCCGACATATATTATGACAGACGTAAAAAATCGTGAACTGGCGCGTATCAATGTACGCGGGGTTGTGCAGGGCGTGGGTTTCAGACCGTTCATCTATCAACTTGCGGTAAAACACGGTCTTAACGGCCGGATATCCAATACCTCCGAAGATGTGAAAATCGAAGTTGAAGGCAAAACTGCTTCCATAGAAAGGTTCCTTGCGGATATTCCCGAGCTTGCACCGCCGAGATCGGTAATCGAGGAGATATCCGTCTCGCACCATCCTCCCGTCAACTATACGAGCTTCGAAATACGCGAAAGCATCGCGGAAGAGGGCAAATACCAGCTAATCTCACCGGACATTGCTACCTGCCCGGACTGCCTGGATGAAATCTTCGACCCATCGAACCGACGTTACCGGTACCCGTTCACCAACTGTACCAACTGCGGACCCCGGTTCACAATCATCGAAGACATCCCCTATGACCGTCCTCTGACAACAATGAATCATTTCAAAATGTGCCCTGACTGCAGGAAGGAATACGAAGACCCGCTGAACCGGCGATTTCACGCCCAGCCGAATGCCTGCCCGGTTTGCGGACCCTCTCTCGAATTACTGGATACCGACGGAACACCGGTACAGGCAGATGACGTAATCAGCACTGCCGCACAACTCCTGAAAGACGGCAGGATAATAGCCGTTAAAGGGCTCGGCGGTTTTCTCCTCGCCTGCGATGCAACTTCGGAAGCCACCGTTAATCTGCTGCGTGATAGGAAACACCGGCCTTTCAAACCTTTTGCAGTAATGATGTCTACGATGGATGAAGTGAAGACTCATTGCGACGTTACTCCGGAAGAAGGAAAACTGATTACTTCACCGAACAGCCCAATCGTCCTGGTAAAATGGAAACGGGATTCGAATATCACCAGAGCGGTGGCGCCGAACATCAGGTATCTGGGTGTTATGATCCCCTACACTCCCCTCCATCATCTGCTGCTGAAAGAAACAGGCCTGCCGATGGTGATGACCAGCGGCAATATCAGTGAAGAACCTATTGCCAGAGATAATGACGAAGCATTGAGACGGCTATCGGGAATCGCCGATTATTTCCTTGTCCACAACCGTGATATCTACGCCCGGTATGATGACAGCGTTTTGATGGTCGAAGATGAAACACAGCAGTTTCTGAGACGTGCCCGGGGCTACGCTCCTTACCCATTAAAACTGGGTTATCACAACCCGCAGATTCTGGGCTGCGGGGCGGAACTGAAAAATACATTCTGTTTGACGAGAGACAACTATGCCTTCGTCAGCCAGCATATCGGTGATATGGAAAACCTGGAAACAATGGAGCACTATGAAAATACAATTACACTGTATAAAAAGCTGTTCCGGATAGAACCTGAAGCTATAGCTTATGACATGCATCCCGATTACCTGGCAACGAAATACGCCCTAGAACTGGCAGGAAACCGTCCCGATCTCAAGACAATAAAGATACAGCATCACCACGCCCATATCGCAAGCTGCATGGCTGATAACGGTGTAGACACTCCGGTTATCGGTGTAGCCTTCGACGGTACCGGCTACGGAACCGACGGTAAAATCTGGGGCGGGGAATTCCTTGTTGCCGATTATAAAGAATTCAAACGGGCGGCACATTTCGAGTACCTTCCCCTGCCCGGCGGCGAAGCTGCGATTAAGAAGCCCTACCGCATCACGGCGGGATACCTGCTGTCCCTGTTTGGAGAAGATGCCCTGAAGCAAGACCTGCCGTTTATGAAAAGGATTACTGAAGAAGAAGTCGGGATAATAACGCAACAGGTCAAGAAGAGTATCATTTCACCTCTGACATCAAGCTGCGGACGACTGTTCGACGCTGTATCCGCTCTTCTCGGAATCAGGTACGAAGCAGGCTATGAAGCCCAGGCAGCCATTGAAATGGAGATGCTGGCGTATGATGAAGCCGACGATACTACAGTCTACACATATTCGCTCGATAAAAAAGAAGACCGTCGGATAATCAGAGTTGGTGATATGTTTTCCGCCATGATCGAGGATTTACACAAAGGTGCTTCACAGGCTAAAATAGCTGCAAGGTTCCATAATACGGTCGCCGTAATAATTAAAGATTTATGTAAAGTTATTTCCGGCGATACCGGAATAAAAGATGTAGCACTGAGCGGCGGCGTATTTCAGAACCGCTTATTATTGAGAAAATCAATCGGCATGTTGAAACAATCCGGGTTCAGGGTATTAACCCACCGGCAGGTGCCGACAAATGACGGAGGAATTTCCCTGGGACAGGTTGTTATCGCCGGATTTCACCGGTAAATAAAGGGGGTGTGTGAAAATATGTGTCTCGCTATCCCTGCCCTTGTAAAATCTATAGACGGTCTGTACGCTGACGTAGAGGTCGGCGGCATCGGCCGCAGAGTAAGTATTCAGTTAACGCCCGAGGTAAAGGTGGGAGAGTACGTCCTGCTTCATACCGGCTACGCCATAAGCATAGTTGACGCTGAAGAAGCCGAAGAAACCATGAAACTGCTTCTTGAAATAGCAGAAGCCCCGGAATACTAAGGATATCCTCCGTGAAATACATCGACGAATTTCGCCAGCCGGAACTGGCAAAAAAACTCGTAGAAAGAATCCACCGCCGTTCGACAAAACCTATCAGGCTGATGGAGTTTTGCGGCGGTCATACCGTCAGTATCTTCAAGTACGGTATCCGCCAGCTTCTGCCGGATACCATTGAAATGCTTTCCGGTCCCGGTTGTCCGGTATGTGTCACTTCCAATTCCGACCTCGATAAAGCTATCGCCCTGGCTCATCTTCCCGATGTGATTATCACCAGCTTCGGAGATATGATTAGAGTACCGGGTAGTTACTCCAGCTTGCAGGTGGCTAAATCGGAAGGTTGTGACGTCAGGGTGGTCTACTCAGTAATTGACGCCGTCCGGATAGCTAAAGAAAATCCAGCCAAGTCGGTTATCTTCATCGGCATCGGCTTCGAGACCACCACTCCAACTGTTGCCGCTGCGGTACTCCAGACCGAACAGGAAAAGATCGGTAATTTCTATATACTTTCTCTGAGTAAAATATGCCCCCCTATTATGAAATCCATACTCGATCTCGGTGAAGTCAGGTTAAATGGCATCGTCTGTCCCGGGCATGTCAGTGCGGTTATCGGTTCTCATCCATATCAGTTCATCGCCGATGATTACAATATCGCCTGTGTGATTTCAGGGTTCGAACCTCTGGATATACTGCTATGCGTGGATATGCTGGTTGAACAGGTAGAAAATGAAGATTATAAGGTTGAAATAGCCTACCGGCGCGGAGTCAAACCGGAGGGCAATCCCCAGGCGATAAAACTGATGGATACCGTCTTCGAACAGTCGGATGCCGACTGGCGTGGAATCGGTGTCGTTCCGTCCAGCGGTCTTCGCCTGAGAGACGCTTATGAGAAATTCGATGCCTCAAGGAACTTCGAAATCGATCCCGGTCCCGTCCGCGAACACCAGGGATGCCAGTGCGGTAGTATACTTCGCGGTATAAGCACACCTCTGGACTGTCCGCTCTTTCGTACCTCCTGCACCCCGGAACACCCGGTAGGTCCCTGTATGGTGTCTTCGGAAGGAAGCTGCTCAACATACTACCAGTACGGAGACATCAATGGATAACAGGATACTGCTGGCACACGGCAGCGGCGGTAAACTGAGTCAGGACCTTGTCCGGAAACATATCGTTTCCCGGATTGCCAACCCTGTCCTGGAAAAGATGGATGATTCAGCCGTGCTTGAAACAGGAGGTCGCCTTGCCTTTACAACAGACAGCTATGTAGTCAGCCCGATTATTTTTCCCGGCGGAAACATCGGCAGGCTGGCGGTCTGCGGTACCGTGAACGACCTTTCGATGAGCGGAGCGAAACCGCTTTATCTCAGTTTGTCCTTTATCATCGAAGAAGGCCTGGCGGTTTCCGAATTTGAAGAAATAGTCCAGTCGATAGCCGAAACAGCCGCCGAAGCGGATGTAAAAATCGTCACCGGCGATACTAAAGTAGTAAACAGGGGTGACGCCGACCGGCTGTTTATTAATACATCCGGAATCGGCAAAATTCCCGACGGTATAGACATCTCAGGAACTAATGCAAAACCTGGCGACAGGATAATATTAAGCGGAACTATCGGCGACCACGGAATAGCCATTATGAGCAAACGTGAAGGGCTCAATTTTTCCACGACACTCGAAAGTGACTGCGCACCACTTAACAGGATGGTAGCGAACATGCTGGACGAGTCCACCCTGATTAACTGCCTGCGTGACCCCACCCGGGGAGGACTGGCGACTACACTAAACGAGATAGCCGGGCAGTCGGGAGTCGGTATAGAACTCGAGGAAAGCTCCATTCCCGTTCGCGACGAAGTACGCGGAGCCTGTGAACTGCTGGGACTCGACCCTCTGTACGTTGCCAATGAAGGCAAGTTAGTTGCAATAGTTGACGAAAAAGCGGCAGAAGAAGTACTGGTCCGGATGAAACAGAATATTTACGGTAAAGACGCCGCAATAATCGGACGCGTAACCGGCGAACATCCGGGAAGAGTGGTTATAAAGACACCTTACGGTTCTTCGCGGATACTTGATATGCTCAGCGGCGAACTCCTGCCGCGTATCTGTTGATTCGGTGCTACGATAGACCCAAACACATGGAGTCTCACTTTGTTGCCATCATACGTTTACCCCGTTTATAATCTAGGAAGCAGTCGGCTGTAACAACGGCCAAGGAGGTTGGGAAACCGTAATATGATAGTAAAGATAGAATGTCCCAGCTGTCATACTGACGGGAATATGTCACTGGCCGATGTCAGATATGTAGGCCCGTACAAATGCTGGAAGTGTAAGGACCTGTTCACCATCGAAATCCAGGATGACCAGTTGATTTCCTGCGAACCGCTCAGCCAGGAAGAGTTCGAAAGGCAGCAGGAAGAAATGAGGAAAGAACAGGAAGAGCTTAAGCGCCAGCAGGAACTCGAAGAATTTAAGAATAAGTTCAAGAACGACTAAACGTATGGGGATGCCGAATGGCATCCCCCTTTAATACTTACCTGTTAGCCGGGGGCGGGCCCTGCATGGACGGAACTCCGAAGATGATGTTCTGACCACTGATGTGGTCGGAAGCTTTGGATACCAGCAGCAGCACCGCTTCAGCAAGGTCCTCCGGTTCGGCAAACATATTTATCGACCTCTTCTGCTGTTCCGGTGTCTGTCCGCCAAGCATAAACTGCCTGATACGTTCGCTGTTTGTTCCGCTCGGTGTGATGGTGTTGGCACGGATACCGTAAGGAGCCATTTCTATGGCGATATTCCTCATCATCGCGATAATCCCGGCTTTAGCAGCGGCATAATCCGTTCCGCCGGGCATACCGTTAACAGCCGCTATCGAAGCAAAACTCACAATCTTTCCATAATTCTTCTCTATCATATAGGGTAGGACGGCATGGGTACAGTTGCGGGCTCCGTTAAGGTTGATATTTATCATATGGTCCCACATCTTCTTGTCCTGCTCCAGGAAAGGCTGCAAAGCCGGGCGGATACCGACACCCATCGAACCGCCGGCAATATTACAAAGGATATCGATTTTTCCATATTTATCAACAGTAGCTTTAGCCATCCTGATACAGTCTTCTTCCTTCGTCATATCCATGTGAATGGTAGATACTTCACCACCTGCAGCGCGGATTTCCTCAGCAGCCGAATCGGCACTTTCAATCACCCAGTCGGCCAGCATTAGCTTGGCTCCTTCGCTCGACAGGAGTTTAGCCGAAGCTCTGCCGATACCGCTGCCGCCGCCGACGATTATTGCAACCCGGTCTTCCAGTTTCATTTACATCCTCCAGTATTTATATTCTTTCTACTTTACCATTATACGAGGTATGATATCACGAACATCGAAAATTATGCAGCAAATTCGATAACCGCTCCCCGGATATGATTGGTATCGTCCGATACCAGGAATAATACTGTCCTGGCTATTTCTTCCGGTTGAGCCAGCCGGCTCAGGTCCATCGGAGGTGCTTCCGGATTTTCCTTTTTCCTGGCTTCCACGAAGGATTCTATCCTTTCCGTGTATACCCCGCTAGGAGCTATACAGTTAACCTGGATATTATACGGAGCCATCTCTTTAGCCAGTGCCCTGGTGAAACCTATCACTCCTGCCTTGGCAGCGGAATAATCCACGACACCCGGTGTGCCTTCGACTCCCGCCATGGAAGAAAAGTTGACTATCTTGCCGTACTGGCGTTCTATCATATGATCGATAACAGCCTTGGTGCAGTTCCTGCATCCCGTGAGGTTAACAGCAAGTTGGGTATCCCATTCCTCCTTTGTAGCTGCCGGAAATGCCGACTGTTTTTCCCTGATATACCTGCCGACCGAACCTCCGGCAATATTGCACAGGATATCTATTTTCCCGTATTTTGCTATGGTCGCCTTAACCAGATTTACGGCTTCTTCTTCCTCTATCATGTTTATCTCGATAGCAGATGATTCACCGCCGGCTCCGGTTATTTCTTTACTGACGTTTTCCGACCCTTCCATATTCCTGTCGGCTACCATAACTTTAGCGCCTTCACTGGCCAGAAGCCTGGCTATCGCCCTGCCTATTCCACTGCCACCGCCGACAACAACAGCAACCCTGTCTTTAAGTTTCATACGATACCTCGATTCCTGAAAATTCCCGAATAATTATAGTCCATCTGGAAAATATATTGCCATCTATCGGAAATTCCGACGATGGCAATATAACTAGTTTCTGTTTTACTCGTGTCTAGAACGACATAACAGGTACTTTATCGGGGATTATCAGTTTTGGTTCGGTCAGTTCCTGTACAGACTCAGCGTCCCATCCCGGAGCCACTTCGTCCAGTCTCATTCCCTCGGGTGTAATCGATACTACGGCAATATCGGTGACCACCTTGTATACACAGTGCGGAGCCGTAAGAGCATAATTACACTCTTTTACCAGCTTGTATTCATTATTCTTGGTAACGTGAGTCATTACCACCAGTAGTTTGGCCGCTCCAAATGCCAGGTCCATAGCCCCGCCGACACTTCCCGGTTCTCTTCCCGGTATCATCCAGTTTGCCAGGTCACCCTTCTCGGATACCTGAAGTCCGCCGAGGACACACAGGTCGATGTGGCCGCCCCGTATCATCGAGAACGATTCGGCATGTTCGAAGAAACACATACCCGGCAGCGGAGTTACCATCTGACCGGATGCATTTACCAGATGGAAGTCCTGTTCTTCTTCGGTAATCGCGGCGCGACCGAATCCAAGACAGCCATTCTCGGCATGAAATATTACTTCTTTGCCCTCGGGAATAAAGTTAGCTGCCTGTGTCGGAATACCGAATCCCAGATTTATTATCATTCCGTTCTCAAATTCTCTGGCTACTCTGAGAGCCATAGTCTGTTCATCAAGTTTGTCCGGCATTTAAATTCCCTCCTCAGGATTCTTTCTGACCACAACGCGGTCGACATATATCCCCGGTGTAGCGACTGCTTCCGGATTGATGTCACCAACTTCCACGAGGTAATCGACCTCTGCAATCGTAACCGTGGAAGCGCCAGCCATCGTTGCGTTAAAGTTGCGGGACGTACCCTGGTAAACCAGGTTTCCCCGCCTATCGGCTTTGTGGGCGCGAACAAAAGAAAAATCGCCTTTAAGGGCATATTCGAGAGCTGCCGGAACACCGTTAAAATCTCTGATTTCTTTACCTTCGCCAAGACGAGTCCCCGGACCCGTGGGTGTAAAAAACGCTGGAATACCAGCCCTCGCAGCCCTGATTCGCTCAGCCATTGTCCCCTGGGGACACATTTCAACGGTGAGTTCTCCGGCTATCCTCTGCTCGTGTAATGGCGACGGTACGCCGGGCATCGGAGTACCGGGAAAAGCCGTAATTACCTTCGATACCTGGTGATTCTGTATCAACAGTCCACCGTTATCATAACTGGGCGGGCTCTTACGCGGCGGCATGTTGGCGAACATGGGGTTCGGTGGCTGTCTGCCAGCGCCCGGCGTGTTCATACAGATTGTCAGGCCCTTGGTACCCTTGGCATAAAGCGCCCGTATCAGGTTGCTTGGAGTACCGTTTGCCGGTCCGAAACCGCCGATGAGTATGATAGCTCCTTCAAAGACGTCGGCTACCGCTTCATCATAACTTTCGACAACTTTGTTTATCACAATACCTCCTTATATGTTCCATAAATGGGTAAATTCAGCTAATATAATTGCATTTTAAATACCTAAAGTCAAATTTGCCAACCCGTTCCTCCGGTGTTTATAATGCCTGAAACCGGCACATCAACAGCCGGTATTATATCTCAAATTTCAGGAAGGATTAGGAAATGGAAAACAGGACGGAGAACTGGGTACTTACACAAGTGGGAGTGGTCGTTAAAGACGTGGAAAAAGCCGTGGCGCGCCTTGGTGAACTTGGTATCGGACCTTTCGAGAACATGACTCTGCCGCCGGAAAGAGAGGAGTACTTCAGGGAGAAGCGGATGTACGCTGATTTCGATATCCGCGGTACCCGCATGGGCAACGTTCAGCTCGAGCTTATCCAGCCACTTGAAGGTGACTCTCCTCACAAAGAATTCCTAGAAACGAAGGGAGAGGGCATCCAGCACGTAATGTACCAGGTGGATAACCTCGAAGATACCGTAAAAAAACTTACCGACAAAGGTGTGGAAGTGCTGCTGAGAGCGAAATTCCCGGGAGGCGGCGGAGTCGCTTACCTCGACCTGGGCGTATCCAATATCGTTATCGAGTTGTCCCAGAAACGTTAAAATAATATCGATAAAGAGATATATATCATATACCGGTGAGTGTATTCCGGGTTAAAATGAAATTGGGCTCATTTTTAGAGCGGAAGAATATGTGCATGATTGGATCCGGCAATTATGCCTGCTGACCTGATTTTTGCCTGTTGAACAGTCTTTCCGCCGGACATCCCAGTTCTCTCTGTTTACAGTACCTGCAGGCCAGTGTGCCGCGTACATACCCGTTTCCCACCGACACCAATGCCAGCATAACTATCAACAGCGCCAGCAGTATCCAGCTGAAATCCACTATTAAAAGTACTATAACCGTTATAACGGGTATCAGGGTGACCAGCAGGTCGGGAATAATGGACTGCCAGGATACCTGCCTTTTACTGAAATTTTCCGGATTGCCTTTTTTTATTAACAGACAGGCGATTTTTCCTTTGCCGAACGCGCACCTCTTGCCGAAATAATAACAGTCTTTACAGCTTCGCCCGTAAAGCATGAGTTCGAGAGCAACAATCAGTACTATATATACTGTAAAACTGATAACTCCGACCCAGAACATTATATACGCCCCGATCCCGTATATTGCCAGAGAAATAATGTTTGAAATAATGACCGTCGAGACCGGATATTTCTCATAAGTGCCGCTTTTGTCCTGCATTTGTATCTAATCCCCCCGGATTCTTCGCAGCCCGATAAGTCAATCAATAATATACCAGATATAATGAATTCTTTCTACAGGGTATTGCGTATTATCCAAAACTATTGTATACTTGACTATAGTCATCTGTACTTGATAAAAATAACAGGCAAACGGGGGCGCCCGAGCGCGAGTGAGGGCCTAACTGGAAGGCAAGCCGGTGAAAATCCGGCACGGCCGCGCCGCTGTAATTCCGCCTGAGGCGGATAAGTCAGAACGCCGGCCCCTGAATGACCTATATCTCCGCGGGGAGAGGTAGGGATTTTTATTGGAACCCGAGTCCCCTCTCCGGCTTCGAAGAGGGGTATTTTATAACACTGTACTGGAGGTATAAATGAAAAACAGGTTCTGGCAATCGGTGGCTATTCTTGCAGTTCTCGTTCTCTCGACCGGTGTTCTTGCAGCATGCGGTTCCCGTGTTTCTGAAACTACCAATGATGAAAAGGAACAAGCATCCGTCATCGAAGTTACCGATATGATAGGAAGAAAGGTAACACTTGACGGCATTCCTGAAAAGATAGTGTCCCTGTCTCCCAGCAATACCGAGATACTGTTTTCACTGGGTCTCGGCGATAAGATAGTCGGAGTGTCGGAATACTGTGATTACCCTCCCGCCGCTCTCGAAAAACCGAAGGTTGGAGGGTACGCCGACGCTGATGTCGAAAAAATCATCGCAGCGAACCCGGACGTTATTTTTGTTACCGACATACATGTCGACGAAACTCTCCCTGCACTTGAAGAACTGGGACAGACCGTCGTGGTGATAGATCCCAGAAACCTCAATGAGATACTTGACTCTTTTACGCTCATAGGAAAAATCACCGGAACAAGTAATAAAGCTGCCGAGATTGTCAAAGATATGTCGGAACGCATGAAGGAAATAACCGATAAAACGTCTAAATTAACTGCCGATGAGAAACCGCGCGTATTCTACGTTATGTGGCACGATCCCCTGATGACCATCGGCGGTGATACCAGAATAAATGAATTGATTAGTAAAGCAGGCGGCACCAATATATACGCTGATACCGAAGGCTATCCTACGATCGAACTGGAAACCCTTGTTGAAGCAAATCCGCAGGTAATAATTGCCGGATCAGGTATGGGAGAAGGTGCCGATGCCCCGTTCAACTTTGCCAAAACCGAGCCCAGGCTGGAATCTTCCGACGCCAGAAAAAACGGCAGGATATACGAAGTCAATACAGACTTTGTGGGAAGACCTACCGAGAGAATGATAGAAGGGTTCGAACAGCTCGCGAAGATGATTCATCCCGAATTGTTCGACTAAACGCGTACATATTACGACGCGGGGAATAATCAGAGTATGTCTTCGAATGATACCCGGCTGGATCTGTCGGAGCGATTAGGGAATATACGTCCGCACTGGCGGAGTCGCATATACGCAATCATAGGACTCTCTATCGCCGTCCTGGTGGTGGTAGCTGTTGCCACCACCATCGGCAGTGTGAACATACCCGTATTAACTACACTGCGTGTTCTTCTGTCACGACTCCCGTTCGTCAATTTCACACCGGACTGGACCGCCGGTACAGAGACAATTCTGTTCGATATACGACTGCCAAGGATTGTCCTCGCAGGTTTGATCGGGGCAGCTCTCTCAATAGCCGGAGCCACTTATCAGGGCTTATTCCGCAACCCGCTTGCCGATCCCTACCTTATCGGCGCGGCACAGGGAGCCGCACTGGGTGCCGTTATAGGTTTCCTTATGCCGTTCGAATTCAGCGCAATGGGTTTCGGAGTAATACCGGTACTCGCTTTTGCCGGGGCAATTCTCAGCGTAACTGTCGTATACATCCTTGCCAGAGTAGGAAAAACCGTTCCGGTAACCACGCTTATCCTTGCCGGTGTCGCCCTCGGTGCATTATGGGGCGCCATATACTCGTACCTTATTATAATCAGCGGTGATAAAATCCAGCCCATTATATTCTGGATAATGGGCAGTTTCTCCTTGAGCGACTGGTCGGAGGTAGCAGTTGTCCTGCCCTACATAGCTGTCGGGATAATAGTCATACTGCTCTACAGCCGGTCTCTCAACGTGATGCAGCTCGATGAGGAGCAGGCTAAGCAACTCGGTATCAATGTGGAAAGGACCAAGCTCATACTTCTCGCCGCCTCCACGCTGATTACTGCCGCCGCCGTTTCATTCGTCGGAACAATCGGTTTCGTCGGTATAATCATCCCCCACGCCGTCCGTCTCATCTGGGGGCCCGACCATCGCTTTCTCCTGCCGCTGTCCGTTCTCAGCGGGGCGATATTCCTTATTCTTGCCGATATCGTGGCAAGAACGGTGATGGCACCTACCGAGATACCGATCGGGATAATAACCGCAATCTGCGGCGTCCCTTTCTTCCTTTACCTGCTCAGGCGCCGTAAAGGTATTATATATTTTTAGAGATAAATCATGGCTAAACTTGAAGTTAATAACCTGACACTCGCTTACGGTAAAACAACCGTAATCCATAGTATGTCCTTCAACGTGGATAAGGGCGAAATGCTCGGACTTATCGGGCCTAACGGGTCCGGCAAGTCAACGTTAATCAAGGCAATAAGCCATGTCATTACCCCGCGTTCCGGACAAGTAAAACTCGACGGCAAGGACGTTTCAGAAATTCCGCGTTCCGAGCTTGCCCGGATGCTCGGTGTCGTCCCCCAGACACCGATTCTCCCGAGTTCTTTTTCGGCCTTTGAGATAGTCCTGATGGGCAGGAATCCCCACCTAGGACTGCTCAGGTACGAGAGCCAGAGAGATATAGAGATAACCTACCTGGCGATGGAGAGAACAGCTACGACTCCCTTAGCCGAAAGGAGAATCGGCGAGCTTTCCGGCGGTGAGATTCAGCGAATCGTTATTGCACGCGTTCTTGCCCAAGAGCCTGAGACCATTCTCCTCGATGAACCGACGGCAAACCTTGATATAAACCACCAGCTTGAGATTTTAGACCTGATAAAGAGTTTGTGTACACGAAACCACCTGACGGTAGTTATCACCCTTCACGACCTGAATCTGGCCGCACAGTACTGCGACCGCCTAGTACTGATTAAAGATGGAGAGGTCCACGCCCGGGGAACACCGGAGGAGGTAATTACCACATCCAATATCAAAGAGGTTTACGGCACCGATAACTGCGTATACACCCACCCGGTGAATGGCCGACCTACCGTTCTCTTACAGGCAGGTAGTAGCCGTAACGGTGTTTCGGATGGAAATAATAAACCGGAATAATGTATTATTCCGGTTTTGTCTACGCCGTTTCAGTTACACGTTAAACAGGAAGGTAATAACGTCCCCGTCTCGCACCGGATAGGTCTTGCCTTCAAGCCGCAGCAGACCCTGTTTCTTCGCCTCGGAGAAACCGCCGCATTTCACCAAGTCGTCGAACGCGGTCACCTCCGCCCTGATAAATCCCTTTTCCATATCGGAGTGAATTTTCCCGGCTGCTTTCTGCGCTTCCGTTCCATCCAGGATAGACCATGCCCTCACCTCGGTCGGTCCCGCCGTAAAGAAAGATATCAGCCCCAGCAGTTCGTAAGAAAGTCTGATTACCCTGTTCGCGCCGGATTCGGTCAAGCCATACTCATTTCGGAATTCCTCGGCAGCTTCACCGTCCAGCTGAGTCAGTTCCGCCTCCAGTTCAGCGCAGACAGCGGTAACGGCGCGTTTCCGGCCTGCATACTTATCATTCCATTCCGCTATAAGTTTGTCTTCTTCCGGTAACTGCTCTTCACCGATATTTACCACGATAATCAGCGGTTTGGCTGACAGAAACTGGTAACCGGAGAGCATCTTTTTTTCTTCTTCGGTCAGCACCATTTCCCTGACCGGAATATCTTTCTCAAGGTCTGCTTTTACTCTCTCTATCAGTTCCTGCTCCCTGAGTATTCCGGCCCTTTCCGCGGGTTTGGCTCCCTTGAGGGATTCTTTTATCCTCGCCAGCTTTCTTTCCAGTATTACCAGGTCTGAAAGAGCAAGCTCCAGGTTCATATTGGCGATGTCCCTGTCCACGTCCAGACTGCCCTCGGTATGAGGAACGCTGTCATTGCGAAAAGCCCTGACAACATTAATCAGAGCATCCACCTGGCTGAGTTGATTGAGGAGTTTCCCGCCTATCCCCTTGTCCTGTGCCATGTCCTTAAGTGATGCGCCGATATCTATATAGGTGACAGATGTATAAGTTACCTTGGCGGGATTAAATATGCCGGACAGGACTTCCAATCGTGGTTCGGGGACCGTGGCTGTGCCGATATGCGCGGCAGTACCGTCAGCGGCGGTGGTACCACCTTCCGTAAGTGCATTGAAAACAGTAGTCCTCCCGCTGCCGGGAAGACCTATAATTCCAATTTCCACGTGTAATTACCTTCATTTGAGGAGACGCCGGTTTTCAACTACCTCTAGTATCCGGCCTTGATAAGATTTGTAGCCAGCTTGATGATTAGTTCTCTTTCTTTCTTGGAAAGCTGGTCGTTACCTGCCATCTCGAGAAGCGCCAACAAAGCTTCGTGAGTGCCCATTTTCCCAATCGACTCGACCGCTTCCGTTCTCAGTTTAAGGGGAAAATTCAGATTTGTAGCGGCCGATACAAGGTCTTTAAGTTCGTCAGAACGTTCATTCTTCACGTCTCACCTCCCGATGTTTATACCGGTTTCTCAAAGGTGCCTTTCAGTATTTTACTCTTTACTCCCATATTCTTCAATGTGTAATATAGCCTTATCTTAACGAAAATTCCGTTCTCATTTTCCCACTAAGCAAATAATATTAAGTGTTAGATGTTATAACACTCACCCCCTTTATCCCCCTCTCACGCAGTACCTTGATTTAAACAAGATGTGTAGTGGTCAAGTAAAAATGGACACATCAAGAAGAGGTACGAGACAAAGCTTCAAATTCACAGGGACTCAGGTAATTAA
>DAOULV010000032.1:0-52528 GCA_034416335.1 Dehalococcoidales bacterium
ATGCTGGAGGATAGACTATAATGAGGGCAGACCTCATACTTCACTCGGAGGTCTGACACCCAGAGAGTATGCTGGAAATACCAGGGAAATTCTATCTGTAGTTGGCCTATAAAATGGGGTAGGGTCACATAAGGCACACAATTATGCTTTTTTGAATTTAGTGGTGTAAAAAGTAATAACTTATCTTTTACGTTTTTAAGTTTATGCGTTATCTCATCACCAGCTACTTTTTGCCAAGAATATTGGATTATGGGAGGAACACTCTGAGAATTGGGATTTATTTGCCATACGAGTAGGTTCTTCTTTTTTTCTCTGTATGTACCTAATTTGTCCCCAAGTGGATTTCTGTATACTACTTCGCAGTCGATATTGATATCGCCTTCCAGGGTTAATCGTACATCTGGTCTATAATCATCTACTCCTTTTTCAACTTCTACTTTAATGATACGTTTCTTCTCACCTATAGCGCGAAAACATTGTGGACAAACTGATAAGAACGGAAATGATTTCTCTTTTTCAAAATGATAAACAAGCAAATGTTTAGCAAGAATATGGTAACCACTTTCTCCAGTGCATAAACCAGAATATCCTGGCTTATGAGCAAAATGGTGTTTTCTTATCTTGCCCAAGCGAACGATAAAAGGAGAGTCACACTCAGGACAGTAATATGAGCCACTATGTTTAGCAGATCCAATCTCTACCCACTTACCATTTCCATCTTTAGCTATTGGATAACTAATGTTTTTAGTCATCAAAAAAGTATAATCCCAGTTTTCACTGAGATTATACTCTGACGGTTAGTATGTCAATAGGGGAATTATATCTTACTTCTTCGAAGGAGGATTATTTCCTCTATTGCCGCCTGATGGATTACCGGTCCGGCTTGGCCAATTGGGATTTCCACCTTTTCCGCCACTCTTACCACCGCTTCCTTTTCCGCTGTCTTTAGCCATGTTATAACTCCCCCTTTCATCTATTTTTACTGATTAGCTCCATCTTCTTCTGCTAAATTGAGTAATGCGATTAGGTATGACGTCCATCCGCGTTGATAGTCTTCTTCGGCTACTACATAGTGATTTGTATCCCAGTCTTTATCAAACTGCTCAATAAACCATTGTTCATGCTCTCCCTGCCTTTGGCCATAAAAAGGTGTATCAGGAATAATAGGTGCCATCCACATACCAGGAATCCTTCCGTGACCTCTACCAACTTTCAGGTTATGAGCAAAGATCTCGAACTGTTCTGGAGTGGCTTTTTTAGCCCATACCTTTGCATCATTCCTTCCAACTTCTTCCCAGTTCACAACATAAGGTTCCCAAGCAAGTTTAAGTTGATCTATTTTTTTTCTAATATCATCATCAATATCATTTAAGGAACTTTCGTAAGCACTAACCCATTGCTCAATTGCTTCTCTGCATATCTGAGATACGTTAATCTTATCTTTTAAAGGCTTCATTCTCTTGTGCAAACTATTTGGTATATTAATCCCTAGCCTCATATTCACCCTCCGTATGTCTATCCATCTTTTAAGCATACATTATACTGTATGTCTTTATCAACAATAGACATACAGTATTAATAAGTACATTTTTCGACTATGTTATAATATTTTCGTATGAACCTTCCTGATTTCGACCGCCTGCCGGACGCTGTTGCCCTCGACCTTGACGGGACATTATTCAATAGCAATGAAGAAATCTCTCCACGCAACCGTGCTGCCCTGGAACGGTGTCTTGAAGCCGGTATACCTGTTATCCTGGCAACCTCCCGTCCGGCACGACTATTTCACCGGGTGTTTCCGGAAGAACTGGCTGAGCGGTGCTCATATACGGTAATGAACGGAGCAGTGGCAGCAGGCAACCCTCCGTTATCCGGCTATTACAAGGAACCTCTCCCCGAGGATATTTTACATAATGCAATCGATGTTTCTCTCAAAGCCTATCCGGACATAGGGATTACGCTTGAGATAGACGGTTTCGAATTCGGTTCGAACCGGGAAGCCGACCCCGAAACGCTCTGGCGACGGAACTCCGCCACCCCGGAAATGGTACTCTCGGTAGAAGAGGCGATTCAAAAACATCCCAGTAAACTTGCACTCGGCGGAATAGGTAATGAGATTCTGCCCCTGATGGACATTCTGAAATCGGAAATGGGCGATTCAATATCTATAGTACCCGCTCTTATGTGGCACCCAATCCTCAATATAACCTGCCCGGGCGTAAACAAGGCATCAGCCATTAGTAAACTGATCTCACCGACGGGAAGAACCCTTGAAAACGTAGTAGCCTTCGGCGACGACCTTCCCGATATGGATATGCTGGTCGAGTGCGGAATTCCCGTGGCAATGGATAATTCACTGCCCGAAATCAAAGAAGCCTGTAAATACTGCACGGCAAGCAACGAAGACGACGGCGTGGCGATGGTCCTCGAACGATTCCTGTCGTTGTAGCATCGCATTCATGTTTCTTCAACACTGTATAGACTCGAAATCTGAGATAATTGTCACAGACGAATACACCGGTCGGTGGTTAAATAGAATTGAAATAAAGAGAAGGAGGAGAACACCGGTAGTACCAATACATAAAATGAAGGTTCCCGAGCTACCCGTCAGTAGCGGCCTTAATGGAAAAAGGCAATCCGGCAGTAATAGCCGGGCAGGGTATGAAGAGGAACGAAGTTAAGGGCAGGGCTTCAAACGGAAGGTCTGTCCTTTTTGTGTTCATAATCCGGACAGTGTCTCCAGGCTTACTTCGAATACCGTTTCAAGTCCTCTGAGTGTTTTTTCGGAACGAAATTCCGGAGCCCATTCCAGTTCCGCCAGAGAATCACTTATCGTAAACAATGCCGCCGTATCGACATCGCGGTGCTGACCGAGTACGAACAGGGCGGAAGCCTCCATTTCCACCGTCAAAACACCTTCTTCCTGGTATTTCACCACTTCAGCAACCGTTTCGCGATACGGTGTGTCTATCGTCCAGCTTGTCCCCTCACAGTATTCAAGCCTTTTTTTGTTCAGAGTCTCCACGATTTTTTCAGTTAAATCCGTACCTGGATAGGCATAGGTATCGGGTCTAAGGTAATGATAGGACGTTCCTTCATCTCTGATGGCTTTTCTGCATACAACCACATCACCGATACATACATGCTTCTGCAGGGTCCCGGCAACTCCTATATTCATTATTCTCCTGGTACCCGATGTAATGAGAACCTCGGAGATTATCACTGCCACCGGAGCCCCGAAACCGAAGTTCCCCATAATACCGACCTTACCCGCCGTATTATTGAATGCCAGTAAAGCGCCTCCGGACAGCTTTTCTTCCGAAACTTCATAATTGTTTCTTACATATTCCATCAGTCCGGGAGAATAACACAGAATGACATTCTCAGGTGCTTTAAAGCTGAATCCTGAGCTCAGGGTATCCTGATACTTCATCAAATCGTCGGGGGAGAACACCGGCTTGCTGTCATATTTATCGGGATGGTTCGGAAATGTCATATACTCTATCTCCTTAAACAGGTGAATTAATCTGCTTTATAATGTCATTAAGGATAATCCGCCGCAGATAGATAAAGCAATCCATCCCTACCTGTCATTGCGAGATTCGCCGTCAATAGGCGAACCGAAGCAATCTATATCAATACTAGAGATTGCCGCGTCGTCCGCCCAAGGCGGACTCCTCGCAATGACGATAGAAGAAATCTCATACAATTCCAGCAAAAGCCGGAACCTATTTATCCACGACTGGTTTTCCAGACGAAGTTTTTGCCTAGTCTGGCGGAGAGGGTGGGATTCGAACCCACGGTAGCAAAAGCTACACACGCTCTCCAGGCGTGCCTGATAGTCCACTCCAGCACCTCTCCGCGCTTTAACTATCTAACTATATCAGATTGGATTACTGTCTTAAGTATAGAAACTGGCCTGCCAGACGAAACTTTAGCGCAGTCTGGCGGAGAGGGTGGGATTCGAACCCACGCTCCGGAATCACCGGAGACTGCTTTTCGAGAGCAGCACCATAAACCACTCGGACACCTCTCCCAGCTTCAAAATTCTATCACATTTCTGTTTTTAGTGCGAATCTACCAATAATGATTAACAAATAACTGGGTCCAAGTTATAATAAATTGGGTAAATGGTGCCATTAGACAATAATATATGGGGATTTTATTATGAGTTATCAATATACGTTACAAAGTTTAACCCCGAAAGAAAAGCGAAGAGCAAAAAGGTTTTTGATTTGGGGTTTATGCTTAGTGTGTATTCTTGGAATTACGCTTATTGTAATTGATACTTCATATGAAATATGGTACCCTCAAACAGCATTAGAGTTTACTACAAATTTCATATTTGTACTATTTTTCGCTGCCATTGGTATTACCGTACTATTTGGTATTGTTCCATTCATACAGCATTTAATGGCTAGAGGAAATTCGCCAGGTTCTGTAAGTAGTCCAACTGCAGCACCGGCTGATGGTGTCGTGGGAGCAATCGGCATAGGCTTTCTGATTGCATCAATAGTATATTTAGTCCGTACAATCATACTTATATTTAGTTGACTGTGGTAGTATTAACTCCTACCTTTTGATGTAGTATATCATCAAATCTCTTTGTAGCAGCTTTCCATAATCCATCGCTACGTGACTATATGCATCAAGCATCATTTGTATATCCGTATTGCCTAATCATTCTTGTACTATCTTTAAGTGAGTTCACCTCTGATAATTTGACTGCCTGAATCTTTCCCTGATAATATTTCCTTTACGGCAGAAGACATAACCACTCCTGTCCATCTGCCTTATCCGGAAAGGAGAATTGCGTTGGTACCTGACGATGTATGGAAAAGTCTTTTCAACCCTGATTCGGTAGCTGTAATCGGAGCTTCCAATAATCCGGGAAGCTGGGGGGGCAGGATAACCCACCACCTGCTTATGCCGAACAATCGCCCGATATACCCGGTCAATCCGTCTTCCCCCGAAATAATGGGGCAAAAATCATACGCCAGCATACTGGACATCCCGGAACCGGTGGATATGGCAGCTATCGTCGTAAGGGCTGAGCTGGTACCGAATGCCTTAAGGGAATGCGTGCAGAAAAAGGTCAACGCCGCCCTGATAATCTCCGGCGGATTCAGGGAGACCGATGAAGCAGGAGTGGCAAGGGAAAAAGAGATACTAGAGATTGCCCGCGAAGGTAACATCAGGTTTATCGGTCCCAACACGATGGGACACCTGGATGCACATGCCGGACTCAATACTCTATCATTCGTCCAGAATATGCCTTCCGGCAGGGTGGCTCTTATCGCCCAGAGTGGAAACATGGGAACGAGAATAATCCAGAATGCCGACAGATACGGAATAGGATTCAGCAGGTTCGTCTGCTGCGGAAACGAAGCCAGTATCTACCTTGAAGACTATCTGGAGTATTTTGCCAGTGACCCCAATACCGAGGTGATAGCTTTATATATCGAAGGCCTCAGGGATGCCCGTCGTTTCTTCGAGACCGTCAGAGAAATAACAAAGAAGAAACCTGTCGTAGTGCTCAAATCGGGCGGAACGAAAAACGCAGCCAGGGCTTCAAGGTCTCATGTAGGCGCTCTTACAGGTTCCGACGAGGTATATTCGGCTGCTTTCAAGCAAGCCGGTGTCATACGGGTAAGGGACGATGACGAGTTGTGTGACGTGGTAATCGCCCTGCTTAACCAGCCCTTACCCAAAGGCAGAAGGGTAGGGATACTGACGATGGGAGGTGGTCTCGGAGTAGTAGCAACGGAAGCCTGCGAGAATGAAGGTCTGGAAATACCGGAACTGGAACAATCTACCATCGAAAAGCTGAATACACTGTTACCGGAACGATGGTCCCACGCCAACCCGGTAGACCTTGTCGGCTCAAATGTAGCCCACAGCCCTGAAATCATCAGGACGCTGTGGATACTGCTGGAAGACAGGAACCTGGATGCTTTGTTGTCCAATGCCTGGCTGGGCAGAATGCACCGCGTTCCAAGAAGCGGTATCGAAAGAGTGTCGAACGATCTTAATGAAACTCCCGACCAGTCAGAGCAGGAACACGCCCGTGAATTTTTCCAGCAGGTAAAAAAGTACGGTATTCCTCTGTATATGGTAGGAGGGTATCCTAATTCAGCCCAGGATATAGCAGCCTACGTTACCTATCATAAGGAAGGATTCCTTATCTACCCTCAACCTCACCGCGCCGCGAGGGTAATCCGTCACATGGTATGGTACAGGGAGTATCTTGAGTCAATACAGTAAAATTGATAATCACCATCGACTATAGTAATCTTTTACCCGTAATGTAAGTCTCATCCGGAGGAGTCCCGCTTTTGGTCTGGATTAAATTCCTCGTCTGCATAGTTATCATTCTCTTCGCCGGGACGAAAACAACCCGCTATGCCGACGTTATCGCCGAGCGAACCGGCCTCGGTAGAATATGGATAGGGATGCTTCTGCTGGGTATCATTACCTCGATGCCCGAACTCATTACCGGTTTGAGTTCCGTTACCCTGGTAGGCAATGATGGCGTTCCCGACCTGGGAGTCGGCACTCTCCTTGGAAGCTGCATATTTAACCTGTGCATCATTGCTATTATTGACATAATGAACAGAAAAACGCCGGTGCTCAATTTTGCCAGCATGAGACATTCCAGTTCGGCGGTAATCGGCATCACTATCCTGGGAATCATCGCATTGAGTACCGGGTTGAGTGACAGTATCGGACAGCTTTCCATAGGCTGGGTAGGTATTCCCGGTATCATTATTTTCGTAGTATACATAGCAGGGGCATGGTGGATTTTTACGTCGGAACGTAACTTTCAACTTTCTCTGATACCTGCCTTCCCGGAAGAAACCGGAGAATCTACACCTGATAATAAACCGGTTTATCCTGATATCAAATGGCTGTGGCCCAAGTTCATTTTCGGTGCGATAGTAATAATAGCTACCGGCATCTGGCTGTCATACGTCGGTAATGAGATAGCCGAATCTACCGGTTGGGACACGAGCTTTGTAGGCAGTATATTCCTGGCGGTGAGTACTTCCATGCCCGAACTGGTAGTAGCTATATCCGCGTTCAGGATGGGTGCGATAGACCTGGCAGTCGCTGATATTTTCGGTGCCAACATGCTGGATGTTACCTATGTATTCATACTGGACATCCTTTACACGAAAGGCCTGATAACGTCATCGGTCTCGGGTACACATACAATCAGCGCGATAATCGCAATTGCGATGACAACCATCATACTACTGGGGATAAGGTTTAAAAGAAATCGGAAAATGTTCCGGGTAGTCAGCTGGTACGGAATATTACTTATCGGACTGTATATATTCGGTGCCTACCTGCTTTTCTCACGATAATTTCAGCAGTGCAATTGCCTGTTTTCAGGATAAAACCACTTTCAAGTCAGAGGCACATTTGATATAATATTGACGGTCAGCCCGGTATGTTCGACCGATGATTAACGGGCTGTTTTGAAAATACTCCGTGTCTCTAATATTAACTATCTTTACTACATAACGTACCGGATTCAGTACAACTCGGATAATAACCGCATAAACAGGACTCGTTGAGGGAGGCTGATTTAATTGGAAAAAGTTACCAGCAGTATAGAAAGCCTTGAAATAGAAGCGGAGAAATCCCTGGACGCCGCCAGGACCAGGGCAAATGAAATCCTTGCCGAAGCAAACACTGAGTCGCAGAAGATATTGTCCACACCTCTGTCATTTGACGACGTGAAAGCCGAATGCAGTGAAATGATAGAAAAAGCAAAGAATGAAGCCGATACGAAGGTTAAAGAATCAAGGAAACAGGCGGAAGCGATTAAGTCGGCAGCCGAAAAAAAGGTCGAAGATATTATAAACCGTATGCTTGAACTGGTTACCGGGACAAAAACTTAATGGCGCCTTTTTTAGTTAATACAGCCAGACCTATGGCAAAAATGAGGGTGGTGACGGTCAGAGACGACTCGGAGCGTACTCTCAAGACTCTGCAAAGTATCGGTGTACTGGATGTCGAAGAAAGTAAGGAGCTTGAACCGGCAAACAGAACGGCTATCGAACAGGAACACAGGGAAGTCAACGAACTTCTTACTTATATTACCAGAATACTGAGCTACCTTCCTCAGCAGGATAACATCACTATAGATGAAGATATCGAGGTTATATACACGCGTCCCTTCAACGAAATAAGTGACGAAGTCAAACGAATATATAACAAGACCAGCAGGCTCCAGGAGCGGATACAGGATATAACCGGGGAATATCAGCGCCTGAACGAAATCCGGAAATACCTGAGTCCACTGGAAGAAGAAAGTGACCTTACCCTGAGGGACCTCAACTATACCGGTAAATACCTTGTATCCAGAGTCATAGTCGTCCCGACAGAATCATATGAATACCTCAAGACTTCGCTGAAAGACCTTATCACGGAGAACATCGTTGCCACCATCGAAACCGACACCATTATTCACGCCGTAGGAGACACGCGAAACCTCGAGAACATTATATCGGCAGTATCAACTGCCAGTGGCAGGATTCTGGAAACACCGGACGATGATATACCATTGAAAGAATTCCTGGATAAATCTGCCGGTGAAATTGCCGGTCTTGAACAGGATAAAGAAAAACTTACCGGAGAACTGACGGAAGAAATCGGTGAGGACCTTAAGAGGCTCGTCCTGCTGAGAGAAGCACTGTCGGCTGAAAATGAAAGACTATCCGTACTGGAAAAAGCCAGTGAAGCTAAATATATTACCGTTATCGAAGGCTGGGTCCCGGAAAACGTAGCTGAAAACACTACAGTGGAGATAAAAGAGAAAATAAACTACGCCTTCGTGGATACCAGAGAGCCTGCAGAGGGCGAGGAACCGCCGACGCAGTACAGAAATCCCGGAGGATTCAAACCTTTCCAGATAATAGTAAATTTATTCGCAACTCCAAAGTACCGGGAATGGGATCCAACCCCGATCGTTACGTATTCATTCGCGTTTTTCTTCGGACTGATGGTATGCGACGTACTGTATGCCATAGGATTGATGCTGCTTACAAGGTTCGTATTGAGAAAATTTGTCGACGACCCGACAAGCGATAACTTCAGACAGTTCCAGCGATTGATATATACCTGTGCCGGCGTCGCCCTGATCGGAGGGCTGCTTACCGGTCAATATTTCGGCAACATATATGAATTCTTCGGAATAGAAAACCTGGCGCTGGTTAAAGGTGTGCAGGAAGCACTTCAGGACCCGGTTACATTTATCGCCATTGCACTGGGGATAGGATTTATCCACGTAAATATCGGCCATATTATAGCCTTCGTCAAGGCTGTTAAAGAGAGAGACAGGGGAGTCATTGTCGGGAAGCTGGGACTATTCCTCCTGCAGTTCGGAGTACCTAATATTCTCCATTCGATGATGGGGGTAAATATACCCGGAATCTCGGAAGGAACATACTCTATCCTGATGTACCTGCTCTATGCCGGGATTGTACTTATAATTATCTCGAGTATCATGGTCAGCAGGGGACTCGGCGCTATTCTCTGGCTTTTTGATATAACCGGTCTTCTCGGCGACGTGATGTCATACGCACGTCTTGCCGGGGTCGGACTTGCCACTTACTACCTGGCATTTACCTTTAACATGATGGCTGATTTATTCAGCGGCATGATGGGAGGAGTAATCGGCGCTATTATAGGTTTCATACTGGCAGTGATAGTAATAGCCTTCGGTCATATCATCAATCTTGTACTGACAGCCATCACCGGATTCATGCATTCACTCAGGCTGTGTTTTGTAGAGTTCCTGTTTAAGTTCTACGAGGGCGGTGGTACGGAATACAGCCCGTTCAGATTAATAAAACGGACGACAGTCCCAATAATAGTAAAGTCTTAACAGGAGGAAGAAATGTTATTTGAACCTTCGTCTCTGGCAACAATCGGCGCTGCCCTGGCTCTTATCGGCGGTTTGGTAGGTTCTTCGATAGGAATAGGGATTGCCGGTTCGGCGGGAACAGCCACCCTTTCAGAGGATTCCGGGCAATTCAGGAACGTTATCATCCTGGCCTCGCTGCCGATGACACAGACATTCTACGGTCTGATCGTATTGATTCTTATCGTTACCAGCGTAGTCGCCAAGGTACAGGGAGCCGATGCCGACCCGGGAGCCGGTGCGATGGTACTGGGTATCGGCCTTATGGCCGGAGCCGCCGAATGCTTTTCGGCAATCTACCAGGGCCATGTCTGCGCCTCCGGCATCTCTCTTCTACCGAAAACGAAGGGCAGGATCCTGACAAATGCGATTATGCTAGCCGTGTTCGTCGAATTACTCGGCGTACTCGGTTTCGTATTCGCCATCATGTCGCTGTCAATGCTCGGACTGATGTAAGGAAATACTGCTATGACGATGGACAAAATAAGCGAAGCCGTACTGGATAAAGTAAAAGCCGAAGCCGACGAGATAATCGGCCAGGCTGAAGCAGCGGCAAAAGAGAGAATCGAAAAAGCCAGGGAACAGCAAAATGCCCGGTATGAAGAAGAAAAAACCAGGCTGATGGAAGAAGCCGAATCCGAAGCATTTAGAATACAGGCACAAACGACCATAAGCATCCGTCAGGAGATTCTCAAGGCAAAGAACGAGATAATCGAGAAAATCGAGTCGAGCCTGAGAGACAGGCTGGCCGAACTTCCGGATAACGATAATATTGCTTTGAATTTAATCAGAGAGGGTATTCAAGCCATAGACACGGATGAGGTGGTGGTATATGTTGCACCCGGTCATATAGACGATATTAAGAATCTGGTCAAGAAAGACAAGGAATTATCTTCAGCGATTAAGGAATACAGAGAGACGAAGTGCACCGGCGGAGCCATAATCGAGGATACGGAAGGCAGGTTCAGTATAGATAACACCTACGAAACAAGGATCGACACTCTACTCCCGAAGATTCTACCTGAAATCAGCAAGGAACTGTTCGGTTGACAACAGGAGTTAATCAGTTTTGACAGGAATAGGATACGCTTTTATATCGGCTTATTTGAAGGGAGAGGAAGCAAAAATGCTCTCCCCGGAACACCTGAGTAACACTCTTAAAGCCGCTGATTTCCAGGAAGTTATCGATTCGGTCAGAGATACCGATATCGGCGGTTACCTGGAAGGGCTGGATATCGGCACGTTCGACGAGCTGGACGAGCAGTTGTGGAAGTACTTCGGTGAGTGTCTCAGCCGTATCGAATGGTTTAAAAGCGTACCCGGACCAGCCCGTGATATATTACGGGTATACACAAACCGATATGACATTCTCAATATAAAAACATCCCTGCAGAATATACTAACCGGCGTAATAAAGAAAGGAATACCGGCAGGAAGTATATACGGCAAAGGACTTCTCGAGGATTTAATAAATTCCGAAAGTCTGGATGAGGTTATAAGCGTCCTGAATACGTGCAATTTAGGGGTATACGCGAATGTCCTTGAAAATTACAGGCTCGATGAAGTGTTCAGAAAAGAGGTCCTGACCGATACCGGCATGGAACAAATTTATTTCAGCGAATTATTAAATGCCACCGGAAAAATGAAAGACGGGGCGGTATTAGCCAGGGTGTTCCGGACCATACTGGACTTGACGAATCTGCAGATTGTCCTTCGTGCCGTTATAAACAACTCCGATTCAAATGCATCGGTACAAACAATCAGCGGCGGTTACCTGTTGAACGATGAACTGATTAGAGAGATATTACCGCTGAAGCTAACGGATGTTCCGTCCAGGCTGGATTATCCTGAATACCGGAGCGTTGTCGAAGAAATCATCGCCGGTTATGAAAAAGACGGGGATATATCGGTTATCGACGAATCTATCGAAAAACTTAAATTCAGACTTGTCAGGGAAATCCTTTCGCCGACGATAATGTCACCGGCGGTGGTAGTCTGGTATTTGATTATGAAAGAAACAGAAGTGCGTAACCTGCGACTAATCCTTAAAGCCGCAATGGATAATATCCAGCTTGAAGAAATAAAAGATTACATGGTATTTGCACAATGACGACCAATAAGCAATCGAGTATAGCCGTAGTAGGCGATGCCAACCTGACCACTCTGCTCAGGCTTGCAGGAGTCGGCAGTTACTATACCATAGAGGATGATGATTCCGTCGAATCCGGCGTCAGGGAGACTCTTAGCGAGCTTGTAAACAAGCCAGGAGTCAGCATCATTGCCATACAGTCCGATTACGCAGGTTATGCCCGTGATATTATAGACCGTTTGGCCAATGAAAAACGTCTTTTCCCGGTGGTAATCGAGGTGCCTTCCGGGAGTAGTACCGGAGAGGAAGATGCCGCGGAATACTACAGGTCATTCGTCAGGAAGTTCGTCGGATTCGATATAGAAATCTAGCTGTGTTCAAGGAGGCAGGTTGATATGGGCGAGATATGGAGAATTTCAGGTCCCGTTATTATTGCTAAAGATATGAAAGGAACCCAGGTATATGAAGTCGTCGAAATAGGAAATGAAGGCCTTGTCGGTGAAATTATAGGTCTTGAAGGCGACAGAGCAGTAATACAGGCGCACGAGGAGACCCAGGGACTGAGACTGGGTGAAAAGGTAAGAGGAACCGGTTCTATTCTCAGGGTTGAACTAGGCCCCGGTATTGTCGGCTCTATCTATGACGGACTTCAGAATTCTCTGGTTAAAATGATGGAGGACAGTTCCTTCTTAAAACGCGGTATAAAAGCCGATCCCATACCGAAAGATAAAAAATGGGATTTCACACCAACAGTCAAAGTCGGTGACATGGTTAACGAAGGCGATGTCATCGGTACTGTTCCGGAAACCAGCCTTATTGAACACAAAATTATGATTCCGCCCGGAATGAGCGGTGAAGTTAAGGATATACGCAAGGGTGAATTTACCGTGGAAGAAACTATTGTCAGACTCGAATCGGACGGTAAGTTGATAGAGCTGCCGATGATGCAGAAATGGCCGGTGAGAAAACCACGCCTGTACAAAGAGCGTTTCAAGGCATCGCAGCTGCTTGTCACCGGAATGAGAATCCTGGACTATATGTTCCCTCTGGCGCTCGGCGGTAAAGCGGCTATTCCCGGCGGATTCGGGACAGGGAAGACCGTTTCGCTTCAACAGCTTGCCCGGTGGGCGCAGACGAAGCTGAATATTTACGTCGGCTGCGGCGAACGGGGTAATGAAATGGCAGACGTATTGTACAGTTTCAGCCAGCTTCAGGACCCGACGACGGGAAAACTCCTCCAAGAAAAAGAGGTGTTTATCGCCAATACATCCAATATGCCCGTAGTAGCCCGCGAAGCGAGTATCTTCGTCGGTATCACGCTGGCTGAATACTACAGGGATATGGGTTACGACATACTCCTGGTAGCCGATTCGACGTCACGGTGGGCGGAAGCAATGAGAGAAATAGGCGGCAGACTTGAGGAAATGCCCGGTGAGGAGGGTTTCCCGGCATACCTCGGCTCGCGGCTTTCATCATTCTACGAACGGGCGGGGCTGGTCGAATGCCTGGGAAATCCTGTAAGAAGGGGTTCGGTTACCGTTGCCGGAGCCGTCAGTCCTCAGGGAGCTGATTTCTCCGAACCGGTTACCCAGAACACACTCAGAATCGTCGATGCCCTCTATTCACTCGATGTATCACTGGCTAACAGACGTCATTTCCCGGCTATCAACTGGCTTTCCAGCTATAGCCTCTATGCAGAAGCAGTGGAAGACTGGTGGTCGGAGATAAGTCCGGACTGGGCAAGCACGCGGTCGACTGCTCTCAGGATACTTCAGCAGGAATCGGAACTTGAAGAGATCGTCAGGCTGGTCGGTCCGGAAGCCCTGCCGGACGGCGACAAATTGTTGATGGCAGTGGCAAGAATGATACGTGAAGATTTCCTGGCACAGAGTGCTTATCACGAGATAGATACTTACTGCGTACCTGCAAGAGCACATCAGATGCTTAAAACCATCATCAGGTACTACGACCTTGCCCAGGAAGCATTGAGTGAAGGAACCGATGTGAATGAGCTTCGTACGTCACCGATAGTAACGAGAATATCCCGGCTCAAGGATATACCGAATGAAGAATTCGAGGACAGGGTGAAAGAACTGGTATCCGAAATGGAAACGAGCCTGGTAGCCGGAAAAGGAGGTTCTTAATGGCAGATACTCCTCTTTATATCAAAGAGACCAAATCATTCCAGAGAGCGAAAGGCTCGGTATTGATAGCGGATTATATTCCCGGTATTCAGTACGGTGAGATCGTCGATATCGAGCTGGCTTCCGGTGAAATAAAACGTGGTGAAGCAATCGATATCAGCGAGGAATCGACCGTCGTGCAGGTATTCGGCGGAGTCAGCGAAGTAGACCTTGCCGGCAGTAAACTGCGATGCCGCGGTGAAACCCTGAAGCTGCCGGTATCTCCCGATATCCTGGGAAGGATTTTCGACGGGATGGGAAATCCGATGGACGGCGGACCGGAAATAGTCCCGGATGCATATCTCGATATAAACGGCGAACCGATAAACCCCGCCAAACGTGAACCTCCGGCCGAGTTCATCGAGACCGGAATTTCGTCCATCGACGGACTGAACGCGCTGGTCAGAGGGCAGAAACTGCCGATCTTCAGCGGTTCCGGTATGCCACACAACAGGATTGTAGCCCAGATTATCAGGCAGGCCGCGGTAAAGGGAACCGATGAAGGATTCGCCATCGTTTTCGGCGCTATCGGGGTCAGCTATGATGACGCCGCATTCTTCATCAAGAACCTGGAACAAACAGGCGCCAGGGAAAGAACTATAGCCTTTATAAATACGGCTTCCGACCCTGTCATCGAGCGGATGTCCACACCGAAACTCGCTCTTACCGCCGCTGAATACCTTGCCTGGCAATTGGACATGCACGTTCTGGTAATTCTCAGCGATATGACGAACTACTGCGAAGCCCTGCGGGAACTCTCGGCGATGAGAGAGGAAATACCCTCGAGAAGGGGTTACCCCGGTTATATGTATACCGATCTGGCAACGATGTACGAAAGGGCAGGGAGGATACGCGACCGTGAAGGTTCGGTTACCATTATGCCCATTCTTACCATGCCCGATGATGATATTAATCATCCGATTCCTGATCTCACCGGCTATATTACCGAAGGACAGATTGTTTTATCGAGAAATCACGAAAGAAACAGTATTTATCCCCCCATAGACGTACTCCTGTCGTTGTCGAGAATGATGAAAGAAGGCATAGGTCCCGGCAAGACGCGCGAAGATCACAACAACGTATTCATGCAGTTATACTCCGCCTATGCGGAAGGGCTCGACCTTAGAGAAATATCGACGATTGTCGGCACGGATGCTCTAAGCGACCGCGACAGGATTTACCTGGAAATAGCCGACAGGTTTGAAAATGAGTTTATTGCCCAGGGAGAAAAAGAGAAACGGACAGTTGAAGAAACACTCGATATCGGTTGGAAATTGTTCTCGGCACTTCCCGAAGAAGACCTTAAACTTGTCAGCGAGGAACTGATAAAGAAATATCTTCCCAGGTACAGGGACGGTACTGAAAGCTAATATATGGCACAGCAGGTAAAAGTCAGGCCTACCAAGATTGAGCTTATCAAGCTCAGGAAACGGTTGGCTCTGGCGACAAAAATTAAAAAAATTTTGAAGGACAGGCTTTCGATACTGGTTATGGAATTTCTCCAGATAGCCAGAGAAACTGTCGAAGCCAAGCAGAGCATGCTCGATGATTTCGCGGCGGCTTATAAATCGCTTTCGATTACAGCCGGTTACCACGGATACATAGCCCTCGGCAAGGAATTATCTGGTGCGGAAAGAGACCTGGAAATAACATCCGGTTCGCGCAACATAGCCGGAGCCAGAGTACCGGCACTTGAAATGAAAGATACCGGAAAGAAAGACGGGTACAGTCAGGTGGACACTTCTGCTTACCTGGACAGGACGTCGCAGCTGGCCGAGAAATGCCTGGATGCGATTGTCAACCTGGCGGAACTGCAGAGCACTCTGGAAATTCTCGGCAAGGAAATCAATCGCACCAAGAGGATTGTAAACGCACTTGAATATATGGTCGTGCCGAGTCTGGAGAACACTATCAGGTTTTTAACTATGAAGTTCGAGGAACGGGACAGGGAAGAGAAATCCAGGCTGAAACGCGTCAAAGTGCTTCTGGAACAAAAAGAATCAAATGACTGATGATAGTCGTTATGATAAACTACTCCAGGAATCGGTCAAGGAAGAACTCAGGGTAGTTAATGCCCGGATTCCGGCCAAACAGAAATCGCTGGCAGAACTGCTAAAAGAGGAAACGCCCTCGGTCATCTGCGCTGACGGAAGCGTCCACCTGTTCAAGAAAAAAGAGTTAAAATACTTAAGTGATATTACCGAGTCTTCGGTATGGCAAAATTTATTCTTACCGGTTATAATAGAGATAAATCCGGGTGAGGATGAAATATCGATAATCTGCCGCGGTGAAGTAGAAGAGAATGTCTTTTCAGCAATCCTCGGCATGCCGGTTACCACAGGGCATCACAGGATTGTGATATACAAACCACAGCTGGCTGTAATACGAAAAATCCTCAAAACGACAACTCAATATCTATTCTCACCCAAAATACTACCTTGATTCACCTGAATTACATAATCCTTGCGTAAGGAAAGGGTAATGCATTATATTATTAATGTTATGCCCCTGTAGCTCAGGTGGATAGAGCACCAGCCTCCGGAGCTGGGTGCGGGCGTTCGAGTCGCCCCAGGGGTATTTTTTATATACCAAGAATACTACTTACAGGGATACTATTTCCTAGAACAGGAGGGCAAGTTGATTCAAACAGCCGAACTCGTAGAGGTCAGGTGGCACGGGCGGGGAGGACAGGGCGCCGTAACATCTGCCGAACTCCTTGCCAGGGCTGCTATTTCCGAAGGTAAATATGCCCAGGCATTCCCCAGTTTCGGTCCCGAAAGAAGAGGTGCGCCGGTACTGGCCTTCGACAGAATCAGTAAGAATGAGCCTATCAGGGTAAGGGCTGAAATCCTTGAGCCGGATGTTATCGTTGTCCTTGATGCCGGTCTCATACATGTGGTGGATGTAACCTCCGGTCTTAAAGACGGCGGCACTATCGTTATCAACACCAGGCGACCTATCAAAGATGTTGCCGCTGAATTCGAGAACAAATGGAGAATTGCCATAGTGGATGGGATGCATATCGCTCGTGAACTGCTGGGTGTTAATATCGTTAATACCACTATGATAGGAGCCTTAATCAAGGCAACCGGCGTGGTCGATATCGAATCGCTTACCGAACCTCTGAACACCCGATTCGGTCGACTCGCGGAACGAAATATCAACGCTATGAAAAAAGCGTTTGAAGATACTCAGATAAAGGAGTAAAGCAAATTGGCGTATAAACATGAAACGGATGTTACCTGGAAAGACCTGGAGATCGGGTCTATCGTTACCGAACCGGGTAGCGCCGAACAGTATGAGACCGGCGGCTGGCGGTCACAGAAACCGGTCTCGGATTATTCGAAGTGTATTAAGTGCGGAATGTGCTACATCTTCTGCCCCGAGGGCTGTATAGAACAGCAGGAAGACGGCCTGTTCGTAGCCAATCTGTTTTACTGCAAAGGGTGCGGAATCTGTGCGTATGAATGCCCCAAGGACGTGATATCGATGACAGAGGAGGAGAGCTAATGGCAAAAAGAGTCGGAATGGAAGTATCCCTGGCTATCGGCGAAGCCGCCAAGCTTGCCAACGTGGATGTAGTAGCCGCTTACCCCATTACTCCGCAAACCCATATAGTCGAACACCTTGCCGAACTGGTTGCCGAAGGCGAACTCGACGCTTCTTATATCCCCGTTGAATCGGAACATTCGGCAATGAGCGCCTGCCTCGGCTCATCCTCGGTCGGAGCCAGGACGTTTACGGCAACCGCCGGACAGGGACTTGAGCTGATGCACGAGGTGCTTTACTGCGCGTCTGCGATGCAGCTTCCCATCATTATGACGGTAGCCAACCGGGCACTTTCGGCGCCGCTCAGCGTCTGGGGAGACCACTCGGACGCGATGGCTACCAGGGATACCGGCTGGATACAGATTTTTACCGAGAACGGACAGGAAGTGTTCGATAACGTTCTTTGCGCTTTCAGAATAGGTGAAGACAAGCGGGTGCTGCTCCCGGTAATGGTACACCTGGACGGTTTTCACCTTTCCCATATGATAGAACCGATACTGATTGAGGAAAAAGAGGACGTGGATAAATTCCTTCCACCGAATAATTATCCGTTTCCCCTCGACCCTGATAAGCCTGTTTCGATGGGGACTTTCGCCCCGCCGATTATTTACTCTGAAGCGCGCCGGGCTCAGGAGGAGAACCTGCAGAACTCGAAGAAAGTAATCCTCGAGATCTGGGATGAGTTCGGTAAGCAGTTCGGTCGTCAATATTCTCCGGTCGAAACATACCGCACCGAGGGTGCGAAAACCCTCCTCCTGACAATCGGCAGCTACAGCCAGACGGCAATGTCCACCATCGATAAAATGCGTGACGAAGGCAAGGACGTCGGACTGGTAAGACTGCGGTTATGGCGTCCTTTCCCGTCGGATGAACTCCGCCAGGCTGTCAAAGGGGCCGAAACACTGGTAGTTTTCGACAGGGCATACTCATTCGGCAGCCAGTCGGGGCCCGTCTGCGCCGAGGTTCGTTCGACCCTTTACGACGAAGCCGGGAAACCGAAGGTAGTTAATATAATAGGTGGTATCGGCGGACGTGACGTTACGGTCGCCGGATTTGAAGAGATTATTAATAAGGGTATCGAGATTGCCGGGAAGGGAAGCAGCCGTGAATTCGAGATATACGGAGTGAGGGAATAATGACAGAGAATTATATAAAATACGGAAAAAGACAGGTTACAAAAGAGGAGTACCTCGCCCCGGGTCACCGCGCCTGCATCGGCTGCGGAGAGGTCCTCGCCGTCAGGCTGGCGATGAAAGCCCTGGGACCCGATTCAATCGTTGTGTCCGCCACCGGCTGCATGGAAATCGTTTCGTCGCAGCTTCCCTGGACATCGTGGCGGGTACCTTGGATTCACACGCTGTTTGAAAACACCGCCGCAGTTGCTTCCGGTATAGAGTCCGGTCTGAAAGCGATGCAGCGTAAAGGGATCAAACCCGAAAAGAAAGTAAACATTGTGGCAACCGCCGGTGACGGTGGTACCAGCGACATCGGCCTCCAGGCACTTTCCGGCGCTCTTGAGAGAGGTCATAATTTCACCTATGTCTGCTGGGATAATGAAGCCTATATGAACACCGGCATCCAGCGTTCCTCGGCGACACCTTACGGCGCGTCCACTACCACGGCGCCGGCAGGGAAAAAGAGCATCGGGCAGGTAACATGGAAAAAGAATATGCCCCTGATAGCCGCAGCCCATAACATATCCTACGTGGCTACTGCCTGTCCCAGCTACCCGTTCGACATGATGGACAAGATTGCCAAAGCGGCAGCGATCGACGGCCCGACCTACGTTCATGTCTTGTCGGTATGTCCTACCGGCTGGAGGACTACCAGTAATCCGGAGATGACTATCGAGATAGGTAAACTGGCAGTCCAGACCGGTGTCTTCCCGCTGTATGAGATCGAGAACGGCAAGTATACTCTGAACGTTAAACCGGCAAAACGTAAACCGGTCGAAGATTATCTGAAGATTCAGGGCAGGTTCCGTCACCTTTCCGAAAGTGAAATACAATTCATCCAGGAAAGGACTGACGAGGACTACGAAAAACTGCTGAAACTGGTAGAAGAAAGCAAGGGTTAACTCCTTAACAGGATATACGCTAATACTAAAAGAGTCCGCAGAAAGCGGACTCTTTTATATTTTGTCATCCCGTAAACCTCTCTGTCATCCCGTACTTGATACGGGATCCAGGAAATTGTTGACTTGGTTAATATGTGTGTATAAAAGGGGATAGCCTACACTCAGTGATTACTGGATTCCAGCCGGAGTTTACCCGCCTTCGGTGGGCTGGAATGACGAACTGTGGTAGAATAATAACTGTTTCAGTAACGGGGTGTGGCGCAGTCGGCTAGCGCGCAGCGTTTGGGACGCTGAGGTCGGAGGTTCAAGTCCTCTCACCCCGAGTTTTTATTTACAAATCGACCGGATTATCGTAAAATCTAACTGTACCGCACGAGCGGGAGTAACTCAGTGGTAGAGTTCCTGCCTTCCAAGCAGGCTGTCGCGGGTTCGAATCCCGTCTCCCGCTCCACTCCAGTGTAAATCTACCTAAAATCACCTGTTCACTTAAATACTTTTTCTTCCACAAGAACCTGCCCATAAATCAGGTTGTTTAAAAACAAACGAAGATTATATTTTCAACTTGTTAGTACCTCGAATAGTACGAACTTATGTATTAACTCGAACTCACGACATTCAAAGATAGCCGATATTTCAACAAGTTGAACAGTCTTATTGATAATACCAAGAGAGATGAATAGTATAATTGTTTTGATTAAATCTATTTATATTAGAACTGGTAATTATCAAAAACAGTGAAAAATCTAATCAGGAATAGATGGAGAGGATATATCTTCTTTATTTCTGATTAACGATATATCACAATTAATAATATTATAAAATCTATACTTTACTCTACATAAGTGATAAACTATATTTATAACGTTTCAATTTTTATAGAAGAATAAGTGACATCAATGTTACAACATAATTTTAAGAAAAATAATATCAACGCCTTCAGTTTTACAACGAATTTAATTCTGGGGGAACAGGATGTCGAGAATATAGCGAATATAGCTACTAAAGATGAAGATGGTGATTATGTTTTTTATTCGCTAAGAAAAATAGATAATAAAAATCACATTGGTATGTTTGTATTGTCGGAATCCCAAAACAGCTCAATAAATTTTCATTTAACTGCTGTTTTCACGGATAACACAAAGAATATTGGGTCAGTAAAAAATGAACCTAAAGTCGAACAACTTCTAGAGATAATACCAAGATCAAATATAAAAAGTAACTTTAATTGCACCACTAGATTTTTATTCAACAGGCGTCAGAAAGTAAAACCGATAATCTCATTACCTGGACGATTCATAAATCTGTCTAGTCAACCTTTTGATGAAATAAGTGGTATACGTTTTGTGAAAAAGCAACATGACGATGTTGATTACGATGTTATAATGGAAATTGCACAGAAAGATGGACTAGTAATCACAGTGAGTTTTGAAATCGAGTTGAAATTTGATAATACGCTTGCTCAAAAGATTATTAACAAGGCTATAGATATATCGAATAAATTTATCATTAGAGATTAGATGAAAGAGATCAAATATAATCAAAGAATACCAAATAATAAAACTGATCATCTCCGTGTGCCTATAGATTTTGATACTATTAATGTTCCTAGAAACGTACTTAAAAACTATTCGAGTTCACGTTCAGGTAAAGCTTATTATAGGACACTAGGCAATATCGATTGGTTAACGTCCAATACAACAAGCAGTGAAGAGGATGTTTCTCTACAATCAATAGAAATTCGAGACCTGGTGACTACATTAAAAAACATTACTTCAGATCTAGTGTCCATTTATAAGCAAATAGAAAAACAGTCAATGACCAGCGAAGAAATCCTCGCAAACCAAAAAACACTGAGTGATTTAGTATTAGATATAAGGAAATATCTGAGAAGTAAAGCTAATGAAGAAAACTTACCAATTGATAGAAGAGATAACCCAACTAATGAAACAGGATTGAGTGACACATTCAGAACACTATCAGACGAGTGGCATGAAGAAACTGATGCACTTTCTTCCCCGTCTCAAATTACTAATAACGATTCTTATCTACAAATCATCGCTCTTGGTAAATCTGCAATTCCTCTCATCCTTAATGATTTAAAGGAACGAGGCGGAAGTTGGTTCCGAGCACTAAGAATACTGACCAGTGAGGACCCTGTTGAACCTGAAATGAGAGGGAATATCCATAAAATGAGAGATGCTTGGATTGAGTGGGGACATACTGAAGGATATATTTAATGAAAGATAATCCTATTCTTCCTCATCATCGAGCATCATATCCAAAATTAACAGAATCTAACTACGCGGTCACAAGCGAAAGTACTGTCACATATAATTGCATTTGTTGGGCATATGGTAGAGATGATGTTTGGATGTGGCCAAATAGTATAGACGCATATTGGCCAGAAGAAACAGAAGATAATGATGACATTAGAGCTATCATTAGTATTTTTCGGCATCAAGGATACACAGAATGCGAAAATGGTGAGTTGGAAGAAGGATATGAAAAAGTTGCTGTATATACTAATGAAAATCAACCAACTCACGCGACTCGCCAACTTCTATCTGGGAAGTGGACAAGTAAGTTAGGTGGTTTAGAAGATATTGAACATGATTCTCTAGAAGTGCTCGAAAACGGATTATATGGTAAAGCAACCACGTTCTTAAAAAAGAAACTGTAGTCGATTCAAAGTAATCATGTATCTTTTTTCATACTGTCTTGAAATGTAACAATATTAGTATATCTTTGAACCCGCTTGACCCTTCTCCAGAAAAGTTCCTAATGCGTCTGGGTTGCCATTTCCCGGAAATCCGTTACCAGATAAGTATACAGCTGCCACCTGGTATCCACATTCTTATACACCAGAAACACGTCCAGAATGAAGTATCTCTCCAGATCGAAGTCCTTCAGCAGCATCGTTACGTCATACTCGATGGCATTACCTTTGCTGGTTTTATTATTTATCGTAACGTTATCGAACTCAGATAGTGCAGCGAAGTACCATATATCTTCATCGTGCCATTTCAGGTAGGACCCGATTAAGTCGGCCTGTATCTGTCCAGCATCGGGTTCGTTCGCCTGTATCCGGACTTCTTTTTTTACCTGTTCTACCTGCTCCTGTTCAACCGGTTCCTGCTGGGCAATGCATCCCGTTAATAGTATTACCGGAAATACCAGTAATAAAAGAAGAAATCTCCTTATCATATGTCTCTCTACTCCTTACTCGATAGGAGTATTATGATGTTTCGACACTCAATTATCAAGGCTTTCAAAGGAAATCCACAATCAATCCCTTTCCGTATGTCCGTTACACTTCCGGCAGGCTGCTACCGGCTTGACACCTTCGACAGGTAAAGCTAGACTATACCAACATTTCCCTGAAGGAGGTACAAAATGTCCGGACCCAATGATGCATACCAGGTTATTGCCGAAATGTGGACTTTCCCGGAATCTCAAAGTTTCCGGAAGATGCTAGAAGCCCTGATGACGCTAGAGGAAGCGGAGATACTCCTGGAAGCGAGAGAACCGATAACGGCCCCAGCCCTCGCTAGAAAGATGGGTGCCGATGAACAGGTTATCGAGGATAAACTGGATAACCTGGTAAAGAGAGGTCTGATGTTCCGAGGTAAAACGGAGTATCATTTCCGCAGGGGCCTTCACTTCGGATTTGCCGGAACCCCCGCCAGCGGATACGCACCCTCCGAAGAGTACAGCTACTGGCGGAAGAAATGGGACGAAGAAAATCCTAACCGCGAAGTAAACGGGTGGCTGGAAAGGTACCAGCAGAGCGGTCACCAGGTGCACCGTGTTTACCCTTCGAGACTGGCAATCAAAGCTAACCCGAAGATAAAGAAAGAAGACCTGCTGTGGCATGAGGATATCGAGCAGGTATTCGAGAGAGCTGAAATTGTTGTATCGGGTCCCTGCGGCTGCCGCTCCGCCGGCGGCATGGGAAAGGGTGCCGATATAGACTTCGACCAGAACAGGGGAGTAACATGCGATCATCCGCTCTGGAACTGCTTCCAGTTCAGGAAAGAAGCCGCTGACTTTAACATCGAGCGGGGTTCGAAGATGAAAATCTACACGGTGGAAGAAGCCCTGGAGAAATCCGATGAAGCCGAAAGAGCGGGACTTATCCACGAAGGACCTACCAACAGCGCCAGTATGCCGGGGATAATATGCAGCTGCGGAGCCGACTGCTGTAGTATGCTGCTGATGTCCAAGGCTTCGGGACGGATGCACGAACTCTATACTCCAAGCCGGTTCCAGCCGGTAGTGGATCAGGAGAAATGCACAGGCTGCCAGACGTGTGTCGAAAGATGCCCGTTCGATGCCATGGAAATGGTAAAGGTTGCCGGTTCGAAAACAATGAAAGCCAGGCTTATCGAAGAAGAATGTATGGGCTGCGGCATCTGCGTTGTCGGATGCGAACAGGAAGCCCTGTTATACGAGTTGATAAGACCGCCGGAGCACATCCCGCCCGATTCCGAGAGAATGGTTATACCTACCGGACCCGAACTCAAGTAATGCATGAACAAAGCATCGTAGAACCTCTTTTAGCTCTTGTTCTCGAAAAAGCCGGGGAAGCGAAAGCATCAAAAGTACGGAGGATCTACCTGGTCGTCGGTGAACTCTCGGGAGTGGAGGAATACGCGGTCGAGTTTTACTTCAGCTTTCTCGGCAGAGATACCATCGCCGCTGATGCGGATCTGTTTTTTCAAAGGGTACCGGCACTATTAAAATGCCGGAATTGCGGTACCGAGTTCATGTTCGTAAACAGGAAGTTGAACTGCCCTGAATGTAACGAAAAGAAAGTGGATATTATCTCAGGCAGGGAACTCTATCTGGACAGTATCGAAGTAGAATAAGCTTCTAGAGTTTTTGCAGATGCCTTATTCTCAGAAAAATTCTGATAATTGCGTATGTCATTAACAGCTGCACGATTACTATGAATATATGGACGTTGCCCCACCAGGGGAGTGACGGTATACTGACTATCCTGCCTATCAGAGTACCCCATAAAGCCAGATAAAAAATCCCGAGATAAGCCAGGACCCGGCGGTACTTGGCGATTTTCGACTGCTCATCGGTAAATATCTCATTAACCTCGCCAGTCTTTACCTGCTTGCGGAAGTACTGCCATAACGACATCCCACCGAGATACTCCCAGCCGGCGTCCCTGAATATCTGAAGGTATTCCTGCCTATCCCCTCCGGTAAACCGCCGGTAATCGAGGCGATAGGCATAATTCACCGGCTCGGAATAAGTGAAAGTATAAATGCAGGGCAGACCAACGGAAGTAAGGTGGTATCCTTTTCGGGACATTTCTTCCAGCCACCTTTCCTCGGCATCGTCCTGCCAGACCCAGAACCACTTAAACCTTGTTATTTCCTTTTTCTTCATAAGCCCAGCGCCCCCTGGATATCAGTTTTTTCCGGTCCGAGGAGGTTATTAACGGCAAGGCCGTTATCAGTCATAATTTTAAGCCTGCCAACCTGAGTCTGAAGAACCTCTTTCCCTTGATTCGTCAGAGTGTAGTATTTCCGCCTGTCCTCCTCTTTAACCCTGTATATAAGTCCTTCTTTTTCCAAGGTGCTGAATACGCCGTATAAAGTCCCCGGTCCTATCTTTACGGTACCTTTACTAAGCTTTTCCGCTTCCTGCATCACGCCATATCCATGCAGCGGTGTAACAAGAGACAGCATTATATAGTACGTCGCTTCGCTTAATGGCAGGTACTTTTTTACACCATCTGTTTTCATTTGATATACTATATCGCTACTCGTTATATCGATTACCGATATAGTATCATATTATCAGAAAAATATCAATAGTTGAAGTAAGTGGTACTATTCGGTTTTGATTGTGATTTTCGGTTCACCCCCTTTATCCCCATCAAACAGTTGCCGTATTCAGCAGAAATATTCCGATTGTTTGATGGGGGAAGAGTGTGGGAGAGGGGCAAAGCCCAAGGCAATCCGTTCCTCCTTCGTCATTACGAGGAGTCTGCCGAGGCGGACGACGTGGCAATTTCCAGTAAAGGATATGCGTAATTTTTCGGAATAACACATTCCTCTCCCTTGAGGGGAGAGGATTAAAGTGAGGGTGAAAATTGGATTTATGTCACCCTCATCCTAACCTTCCCCCATCAAGGGGGAAGGGACTAGTTGTAGTGGTTTGCCTGTAGACATTGAGGACTCGCAATGACAATTAGACCAACCAGATACAAACATAACCGAGAAAGCAATCTTGAACGAGTCTATAGATGTATTCTGAGATATCTTTGAATTGTTATATATCACGACCGGATTCTAATATTATCGGAGTGTGCCTGAATATCCAAACGTGATAGAATGTCTGTATGGTGAACAACGGTATAACCGACTGGGAATCCGAGGAGATATTCAAGCTTGATCTTGAAAGATACGGATTGTCACACCTGGAAGGCCGGAACATTCTCAGTCTGGATGAACAGGATATGGACAGGCTGCTCGAAGCTCTCGGCAAGGATGATATTTCTCTGACGGTATCCCTGCCGTGCACACCAGACGTCCTGTTAGAACTTGCATCCACATCCGAATGCAGGAAATGCGGTAAATGCTGCCAGCCAAATCCTTTGAATCCGGCAAGCCCGGGAATCGAGGTATTCAAAGAAGAACTCGCCGGGATAGCAGATTTCCTCCACGTGCCATACGAGGGCCTCGAAGCAAAGACGGCACGGGGTAAGTTTGTCCCTCATCCGTTTGGGTGGACCGGACTTTCTTCGACAAGATGGCTTCCCTTGCCCTGTCCTTTTTTCAATTCCGAGCAGAACAGCTGCGGCGTCCACAATGTCCGTCCCGTCGTCTGCAGGATCCATCCGATAATATTCATCGGCGATAACGCCAGTTTCTCCATAAAACTTAACTGCGATTACGGCAAGGACCTGATAAAAACCGCTTACGAGTGGGTCAGGAAGAACGACCCCGACTGCGAAATAATCCTGTAAATGACCGTTTTTCAACGTCGCTTGCATCGATAACTATTCAACCACCGAAATGAAAGGACAGAAAGATCGACTATAAGAAGAAGTCAGTCATCTGGATATCCGGTCTTTCAGCTATCTGTATCCTGATAGTCTGGCACGTAACGCAGTGGTATACCGGCGGGATGTATACCAGGCTTATGGAACTGGTTGAAGAAGGAAAAGCATACCTTACCGTAATATACAACATCGGCCTGATTGCTATTCTGGCGATTACACTCGGTCTGCTGATGGGGAAGATTTCAGACCTCATCGGCTACAACAAGCAGGCCACCGACGAAGCCGATTCTCTGGATGAGGTGGACGCCGAAAAATGACTCACCTGTCTATACTACCCGGTATTGAAATCAATTTAGTCCTCGTTGTCATTCTCAGCCTGGCAGCCGGAGTAATAAGCGGTTTCGTAGGGGTAGGCGGCGGTTTTATAATGACCCCTGCTCTCATCATACTTGGTTTCCCCGCGCAATATGCCGTGGGGACAAGCGTACTCTGGGTAATGGGTAACTCAATCATCGGGACGTTCAGGCACAGGCGACTTGGAAACGTCGATTTCAAGCTTGGCGGAATAATGATAGTTTTTATGGTATGCGGAGTTGAACTGGGAATCCGGGCTCTCACCGCCGCTAAAAACGCCGGAATGGCCGATACTGCCGTGCTGTCTGCGACAATTGTTGTCCTGCTTACTGTAGGGGGATCGGTTTTCTGGGAAACCACCCAGACGAAAGCTAAAATGGACAGAATGATTAGAGATAAGGATGATGCTGCTGGAGATAGTCACTTTTCATCGCTGGTCGCGGTGTTGTCACGGGTAAAACTGCCGCCTATCATATATTTCCCAAAGGCCGATGCCAGAATTTCGCTCTGGGCTTTGATAGCCCTGGGAGTATCCACAGGAATACTGAGCAGCTTTATCGGCATCGGCGGAGGGTTTATCATTGTACCGTCACTGGTATATCTGTTCGGGGTACCTTCCTTTATCGCGGTTGGTACGAACTTATTTAAAATTATCTTCCCGACAGCGTTCGGTGCTATAAGGTATACACTGGACGGTAACGTGATAATATTTGTTTCAGCTATTATGCTCTTCGGTTCATCAGTAGGGATATATTTCGGCTCGTTACTCACAAGGTATCTCAGAGATATATCGATGCGGTACATACTGGCATCAGCAGCACTTGTAGCCTTAATTGGGGCAGTTTTCAAACTGATAGCGGTTTTAGGGAAAAGTGATGCTTCCTGGCTTCGTTATGGAATGACAATAATAACCTTCGGCGGACTGGCATTGATTGTCTGCATACTCATCGCCCTTTATATTGCCGCCCTGCGCCGCCGAAAAGGCAAATATATCCCCTTATGGATACAATCGCTGGTAAATGACTAAATCAACCCGGGGCCTTTTTATCCATCATTTTCAAGCTGTTTCCAGGCCTGGTAGGTCTTATATCCACCTGAAATATTGGTACAATCGAATCCGTTGAGGATTAGTATGCGGGTTGCATAATAAGAGGTCTTGCCCTGGTTACAGTAAACCTGGATTTTTTCGCTTTTATCCAGATTGGTCAGATACCCTCTTAAACTTCCCAGAGGTACATTAACAGCACCTTCGACATGCCCTTCCTTAAAATCATTCGGTTCGCGAAGATCCAGCAGGACTCCGCTATTCGGGTCGGTCCTGTCCCATTGAGTGACCGGAACGTCGCCCCTGAGGATATTGGCCGACGCCATACCGGCCAGATTTACCACTTCCTTGGCCGAACCGAACTGAGGTGCATAGCACAGTTCGGCTTCTTCAAGGTCGAACACAGTCGCACCCATTTGTATTGCCATTGCAATGACATCTATCCGTTTTTCTATGCCTTCATAACCGACAGCCTGTGCCCCCAGTACTCGCCCGTCCTCGCTGGAAAAAATCAATTTCATAGCCATAAAGCTTGAACCGGGATAATATTCGGCATGGTTTCTCGGGTGCAGGTACACCTTCTCATAAGGAATTACATTTCCGTTCTCGGCATATCGCTTCAGACTTTTTTCACTTACTCCGGTTGAAGCTATGTTCAGGTCGAAGATGCGGCACACAGCAGTTGACTGCACTCCGCGAAAAAGGCGTTTTCTACCGAATATGGAATCGGCGGCAATCCTTGCCTGGCGGTTGGCCGGATTAGCCAGCAGACTGAGTACTTGTTCTCCGGAAATTATGTCTCTGGACTCTACTACGTCTCCCACCGCCCAGATATTACTGTCGCTGGTCTGCATATATTCATTTACCCTGATGCCACCCCGGTCGCCGATTTCCAGTCCCGCATCGCGCGCCAGGTCATTTTCAGGTTTGCTGCCGATAGCCAGAATTACCATGTCACAGGAAAGCCCTTTGTCAGGTTCGGTAACCACATTTATCCGCGAGCCGGCTTCACCGAGCGAAAACGACTTCACGGCAGTGTTCAGGTACAGGTCAACCCCCTTTTCAGTAAGCTTTTCGTGGACCTGGGCAGTCATTTCCGGGTCGAAGAAAGGTATAACATGCGGCAGCATTTCGATAACGGATACCTTGACTCCCAGTCCTGCCAGGTTCTCGGCCATTTCCAGACCGATAAGACCGCCGCCAACCACGGCTGCTGTTTTAACACCGTTATTTTTTATCCATTCCTTAATCCGGTTGCTGTCCGGAATACTTCGCAGAGTAAAGATACCCGGCAGGTCTATGCCGGGCAGATTGGGTTTAACCGGCTGCGAACCGGTAGCGAGTACCAGCGAATCATAGCTCTCGGTGTATTCGTTGCCGGTCTGTAAATCCTTTACGTTAATTGTCTTGCCGGACTTATCAACCGATACAACTTCACTGAAAAGACGGACATCGATGTTAAAATTGTCCCTGAAATCCTCCGGTTTTGCGACAAGAAGATTATCTTCTTTCTGTATTATTTCGCCGATATAGTAGGGAAGTCCACAATTGGCAAACGAAACATAAGGACCGCGGTCAAGCATTATTATTTCGACTTCCTCGGATAGACGGCGAGCTCTCGCTGCGCAGGTGGCACCTCCCGCTACCGCACCGACTATGACAATTTTTTGTTTGGACATCAGAATTCATCCTTTACATAACATTATTTTCAATAATACAGCTTATCCTGATATTTAAAATAGGGGACACTGTATACATATCGGTTTTATTTCCGGCTTTTCAGCTCTTCGATGGACGTTTCCCAGTTTTCCTTGTGGAATATTTCATCGTCTATCAGTTGTCTGATCAACTTTACTGTATCTTCATCGAAGTGAACTTTTTTGAGAAAAGAGTTATAGTCGCTTATTGCCCGGCTTTCGACGAAGACGTCCACTTTAAGCACGAATATTTGTCCGAACGTACCTGCAATATTAGAGATTATCCTTCCGACGGTCTGGAAGAGAAAACCGATACGAGACTGGTTTCCCTGGAGTTCAACAATCCGTTTCCACAGAAGGTCGACGTGCTCCCGTTCATTTTCTGCAGCCGCGTCGAGTTTTTCCGTTATTGAACTTTCTTTGAATGCGCGCCTCTGGGAAAGATATACCTGTGTGGCGAATCTTTCCATATTGTACATTAATTTCAATGAGTTTATGTCCCATCTCATATCACATCTCTCTATACCGGACTAAACAGCCCGGTGTCCTGTGCAGGTCTTCTAATTATACCAGTTTTCTATGCTCTTGCGTCCCATCCTCCGGAGGGCGGCCTGTTAACCGGCGGGGGAGGATCGGGCATACCGAGACGGAAGTGCTCCCCGGTGTCGTTTCTTTTCCACCGCACTCTCTGGTTCAGAGGATGGTTAAGAATAATAGCGCCTTTCTGCCACAGAGGACAGGCATCGACGCAGCAGCCGTCATACCAGCATTCATCCGGGTATAGTATAACAGGCGATTTACCTTTCTCGGGATTCGGCATAAGTATATCCATTACGCAGACATCGACACATATATTACATCCCGAACATACATCCTCATTGAATATTACCGGATTGTTCGGCGTTACCGGATTAGGATACATTTTCACATCATCAGACATAGGCACACTCCATTCATTACAGACCGCAATGGTCCTGATAGTTCTTTTCCATATCACCGTAATAGTCAAGCGCCAGTTCGTCGACCTTTACGTCCCCTTCGTCCAGTTTTATAGTCACCCATTTATTCCATTCCGGCGGATCGATCTCCGGGAAATCAGTCCGGGTGAAATCCAGGTGAGAGCTGCTGGCTTTACGGGCACGGCTGGCTTCGAACATCATCCTGCCCACGGTTATTATATTGAACACCTCGAGGACGCGATACAGTTCGTGGGGAGTCCTGGCACGGGCAGTAGCTGCTTCACCCGCTTCCAGTTCATCCAGCCACTTCAGTCCTATCGAAAGCAGTTCTTCGTTCTTGAGTTCACCGCAGTAGTCCTGAAGTATCTTGCAGATACCCGCATTCAGTTCCTTCCAGTCCATTCCGCTATTTCTATATACAGGTGCGTAAACACGGGCTTTTTCAGCATCAATCTGGCGTCTGTCGGCACCCATTTCGTCGGCGCCGCGTGCGTATTCGGCTGCTTTTCTGCCGGCATATCTGCCGGTAGCGGCTGCATACGCATGGTCGCCATTGGTAAATACCTGACTACCGGCTGCATACAGACCGTCCAGAGTCGTCTTAAGATCCCAGTCCACTATCGGACCTCCTCCCGACGAAGTGCCGCTGGAATACGTCCTCCACTGGGGCGGACCCAGACCTCCCCATCCGCCGTCATACGATTGCAGAAGGTCTTTATCGGGATCGAATCCGGCTTGCGAATAAGTATGATATATGGGTATCAGCGTCCTGCCTTCCTGGGCTATCATCATCCCCCAGATAACCCGGCGTTCGTGTTCCGGCATTGATGCAAGATCGGCATATATCGGCAGTGCGAATTCACCTTTTTTAACACGTTCACGCCAGTCGGGTATAAGCATCGGACTCCGGTACTCGTATTCTCTTCCCATATCGAGGAAATACTTTTGACCCGGTGCAGGCCGGTACCTCTGAGCAACGGAAGTAAGTATCCTCCCGTTACGGTCTACCCAGGGAATTTCCTTACCATTGGCATCCACCATCGTGCAGGCATACCAGGTGTTATGGGCATTTCCGACACCATACTGCGGGTAACCGTAGGGAAGACCGCCACCATGACCGGAGTGTTCTACCTGGGCGAATTCAGCCCCGGCTCTCCACGCCATTGCGTGGCCGTCACCTGATGCGGTGGAGGGACGATGAGTCGATGCAAGCCCCTTCAATTCCGTTGAAAATATAAACTGACGCTGGGGCAAGAACATGCTCAAGATACTGGCACGCGCCTTGAATATATAAAACTCACCGGTGCGTACACTCACTCCGGTTGCTCCGACTACCGGAGCCCCAACTTTTCCACCTTTGTTCAGCAGGCTGGTAATCATTACGCGGTCGTATATCTTTACTCCCAATCTGAGGCATTCATTATAAAGAAATTGCTTTACATGAGCACCCCAGACCCGGACGCAGTATTTAGCCGTGTAATCATACGCAAACATCAGCCTGGTTGCTTCGTCTCGAAAATCAGCTCCTTTGAATTCGTCTTCGGAGTCCCTGATTTTCATCCCCATACTTTCGAGTTCCAGCAGACAGTCATAGCTTTCCATCGACGTGATATGCTGGCTGATTCCGCATCGCCAGCCGCCGTAGTTTTTTATGGTTACCTGTGAGAACTCCAGGGGATCGATAGGGCAGGCCGGGTTTGTAACGGCAGCATGCCAGTGGTCAACACCGGAGCCGCCGGCACCGCTGGTCTTGGTTGCTCCTTTGTCCACCAGGACGACTTTCGCTCCTTTCCTGGCAGCACTTATCGCCGCCCAGCAACCGGCAATCCCGCCGCCGAGTACCAGAACGTCGCTGCTGACCTCATATTCTTTTTGATAATTTACCGGATACGGCCATTCCGGAGCGTAATCTTTGATCAGTTCTTCGTAATGCAACTAAATACCTCCTTATATATAATCGACAAGGTACAGCTTTCATTTATCAAGGTGCGCTGCATAGGCGGAATAGGTATTGGAATCGAAAAGGACGAATACAACTTCCTTTATCGACGTATCGGCGGATGTCAGGAATTCTTTTACTGCGCCGAGGGCAACTGCGGACGCTTTATCCACCGGGTAACCATAGACACCGGTGCTTATGGAAGGAAAGGAGACACTCTCCAGGCCTTTCTCAGCAGCAAGAGACAGGCTTTCCTTATAAGCGCTGGCCAGCAGTTCCGGTTCACCTTTATTGCCGCCGTGCCAGACCGGACCGACGGTATGAATAACATATTTAGCCGGCAGATTTCCGCCCGTTGTTATAACCGCTTTACCGGTAGGGAGTCGTCCCTGCTTCGCTACAATCTTTTTGCATTCTTCCAGGATTGCCGGTCCCCCGGCGCGATGGATGGCGCCGTCGACTCCGCCACCACCCATTAATCCGGAGTTCGCCGCATTAACGATGGCATCTGTTTTCTGTACAGTAATATCACCCTGGATTATCGATAGGGTAGTGTGGTTTACCTTAATCGTTGAAACGGATTCTCCCATATCTATCCTCCATTGTTCGAATGTTACTATCTACTCTTTCAGCTTCTTTACTTCTTCCAGGATACGGGGAAGTATTTCTCCAATCATACCCTGGATAAGGTAGTCGGAAATTCTTTCTTCGGTCAGCGGGGTAGGTTCTGCATTTACCTCGATTATCGTAGCCGCCCCTCTTTCTTTAGCAACATGGGGTAAACTGGCAAAAGGATACACTACAGCCGAAGTGCCGCATATAAGCATAAGGTCGCATTTAAGGGCTTCCTCCAGGCTCTTTTCAGCTACATCGGAGGGAATGGGTTCTCCGAAAAATACGCCGTCCGTTTTGATAACGCCGCCGCATCTAGGACAGGTAGGCGGCAGTTTCCCTTCCTGCAGCAGCCGCTGAAGATCGAATTCATCTCTCCGGTACCTATTACCGCAGGAAAGACACCTGTACTTGGCAACGGAACCATGGTATTCGAGCAGGCTAACCGTCCCGGCTTTTTCATGTAGAGAATCGACATTCTGGGTTATTACGCATTTCATAATCCCCATTTTTTCAAATTCGGCGAGTATATAATGCCCTGCATTCGGTTCGGCAGAGCTCATATCACCGATACCAGATGGTCTCTTTTCCATACTAGACAGCGTATTCTCCCACCATTCTCCCGGGTCACGCATGAATTCTTCATAACTCCTGGATGCTCTTCTTTCAGCTTCAGGATTCAGCGTCCACAAACCGGACGGTCCCCGGTAGTCCTGAATTCCGGATTCAGTGGAAATCCCCGCTCCGGTGAGTGCAATCGCGTATCTCGCTTCTACCAGGTCTCCGGCAGCCCTTTCAATAAGCGCATCCATTATCCGTTTTCTCCGTGTGTAGTAGTATATCGGTTCAAGTATTTAACCACATCATCCTCCAAATAATCCATATTTTCTTTTATCAATTATATGATGCGGTTGACTTCAATAATTTGTTACTATATTATATTTCCTGTAGACAATCATCGTTATTTCTTCTTAGTGTATATTTACAACCAGTAATCCTGTTTCAGCAGGGGACACAACTCCCCTGCGATACACGGGCTCGTAGCTCAGCGGCAGAGCGGTCGGCTCATAACCGATTGGTCGCAGGTTCGAACCCTGCCGAGCCCACTTTTTATTTCCACTAATTTTTCTTTTTTTGGCTCCCACGCATGAAAAACGAGGATCTGCGAGAATTCTTGCGATTTTTAAAGCAAATTTAAGAAAAACAATTACTTGCATAATACATATCTTGTCTTATTACTTGCCATTAATTCTTACTTGCCTTTGCATTACTTGCATATACTATTGCTATATTGCATAATTAACGCAAGTAAATTAAATAGAGGCAAGAAATGAAAGAGGTAATCGAAGTAAAAGGGAAAGCCAAGAACGTATTCAAGTATGTAGAACTCATGAAGAATCACAAGGGTAATGTTACCTTGGGAGAACTTGCCAAGAACGTAAAATCGATCAAGATAGAACTGCACTAGAATTAATTGCATGAATAATAACTTGACAAATAATTTACCTCCTGTTATATTATTGCTATAATAATAGAGAATAAAGAAATGGCAAGGAAACCTATAGTAGATAAGGAAATTATCCTGGACCTGTTGAAAAAAGGGGAGACCACTCAGCGGATCGCCGACAGGTTCAAAGTAAGCAGACAGGCAATAGACCTGCACCGGAAAGACTTCATAAATAAAGGTCTGTTGCCTGACAAACGCGCCGCAAGGACACGCAACGTAGAGACAGCCGTTCCGGATAAACCGGTTGAAGAGGAATATCCTTCTCCTCAGCAACCGCCGCTGACAACCGGATCACAGATATCACCACAGGGCGATATTGAGTCGCTTGACACCCAGATAGACCTGCTTATAAGCGCATTTAACGCTCTTAAGATACTTCCGGCAGTCGAGAAAGAGCTTGAAACACTTAGGCTGGAAAACGAAAAGGCAAGACTGGAAATCGAACGTCTGAAATCATTAGAAAAGAAGCGTATGGAACAGGAGACACGCTGGATGCTGATTCAGAATGATGATTTGCCGAACTCTTCTTCGTAAAAAATACGTCTTCTTTATTCGTTTTCCATCCCATATCAAACCGTCATTGCCTTAGTAATTGATTTAATCTATAATGGTGCAGTGAATACGCGATTGGTCGTAGGTTCGGATTCTCTCGAATCTACTTTAATAATAATATCACAGCCTGAAATAACCGATATTTTATCTAGACCGTTCAAACAAAAAGAGTATGTTGTTACTCTTTCCACGGCCTTTCGATGTACTCCCGGTACCGGTTAATTTGTTCTAGCAGGGAAGGAGGCAGTAATGGCTTGGAAATCGTTAATCGTTATACTTGCAGTATTATGTTTTCTGGTGACTTCATGTTATCCGGATTTATCGGTACAGCAATACGATAAACTTAAAGAAGACCTGACTAAACTCGACGAAAAACGTACCGAGCTTGAACAGGAGTTAACTTCGACAACGGAAGAGCTGGAAGAAATTAAAGTAAAGAACACCGAAGTAAGAGCATACATTGATTTCCTCGTCCAGCTTGTGTCAACGCAAAACTCCGAGAGTCTCCTTGAAGGTGAGTTCGATGTAAATGCCCTGGCAGAATCTAAAGAAGAATTACTGGCTTCCGCTGAAAATCTGACCGATAAAGACATCCAGTATTACATAAGCCTGATTGATCCGGAAAAGGAACCGGAGACCGTGGGAATATACTACAAAGTGATAGAAGACTGCCTTAAATCAATAAAACAGGAACTGGCTGTAAATGCCGTAAATACCGCGCAATAAGGTATTTCAAGTAGATTAAAGCAGCCGGCTACTGCAGTATAAACCCTCCGTCCAGGATAAATTCGGTACCGGTGATATAACTCGATTCGTCGGAAGCAATAAACAGGATGCATTTTGCAATATCTTCCGGCGTACCAAGCCGCTTAAGAGGGATTGCTTCAGCCATTTCTTTCATAAAGGTATCCGCTCCCTTTGGGCTCCTCGCCGCAATACCTCTGAAAAGAGGGGTTAGAATATACCCGGGATGTACCGAGTTTACCCTGATATTATACGGACCGTAAGTAGTCGCATCCGATTTCGTCATCAGCCTGACTCCGCCTTTTGAAGCATGATATGCAGGGTCCTCTCCCCCTATAAGACCCAGCATAGAAGACATATTGACAATACTGCCGCCGCCCGCCTGTTTCATATAACCGAGTACATGCTTGGTGCAGAAAAATACACCCCGCAGGTTGATATCTATTACTCTATCGAACTCTTCAGCGGTAAGTTCGTGCGTTTCCTTAGGAGGTCCTGGTATACCGGCATTGTTTACCAGGATATCGATTTTCCCGTATTTCTCATTTATTTCAGCGAAGGTCTTTTCAACTTCCGCTTCATCGGATACGTCCATATGCCAGTATCCGGCAGTACCGCCTTTAGCGGTAATCTCCGCAACGGTACCATTTCCGGCATCATCGGCAATATCGGTTATCGCTACCGAAGCTCCTTCCTCAGCAAGCAGAAGGGCGGACGCTTTCCCGATGCCGGACGCACTCCCGGTAATAATCGCTACTTTACCCTTAACTCTATCCATCATTTCCTCCTGAAAAATCGCGAAATCCAGTTACAAAATAAAACAGCGACACCGGAAACAGCCCGGTGTTGCTGTTATTGTTCATCAAATTGACCCTGTTTCACTAATAATGAAACTCCCGGTCCGTTACAGCTTTCTCCTGACGTAGAACGCACCGGCAATCATAAGTATAATGAGAATAGAAAAGATAATAATCGGAATATACATTCCCATATTAATTCACCTCTCTAATTAGTCCGGGATACCGTATCGATTATTCCCTGAGAGTATTATTATTGTAGCCTTAATAGTATAACAGAATTAACGGCATGTCAAAGCCTTTTTTCGCTAGAAAATAGTCCCGATAGCGGACGTAATCTGCTCGTTAAAGAATACCCAGCCCAGCAAAGCCAGAAGTGCAACAATGCAAAGGACTACTACCAGGTATACCCAGCCGAGTTTACCTCCCTGCCCCTGCATTTTCAAGGCTTTTAAGTTCAGCAGCCTGTTTTCAACATCATGCCTTCTCATAATATCCAGGTTAGGAATTTTACCGAAAGATATGGCCCGCCGTGTTCTTTGTACGGGTACGGCAGGTTCTTCCCATTGCTGCGGCTGGACAGGAGGTTCCTGCCACTGCGCCGGTTGAGGTTGCACGGGAGGTGCCTGCCATTGTACCGGCGGCGGCTGAGGCTGCTGAGGTTGCTGGACTCGAGGTTCTTGTCTGCGCGGAGGAGGTGGCGGAGTTTGCCGCCCTGGAGCTTCAATAACATTCTGACGATTTGCAGGCTGGGAAGGAGCCGCTCCCTCCGGTTTATATCCCGCTTCGCCATAGCTGTAAACGGGAGTAATGAAGGTAGTCTCACAATCATCGCACCGGTAATAATCGAAAACGTTTTTATAGGTAAGATTCGAGGAGCCGCAGCTCGGACACATCGCTTCTCCCCTGGCGGGAGGTTGAACGCCTGAACCGGTAAGCTCTGGGGTAGACTGCTCATATGCATTGACCTGTTCTGCCTGAGAAGGTGGTTCTACGTATTCGTTTACTTCATCGAGGTTGCGACTCGCCACCTTCCAGTCGGCAACCGGCCTTCCGTAATTGCAGTCGGGACAAAATTTCTGTCTTATGTCTTTATATCTGCCGCACTTGGGACATTTATCTATCAGTTGCCTGTTCAGCATTCTACCGTGTTCACGGCAGAACGACATCCCTTCATCAACTTCCTCCATACAATCCCAATATGCACAAAGCCGCATTTGTTTACACCTGTGTCAATGTTTCCTATTTATCTGAAATTATAAACGTTTACACTCGGACAAAGCAATACCATACTAATTACAGGAATCTTTATATAAGCCGTTTACATACCATAGCTCGTTTCTGCCCTTAATACCGTTCGTTATTTAAGGCTTTCTCCGAAGACCCGGCCGTAATCCTGGCATGTCTTGATTCCCTCTTGAGTGCCAACGTCCTTTTCGAGTTGGTTAAGCGATTGGAGGCTAAACGGTTCCATATTGTAAACGTATTCCATCGTTTCCAGTATTATATTAGGCGCATCTCCACTGTGAGTATATGAACCGAAGGAACCTGCCAGTTTCCCTGCCAGGTTCGCTTTCTTCGCCATGAACAGGAAGGGCTTTACGGGTTCGGCCATATCCCTGTGATAGGTGGGTGAACCGAATATGTAGCCGTCATACCCTTCCAGGTCTTCAGCCTTTTTAATATCGGAGATCTTCTTGACCACAGCTTCGTTCCCGCTGAATCGGACCCCCTCTCCGATATACTGCGCCATTTTTTCCGTGTTGCCGCTAAGGCTGAAATATGCAACCATCACTTTCGACATTCCAATACCTCCCGGATACTGATTTCAAATTCAAAATATCATACTATCAACCGGAGAATTAATTCAAGGCTGAATAACAATAGATAAACCGTAAAGTAATTGACATAAAAATAGCAATTTTAGAAAAGGGGAAGCTGACTTGATTTCACCAGTCTGCGGAGGGTCGTCCTGGCAGATTTGTCAAAATACATATCCACGCCGACGATTTTACCGTTGTGTGAGTTGTAGTAGGGGACAGAGTACAAATAAGTCTTTAATTTTTTCAGCCTGCGCTCCACCAGAGTGGTATCCGTGTGAAGCGCAAGCGTTCCTTTCATATCCCTGAGTTCTGCTGCCATCCGCCGTTCCCCCGAAAGTACTATGAATAATTATACTCTAACGGAAACGAAGAATAAACAACCTGCTGTAATTCGTATATCAATCGGTGACAGCCGTTACATCGGCATCCGAAAATATCTCATGCACCCAGTCTTTAATAATGACGGTGTAATCATCGAGCATCTCCAGGTACTGCTCGTAACTTATCAGACCGTCTGTCTTTGCATCGTGGAGTTCCTTTTCAGCTGTTTCACGCAGTTTCTGATACATGCTGTCTTCGGAATATCCCAATTCCTCGGCAATATGTGACCAGGTAAGACCCTGTTCACGCAGCTTATGGGCGTCTTCCCAGACTCCCAGCATCCGGAATACATCATCGATATTCTCTATCACCGGAAGAATCTGTGAAATATCCGGCGTGCTATCTTCACCTGGTTCGGCGAATATCTCCTTTACCTGCAGCATTGCTATTTCACCGTAACGTTTGATTTTATATTCCAACTGCTCCTGGTTGATAAGACCTTCCTCCTGAGCTTTTTTCAGTGTAGTTTCAATATACGCTTCAAGCTGCGCATACATGCTGTCGGCGCCATATCCCAGTTCAGCGGCGATATCCGACCAGGCGGCACCCTCTTCGCGTAAGGTGTGGGCTTTTTCCCATACCCCGAGTGTCTTGAAAACGTCCTCGATACTGCTGAGTGCGGGCAGGTAATCTTCCAGGCTGCTCCCGGTATCGACCGCATCGTCTGCGAATATTTTATCAACCCATTTCCGGACTATATCCATAAATTCAGTAAACTTCTTCTTCATTTGTTCGGAGTCGATAAGCCCTTCTTCAACAGCATCATGAAGTTCTCGTTCGGCCAGTTCTCCGAGCTGTGCGTACATGCTGTCGGCACCATATCCCAGCTCTTCGGCAGTATGAGACCAGGTCAGCTCCTTTTCACGCAGTAATCGTGCCTGCTCCCAGACTCCCAGCAGTTCGAAGACATCTTCTTTACTTTCTATCGACGGCAGGATATTCTTGTCCTTATCCGTGACCAAATCTTTTTCCTGGCTATCCTTTTTAATTTCATCCTTTTCTGCAGAGCCTGCTGATGATTCCTTGGTAACCTTTATATGCACCGTCTCTCCGTCCCTGGTTACAAAGGTAATGTCACCTTCCACGGCATCCAGCCTGTTCAGCAGGTCCTCGAGCAGTTCGGTTTCATCCTGCGTGGGTAATGTGCAGGACGAAGTAAACAGCATGATTGTGATCAGCAGAAGCGATATGATCGCAAATCCGTATGATATCCAGATTTTCTTCATACCTCACCACCTCCGAATCGGGTACTACCTATGTTAATAATGTTCTTATGAGGTTAATATCCCGCATTCAGGTGATTGCGGAGTATGAAAATAACCACTCTTTCGGGTGACGAAGTTTGAACCTTTTGTCCGGGCATCTATATACTTTTTCCTCGAAATATAGTATAGTTTATATACTATATATAAGTTATACTATATATATCAAGCCGGAGAGATACTTATGGATAATGACATTCTGGAACGGGTAACAGAGGACCTGATGTCCATACCACCAGTGATTTTCCGCATCGTCCGGAATAAGTTCGTCCGGGCGGCGCTTACGGATATCGGTGCGGATATCACTCCTCACCACTTCGAAATCATCAGACTGCTGATGGAAGAAGGTACCATGCACGTTGCCGAGATAGGGCATAGGCTGGAGATAGCCCGCGCCCAGATGACACAGCTTATAGACAGGCTGGTGGAACTGGGCATCGTCGAACGGCAGCCTGATACAGCCGACAGAAGGACTACAAATATTACGCTTACCACCCAGGGGATATCTTTACTCGAAGAGCATAGACACATCGTGGAAGAAGCAATCAGGGAAACAATGTCCTTCCTGTCAGACAGTGAACTCGAGGAACTATCAGGTTCGCTGAGGAAACTATGGGATATCCTGGGAAAACTGGAATAACGAAAACCGCGAAGATACAGAGAGGATGGTCTGACCGCGTATGGATGGAATGAATACGAGTGTGCTGAATGACGAGAGAATCGGACGTTTGATGTTCAAGCTGACAATCCCGGCTTTTATGGGAATGTTCGTTATGACCCTTTACAACGTTATCGATACTATATTCATCGGTCATTACGTCGGAACGCTGGGGATCGCCGGTCTATCGATAGTATTTCCGATACAGATGCTGGCAATGGGAATGGGGATGCTGACGGGAATGGGCGGCGCCTCGGTTATCTCAAGACTTATAGGAGCGCAGAACGTAGCCAGGGCCGAAAAAGCGCTGGGAAACGCTCTGTCACTTAATATTATCCTGTCCACGATAATAATGGTGGTTGTACTCGCCAATGCCGAATACTGGCTCAGGCTGGTAGGCGCTTCGGATACCATACTCCCTTACGGCAGGGATTACCTTACTTTTATTATCATCGGCATGGTTTTCCAGACCTTCAGTATGGCCAATAACGGATTGATAACATCCGAAGGTAATGCCAGAGTGGCAATGATGGGGATGGTTATCGGCGCCGGCAGCAATATCGTGCTCGACGCAATATTCATCATACCGCTGGATATGGGCATACAGGGGGCGGCGATCGCAACGACGATAGCCCATCTGATATCGAGTGTGTATTTCCTGAGTTACTGGCTTCGAGGCAAGGCTTACCTCAGGCTGCATCTGAAAAACTTCATCCTAGAGCTCGGAATAGTCAGGGACATTATGGTCATCGGAATATCGGCGCTGGCACGAACACTTGCCGGCAGTCTCTCGGCTATTTTCGTCAATCGCGCCCTGGCTGAATACGGTGGTGATTACGCCATTTCTACTTTCGGTATTCTTAACCGGATAATGATGTTCGCCACGATGCCTGGTATGGTGGTGGGGCACGGTCTCCAGCCTATTCTCGGTTACAATTTCGGAGCGAAGCGGTACAATCTTGCCCTGAAGGGGATAAAGATAGCAATGACTGTTTCCACCTCCTGGTGTATCATCGCTTTCTTCCTTCTCTATTTCATACCGGCGCCGTTTATCCAGGTATTTTCTGACGACCCGGGACTTATCGATATGGCTTCACAGGCATCGCGAAGTATCTTCCTGGTTCTTTACCTGATGGGAGTTGTTTTTACCGGGTCGATGGTATTCATGGCAATAGGTAAAGCCAGGGAAGCATTCATCACCTCCATCACCCAGCGGGCGCTGTTCCTGGTGCCGCTGGTATTCATCCTTCCCCCAATCTGGGATATCGACGGCGTCTGGCTTTCATTCCCAATGAGCGACGGGCTCAGCTTTTTACTTACGCTGGGACTTCTGATTCCGGTCTGGCGGCAGTTCAAACGTTTATCTACCCATCCGGAAGAAGCACCGGATTTGCCGGTAATGCCAATGAGACCTCCGGAAATGCCAGTGAGATCCCCGGAATCTGAGACATAATATTATCCTTCGGTGTTGCCGTCAGGAGCACTATGTGAAAACTACCGGATAGAAGAGCATACTAAGATTATGCTATTTTAGGAGTTGTATCTTTACCGATAACTCACTTACATTGTATCTTTAAATATGCCTGATATATTCTCGCGAATCTCAAACTTTAAAACCATCAGTTCATTCAAAATACCAGCCTACCGCTGGTACTTTTTAGGTCTGATAGGGATCTGGGGCTCTTTCAGTATGAACCAGGTAGCCCAGACATATCTTATGTACGAGATTACAGGCTCTACAGCCATGCTCGGTGTTATCACTCTAACCGGTACTGCCCCAATTCTGATACTGGCCCTCTTCGGTGGTGCAGTTGCAGACAGGTTTCCAAAGAGACTTTTAATCCTGGGAAGTCATGCAGGTTTCATTGTTATCTTCCTGGGATACGCATTTGCAGACATTTCAGGCTATCTTTCCCCGGTTCACCCGGAATCATGGTGGGTATTACTGGCAGGCAGTTTACTGATGGGGGTGATGATTGCACTCTCGATGCCGGCGAGGGGGGCAATCATACCTGAAATAGTCGACCGTGAACGGTTAATGAACGCCGTTTCACTGAACATCATGGGGATGAGTTTCTTTCAAATGACAGTTCCAATCATCGCTGGATATATTATCGGCTCCTTCGGTTATACCAGCATCTTTCTTATCATGGCCGGACTGAACGCAGCATCTATTGTTTTCAATTCGTTTCTGCCTAAAATGCCGTCTAAACCGGTTGTGAATAAGAATGTTTTGGTTGACATAAAAGAAGGTTTTAAATACATCCTGGGAAATCGGACGATTCTTTTTATTCTGTTATTTTTCATTTTTTCTATTTTGCTGGTAAATCCACTTCAGATGCTGATGCCTGTGTTCGCCAAGGACATACTGCAAGTCGGGGTCGAAGGTCAAGGAACCCTTATGAGCCTGATGGGGTTAGGTTCGATTGCCATATCCTTGTTACTTGCGTCACTGCCGTTCACGAAGAGGGGCCGCACCTTACTGATATCGAATATCTGCATGGGAGCCGCCCTGGTTACGTTCGCTTTCTCAGACCTGTGGCCTTTATCAATGGTAATGATGGTGCTTATTGGAATCGGTCGAATGGGCGCGAATGCCTGCGGGAACACTCTGATTCAGACTTATACCGATCCCGCAGTTCTGGGAAGAGTAAACAGTATTGTAATGGTCAGTTTCGGTTTAGGGGGTGCGGGGTCCTTTCTGATAGGGGCACTGGCTGAAACAATCAGCGCTCCCTGGGCTCTCGGATTATTTTCAATGATACTAATCGTGACTTCGTTATATGCATTTGTATTTCTTCCCAGGTTGAGAAACCTGGACTGAGAAAAAGAGGGTAATTTAGAGTATAAACGTTGAATGGTGTTGCAACCACGTAATAGAGAGGCAAAGCCCTCCTCTCTATTCAAAATAACCGATTTACTACATCTATCAAATTCCTGAACCCAGTATTATGCTATACTCGGTATCACGAGGTGCTGATATGGAATGGAAAACACGCGTAACCGAACTGCTCGGTTGTAAATATCCCATCCTCCAGGGCGCCTTCGGCGGCTTCGGCGGCTATGAATTCGCCGCGACTGTCGCCGAAACCGGCGCGCACGGTATGCTGACCGCTTCGGTATCGGGGACGCCCGAGAAGCTGAGAGAGGACATCAGGAAGTGCCGGGAAGCCACAGGAGGCACATTCAGCGTCAATTTCACTCTGACCGGCTCATTACCCTGGAATGAGATGCTGGAGGTCTGTATTGAGGAAGGAGTGCCCCTGGAGACGGCAGCCTACAAGCCGGACGACCTTGTACCGCGTATAAAGGAGTCCGGGCTGACCTGGATACACAAGGCAGCCCGGGTAAAGGACGCGGTACGCACTGCCAGGCTGGGAGCCGACGCCGTCATAATCGTCGGACTCGAGGGTACCGGATTCAAGAGCCCCGAGCAGCTGCCCACGATGACTTCCCTGGCATGGGCGCTCCGGGAAATAGACATACCGGTAATCGCCGCCGGTGGTATCGGCAACGCCCGGGGCCTTCTAGGTGCCCTCGGTATGGGCGCAGAAGGCGTGATGATGGGCACGGCATTCATGGCAACGAAGGAATGTCCGCTTAACGACAGGATGAAGGAAGCCATTGTTCAGGCTGATTTCGATAACACGGAGCTGCGCCGCCGCGTGCTGGCGGTTGCCGATCCGAAGGACCTCGATGAGGTTATGAAGCTGCGGGGCAGCGTCCCGACCGACCGCTGGCTGATAATGCTGGAAAGGGTCAACCTCAAGGACCCGGACTGGCGTAATCCCGGTCCGGCAGGGCAGGGCGGCGATTCGCGACTGAGGATGGTGTCCCTCGCCGCCGGGGTGATTAACGAAGTAAAGCCGGTAAAGGAATTCATCGAAGGACTAATAAAAGAAGCAGAGGAAATTGCGGAGAAACAGAGGTTTTTGAAATAAAACCGACCTTATCCGATGTCTATTGTACGTTACAGGGTATTGATAAAAATGTGGAAGAGTTTGAGAGAGGGGCAAAGCCCCTCTCTCTTATTAACTCCCCCTTTCCGACCAGGAAAACCTTCCGGTCACCATCGATGGCTCTGGTCGGAAAGGGGGCAGGGGGTAAGGTAAACACAAACAACCAGAATAAAATAGAATTATTCTTATAAAATTTTGACAAATCACGGCGGTAATATTAATGTAATTAGTTATAAAACAAAATCTATATTTTGAGGAGAAGAGAATGGCAGAAACATACAAATGCCTGAATCCGGTCGGAATGCAGCCGCCGGTAAGAACGTTTCCGCTGGCGCCGCGACTGGACAGTCTCGACGGCAAGACAGTCCATATGAGTATCTGCGGTGAAGCGGATATCTGGGTGCCGATGGAGAAAAAGCTGAAAGCCGATTATCCCAACGTCAACTGGACGGTGAAGAAAAGGTACCACATCGTACCTCTGGAACTGTCCGAAGAGGAACGAAAGACCACCGACGCGGTGATACTCGGGGTATGCTGGTGACACGGCGCTGTTAACAGGCAGTTGCCTTATTTAGCAAGTCTCGAGAAAGAAGGAATCCCGACGGTACTCATTAACTTCGGTGAAGAGACCGGAAAGGTGGAGCACGATTCGACTCTCCACGGGATACCCAAACTCCGGCACATCGTAGCTTCGCGGAACTCACCCGGAGGGATAACCGAAGCCGAGATCCTGGTGCAGCCGGTATTAGACGCACTTACCCAACCCCTGACCGAAGAAGAAAAGGAAGGCGGGCTGTGGGCGCCCCACGAATCGAAAATACTCTTCGAAGGTACCCTACAGGAAGCCGAAGAATTCTACAACCAGGTCGAATATTTACCCGGAATAAGGAACGCACCTTTCTCCATGTACACCGACGGCCTGCCGGTGGTTATTCCCACTGAGGAACGGGTGGAAGCGATGCTGAAGGGTACCAGCCACAAACCCGATGAACTGATAACCCTGCAGCGTGATATGAAGGTACGCTCATTCGGAGCAGTCGATACCGGATACTCGCGCAAGAAGGGTGACCTTGTTACCTATATGCCGATGTACCGCACCGCCACGGTGGAGCAGGTTGCCGTCAACGCCGTTATGGCAGGCTGCAAACCTGAGCAGTTCCCGGTAGTGCTGGCAATCGCCGAATCGGGCGGCGGCACCGGCGACGGTCGCGGCGGCGGAGGGGCCTTTATGGTCAGCGGACCGATATACAACGAGATAGGTATGAACGTTACCAACTTCCCGTTCGGTCCCGGCAACCCGGTGAACAAGACACTCGGTCGTGTCGGCAGCCTTATGTGGCGCAACCTTGGCGGCTACAAGGAGACAGTCTCCACCATAACCACTCTCGGCAACCCCGTAACCAACGGTGGTTTCATCATCGCCGAATATGCCGAGGGGCTTCCTAAAGGCTGGAAGGGCCTGAACGAGGAGCTGGGTTACAAGAAGGACGAAAGTATCCTTATGCCCTGTATGCCGGGTAACTGGGGACTCGGCCAGATGAATATGCCGGGTGTCTACCGCTCGCTGCAGCGGACGGGACACGGCGCTATAGCCAGGTTCCTCGACGTTAAAGGCATCGTAGGACCGCACAATTACCTGGAATACCTGGTTAAGGGTATCTGGGCCACCAGGGAAGGTGGATTCACCCTGGTAATGCCCCAGCAGGTAGCCCAGGACCTGTGCGACTACGGATTCAAGACCAAGGACTCTATCTACGAATGGATATGGAAGCAGAGTTTCGAGCCGGTAGCTGAATACAGGATGCGCGGTATGGGCGATTTCACGACCAACGGCTGGCTGGGAATCGAACCTACCTCCGGCAAGCCCTGGAAAGAACTGCCGGACGATTACCTGGTACCGGCAGGAGGTGAAAACGCCTTCGACAGCTACAATATACTTCTTTGCGATATGGAGGAGACAGCCGTAGCCCGGTTCAGCGGCGGCCACGGCCAGGCTTACAGCATCGATGACTGGCGATAGGGTAGAGAGTAATTACTCTGCCTGCCGGATGAAAATCTTAAAGGAGTACCTGTGACAGGTACTCCTTTATTTATTGGTTGAAAAGGCTGTATACATCATCGTTCGCCGGTGATATATTGATATATGTTTCCGCAACAGGCGGAACGGGGAGGATTTATGTTTTACATAAAAACTAAAAATAGTTTTTCATTCAAACTCCTGTCAGAACGACTGCTGTTATGTGTTATACCTGGCGTCCTGCTTATCGGGTTGATGCTGTGTACAGGCTGCGGTGGGGGAAATTCGGTCGAGCTAGGCGTGAACAACAGCGGCACTATCACCTCATCCGATCCCTCGGACGAGGAGTGGCGCTACCACAAGTACGTCCTCGATGTCGAAGAAGGCCATCCTTACACTTTCACCCTTACCACGAACAACGGCGTCACCACCGGGATATGGAGTGAGGACAAGGGCAGCTGGATAGTGGAGGTCAGCCCGGTCGTCCAGTCCAGGACGGGCGTCTACCGTTTCGAGAAGGGCGGCAAACAGGTACTATGGGTGGAAGCCGCGGAAACCCCGGCGGAATATACCTGGTACGTCACCAGGTAACCGTATTATGTATATTTCACGAAACAGGTCCGGTATCCGGGAGAAGGTAAAATGGCAACGATAAGGCAAAGCATAACCATCGACCGGCCGGTGGACAAAGTATTCGACTACGTGACCGACTTCGAGAAGCTGCCGGAATGGGAGACATCGATACTGGAGTCGGTTAAAACGTCCGAGGGACCGATGGGAATCGGGACCACGTACCGGGGAGTAATCAAGGCGATGGGAATGAAGATGGAATGGACCTCCAGAGTAACCGAGTACGAAACCCACGCCAGGCTGGATGAGACCATCATTTCCGGGAAAACGACCATCTATGAGAGGGAGATATTCGACGAGACGGAGGAAGGCGGTACCGATTTCACCCTGGTCCACGAATACAGGATAGGCGGCTTCCTCAGGCTCATTACACCGATCCTTATCCTGACCATGCTCAGGCAGATGAAAAAGAACCTGCAAAACCTGAAAAGGATTCTGGAGGGGGAGGGGCAAAGTATATAAGAAGAGAAATGTATTTTCACATAACGGCGACTCCCACCACCATCTGGAGCCATCGTTCCAGTAAAATAATAAAGAGAGCTTTCATTTGCTCTCTTTATTACCTCTAGAAATGGTTATATTCCTTAAGATCTCGGTCCTTTAGGCATTTTCCTACCTCAACAGTATATTCAATACTTACTCATAGTAAACTAAAGCATTAATTCTGTCAATAACTTTAACAACTACATTCGCTAAAACTTCACTACTATGTTCATTATAACATACTTACATAATTTTCACTTATTTGTAGCCTTTTCATGGTCTTTTACAAGTTTAATAAAGTCATCATCATTATGATAATCACTAAATACTGGATAAATTTTTAATTCATTTGCACTTAATTCTTTATTGTTTATAGCTTCCTCTAATAACTTAAGCATTTCTATTTTTTTATTCCTCAACGCAGCTATCCCTGCTTTAACTGCTATAGTAGGGTTCCGTTGTTCAATTTCTTTCAAATCTTTGTTCATTTCTTTTTTCATACTCATTCTTTTATACGCTATTGCTCTATTAATTCTAGCTATTACTAAACCTGGATTTTCGTGTATTATTTTTGTTGAATAGTCAATTAGAAGTTGATTATTATTGGTAAATAATAATCAACTTCTAAAGGGCTTCCCATTACATACTCTTCTAATTCTTTGATTTCACCTTGTTCAATTAACGTTTCACAAAATTCCCAAGCACATAATCTACTTTCTTTTTCATCTTGTATCGCCAATCTTAAATAATCTAATGCCCTCTTGTTATCCCCAGTCCTTTTCATTAATATTGCTTTTATCATAAGGGGATATTGTTCTGCAGTTTCTGCAAGTTCTTTTTCATTTTTTAATTCAGTATTAAATTCTGGCATCTTAGCTAGATTATCTAATACCCTCTCAATATCATGTCTTATAATTTCATTTTCTCTTAGTGAAGTTGGAACTGAACAAAATATTTCAGAACGTTTCTCTGCTACTTGCATTGGGTTTACTACTGCTGCTGGCAAACTCAATCCAGCTTTCTGTTGAATTAAAGCCATCAGTTCATCAAATCCTTGTATCTCTATAGCATGGACTCGCTTTTCGTCTAGTAGTTTTTCGACTCTTTTTCTTGGTACTTCTCCTTTCTTGATACACCAATATACGCCATGCTTAAAGTAATCGTCCTTCTGTACCAATTCTTCTATGATACTCATAACAGAGTTATCTCTTCCGCTATATCCGACAACGATCAATCCATACTCTTGTCCAATTTGAGATAGCTTTAGTTGCATATTTTTTTCTAGTCTTTCTGTCTCATCGTCAGTATTCTTGATATCATCGAAAAGAAAATCTCCATGCAACTTGATTATTTTTGCTCTTTTCCTAGTTAATCTAATATTAGTAACTTCTGAATCATGCGCACATACAATCGGTCGTACTGAGTCTGAATACAAATAACATGCTTCGTTTAATAAATCATCAAAATTTGTAGTAAACACAGTATTAAATATCATTTGTTGGAGCAAATTTGTTAAATACACGTATCCCCAGTTTGGACTCGCATTCTCCATACATTTTTCTATATAGTCTCTCCGTTGTGTAGCTTCATCATATAACTCTTTAAACAAATATGAGTATTCCTCATCTGATTCATACCATTTCTGCTTTTTTAGCCACGTTTCATATTTTGCTCTTGGTTTTTCATGCTCGTATAATTGATTTCTCCATTCATTAATCATTGCATTGGCTGATTTAACGCCAGAAGTAATTGAAGCACCAGCTCCTGTAAATAGTGTATAACTAGGCAAATCATCATTACGATTTAATATTAGGTCCACAAGATGATCTGCTGTTTTCACTTTCATTTTATCAGCCATATTTTTATTCACACTGTTCTTTACGAATCTTTATGCTATATATAACCTTTACTATGAAAATTGTCAATATAAGAGCGATTCATTATGTTAGAAAAGACTTGTCCATCGATAGGGGATAATTTCCATACCTCATACACGCTTTATTACATAACATATATAGTGCGAACCATAAATCAGGCATGTTTAGCCTTAAATACGGTTGACATAATAATTACAGGCTATTTTTAGACTTTCGGCTCAATGTCATTAAGTAATGCCCGGAGCCGCCTGACGGCTTCCCGGTTGCCTTCGAAGTCGAATGTTTCCATCGCTTCCTCCGGCGTTACCCACCGGTAATCAATGTGTTCATCGCTGAGGACTATCGCTTCTCTGTCCGTTTCGATAGCGAAGCAGTAATCTGTTACCGTCGTCATTACCGGTCTGCCCGTTTCAGGGTCCTTCACGGTATATTCGAATTGATAATTATAATCAAGGTCGTAAAAAGCCAGCGGCTTTTCTATACCGGTTTCTTCGCTCGTCTCCCTCAGGGCCGCGTCCGCCGGAGATTCGTCCTTCTCAATGCCGCCCCGGGGCGACTGCCACCAGGAAGCGTCCTGCTTCGATTTATACAGCAGCAATACAAGGATGCTACCGCCGGGTTGTCTCCTGTAAACGACTGTCTGAGCAGCCAGGGCTGTTCTTTTCTCTGCCATGTTATCCTTCCTGTCTTACCGTATCATATTACAGATTTATGATATTTATGTCAAGTAATAACCGTCTTGTCATTCCGCCCCGATTGTCATAACCGCTCTGTCATTACGAGATTCGCCGTCAATAGGCGAACCGAAGCAATCTATATTAATACTAGAGATTGCCTCGTCGTCCGCCGCACGCGGACTCCTCGCAATGACAGCGTGGGAAAGATTGCCGCGAATGTCCGATGGTTTCCTCGCGATGACGTAGATACGTTCATCCTTCGACAAGCTCAGTACGAACGGAAGAAAGCGGAGTCATGCAATAACACATTCTTTTGTCATCCCAAACTGGGCCTGCCCGCCGTACAAGACTTTGGCAGGCGGGTACGGGATCCAGGAAACCTGCTAACGGGAAGATTTGGGCTTTATACGCAGACATTAACAGCTTCATCACATTATCCTGGATACCGGCCGAAGTTTATCCGCCTTCGGCGGGCCGGTATGACATCGAAAAATATAAAAGGGGCTTTCACCCCTTTTATATTCACTTACTCGTTAAAGAAATCGACTGTTTATTTATACTTGTCCTCCGACCACTGCCGTTCTCCGGCGGTGCCTTCGAACCTGGGCGCCCGTTTCTCCATAAAGGAAGCGATGCCCTCATTGATTTCGCTGCGGTTGCGCGCCAGCAGTACGCCGTCGGCCTGCATCTCAGCGCGTCCGGCAGCCTCGATGCTCATACTCATGCCGTCGTTCACCAGTCGCTTCATCAGGCCGATTGCCTGCGCCGGACCCTGCGCCAGCTTCTCGGCGAATTCACGCACCCTGTCCTCGAACCCATCTGCCGGGTAAACGTGGTTGACCAGTCCCCACTCCTTTGCCTGTTCGGCATCTATAAGCTCGCCCAGCATCAGCATTTCTTTGGCGCGGTGCATCCCCACCAGCCGCGGCAGCAGCCACTGCCCCAGCCCGGATGAGACGAATCCGCGCCTGACAAAAAACTCCCCGAAAGTTGCGTTTTCTGACGCAAGTATTATATCGCACTCCAGAACGATACTCAGTCCGCCGCCGACCGCCACGCCGTTGACCGCGGCTATAACCGGTTTCTGCATATTCCACATTTCGAGCCCCATTTCCCAGGGGTTACCGCTGGTACGGTTCTCCCCGGTATCGAACGACCTGAACTCGCCGGTAAGTCCCTCCGCCTGCTCGTTCATATCCCTGCCGGCAGCGAAGCCGCGACCTTCACCGGTAATAACCATTACCCGTACTTCGGGATCGTTCTTTACCTGCCTGATGGCGCGGTGCAGTTCTACATGCAGGTCTTGCGTCAGGGCATTAAGTACCTGGGGCCGGTTGAATTTTACCCAGGCGACTCCGTTCTCGACACTGTAGAGCAGGTCCTTGTATTCCTGTGTCATATGATACCTTCCTTATTGTTCTGCCAGTCCGGCACTCAGTCTAGTGAAAACCATTAGCGTTTGTCAATTTATAGTTTTTAGTTCTGTTTACATCTAGGTGTCTATAGTTACCTCACCCCTGCCCCTCTCCAGCCAGAACCACTGATAATCATTGTTGGTCTCTCCAGGCTGGAGAGGGGTGTAGTGGTCAAGTAAAAATGGACACATCAAGAAGAGGTACGAGACAAAGCTTCAAATTCACAGGGACTCAGGTAATTAATAGACGAGTGTAATCGTTGGCTGTTGTAAAACATCTCTATGTAG
>DAOULV010000033.1:0-50279 GCA_034416335.1 Dehalococcoidales bacterium
ATGCTGGAGGATAGACTATAATGAGGGCAGACCTCATACTTCACTCGGAGGTCTGACACCCAGAGAGTATGCTGGAAATACCAGGGAAATTCTATCTGTAGTTGGCCTATAAAATGGGGTAGGGTCAAAACCATCGATCAATATTTATTCTGTATGTTATATCTTATACGAAATAATGTCAATATATGTCTCTCCACTAGTTATAATCAGATATCAAGATATATGCATTAACCGCTTCCCGGCCGTCTCCAACCGGCAGGATTCAGTATCTTCCCTAAAGAACCATCCGATGATTAAGGAAAGCCTTTTTTGAGTCTCTCCCTTCCCTTGCAAGTGAAGGGAGACGGAAGAGGGATAGGTTATAATTAGAATTTATCGATTTATATAAATCGCCGTTTGCTCTCGGCGAATCTGCTGCGGATTCGCACTTACAGGATGAAAATCATACCGAGCACAGCGAATCAATCCATCGTGTCAGGTACGGATTAGCCCGGCTCCCAATTACACTCATGGTGCAGGAGGAGAAAATAAACGATACCAACCTGGTTAATACTTATCCTTGTGAAAAGCAAGGAAACAGGGTATTATCTCCGGTATATGCCACGCCGTCGCTCCGGCTTTACTGACCTTGTCCGGAACCGGTGAATGCTATATCCGCGGGTAGGTAAAAAGTATCGGTCTATCGGCAAACGGGGCTGATGATAACCTGCCCGTTAATAAAACTCGGCTAAAGGGAGGTTACGGATGAGTGATGAAATTATTGATGGAGGAGCCGTCCTCGATGCTATTTCGGCAAGGATCCTAGATACCCGGTTTGAAGACATCGATACGGAAACGGTAGAAAATACCCGGACGCGTATTTTCGATATAATAGGCTGCACCCTGGGCGGCGCTCCGCTTCCTGATATTGGAGCCCTCGTCAGGCTTGTCGAAGACTGGGGAGGGAAAAAGGAAGCAACCATCATCGGCTACGGCACCAGGGTCCCCGTACAGGAAGCCGCTTTCGTTAATTGCACTATGTCCCGCGGCTTTGACCGCGGGCCGCTGGCTTATATCTTTGAAGGCAGGACTGTTCCTCACCACGTTAGCGAGACCACAGTTATGACCGCCCTCACTCTCGGTGAAAGCAGGCATATCAACGGGAAAGAACTGATTACCGCCCTTATCATGGGTGATGATCTGGCGGCAAGGCTGCATCTTGCCAATGACCGTCCCCTGCCGGGCGAAATGCCTAAACCGGGACAGGAACCGCGGAGAATGCCCCGCATGGGAATGATGCTCCCCACGGAGACATACGGCGCGGCTGCCATAGCCGGGCGACTGCTTGGCCTGGACCTTCGATTGATGAGAAATACCCTCGGTCTTGTCGGTAGGCCGGATGGATTCGGTGGCGGTATCTGGGACGGTGCGCCGACCTTTAAGATAGGACAGGGTGCCTTTGCCCGTGGCGGTATCGTCGCCGCTCTGCTGGCCCGGGCGGGATGGACGGGAGCGATAGATCCCTTCTTCGGAAACACGGGCTTCGGTCAGGGCGATTCTACTGCGGGCAGGTACGACCATCCCGAACTGCTTGTCGGCGACCTCGGCAATAAATTTTACGTGGAGATGCTCTTCAAGCCGTATCTCGGCGGCGGTCCCACTCATGCGCCGATAAAAGCGGCAATAACACTCGTCCACAAACACAACATCAGAGCCGGTGATATTGAAGAAGCGATTTTACGCACTTCTCCCGGTGTCGCCACGGGTCTGCATTATGCCCGGCCTTACAAGGTCGGGGACTACCCCACCGGAGACGCCCTCTTCAGCTATAAATATGCCGTCGCCAGTGCTCTGGCGAGAGGGGCTGCTCGGAACCGGGACTATACGGAGAAAGCCGTGCGGGACCCCGTGGTCCAGGCTCTTATCGGCAGGGTAACTCTCGCTCTGGCGGAACTGGACAAAACCGAGGGGATTGAACTCGAGGTAAGGTTGAAAGACGGGCGGTCGTTTTCCGAGTATGTCGACCAGGGAACAGGCGAACCTTCCCGTCCCCTGCCGAGAGAAACGCTTGTAGATAAATTTATGGAACAGGTTGAATTTTCCGGTATGGTCGGTATGGAAAACGCTGAGGCGATATTGAAGATGGTGGAAAACCTGGAAGAAGTGGATGATGTAGCCGAAATAGTCAGACTGGCCGTAAAATCCTGAATATCGGCAGCCTGTCGCCTGAACGGGTTATCGGTTCGCAACGTGGAATTGAAAAATCGCCAGGTACTGCATAAAAGTCAGACTTCCTGTACTCGCCCGGTAATCGATATCCACCAGCCTTGAAAGACGCCTGAACTGCTCCCAGCTTAACAGCCCCCTCAGCACCTTTTTCACCGGCTTGTCCGCCCTGTCGCGGCAGTAAGTGATAAACTCCCGGTATCGACCGTAATGTTCCTCTGCCACCAGCCGGCACCGCCGCTTCTCGAACTGCACCAGCACAATGTCCACCCCCGGCACGGGAAAGAAGTCACTGCCGCTGAAATGGTAGACGACGTCCGCCCAGAAGAGCGGCTTGATAAACAGCGACTGCAGAGTCTCGCCGCCGATTCCGGCGTATCTCTCCGCCGCTTCCTTCTGTATCACCAGGTAGCAGTCCTCCGGCGGATTATCGCAGAAAAGCAGCCTGTCTATAATCGCGGCGGTGTGCATAAACGGGATATTCGAAAACACCTTGTACGGCCCTTCCGGTGGAAAATCCATTATTAAAAAGTCGTTGAGGTACAGCTCGAACCTGTCCTCCGTCAGAAACTTCGCCCGGCTCTTCCGGTACGCTTCGGCATCCTTCTCTATCCCGATAACCTTCGCCCCCTTATCGAGGAGCGCCCGGCTGATGGTGCCGGCCCCGGCGCCGATGTCATATACGGTATCGCCTTCTTCTATTCCCGACTGCCCGACGAGCCTTTTAAGCAGCCGCCTGTTTACTATCTCGTTGCGTGAATACTCTGATTTTTTAACACGGTGATTCATAATGCTTAACTCCTTCGTTGAAATCATTCAAACCCGGAGCGGCACTATGGTCCGATAAGACAATATACAGACAAATGCAGTTATGTATGTGTAAATAGAGGTGTGTAGATGAGGAATATCAGGAAACAGGTAATACGTTATCAATTCCTCGGGTGGGAATTGTATGGGTATTGGACAGCTATATACCGGTACTGTACCGTGCTGCCGGGTTTATGCGGTTGTAAGTCGTTTTCTAGTACCCATGAACATCTCTGTTAATTACCTGTACTCTGTGAGGATACCCAAGTCTACCACAGGTAGAAGGCAGACACAATACATCGCTCCGTCATTGCGAGTCCGACGGAAGTGGACGAGCAATCCGTATTCTCAAGGCACGGATTGCCGCGTCGCTCCGCCTGCGGCGTGCCTCCTCGCAATGATAAAGTGAATGTCATTGCGAGCGTAGCGAAGCAATCTCCAGGTTCGAAAATAGAGATTGCCACGTCATCCACCTACGGTGGATTCCTCGCAATGACAAAAAGAGGGTAAGGAATGACATTGATAGCTGCTTGCTTTTATACTTCTTTTATCGTAAAATCCTTACCGTAGCTGCAGGCGCGGGAGTAGCTCAGTGGTAGAGCATCTGCTTCCCAAGCAGAGGGTCGCGAGTTCGAGCCTCGTCTCCCGCTCCAGATTAAATCCTGAACTCGAATTCTTAATACCTAAACAAATTAGAAATTCAAAGTCTTAATATTTGTGATTCGATATTGTTTAGGATTTATTATTTAGATATTAGTATTTCACCTGAAGGAGGATTCTATGCCAAAGTACTACTATTTCGCTTTCAGCGACTGTAAGGACCCCGCCCGTGAGGATGAATACAACGACTGGTACGCCAATACCCACATACCGGACATGCTGGAAACCCCCGGTATGATACGCGCCACCCGATGGGAAAGCGCCGATTCGTCGGATAAAACCGTGCGCAAATACCTCGCCCTGTACGAATTCGAAGCCGACGACCTGGATGATTTCAACCGTAAGGTAGCCATCGTCGGTAAGAGCACGATGGACCGGGGAAGGTTCAGCGACCTGCCGATATTCGATCCCGGTAACGTCCCCCGAATCTACAGGCAGATTATGCCCGCCAAAGAAGCCGATAAAGACAAACAGAAAGAATGGGAAGAAAGGATGCAGTAATGGGAGATTTGCTTAAAGATAAAGTAGCCGTGGTCACCGGCGCCGGCAACGGCATCGGGCGCGCCGAAGCGATCGGACTGGCCGCACAGGGGGCAAAGGTAGTCGTAAACGACCTCGGTGTCGATTATATGGGTGAGGGGAAATCCAGCGAACCGGCCGACAAAGTGGTCGAGACGATAAAAACCGCCGGCGGCATCGCCGTCGCCAATTACAGCAGCGTTGCCGATGAAGAAGGCGCTAAAGGCATCATTCAGACAGCTGTGGACAACTTCGGCCGCATCGATGTGCTGGTCAACAACGCCGGATACGTCCGAACCGCGCCGGTACACAAGATACCGACCGAGGACTGGAACGGCGTTCTCAAGACTCACTTGTACGGCACCTTTTACTGCACCCGCGCCGCCACCGCAATAATGAAGGCGCAGGGGTACGGTCGGGTGGTCAATACCTCGTCTCATATCGGCCTGGGCTTCAAGGGGCAGGCAACCTATTCCACCGCCAAGGAAGCACTGGTCGGCTTTACCCGGACGGTAGCCCGTGATATGGCGGATTACGGTACCTGCAACGCGATAAGGCCTATCGCTGCCTGGAGAGGCGCCGCCGCCAGGGATGAGAGCGAAAGAATTTCGGAACTCGAAGTCAACCAGCCGGAGGATATCGCCGCGCTGGTGGTCTACCTATGCAGTGAAAAAGCCGATAACATCAACGGCTGCATCTTCGAAGTGTGGCGCGGCCACGTCGGTATATTCGCCGACCCGCCCCCTGTCGAACAGATACTCTGGAAAGACGGCAGATGGACTCCCGAAGAACTGACGGAAGCGATGCCACAGACCATAACGAAAGACAAGACCCGCGCCCTTATCTCAACCTTCCCATTTTTCAGGGGTGAATAATAAAATCAGCGTCATTGCGAGTCCCAGCTTGTCGGGATGTGGTAATCCGTCTCTCCGAATACACGGATTGCTTCGTCGTCCGCCGCAGGCGGACTCCTCGCAATGACAGTACAAACAAGGAGTAAATAATGGCTGAAAACAAGTATGACAACCTGTTCCTCTCGGGTCCCAAGCCCTGGTATCAGACCGCATCCGGACCGGTAATCGCCCACCTCGAGGACAATATCCTCAAGGGCGCCCACCAGTATCATATTCACTGGGTGCCCGTCACTCCCGGCGCTGTTCCCGGAATGACGTCCTGGGACCAGATGGGACACGGACCTCACACCCACAAACAGCCGGAGGTGATGGTGCACGTGGGAATGGACCCGGAGAACCCTTACGACCTCGGAGCAGAAATAGAATTCTATATGGGAGAAGAGATGGAAAAGCACGTTATTACCGGTTCCACCCTCGTCTATCTCCCGGCGGAATTCGTTCACGGTCCCTGGATTATCAAGAAAGTCGAAAGACCTTTCCTGGTAATGACCGTCTGCCAGGAAACCGAGCATACCGAAAAAGCCCGCCCCGACCTCGTCTCCGAAGAGCAGAGAGCGAGACTGATGTTCATCGACCAGAATTACGACAGCCCGGAAAGGGTCGTCACCACACCCGAAGGACTGGGCGAGTGGTAGGCGGAATCTAACCTCCGCCTACAACCGGCAGAAAAACGATTTTATCGCCGGCTCGCAGGGCTCTGTCAGCTGGCGATATTTCATCGTTTACGGTAATCATGGTATTATATCGGTTCATAAAAAGCGTTGGAAACAGGCTGGATACATGCTCCAGAGCATCCCCCACTACCGGGAATTCCGTTATCGGAATCTCCAGTGAAGATTCACCCGTAATTTTCTTCTGTGTTCCCAGGAACTCGATAAATGCCGTCAACTTTTTCCCCTGTTGATAATATTAATATTACAGACCGTATTCAGCCAGTAACTTCTCTGCCTGCTCATCCAGCAGACCGAACTTCTCGACCGTTTCCCGCTTCGGAACGGCATCCGGAGTAAAGCCCTTCTTTTCGTACACCATATCACAAAGCTGGCTGTAGGCTTCTCTTCTTTTCTGTATCAGCAGCCTGTGGCGTTCTTCCGGCGTGGCGAGGGTTTCATCCCCTCCCGCCTGCTCCTTTAGCCAGGAATCATAGTAGTCCAGGCGCGCTTCGTACTCGTTGAAGAAAGCGGGACCCAGCGCCCTGTCCGGTATCCGATCACTGGCGCGGGTGCCCTTGCCCTGCCGCAGGTTAATCAGTTTCTGCAGGATATACAGTCTCTCAGAGTCGTTCAGCACGTCGTCGATTGTCTTCTTGCTCCCGGTGGTGCCGTTAAGGAAGTCCACGTAATACTCCATGGTGGGTATGTTCTTGGACGGTTCGGCGGTATTCGCCGCTTCCGGATTTCGCACGTCTATCCAAGGCAGCTTGCAGAGCCCGGTTGCGTTGAACCAGGTACGTATCAGCGGGAACCACCGGCAGGCATCCGCCTTCTGCTCGAGGGTCGGTATCTCGTTATAGACCTGGTCGATAAATATCAGCCAGGCTTCGTCATGCTGTGGCCCTTTCAACGCAAAGCCATAACCGCCCTGCTGGGCAAGTGATTCCTTGGTAATATACATGGAAAACTCGAGCCCCTTCACTTCCATGGCGAACTTGCTTAACTCGGCTGTTACTTCATCTATCGATTCACCGGTACGGTCGGCGTATTTCTCAGATACCCATTTCCGGCACCGGGCGACGCCCTGTCCCGCTGTCCTGCCGAACCCTTTGCCGTCGGCTATCTCGTGGACCAGTCTGATAACCGCTTCCTTGTTACCGAACCGCAGCTCATAACCGATGTCATCCGCGGTAAGGTAACTCCGCTGGAGGCATTCCATCAGGAAAGCGGTTGTTACTCCGGTTGATATGGTATCGATACCGAATTCGTCGCAGTACCAGTTATATTCCATCACGAACTGCGGATCGAATATACCCATTGCCGCTACGGCGGCAACCGTTTCGTATTCAGGCCCGTCTACACTTACCGTACGTCCGGCTTTGTCACCCACTGTCAGCCTAACACCTTCGGCACCCTTGGAGCAGGCGAGATTGCAGCCGTAGTAGCATCCGTCCGGCATCTTCTTGCTGAAATATTTATCGAGAAACTCGACAGCGAATACCTTCGGGGCATCCTCGCTATGCCCGTACTGGTAATTATTAACCGGGAAAATGTGGAACCTGTTCATATACTCGGAAAGAATCGTCGTCCCCCAGGCTTCGAGATTAAGCTGGTTCGGGTCCACTTCGGAGATGACACCTCTAAGCAGCGAACCGGCGTTCCTGACGCTTTCCCTGTCGACAGGATTATTTGCATTGGCTTTAGCCATACTGGAACGGACGACAACAGCCCTCAGGCCCTTGTTCCGCATTACGGTGCCGGTGCCTCCCCTGCCTGCCTGCTTTGCCCTTATCCGGTTGCGTCTCCGGTCAAAATAGAGACTATCCACAATGCCGAACCGCGCATTCAGAGCGCCCTTACCTGCCGACACGGCGGCGAGAGAATCCGTATATTCACCGTCGTTCAGTTCGAGAAAAAGCTTCTCGCCGTATGAAAGGGCGCCTTCATTCGTTTCCTTATCATACTCAGGAGCCGCCGCGATACCGATAGTACCTGCGTCACTGTCCACCAGAACGACCACCTCTTTTTCCGATTTCCCGGTAACCGCCAGGGCGTCGAAACCGGCGAATTTCAGCAGCGGACCGAAGTGCCCGCCGATGTTTGAATCGATGAAAGTATCGGTAAGCGGCGATATCGTACCCACGATGAATTTTCCCGTCGCCGGGAACCCGGTTTCACTCCCCAGAGGACCGCTTGCCATCACCAGTACATTTTCCGGACTGTCGTAACGCGTATTCTTATCGGTCCCGTCCCAGATAAGCTTCAGGGCGTAGCCGCGACCGCCGATATATTTGTCCTTAAATCCAGGCGGTAGTTCCCTTATTGAAATTTCTTTATTGTCCAGGTTTACATCGAGTATCCTGTCGGTATACCCGGCAGTTATCTTCATTGGTTTATATTGAATATGACGTAATAATTCCATATATGCTCCAGTACATTTAGTAAAAATGAGTTTCGTGTGAAATCTGAGAGGGCCCCGCCTATGCAGCGGGGTTCGTAGGCATAGGGAGGTTAAACTCCATCGTCAGGAGTTTAATATCTTTGACAGTCGTGTTCAGTTTGTCGAGTTCTTCCTGGGTCATATCACTTTCCAGATGCTGGTGCGTTTGAGCTGACTGCTTAAACACTGAATTAATCATAGTGCGGAAGTCCGTTCAGTGTCAAGGATTACAGGCATAAATGTACATCTTTACGGTTCTGCTTGCTTTTGGTTAGTCTAATTGTCATTGCGAGATTCGCCGTCAATAGGCGAACCGAAGCAATCTATATAAATACCGGAGACTGTTTACCGGTAGTCCAATCGATACCGAATAACAACCACTTTACTTATATTGACAAATTAGTACAATTGTTCTATTATATATCAACTTTATAAAGCATTCTGACTCATACGGTAAAATAGTAAGGAGTTGTTTGATAATGGCTAATTGGAAAGACAAGCTGAACGGAGACCCGGTTCCGTGGCTGCTGGAACCGGATGAGACCCAGCCGGCTATTCGATATTATACCTTACTTGATATCCTCGGTCGGGACGAGAACGATAAAGAAGTCAAAGCTGCTAAAGCGGCTATCATGGCAAGCGGCCCTGTGCCGGTAATTCTGGCAGCTCAACAGCCGGGGGGATACTGGGACAAGCCGGGAGACAATTCTGGACCTAAATACCGCGGGACGGAATTCTCTCTTTCTTTCTTGGCGCAGCTTGGTGCTGACGGCGCTGACCTGCGTGTTCGCGCCGGCTGCGAAATTCTGCTCTCCCATTGCATCGCCGGTAATGGCGGTCTTTCATGGACCGGCACGCCTTCCGGTTTCGAACAATGCATGGCGGGTATTATGGGAGCGGCTTTGATAGATTTCGGCTGGCTTAATGACCGGCGCCTGCAGACAGCAATGGAATGGCTGGCGCAGACTATTACCGGAGAAGGAGTGGCTGACGCCTCGAACCGGGACACGAACAGGCGTTATTTCAAGTCCGGCAATTCGGCTCCCGGGTTCGTCTGTGCACAAAACGTTAATTTGCCCTGCGCCTGGGGAGCAGTCAATGCGTTGAATGCCTTGAGCAAAGTGCCGGCGGAACGGCGGACCGGAAACATGCAGGCGGCTATTAAACAGGGCGTGGACTTTCTATTAAGCCACGACCCAGCAGTTGCCGATTATCCTTTCGGCAAGGGAAATAAGCCGAATTCAAGCTGGTTTAAGTTCGGATATCCGGTCGGCTTTATCACAGATATGCTTCAGAACCTGGAGGTTCTGGCAGCGCTCGGCCAGGCTGAGAATCCCAGGTTAGCCAACGCGTTAGATCTGGTTATAAGTAAGCAAAACCAACAGGGACGCTGGTTACTGGAACATACCTACAACGGTAAGATGTGGGTGGACATAGAGGAAAAGGGACAGCCCAGCAAGTGGGTCACCTTAAGAGCTTTGCGCGTTTTGAAAGCGGCTTATCCTGAGAAAGGATAACTTCCTGGTATCTCGTCTCACAAGTTCTCTTGATAAGCCATATATGTTCTGCCAGGTCCGCTCGTGGTTCGATAAACTCACCATGAGCGGACAGGATAGCATGATACCGCTCGTCCTGAGCTTGTCGAAGGATGAGCAGATGATTCAAGGTGTTTCCGAGACGCGATACCAGCAGATAGAATAGTTATCGTTATGTCTTTTTGATATATTCTGGTGATAACGTTATGTTAATAATAAGTATAGGCTTTGTCATATGCTTGAAATTAACGGGAAATCTCCCATCGGTATATTCGGGTGAACTTATCCTCGGGCATCTGTTTCCTCCTTGATAATCGCCTACGGAGTCTTCATCAGCAGCCCGGAACCGCCGCTCACGCACAGGCTGTCGCCGGTAATATAATCCGACTCCTTTGAAGCCAGGAACAGCGCCGCCCTGGCGATATCCTCGGTAGTTCCCATTCGCTTTAGCGGTACCATTGTCTCCGCCATCCCTCTCTGATGGGCTTCCACGTCCTTCACTCCGGGGCCGGAAAACACGGCCGACATATCCGTCAGAATCATCCCCGGGTGTATCATATTCACGCAGACGTTGTACGGGGCAAGGTCTGCCGCCGCCGACCGAGTCACCGAAGCCTGTGCAGCCTTGGAAGCATGATAATGAACATTCATAGCGCCGGTCTCAAAAGCTGCCACCGATACTATATTTATTATCTTCCCCGACTTCTGTTTTTTCATATACGGAGCTACTGCCAGGATGGTTAGGAAAGTGCCCTTGCAGTTGATATTCATTACCCTGTCCCACTCTTCTTCGGTGGTATTCTCGAAAGGTGTGGGATTGGTGCCCACTCCGGCACAGTTTGTCAGTATATCTATTTTCCCGAATTCCTGGATGGCTTTGACCACCATTTCGTTGACCTGTTTGCTGCTGGTAACATCACAGTGAACGTATATCGCTTTTCTCCCCTTAGCTTTGATATCGGCAACCGTTTTTTCCGCTGTGTCATCAAGAACATCCACGATTACCAAATCGCATCCCTCATCCGCATATTTCCGGGCAATCGCCCCTCCCATTCCCCGGGCCCCTCCGGTAATAACTGCCACCTTGTCCTGCAGAATCATCTATAACTCCTCCTGATTCGTTAATATCAATATACAGTCCTGGTTCATCCAGGACTGTATATCTTACTCTTTACGTGTCGGCGTCGACCTTAATTCCCCTGATTTTCTTCGCTTCGTTATATATTTTCCTGTTTCGTTCTATATATTCCGCTGGTAATGACAGGCCGTGTTTATAGGGTTTTCCATCTGAATCCACCGTAACATATGTGACAAACCCAGAAATGGCAGGGGTTTCATCTTCATTGATAAATACTTCTCCATGAACCGTGATACTCGTACTTCCGGTGAAGGCTACATTGGACCTGATTTCGATTATATCGCCGTTATTAGCGGGTTTCGCAAAATGTAGATTATGTACCTGCACGCAGACTATGTCCTTCGGTCTTCCATGCAGTCTGGTTGCCGCTACGAAACAGGCTTCCACGAACCATTTTGCCATTTGACCGGCAAAAAGAGTGCCATGATGTTGCAGGTCTTCGGGTTTAACAAGATGAGATATCATTGTCTCTCTCAGCATAATAGCCTTTCTCCTTCAGGTCTTACTTCTCCTTACGTGTCGGCGCTGCCCGGAAATCGCCTGTGGTAAGCTGCATGTCGAAATGCAGCACCGGTTTTTTAATATCTCTAACTACCAGCGGGCAGTGTTTCAGCCCTTTCGGTATGTACACCATGAAACTGCTGTGGATGATGTACTGCTCGTCGTCCATCCATATCTCAGCTTCCGCCCCCAGGTCTTCCGGGTGCTCGGGATTGTATCCTATGAAACCGATTATCTCCGGGTACGGGTGAACGTGGGCTTCCATCCTGCCGGGGTCTTCAGCCGCGTACATCCAGGAAAAATTCACCATCATCGCGCCGTCCACCACCCGATCGCTCAGTCCCATGAAGTGGTGGAGCTTTGGCGTCTCCATCCTGTCAAGGTCCGAAGGTGGTCTTTCCGCACCCGGTGGCGGTTCAGGAGGTTTCAGTATGAAATATTTCTCGTACTTTCTCTTAGCCATCATTCTCTCCTGTTTTGAAGTAAATATCACGGTTAAGTTATAGGAGTCGTTCATGGGTCGACAGACTCACCACGAACGACTCATTATTTACTTCTATCTTCCAGTCTTTCTCCCGATACGTTCACCCTGAGCCTGTCGAAGGGTGAACGTTTTCCACCAACACCTTCACACTACCGTTAAGCTGAGACATTACCAGTAACTATCAGTGCCTGCCCGACGACATCGACCGATATATCAGAAGCCAGGAAAGCCACCGCATTAGCGACGTCCTGCTGTTCGGTCAGTCGGCCGATTGGTATGGACTTGGCAAACTCCTCCAGCATTCCCGGAGGTGCGTTCCTGGCGAAACCGGTGATTGCCGGACCCGGAGATACGCAGTTAACATTTATTCCGTGGGGTGCCATTTCCTTGGCAATCGCCATCGAAAACGAATATATTCCTCCCTTGGCGGCAGAATACACCGCGGTCATCGCACCGCCGTTAAGTCCCGCTCCGGATATCAGGCTTATCACCTTACCGTATTTCTGCTCTATCATCCCCGGCAGGACGGCACGCGTGCAGTGCAAAACTCCCATCAGGTTGACATTGATATCGAATTCCCATTCCTTTTCTGTCATATCCATGAACGGCTTGGGGGGTGTGCATCCACCAGCATTATTCACCAGGATATCTATCCTGACAAACTCGTCGAGCGCTTTCTTAACCATCTCTTTTACCTGGTCGCTCTTCGTAATATCGGCAATTACAGCAATCGCTTTACAACCGAGTTTTTTTACTTCCCCTACCGTTTCATCGGCACTGGCCGAATCGATATCGTTGACTATAATATTACAGCCTTCCTTTGCCAGCGTAAGTGATATCGCCCTGCCGAAACCTATCGGGCTGCCGGCACCCGTAACGATAGCTGTTTTCCCTTTTAGTCCAAGGTCCATTATTTCCTCCTGCTAATCGGTATCTTTTGCGGTTATATAGTTAGTTGATTCCGAAGCCCCGTTCGGGTCGAAAGTCTTCTTTACCTTTCTCAGCAGCTTGTGATAGTTCAGCGTTTCGGGCCCGTACATGTCATGCAGTTCGTCGCTCCAGACGTGTTGCGGGACGCCGAACCTGCCTTCGATAGCCCGTTTATTAGCCGCCTTATTCAGGAATCCCTGGATACTCTCTATCTGCTCCATGCTGCTCGGCGCGTACCGGATGAGAATCTCCCCGTGCCCGGTATGACTGTGTTCTATCGCCTGGACGAACGGGTACAGCGCATCATCCAGGACCATACCGTTATCGATCAGTTCCTGTTTCAGGTCGACCGTGTACGTGATGTACCGTGTCATCAGCGGAAAGACGTCTGTACCGCCGACGGTGCCGCCGCCCCAACCGGTCGCCCTTGACGTTTCTCTGATGGCGCCGGTCTCTCTGATATAGCGCCATATATATCCGGCGGCAAGTTCCGGGGCTTCGACATCCTCCAGTGACCAGGCATCGGTTTCTTCGATGATGATGTCCAGTACCTTCTTTTTATGCTCGAAATCATTAGCTGAAGTACCGGAGATAAGAATCATAAAACCGGGACCCTGCACCTGTTCGCCGAATTTCTTCGCGTACATCATGTCTTCTTCGTTATCGGTACCCAGGTTCGAAGCCATCATTGCGGTATTAAATCCCATAAGCTCGAAAGCAATTTCACTTTCACCTATCTTCCTGACAGCCTCCACCATGACATCCACGCCCTTGAAGGAAAGGTACTTTATCATAAAGTTGGGTGGTATTTCCCGCGGAGAATATTTCGGGCAGACGCCTTCGATATTAAAGTTGGCCGGTCCGGTCCAGTGGTAAATTTTCTGTGCTGCCGCGGTGAAAACACCCAGCCCTCCCAGCGGTACCGTATTACCTCTGATAATCCCCCTCAGAGAAGGGCCGGGGCCGTCGCCGCAGAACCATTCGTCGCAGGAACCGAGCGAGCCCATCCGGACTATCTCGCCGTCTCCGGTTACCCATTCGAGAGCGAGCTGGTTTCTCTCGCCGTAACTGCCGCTCTGGCTGAGATGACCCAGGTTAACGTGTGCCGCCAGCGGTAGAGCTGAGCAGTTCGCCCCTGCGGCGGTAACGTTGCAGTTCAGTCCCCTCTTCATTAACTCAGCCTGCAGCTGGGCGTAAATGACATACGGTTCGACTACCGCGTACATATTCTTCTCGTTAATCTCCAGTATCCTGTTCATTCGCCGCAGGTCTATCCTGATACAGTTCGGGTAAGTCGGGTCGCTGTACAGCCAGCCGGTACTGGCTGCTTTGAACTGAACGCCGTATTTATTGCAGAGCTTGACTATCGCCTGTACGTCTTTGGTACTGCCGGGAAGGGTAATCGCTTCGTACCTTGGCTGGTATTCACCCTTCGGAGGTGCGGTGGCAGCCCTTATCGGGAAGGAATACGATTCCGTCACCACCGGGTCGTCGGAGATGAATTCCGGTCCTATTACGTCTTCTACAGCTTTATAAAAATCTCTGTTCAGAGCCATTATTCATATCCTCCTTCTAGACTGCCTTATCCAGTAATTCGACTATATCGTATACTTTCAGGCTGCTGCCGCTTGATTTTAGCGAATCGTTGAAAGCCTTTTCGCACCACGGGCAGGCCGTAACCAGCGCTTCCGCTCCGGTCGATTCCGCTTCCTCTATCCTTTCATTCGCCGTCCATGCGGCATACTCGGGATTGGAAGTCTCCACGCCGCCGCCGGAACCGCAGCACCAGGCATATTCCTTTATCCTGTCCATCTCGACCAGCCGAAGGCCGGGGATACTCTTCAGGACATCCCGCGGCGGTTCGTAAACGCCGTATGTGCCCCGCATAAACTCCCTCGGCGGATCGAAAAGCCTGACATGACCGGGGATCTCTTTTCCCTCCCAGGGTATGAACGGCTCTCCGAGTCTCCCCAGATAACAGGGATCGTGGTATGTTACCCTCATATCCACCTTCTTCTTCGGTTTGAGTTTACCTTCTTTTATCAGTCTGTCCAGGTATTGCGTTATATGCAGCACCTCAACATCGGGTTTCATTCCGCACTTCTCGTATAGCACTTTGAATGCCTGGTAGCCGTCGGCACAGCTTGTTACTACTGTTTCTGCGCCTGATTTTTTGAACATCTCCAGGTTCTTCTCTGCCTGGTTAAGGAAATCTTCCTTGTATCCCATCTGGTAAGCGCGTCCGCCGCAGCAGACCTCATTCGCTCCGGCAATACCGACATCCACACCGGCTTTCTTCAGTAACGATACCGCAGCTCGCGCTACCTTCCATAAATCCCTGTCGTAGCTGGTACGGCAACCGACGTGATAAAGGACCTTAACCTGCTCTTCGGTCGCATCTTTAATATCCAGGTCTTTCGCCCATTCACCGCGTTTTACCTGCGTTCCCGGGACCATCGTATTCTGCTTACGCAGCATATTTATAACCTTATCGAGTGCCGGATTGGTATGCCCTTCTTCGACACACCTGAACCGCATCTCGTATATCGGCTCCATCACTTCCATATCCATTGCATATTTACAGGATACGTCGCAGGCGCCGCACATCTGGCAGTTGTAAACAACCTCCAGCAGCTTGTCCGAATAATCCACCCTGTCTTCCAGCAGGGCTACACCGAACACCATTCTTCCGCCGGCGGAATAGGTATGAAAATCATACCTGGCGATACTGGGACAAACGTACGTATTCTCGTACCCTCCGACTTTTTCCAGGGGAATAAACTTACAGGCCGAACAGCGTCGGCACGTTTCCATCTCTTTTCTTACATCTTCGAGTGCCATCTGGTTTCCTCCTTTACTGCAGTCCTCTGAAATTCAGGTGCTTAAAAACAGAGTTTCCCCGGATTCATTATGTTGTCGGGGTCCAGTATGTTCTTGACTTTTTTCAGAGTCGTCACGGTAGCCGCGTCCCTGTTCATAATCATGCTCGTTTCCTCTCCGTACGGTCTGGAGAAGAAAGCCCCCCTGGACATCAGTTCCTTTGTCACTTTTTCGGTCAGGCCTCTTATCTTCTCCGATTCCCTTGCATTATCCGGGTCGTAGAAAAGATTGACCTCGCAGTGAGTATTGGAACCCTGCACCAGCGGTTGAATGTAAACTCCGATATCCGTTGCCGGATAACCGGAATAGTCAGCTATCGCATACATAGTATCGACAAGCTCCGGCAGCCTTTCGTTTATCGTCAGGAACATAATATCCTGGCATCCGCCCTTGTAACGCAGTTTCCAGTAAGGTTCTTTCGAAGGCCCCTTTACCAGTTTCAGCAGTTCATGTGCCGAAACGCTGCCGATTGTCTCCGCCGGCTCAAGCTGCAGCTTCTGGGCTACTTCCCCGGCATCTTCTATCCTGCCTTTTACCCTCTCTTCCGGCAGATAGTCGTACCCCGCCAGGTTGTAGAATACTACCCATGACGGTAATTCCTCTTTGATGGTCTGGTAGTCAGCAGGCCATTTCTTTGCCGTGATTGCTGCAAGGTCGACGCTGTTAAGCGTAAAGCATTCGTTCGCTATTCTCAGTCGTACCAGCCAGTGCATCATATCCAGCGCCCGGTCTAAGTCTGGAGTCCCGACCAGGAACGCTTCTTCATATTTCGGCAGTATCTCACACCTTGCCGAAGACCAGGTAACGATGCCCATCGTACCCTGCGAACCCTGGATAATCCGGTACCATGAGTTCGATGAGGGACCGGCAGCTTCCACCTGCGCCCCTCCCGCCGCCCACTGCTCCTCGATATTTCCCGGTCCGGCGGCGGCTCCGGTCCGGAACATCGCCCCGGTGCCGAAATAAATCTCCACGCAGTTCATCGGGTCGGCAATATCCCAGTGATACTGCGGCATCACCACCGGTTCCCGCTCCAGCATGCTTGCTGTAACGGATTTGGTCTTTCGCGGCAGCAGTGGCATGTTAAGCCTGAGTCCTTCCTTTGTTACCGCCGGTATCAGTTCACCGAAGCTAACACCGGGCTCGAACATCGCCACGCGGTTTTCGCGATCGACTCTTATTATCTCTTTCATTCCGCTGAGGTCGACTACGACCGCACCCCCGGTACCGGGTATGGTATCTCCCCTGAAATGAGGAGGACCCGAACTGACCGGTACCAGCGGCGTCAGGGTCTCTCTTGCTATCTGTACTATTTTTTCTACGTCTCCGGTATTCCTGGGTTTTACCACGCATTCCGGTCTTATCGGACTCACAAAACTCATGTCACAGGAATATGAGTCGAGTACTTCCCGGTCGCCGATTACGTTAGCTTTGCCGACTATTTTAACCAGCTTTTCCTGCGCAATCATCGATGCCTCCTTTCGTTTCCACCACAAGATAATTTAATTGATAGTTAGGGATGTATGATATGCAATTCAGGCTTTTGTACGTCCGCTAAGGACAGCCTGCGACTGCGATGTTGGTGATATTACCGAATACTATAATCTTACCTTAATTAAGTCAAGTGCTATATTTTAATGTTGTGTTTACATTTGGTTGGCGATATTTACCTCACCCCCGCCTGCCGAAGTCTCGTACGGCGGGCAGGCCTGACCCCTCTCCAGCCAGAACCATTGATAATTGTTGTTAGTCTTTTCTAGCTGGAGAGGGGAGTTAAAATGAGAGGGGGCAAAGCCCCCTCTCAAAAATACTTTCCCCCTTTCACGCAAACTAATCTTTACTGCTTAATCAGGGTACTGCGTGAGAGGGGGATACAGGGGGTGAGGATAATAAAAAATGTCCAGTATTAACTGACAATAATACGCCTTCTTTATGTCATTGCGAGGAGTCCGCCGTGGCGCGCGACGTAGCAATCTCTATAAACTCAATCAAATATTCCCGCTTCATCAGCATCATTCTCTCTTAACTCCTTTTTTCAGCCGTAAATATCTTAGCTGAAATATTAATTTTTTATTAAACTGTAGAGATACCCGATTATAGCTGTTATAATCGGTGCAAAAAGCATGAAAGTAGCGGATTATGGATGACAATACGGTTGAAAAAATCAGGGAACTCGGTATAAAAGTCAGGGAAAACGTTGAAAAAGTCGTCGTTGGTAAAAGCGACGTTGTCGAACTTTCCATCACCGCCCTCCTCTGTGAAGGGCATATCCTTCTGGAAGACGTGCCCGGTATCGGCAAGACGGTGCTTGCCAAATCTCTCGCTAAATCACTGGACTGTGACTTCAAGCGTATCCAGTGCACTCCCGACCTCCTGCCGTCCGATGTTACCGGCAGCTATATCTTTAACCAGAAGACCTCAGAGTTCGATTTCCGGCCCGGACCGATAATAGCCCAGCTCGTTCTGGTAGACGAAATAAACCGGGCCACGCCGAGGACTCAGTCCTCGCTCCTGGAAGCTATGCAGGAACACCAGGTCACCGCCGAAGGCGAAACAAAACTCCTGCCCCGCCCCTTTATGGTCATTGCAACCCAGAACCCGATCGAACTCGAAGGGACTTTTCCCCTCCCCGAAGCCCAGCTCGACAGGTTCCTGATGAACGTAAAAATGGGGTATCCGACCCGGGACGACGACCGAATCATACTCGACCGTTTTCGTAAGGATGACCCGCTTGAAGACCTGACCCCCGTAATATCGGCCAGTGAACTGATGGAGATGCAGACAGCCTGCCGGGACGTTCATGTAAATACCGACATCGAAGATTATATAATCCGGCTTATCCATGCTACCCGTGAACAGGATTCTGTTCAGCTCGGAGCAAGTCCCAGAGCAATGCTTGCCGTCTACCGGGCTTCCCAGGCACTGGCAGCCCTGAGAGGAAGGGGCTTTGTCATCCCCGATGATATCAAGTATCTTGCCCCTGCCGTTCTGGGGCACCGGATTATTTCCCGGATGGAAAGTCACCTCCGGGGGCAGACCGCCGGAGAGACTCTTCAGCGAATCATCAACTCGGTATTCGTACCTACTGAAGAAGAAAGCGCCACTAGAGAAACATAAAAAATGTCCGATATCAACTTATCTACTGAAAGCGTGATCCAGAATGAAATCGCGCTTAAAATAGACGAAGCGTCCTCCGTTCGTAGAGTCAGTAAAAAGTCTTTCAGCCTCCTTGTCGGCAACTACTGGCTTATGTTTTCGGTAGCACTGCTTATATTAAGTCTGTTCATCCACCAGATACCCCTCCTGCTGGTCTCCCTTCTCTTTTTCCTGACCGGCAGCGTTGCCAGAATATGGGACAGGTACTGCCTTTCGCGTATCGAATTCCGGAGAAAATTAAGTTCCGAAAGAGCATTTTTCGGAGATAAAATATACCTTGAAATTTCAGTGGCCAACAGGAAACCCCTCCCTCTTCCGTGGTTCCAGCTAGAAGAGGAAGTCCCGGCGGATCTGACCATTATCACGGAAAACTCCCCCCGGTCAGGCCAGAAGGAAAGTGAAAATATCGATGAAAATTTTATGACTTACGGCTGGTATAACAGGGAGAACCGCGCGAATCTCAGCCATAATATCTCTCTCGGCTGGTACAACAGAATAACCCGGCGCTATCCGGTAACCTGCGACCGCCGGGGTATTTTCGCGTTCGGCCCTACCCTCATACGCTCCGGCGACCTTTTCGGAATTTTCAGTCGGGAATCTCATATAATGAAACAGCACTATCTCATTGTTTATCCGAAGATGGTGCCGCTGGAGCAACTTGGAATCCCTTCACGCCAGCTTTTCGGAGATATCAGGACGAGCAGCCATATCTTCGAGGACCCTGTCCTGACAATGGGTATCAGGGACTATCAATTCGGAGACAGTCTGAAACGCATCCACTGGAAAGCGACCGCCCGTACCCGAAAACTGCAGACAAAGATATTCGAACTCACCACCACCACAGATATTGCGTTATTTCTTGACGTGCGTACCGCGAAACTTTCCGTCTTCGGCAGCGTGCCTGAACTCCTGGAACTGGCTGTTGTAACTGCGGCGTCCATTGCCAACTACACCGTTGCCGCCGGCTACAGGACCGGCCTGTATGTCAACCAGAGGAAACGTTTTCCCGACGAACCTATGAGAATACCCCCCGGTCAGCACACTAACCAGATGATGCATATCCTTGATGCTCTGGCCCAGGTTACCGCCTTCGAATCGATGCCCATGACAAGACTTATTCAGAATGAAAGCCGGAACCTGCCCTGGGGAAGCACCATACTGGTAATATCCGCATTTGTTACCGATGAACTGTTATCGACTTTATATAGTATGAGGCGCGGCGGACGTAAAGTCGTCCTTGTTACTATCGGTGGGAATACGCCGTCTTCGACCGGGGATGGTCTCTCCGTGTTTAATGTCAGCGATGATATATCCTGGAGAGAAATAGAGTCAATATCTATGAGAGGAAGCTGATTTGGAAGTCGCCCTGAAAAAAAAGGTCGGATTCGATGTGGTGGGAAATATCATCTCTCCTCTTTCCGTCATGCTAATGGAGGTGTTCTGGGTTTACCCCTGGTTTATCTGGTCGCGGGAACTCGATACATTTCCGTGGGACAAAACTCCTCTGAATATTTACTCGCTGCTTGCTCTCATTATTATTTCCTTTGCCATTACCAGGTTCATCCCTTCTCCCGGGCGGCTTATGAAATGGGGGAAGCTGGCATTGATTATTCTGGTTATCGGAATAGTCATAGACATTGAGTATGGGGACGGAATGGTACCCTTCAGCAGCGAATGGCTGAAGTATATGTCACAGGTCGCAGTCGACAGCTTCACTACCCTCCATCCCGTTGTTCCCGCGGTAACCGCTTCGGTATATCTGTGCTGGCGCGGTATGAATATCGGCAGTTCGTCGACTTTCACCACTGACGTTTACCGTTCATTTCTTTTCGGCCTCATCGCTGTTATCCTGCTGATAATCATATGGGCCGCTGGCCTGGGTTCATCTAAAAGCCTGATTTCCCTTGCCGGTCTGTATATAGCCGGGTTTTTCTTCTTCGGACTCGCCTCGCTGGCGCTGGGAAACTTCCTGAACATCCGCCAGAAACTCATCCGTGAGAAATCGACACCTCTCTCCAGCCGCAGGTGGCTCACCATACTTTTTACGGTAATAGGAGGAATGGTGCTGCTCGGTTTCGGAATTGCCAGCCTGCTTTCCCCGGAACTTATCCGTAATATTACCAGCGCATTCGGCAATGCCGTGTATTACCTTAATTACGCTCTCGAATATATATTTATACCTCTCTCGTACATAATCGAGGTTATATGGTATATAATGACCTTTTTCGTTAACCTGCTACGCTCCAAAACGTCCTTCGAGAATTTTAAGTTCCCGGGATTCGATGAAATCGAGGGATTTGAACAAACACCGCCTGCGCCAACTAACGGTTTCGACTATATGATAATAATCAAGTGGGTGGTCTTTGTACTTCTCGTCCTGTTCGTACTCTTCCTTCTCTACAAAGCTGCCAGGCGTTTTCAGTCAAAGGGGGTTGATTCCGGTGTTGAAGAATTCAGCGAATCCTTGTGGAGCTGGTTCGGGTTTACCTCTGACATTCGCCTGTTTTTCAGCAGGCTTTTCGAAAGCTGGTTCGGCAGCCGGATCAGACGGCTCAGAAGAGGGATTTCATCGATAGGCCGTGCTGAAACCGGCTATCCCGATAATATGGATATTCGTGAAATCTACCGCCACATCCTGGAGGAAACCGGAGAAGCGGGACTGGGTCACCGCTCCTATGAAACTCCCTATGAATACGCCGGACGGCTGGACGCGACCGTGCCCGGTGTCGATGAACAGGTGGATGATATCACCGAACTGTACGTCAATGCCCGTTACGGCGAATCGAGGCTGAAGGAGTGGGAAACCGAACACGCTAACGTACTCTTCCGTCTGTTCAGAAGGATACTTCGTAGACCGGAGAGAAAACCCGGCGACCCGTTTATTTCGTGAATCATTTTGGTCCCGTTTACTCTCACTACTGAGACTCACCCCTTTCTGCTTTAGATTAAGAATATGATATACTATGAAAATTAATCCCGGTTTCCATGTTTTCCTGAAATCGATAAGGATAGTAAATGAGAGGGAAGTATTTCCGAACGGGACCCGGACTTATCATTCCGGGACTCATAGCTATAATTATCATATTAATATTCCAGACAGGATGTGCCGGTGCCTGGCCGAGTGAAGTATCCTCTCAAGACACTAACCCTTTTTACAGGGATAAAGTGGCTGAACTTAGAATCGTTATGAGTCCCGAAGACTGGGATTTTTCCTTAACCCATGCTTTCGAAGAACAGTATGTCCGTGCTGATTTCTGGTATGATGGCGAACTGATACCCGACGTGGGAGTAAGACCCAAGGGGAACTCCTCCCTCGGTCAGGCTGTAGGATTCGACAGCCCCCGGCTCCCGCTGGCCGTCGACTTTAATATATTCAATCGTGCTCGTACGTTCCACGGAGTAAAGAAGGTCTTTCTGAATAACGGGTGGAGCGACCCCACTCTTATTCGCGAGGTAATTGCCTACGAACTGTTCGACAAGATGGACCTCCCGACTCCGCGGGCCAGTTTCGTCGATGTCTGGGTGAATGACACCCATCTTGGTGTCTATACGATGGCGGAAGTCGTTGATGCATCTTTCCTCGACCGTCATTTCGACAACCCTACGGGAAATCTCTACAAGCCCGAACTGGTAGCAGCCAGGCTGGACTGGACGGAGGAAGACGCCTACCGGAATATCAACACGGGTCCTTTCGCCGTCGAGCAGGAACATCATGACCCGGTACTGTACATAAACATTGGTGGCGCTCCGCTCCTTGACTTACTTCGAGCGATGGGGCAGGAAGACCTGGTCGCAGTTTATGAGGAAATCGAACAACCCGAGGGGAATATGGCCCGGGGGCTGCCACCCATACGCCAGCCCGAAACTCTTGTTGAAGCGATAGGGTTGAAGACTAATGAAAACAGTGCCGACTATACCGCCCTGTTCCGCTTCCTGGACGTACTGAATAACGAACCTGATGCAACATTTCCGGAAGAGATAGAAAAGGTGCTGGATGTAGATGAGGTACTACGCTACTTTGCCGTCTCCGCCGTCATCCTTCACCTCGATAACTATATCGGGGTCGGACACAATAACTACCTTTACGAGGTAGACGGCGTATTTACCATTATCCCCTGGGACCTGAATATGGCCTTCGGTACCTTTAACTGTGGAATAGATAAAAAAGGATTGATAAATTATTATATCGACGAACCGACCAGTACCCGTATGGACAGGTTTCCGCTGGTGAACCGGCTGCTGTCTTATCCTCCCTATCTTGAAAAATACCGCGAATATGTACAGGAGTTCAATGAGACCTACTTCAAACCGGAGATAATGCTCGCCCGGATTGACGAAGCCGCCGAACTGATACGGCCGTATGCGGAAGCCGATACGGAGAAATTCTACACCACCGAAGACTGTATCCGATGTCTTGACGAAGACCTCAGACCTCCCGATCCGTTCTTAGGCTGGCAGGCAGGTGGAGCCGTACCCCAGATGCCATTCCCCAATCCACTCGAAATGAGCTGTATCAGAAAGCGTTTCAATATTACTAACATCTGGGAACTGTTCAGCCTTGAGCTGGATGACGCAGACCTTACGTATATCGGTTCCTGCCTGGATGAGGACGAGTTTACCCAGCTAAAGCGGTCTCTCTTCGGTCCGATCGGCTCTGTCCAGAGACCCGGGCAAAAAGGATTCGGGCCTAACGCTCTCGGTCTAAAACCTTTCGTTGTCGAACGGTATAAGTCGGTCAGAGACCAGCTTAACGGTACCCGCCCCAGTCACGGTCGAGAAGGCACCGGTAACGGTGTCACCACGGGAATCTGCGCCGGAGGATTTTAATGCTGAACAGACTGCTCGGAAAGAGTAAAGAGGCTCCCGTTTCAAAGCCTGAAGATTCACCGCCTGAGCGCTTCGAAAGAAAATTCTTCATTCTGCCTGAAAAAATCGGTTTCGCTTACTCTCTCCTCAGGCAGTTCTGCCGTCCCGACAGAGAGTACCCGGAAAGTACCGTGCACAGCTTGTATTTCGATACTATCGACCTAGACCAGTACAACCGCTCGGCAGCGGGTGACTTTAATAAAGACAAGGTCAGGATACGCTGGTATGACGAGGAAAGTATAGAGGGTGATACCATACCGGTGTTTCTTGAGCTCAAGACCCGGCACGGATTCGCCAGCAGTAAACAGCGTGAGAGGATAGTTGTCCCCGTAACGAAAATAGCCTTATCCGAGCTGCATCGCGGTATAGTACCGAAGACCGTACTCGATAATACGATAGCCGGCTTCGGCTATTTCCCCGAATTACCGCTGCGTACTGTAATCAAGATTTCCTATCATCGTTACCGGTTTAATGAAATGCTGACCGGTATCCGCGTGTCTCTCGATTCCGGTATAAGCTCGACGATAATCGCTCTCGACCTGGGCTACCGCGAACGGGAATTGAGGCTCGAAGGCGGCGTTGTCGAGGTCAAAGGACCGTCGATTGAACTCCCCATTACTCTCAGGAAGATGAAGCTGCTGGATACCGACTGGAGTCGGTTTTCGAAGTACTCTAACTGTATAGAATCGCATTTACTGGATCCCGGCACCGTGGCAAGGTTTTCGCCATCGGGTAAAATACTTGAACTATAAACAGGAGGTATAAGCAAGTGTTTGATGAATTTGGTGCTTTTTTCGAGAGTCTGCATACCCCTATCACGATACCGGAAGCCGTTGTAGCCATCGGTTTTTCCCTGCTGGCTTCCATCGTCGCCTACCTGATGTACCAGTTTTTCTATGGATCGAGGTATATCGGCGCCGGCGTACACCGTACCTTTCTGATAGGAGGACCAGCTATCACCACCCTGTTCCTCGGCATCCAGGTCTCGATACCGCTGTCCCTGGGGCTTCTCGGCGCTCTATCCTTTGTCCGTTTTAGGACTCCGATAAAAGACCCGGCTGAGATAGGTTTTCTGCTGCTGCTTATCGCCTCGTCTATCGGCGCGGCAACCAGCAACTACCTGGTGACAATCATACTTTTTGTTCTGGTGTTTATCGTTCTTTTAGTCCAGTGGCTGACGCGTAACAGGTTCAACCTCTTCGGCAGAGGCAACCTTGTGATTTCACTCGACCAGGCTTCCTTCCCCGAACTCGAGTCCAGGCTGACAGCCTTCCTCAACTCCAGACTCGGAGGCCTCCGGTTAAATACAATGTCGGTACTCGATGACCGTGTAAGCCTGAACTACCAGTACCGCCGCAAGTCCGACTTCGACTGGACCGCGTTTACCGGCGAACTCAATGAAATGGCCGGCGAATCCAAAGTCGAAATATTCATTGGTTAATAAACATAGCATTTATGCTAGAGTGACAATAATCATGCGTCTTCTTCTCAATAAAGATTTAACAGCGGGATACAAAAGCCCTTCTCAGAAAATCAGGATATTAACTGAGGATTGGGTTAACAACGAAGTTTTTTGTCCGTCTTGTGGCGCAAATATCAACAGATATGAGAATAATTATCCTGTTTCTGACTTCTACTGTCCCATTTGTAAAGAAGATTACGAACTCAAGAGTAAGGCAAGGAGTTTTAGCAACAAGATTGTAGATGGAGCTTTTAAGACAGTAATCGAACGACTAAAAAGTAATCTTAATCCTAATTTGTTCTTATTATCTTACAATCCCCAAAATTATGAAGTCTTAAATTTCTACGTCATTCCGAAGTACTTCTTCGTCCCTCAGATAATAGAAAAACGTAAACCCCTTTCTGAGACTGCACGCAGGGCTGGTTGGGTTGGATGTAATATTATGTTGGGTAATATCCCAAAAACGGGGAGAATATTTTACGTTAAGGATAGCATGATATTACCACATAAGGCTGTACTAGAAGGATGGCAAAAAACACTATTTTTAAAAGAAGAACCGAAGGTCAAGGAGCGAGGTTGGATAATAGACATTATGAATTGCATTGAAAAGCTCGGAAAGAAAGAATTCAAACTAAGTGAAGTTTATGATTTCGAAAACGAATTGAAAAGAAAGCATCCACATAATCTTCACATAAGAGACAAGATCAGACAACAACTGCAGATATTGAGGGACAGTGATTATTTAGAATTTCTGGGAAGAGGAAAGTACAGGAGGGTATAATGGCAGAATATATTTTCCTTACGACCGAAGGCTCAACGTTCCAACCTAATAGTAATAGTCCCGAACCGGACATTGAGAATATACAAGTAATAGGTTTCGCTGGAGGCGATACAGTTCAAGACGCGGCGATGAGATTAGTTGAGTCGAACGAGTACTTAGCCGATACGAGTTTTGAAGAAATATTCGCAATTCAGCTCGCCGATGAGCGTAAAGAATATTTTTCCCTGAGAGACTTAGTTTTGAGATATACACGTACCTGATTAGCAAGATTAGAAACACAAAGAATACATGCATTTTGATATGTTTTATCAGATGAGTGCGGTGATTGACTGTTTACTTGGTGCTTAGGTTAGACTAAATACCAATACCAAGAAAAACTGAAGCTGTATTTTTCTTGAAAAACTTGTTACAGAAATCGTGAACTACCATGTACCAAGAACGCAAAGGGTTCTTACCTTTTCTATAAGATTACTTTTACTCTCGTCGTTTGAACACTCGCCTGTTTCACGGTATAATTCTACTGTGCATTAATCTGTTTTCCCATTAAAACTCACGCCGGAAACTCGCGTGCGAAAACACCGGCAAAGCTGAGCCAGGAGGTAAATACTATTGTCCAGTAATAATTTTGACCAGTTCAGGGGTTCGGATAACTATGTGACATCGGGCCCGCTGAGAAACGCAGTAAACGTATCGATCGCCCTCGGCAGGCCTCTGCTTATAAGGGGTGAACCCGGCACCGGCAAGACGCTGCTTGCCCACAGCATCGCCGATGACCTCGGCAGGGAGCTTATCGTCTGGAATATCAAGTCTACCACCAAGGCGCAGGAAGGTCTCTATATCTACGATACAGTGCAGCGTCTGAACGACAGCCGGTTCGGCGATAAGGACGTCTCCGATATCAGCCAGTATATCAAGAAAGGGAAACTCGGCCAGGCGTTTTCCTCACCGGAACAGGTCGTCCTGCTCATCGACGAGGTAGACAAGGCCGATATCGAGTTCCCCAACGACCTGCTTAACGAACTCGATGAAATGAGTTTCTATATTCCCGAAACAAATGAGACTATCGCAGCCGTCCACCGGCCTATCACCGTTATCACCAGCAATGCTGAAAAAGAGCTTCCCGACGCTTTCCTGAGGCGGTGTATCTTCCACTATATCGAGTTCCCCACTCCAGAACTGATGGAAGAAATCGTCAAGGTACACTTCCCCGATATCCAGGACAACCTTATGAAGGAAGCGATGAAGGTATTCTACGAACTCAGGGAAGTCGAGGAATTCAGGAAGAAACCTTCCACCAGCGAGTTAATCGACTGGATTCGCGCCCTTATCATCGGGCAGGTTTCCCACAAGAATATATCGAAGGAAATACCCTTTGCCGGTACGCTGCTGAAAAAAGAGTCCGACTACGAACACTTCACTTCGAGCTACCTTACCCGTATTGCCAGCAACAGCATTCTCCGGCGGACGTAACTGAATGTTCACCAACTTTTTCTATACGCTCCGCAGGAAAAGAGTGCCGGTCACCATTACCGAGTGGATGACCCTGATGGAAGCGCTTGATAGGGGGTATATCGGTAACCTTACCGACTTCTACTACCTCGCCAGGGCGATACTCATTAAAAGTGAATCCTATTACGACCACTATGACATCGCCTTCCAGGAATGCTTCCAGGGCCTTGAAGGTTCCGCTGATATTGAAGACAAGATACTCGAGTGGCTGAATAATCCTCTTAACGACGTGCTGAACGACCTCAGGGAAGGCTCTCCACTCTATGACGACCTCGGTTTAAGTGAACTAATCGAAGAGTTAATCAAGCGGATGGAAGAGCAGGACGAGCAGCACGACGGCGGGGACAAGTGGATAGGCCGGGGCGGCAGGTCGCCTTTCGGTCACTCCGGCGTCAACCCGATGGGTATCCGTATCGGGGGTGAATCGAAAGGCAGGGGCGCCATCCAGATTGCGGCTGAAAGGCGCTTCAAAAACTACCGCAGTGATCTTACGCTCGATATCCGCCAGATAAAACTGGCCCTTAAAGGGCTGCGCCAGCTTACCCGCACCGGCCCTGAAGACGAACTCGACCTGGATGAAACGATTCATGCCACGGCCAACAACCTCGGTGACATCGAATTAATCTGGCGACGCAGCCGGAAAAACGCCATCAAGGTGCTGCTGTTGATGGATGTAGGCGGTTCGATGGACCCCTTTGCCCAGACCTGCAGCTTGCTGTTCTCGGCAGCTCATTCCAGCACCCACTTCAGGGACTTCCAGTATTACTACTTCCATAACTGTATTTATGACAACGTCTATAAGAATATGGAAAGATTCGACGCCGTAAGCACTGCCCATCTGCTGGAGGTAGCCGACCCTGAAACCAAGCTGATTATCGTAGGCGACGCCCGGATGGGGACCTGGGAACTGACCGAAAAATACGGCGCGATAGACTACTACGAGCGCAACGAGCAGCCGGGTATCTACTGGCTGAAACGTTTCTCGCGGCACTTCAGCCACCGTGTCTGGCTCAATCCGGACGAAGAACGCGTCTGGATTCACCCCACCGTCAGGGCAATAGGTCAGCTCTTCCCGATGTACCCCCTCACCATCGACGGTCTCAGCCAGGCTGTCAGGAAACTTATCGTAAAACGCTGACCAGCTCTGTCATTGCGAGTCCGCCCAGGCGGACACCGCGGTAATCTATATTAATTATTGCTTCAATCCTCCCAATGCCTTATACTCAATTTCGCACTATGCAGCAGAAAGATGCTACGGAACGCAGCAGGCTCTTCGAACTGGATGAAACCCTGAGGAAAGAAGGACAAAAGGTCCTCGAAAAATCCGGTATAGGCGATATTATCTACCGGGCAGGATTCCACCCGGTCGGCTCCTTCGTTATGAAAACGATGACCTGGCGGGATATGGACTTCGAACACTACGCTGAAAATCCCGACTGGTCGGAACACTGGGAACTGGGCGGAAAGCTGGCTGAACTCGACTGGGTATGGAGTCTCCACTGTAACGACTCTTATCGTGATCCCCGCACTCCCGAAGACGCAGGATACTACTGGGGGCTTCGTGTCTCGGACCCGGGATGGAATGATGATAAGTTCTGGAAAATCGACCTCTGGACAGCCCGTAAAGAAGAATTTGAAAGGAGTTCACCGAATCGTGAACTCTGGAATAGCTTGCTGACCGATGACAGCCGTCAAACAATACTCGCTATCAAAGAAAAACTATGGGACCACCCGGATTATCGCCGGTCTCTCCTCTCCGTCCATATATATGAAGCCGTGCTGGAAAACGGTGTAACCGGCATCGATGAATTCTGGGAATGGTGGAATAGTCTTTACGGAAAACAGGCGGGATAACTCCCTACCTCATTACCCTAACGTCTCTGTCTTTAAGCTCCTCTATCACGGCTTCGGCAGACCCTGAACTCAGGGGATTTCCCATCATAACGGATAAATCTATTAAACCGGTACAGCCCAGAAGCGGAGATATATCGTTTATCTTGTTGGAGCGTATATCCAGTACCTCCAGGTTTTTCAGCGAGCCGAGTGGGGAAACATCCGTAATCAGGTTAGTGCTCAGGAAAAGACTCTTTAAGCCGTTTAACCCGCTCAGCGGTGAAAGGTCGCTGACTTCATTCGAGTTCAGGTTCAGTACCTCGAGTCCGGTAAGTGAAGCCAGCGGGGTAAGGTCTCTGATCTGGTTCGAACTGCCCGGTATCTCTGAAATCCTGAAAAAGTTGCGTGATGTAATTATATAACCCAGGGCAAGGTCCTTCAGACCCTTACAGGACGCCAGGGGAGAAATATCCCATACTTCATTGTAGGCAAGGTTCAGCGTTTCCAGTTTATCCAGATTAGCGAGGGGTGATATGTCATTTAACTTGTTCTGCATTATGTTAAGTTCAGAAAGATTGGTCAACGTCGTAACTGCCGAGATATCTTTTATAATATTTGAAGATAAATCCAGGTAACTCAGGTTGGTCAGTGAACTGATAGGAGAAATATCCATTATCTGGTTGCCGCCGAGATCCAGCGTTTCAAGGATATTCAGGGAGGCCAGCGGCGTAATGTCGTTAATCTGGTTTCCGGACAGCTTCAATGTACTGAGTGATGTCAAAGATTCGAGGGGAGTCAGGTCTACTATCTGATTGTTGCCCAGGTCCAGGATTACCAGGTTGGTACAGTATTCCAGGCCGGAAAGGTCCATAATCATCCCGGCGGAACTGTCGACCCCTTCCATCGCCTCTATGTTTCCGTCCAGGCTCGTTATCTCTTCCAGCTCCCACGGGTAGATAATACCTTCAGGCTTATTTATTGCGCTTCTGATAAGGTCTTCAAGGTATGGGTCAGTAAAGCTGACGCTCTTGCTGCCGCAGGCGGGAAGCAGTGATATGAGTAACAAAAAGCTGAATAATAAAAGAAACAGTCGGTACTTCTTCATAGTAATTATGACGACAATAATTGCTTATTGTGCGACAAGTATAGAATTGATGAGTCTGGAGTGTCAAGAACTCTTGGAGTCTATTTATAAATAAACATTTCACCGGATACTTCCCGAATGATACTGTCATCCTTTTATTGTCAGTCTTTTTCGGTGTATAGGGAAATTATAAGTACTGCTCGGTTTTAGTTGTGATTTTTGGTTCACCTCCTTTATCCCCCTCAAACAGTTGCCGTATCCAGCAGAAGTATTACGATTGTTTGAGGGGGAAAGAGTTTGAGAGAGGGGCTTCGCCCCTCTCTCTTATTTACTCCCCCTTTCTGGCCAAGAAAATTTTCCGGTTAGCGTCAATGATTCTGGCCGGAAAGGGGGCAGGGGGTAAGGTGATCACAAACAACCAAATGCAAACAGAATAAAAGTATATAGTGATTGCTCTTGGTATATGGTAGAATACTTTTTACCCGAAAATATCCGTATAAGATAATCGAAAGGAGAACATCATGGAACTGGGACTTAATGGCAAGGTGGCTCTGGTAACCGGAACCGGAAGCCAGATTGGGATGGGAAAAAATATCGCGTTAAACCTGGCGAAGGAAGGATGCGATATCATATCGGCTGATATGGACATAGAAGGAGCCGAAAAAACAGCCGATGAAGTAAAAGCGCTCGGAAGAAAATGTATCACTTATAAACTGGATGTATCCAATCAGGCTGACGTCAATGAAATGGTCAAGGCAGCCCTGGCAGAATTCGGCAGAATCGATATCCTGGTAAACACAGCCGGAGGGACAGCGCAGGCAGGACCTATAATCCAGGCCCCGGAAGAAAAATGGGAGCGGGACATCAGGGTCAATTTCTTCGGCTCGATGTACTGCGCCAAGGCAGTTCTCCCCGGAATGATGGAACAGAAATCCGGTAAGATTGTTAACTTCTCCACCGGTATCGCCCTCAACGGTATGCCCGGTTCGAGTTCCTATGCCGGTGCAAAAGCCGCCATAATATCCTTTACGAAATGTCTCTCGATGGAAGCAGGTCCTTCCAATATCAACGTCAATGCCCTGATGCCCAGTATGGTAATGACCAACTTCGGCTCTCACGGAACGATGGACCCGAAAGTTGCTGAACAGATGGCTGAAAGACTGCCGCTGAGAAGACTCACCACTACCCAGGATATTGCCAATCTAGTCACATTCCTGGTATCTAACGTTTCCAGTGGTATTACCGGAAAGATAATAGAAATCTAATCTTCGGTCATTGTGAGTCCGCGCATTCCCTTTCCGTGACCCCGAGTACAACAAGGAGTACGGCCTTAACAGCGAGGTTCTTCGGCTTTACCGTTTTTTCGGGATCCCCCGGGAATGACGTTGAAAAAATAGACAATTCAGGCCGGATATGATAAATATTTACCTGCCTGTTATCGGGTATTACGTAGATTGCGTCTGCTAATCGTAGCTGCAATAACTTGCTAAGGAGGACCGTCAATGCAACAGACCATTGAAGATATTATCAAGAGACCCCGCAGAGCTCACTGGGAAGAAGATTTTCCTGTTTTATACGATCCCCCGATACCCACGATGAACAAGAAACTCGTTATCGAGGCTGCAATACCCGGCTGGCTCCCGCCGGACTGGTGGGAGGAAAGAGGGATCGAAGGTATTCCTCCGACATCTATCGAGGGCCAGGCTGAAGCCATCATAGAGTGTGTCGAAGCCGGCGCGACCGTAATTCACACCCACCCGAGGGATCCTAATCCCGGTCCTCCGATGTTCGGGGCCGCCGGCAGCCGGAGACACGCCGAACTCCTCAGCGAAATTATGGACATCGCATACGAGGAGGTGGATTTCATCAGCGCCCATCATAGCTGGACGATGGACCTCTCTAAAAGTCGCGATGTCGACTATATTTCGATGACCCAGGAGTACCTTAACGTCGGTGAGGAAAAGGGTATAGGTCTGAGGGATGTACAGTCCGCCCTGATAATGACTGAAGCAGCCTTTACCGACAAGTGCGTGATGTCCACCGATGCTGCTATGGAAGGTACCGAGTTCATGGAATCCCACGGCATAAAGCCGATGTTCTCGATGCAGTCCTTTTCTTTCCCCAAGTTTAAGAGGGTCCTGTTCGATAACGGCCATGCCAAAAACCGCCCTTACTGGGTGGCTATCCAGATGGGTAAGCATAATGACGACCAGATTTTCGCCGATCCCTGGTCTTATATCCAGACGATAAATAACATCTCGATGTTCCGGGAAGCTCTTCCCGAAGACACTTTCTTTGCCCTGCACGCGGCAGGACGTAACTGGCTTCCGGTAGCGACTATCGGAATACTCTATGGCATCGAACTGATAAGAGTAGGTCTGGAGGACCAGTTCTGGCTGTACCCGCATCGTAACGATATTTCAAAACACGCTTCGGACACGGTCAAGATGGTGGTTGATATCGCCACCGCTCTCGGTCGTGAAATCGCCACTGTTGAAGAAGCCAGAGAACGTATCGGCATCGAATACAGACCGCCCGAAAAATAATACGGCGTCTGATTGTATCCCGAAAGAAAAGGAGTGTATATATGAGGAAAAGAAGACTCGGCGCAACAGATATCGAGCTTTCCGTCATCGGACTCGGAAGCTGGCCGATGGGGGGAGTTCATGGCGGAATGAGCTGGGGACCGCAGGATGACCAGGCCTCCGTCGATACCATCCATCATGCCATGGATAAAGGTATCAACTGGATAGATACCGCCCCGGCATACGGGCGCGGCCACTCCGAGGAAGTAATCGGAAAAGCTATCAGGCAATTATCGACAAAACCGATAATTGTAACCAAGTGCGGGTCGACTTGGACCGCGGATAACAAGTCGACATTCGAACTTCACGAAGCCAGCGTCAGAGCTCAGTGCGAGGCCAGCCTGAAGAGATTGGGGCTGGAGACTTTAGACCTCTATCTTGTTCACTGGCCGTTCCCGCTCGAAAATATGCTGGAAGGCTGGGAGACCTGCAGCAAGCTGGTCAAGGAAGGTAAGGTACGTTATATCGGTGTATCCAATTTCACCATCGAACAGATGGATGAGCTTCAGCCGATTCATCCCGTTGCCTTCATGGAGCCTCCCTACAGTATGATAGAACGGCGGATAGAAAGCGAAATACTCCCGTACTGCAAGAAGCACAATATGGGCGTTATCGTTTACAGCCCCCTCCAGCAGGGTATCCTCACCGGTGCTATCAAAAACGCCGATGAGCTTGACGATATCGATTTCCGCCGCAACAATCCGCACTTCACCGAGCCTGAACTAAGTCTGAATCTTGAACTCGTGGACGGACTCAGGCCGATAGCGGAAAAATACGGCAGAAGCATAGCCCAGGTCGCAATCGCCTGGGTGTTGAGAAATGCAGAAGTCACTTCGGCGCTCAACGGTGCCAGGGCGATATCGGAAATTGAGGACAGTATCCTTGCCGGAGATTTCGAGCTGTCGGGCAATGATATATCTGTTATCGACAAACTCCTTAAAACCCGTCAGGAAAAACTCCCGCCGCCTCCTCCACCTCCTGCCGGCGGCGGCCCCGGCGGACCTCCCGGTGCCCCCGGTGGAGGACCTCCCGGCAGACGATAATCAACCATTAGAAAACTATGGAGGAGAAAGATGAAGATTACCAAGGTAGAAGCTATACCCTGCACCATTCCCAGGAAAGGCGGAGGTATGCCGTCCAACGTCGTACTTGCTAAAATCCATACCGACGAAGGGATTATCGGTGCCGCTGACGGCGGTACCTGCGGACAGGAAAATGTCATGCTCGCTATCAAGCAGTGGGAACAGGTATTGATAGGTGCGGACCCGATGAATGTCGGGCTTATCGTTAACAATATGCTCAGGTCTTTTACCCGCAACGGAGCAGCGATGGGAATTATCGACTTCGCGCTGCACGACATCGTCGGGAAAGCCCTGAATATGCCTGTCTACCAGTACCTCGGTGGAAAAGCCTGTGAAAAACTGGGTATCGGTATGATGATTTCGCACGGCACCCCGCTTGAGAGAGCTAAAATTGCTGAAAGGGTGGTAGATGCCGGAATCACAAATATCGTCTGCAAGGTAGGTCCGGGATGGGGGACTACCGTCTTCGACGATATCGCCAATATCAAAGCAATCAGGGATGCGGTCGGCTACGAAATACTGCTCGGTGTCGATGCCAACGGTGGTCTAGACTACTCGACAGCCCTCGACCTTGCCCTCAGGCTAGAAGAATTCAAGCTGTATAAAGTCGAACAGCCGGTGCCGACCTGGGACTACGACGGGTTGAAGAGACTGCGCGAAAAGCTTCATACACCGGTCTGGGCGCATGAATCTGCTATAGAAATTCCGGGACTTCTTGAATGCATCAAGAAAGACGCCACCGACGGCGCCTGCATCAAGGTTGTCTGGACCGGAGGTATATATCAGTCAAGGAAATGGGCGGCTATCGCCGAAGCGGCTAACCTGGCAATTACCTGCGGCTCGATGGTAGGTTCCGGCTACGAAGCCGCTGCTCAGGCGCACTTCCTCGCCGCCGACCCGTGGATGAACAAGTTCGCCCACGCCAATCTCGGTCCACCGCTGCTTCACAACCAGTGGGATACCACCAATCCTCCGATTACCGATGACCTGTCGAAGAATCCCCCGGTTTTCAAGGACGGCTATTTTTACCCGCCCGACGGACCGGGATTGGGACTCGAGCTGAACGACGAAGCAGTAGAAAAGCTCATAACCCCGGGTATGGCGCCCATTTCTTACGGCAGTTAAACAGTACACAGGTACCATAATTACCATACCGGCGAAAGCCGGTATCCGGGGACCGGTGCATACTCGAAATTAACATCGGTAACGATAAAATTTATAAGGTTCTGGCTCTTCCTTTTCATTTAAAAGGAAGAGCCATTGATATCATTACGAGTCCGCCCAGGCGAACGCCGAAGGCGAATGGCAATCTATATAAATAACACAAAACGGAGGACTGAAATGAGTGAGATTACCCGTGGACTGGCGCAATTCGCCGTCGATACCGAATATGAAGACCTGCCGCCCCGCATTATCCACGAAACGAAACTCGTCCTGATGGAGCATATCGGCTGCGCCCTGGGAGGGCTGACCACCGATAAAGGCAAGATGAACGCCGCAATCGGACGACGCTACGGCGGTCCGCCCGAAGCATCCATAATCGGCACAAATGACGTCGTTTCCTGTAATAGTGCCGCCCTTGCCAACGGCGAACTTATGATAACGCTTGATTACAGCGATATTATCGCCGGAGGACATGACGGCACCTATGTTTTACCGTCCATCCTGGCAATGGCAGAAATGAACATGGTATCGGGTAAAGACCTTATACTGGCAACTGCCGTCGGACTCGAAGTCTCAGCAAGACTCGCCCGTGCCGTCGGCAGGCATAATATCAGCGTGGAGGATATTCAACGGCAGCGGCAGGGCAGGATGGGTAATACCGGTAATGCTTACTCCAATTTCGGTGCCGCCGCCGGAGCCGCCCGGCTGATGGGAATGGACGTAGATACCACCCATCACGCCCTCGGTATCGCCGGTCACCTCTGTATGGTCCTATCATACGGCAGGTGGGGCGCTGACGGGCATAACTATATGGCAAAATACGCCGTTCCCGGCTGGCAGAGTACCGGCGCGGTAACCGCCGTCCTCCTTGCCGAAATGGGATATACCGGCGACCTTACGGTGCTGGATAATCCCGAGCGCGGCTTCACATTCTTTACCGGCTACTCGAACTGGTATCCCGACGAGATAACCAAGGACCTAGGTAAAGACTGGTGCTTCGACTTCCGCCTGCACTACAAACCGTACCCCTGCTGCGGCGTGTTTCATTCGGGACTTGACTGTGTTTATGACATCATCGAACCCAATGATATTAAACCTGAAGAAATCGAGAGTATTACCATATACGGTCGCGGCATGACGGGACCGCTGGATGCGGACGGAAAACCGGTCGCTAAAGTACCCTCCAGCATCTCCTCCGCCCAGTTTAATATGCCCTATAACATATCCGTCGCCTGCCACCGGATAAAACGCGGTGTCGAATGGGTGGACCCTGAAACGATGAACAACCCCGATATACTCAATTTCATGCCTAAAGTATCTATCGTTCCCCACCCTGACTACGATAAAGTGATGGCGAAAGATCCCCTGTCCGCCCTCAGCAAGGCTGAAATCGTTGCTCGCGGTCAGACCTTCACCATCGAAAGGCAGCACCGCAAAGGTACCACCGGTACCGAAGCCCGTCCGTCCGACGATGATATCACAGGAAAATTCAGGCACAACGCCGAGAGGATACTCACTAAAAACCAGATAGAAAACGCCGTTGACGCTCTCACCGACATCGAAAACCTCGAAGACGTCTCGGAACTGATGGACTACGTTACGGTGTAACTGATTCCCATACTATCGTAATAATGAAAGATAACAAATTTGAAAACCTTATAAGCCAGGCAGTCGAAGATGCAAAATCATTCAGAGGATGGGACTTCTCCCATCTCACCGATTCCCGCCGCATGGTCGACGCTCCTACAAAATGGAACTACATAAACAAGGTACAGCCATACCTGGAGGGTACTTACACACTCCTTGATATAGGTACCGCCGGCGGCGAAGTCCTCTCAAGACTGCGCCCACTTCCTGCGCATACTTACGCCGTGGAAGACTACCCTCCCAACGTTATCCGGGCTGAAGAAATACTCGGACCGCTGGGAGTTAAAGTCATCGGGATCGAGGAAGGGAAAGAACCGCCGTTCGGCGATCTGCCGTTCGAAGACGACTACTTCGACGTTATAATCAACCGCCACACCGGCTATACCGGCAGTGAGGTTTACCGCATCCTCAGACCCGGCGGATACTATATCACCCAGCAGGTAGGCGGACTGACCACCGTCAACCTCGGACTGATTATGGGAAGTGTGGAATCAAAGAAACTGTCCAGCTGGAACCTCAAGGTCTTCAAAGAACGGATGACTGAAGAAGGATTCGAAGTAGTAGACGAAGCGGACGAGATAAATTTAACCAGGTATTATGATGTCGGGGCCATCGTTTATCACCTCATAACCTGCCCCTGGACGGTCGAGGACTTCACGCCTGAAAAGTACCGCAACGAGCTGCTGTACCTGCACGAATACATTGAAAAACATGGGTACTTCGACATGCTGTTCGAGTGGCTGTTTATTGCCGCCAGGAAACCGGAATAGTATTATTCCCGGTTAATCATCGAACATAAACAGGTCGTCGATGCTCGTCTCCAGCGCCCTCGCAATATTGTGGGCAAGCCTCAGCGAAGGATTATATTTTCCCTGCTCCAGGAATATTATCGTCTCTCTCCTTACTCCCGCTATCTGGGCAAGCTTCTCCTGAGTAAGGTTATGTTTCGCACGGAATTCCTTTATCTTGTTCTGCATATAGAAGTCGTTTCTGCAGCACCGTTTTTCAGGCCGGTCTGGTGAACAGCCCCTGCAAAAATATCACCAGGCAGCCGATTATCCCGACGACAACCCCCAGAGGAGCCAGGACTCCCGCCAGCACGAAAAACACCGGCTCTTCAACGTCGAAGAATGCGAAAATAAGGTTGTGAAAAAGGGCTCCCAGGATAAATACGGCTATCGATACTGCTATGGTAATTATAAAACTTTTCAGTACTCTAAGTCGTTTCGCGCTTAATTTCGGCTTCACCCGGTCGTAATACAGGTATGAAAGGCAGTAGACTAAACCCCCGGACACCAGCAGACTCCCGAATATAATGGAGCTTTCAGCATCGGTAATTACTCTGGCGGCGAACGGCATCATCAGGTAGCCGAGTGCCAGTATAAGAAAAATAAAACCGTTTCTCACCGATTTATCGGTGTTCTCCCGGAAACGCTCATCTATGGGCGGCAGCTTTCTGGTGGTGATAAGCGACCATATCTCCCGGTAACCAATAAGAAGCATCCCCGCGATAATGGCTATTCCAATGTAATAAGACTTAACGGCGATAAGAGCGACGGCAACGATAAGGGCTGTGATGAAAACACCTGTCAGAATCCTCCTGGTTCTCATAACCCACCTGCCTTGTTATATATTTCTAACGTCACCTTATTATAGTGAGCCTGTATTACGGTGTCAAAGTCGTTGGGGAAAGCTGGAAGGCAGTAAGAGGGTGTAAGTGAGGTCCAGGGAGGAATTAGTTATATATTTCTAACACAATCGCCGCGTGGCATAACCTCACGGCTTGGAAAATAACTTGATTCTGCGTTCGGGCATACTCAATGTATTTTAACCGACTTTTATTCTTACACACTTAACGGCGGGAACCCTGACCGGGTTTCTTTTCTCCCGGGACGGTGCGTCGTCTTTACAGGATTCCCAGGTCGAAAACAGGCTGTCGTTATATACTTCGACCCCAGGGATAATTGAAAGTCTCATCGTCAGCTCACTGAGTCTTCCGGCTTCAAGCATGATTAGTATTGATGTAAGTCCGTTCTGTAACGGTGTAACCTGGATAATCCCGCCAAAATTTTCAGCCCCGTTGAATATTGCGGCATCCAGCTGTCTCTTGAATTGGTCTATTGCTTCTTCACCGCCCTGCGTTTCTACCAGAAGTTCGGTAATAATATCAGGTATAATAACGGATTCTGCCGGCGGATAGTACCGGTTGGTAACATTCAGGTTCGATAGCATTTTCTCCAGCCCTCCGGTTATCGTTACGCTTCTGCCGTCACCTGTTCTCGACTTTAATTCCTTATCTGCCCGGACTCCGGGCTCGTCTTTATATCTTACAATCAACTGAATTTTGTCCTTCCACAATACTGGTTAATCCAAAACAAGCCTATACTATGTACCCGGTCCAATTCTTCTGGGAAATCCGACCTTTCCATCATTTATTCGCTAGTCCAGGTAGGCAGCATGTACCACTTCGCCCGTCTGGGGTTCTATGTAATAAACACTGTTTCCCACTATTGAAAGATTGATGGCGTGCAGTGATTGTCCTTCCGGTAAGGGAGTACTGAACAGTTCGTTATATTCACCGATGCTGATTATTTCGAAAGATATAATATAACCGTCGGTCAGGGCTTTCTGCTGCATCTCGATAGCATAGTCATCACAGTCGATTACCGTATCACCTTGTTGAAATCGTATTGTCGTCAGGTCATATTCATCCTGAAGCCACTGCGTTAACTCCTCCAGCGAAGTGAAATTCCGCAGTTCAACAGGAACATGCCTGATAACATTCACGTATTCCTTTTCGATAACGGTTTCTTCGACATATTCTACGGTGTGAGTTTGTATCAGTTTTGCTTCTACCGTAGGTATCTGTACATTGGAAGACTCGACCGCGGTTTCTTCCCCTTGATGAAAACTGAAATTGAAGGGGATCAAACCGGCTCCGAAACAGTATGCAACCGCCGCGATGGCTGCTGCGGACATTACCGTTAATACTGTTTTTAGTCTGCCGTTTCTCATTTCGGGAGCCCTTCCGTATCTAGGTTGCAGATACAGAATACTTCCTGTACGAGAAACAAAGACTAAAAATTATACCGATTTCTCTAAATATTTCCTAAATTTTTACATATATCTCCCGCGACTTTATAGCTGGGAATTTTACTCTATTACAACCTTCACCCGTCCTGCGCTTTTTAAATCCCATACCACGGAAGCCGGTATCCAGAAAATCCTCCTCTGTTATTGTCTCCCTTTTTAAAAAGCGGCAAGGAGAGATAATATAATCTTCTTCCTTAACTCGCACCCCATTCTCATTTCGTGCTTGATACGGTAAAGATTAACAGAAATTGCTTTGTTCCTTCCCTCGCTCTCTTTCTACGCCCGAAACCTACCACAGCATTAAACCTGCTCAACCTGGACCGCTGGTAGGTCCTCTTTTCAGGTCTCTCCCTCTCCTTATGTAGGAGAGGGAGAAGGTAAAACCACACCAGTATCAGACTCCAGGCTATCTCCCCAATCCAACATCTGAGTCGGTATTACTCCTTTTATTTCAACGTGATCGGGATACACTATGGCTCGTATATCGAATAACTGTAATATCGAACGCATATTACTCTTTATAACTTTCGTCTGTGTATCAGAGTCCTGTTCCCAGAAACGATCCGGTGCGTTTATTCCTCTAAGGTACATATCGGTACCTTCAAGACGAAAGTAGTCCATTTCAGTTACCCCACCGATAGTTAACTCCCCATCACTTTCTCGAAATGCATTATAACCTGCTGGTACGTATATATTCTCTTTGGATAGATTCGCGAACAGGCCAAATTCAGTCACTTGAAGATTCTTCTGACGAAGGGCTTCTTTTACTACTGTAATACGGTCTTCAAGATCATCCAGCCTGTCCAACTCCACCGGATCGATATTCTTCCTGCGTTTGAGGAAGGATGATTCCTGCTTCTTTAACTGCTTTAATTTTTCGGTAAATATATACTATCCGATGATAATGTCATTTAGTTTGCGTTTTGGCACATGATGTACTCCATCCTTGTCGTGCCAGTAGTTAGTTTTCCCATCAGGACCGACTTTCTCTACAATTATCTTCTCATTGGGTACACCAAGAGATAATACATAGAGGATTTCGTAACGTGTGGGTATATCCAGGACTTTCCTCAGATCATCTCTTTTTACCGACCAGTGCATACACCCGCCTAATCCTATTTCTCGCGCACCAAGCATGATACTCTGAGTCGCTAATCCGGCATCCACTTCACAGAACCTGGTATTCACCTCAGTATCTGTAAGTATGATGATGAACGCCGATGGTCTTTCAACCTCGGAAGGACCTGGCCAGTCGGTTATCTGTCCCGCCCATCCAAGAAGGGGAAATATCAAAGAATTCTTGTCGGAATCATTCGACAGAATATACCTTAAGGATTGAATATTACTTCCCGAAGCTGTGTATCTGGTCAAATCGACTAGTCCTCGAAGAGTGTCTAGATTAATAACAGTATCCTGTTTGAATCTTCTGCACGTCCTATTTTCGATTATCAAATCTCTTATCATTATTACCTCTTCTTCCCGTCATTATTTGTGCTTATTTTTACGATTAGCGAGTGTGTGTACCATATGCATAGTGTGATATCGGATACTCAGGAGGATACTTAAATTTCATGTCAATCAACGTAACCATTTGTTTCCCCAAACCTTTCGTCGCTTGCATGCACTTCTCTAAGTCTTTAAAATCTCCTTTAGCGGTAACATAAGCGGAAATGTAATTAGCTGGAAGCATTCTTTTCACTACGAAGTAGAAATATAGGTCTTTCACTGCATCAATATTTCCCATACTACCTGCTACAACAACAACTCCTCCGACTTTATTCGCCATTGAGAGCATAGCAAGAGTCCTATCTATTATAGATTTACATTGTGCTGTCATACCATAAAAGTAAATGGGAGTACCGAAGATTATCCCGTCTGCTTCAGTTATTTTTTCGTATAATTCCTGCATGTCATCATTTGTAATGCTTTTCATTCTTAGCACAATCTCTACAACAAACTTCATCTTACAGAATAATCCTTTTCAGTTGCGATGATAAGGTTATGAATAGTAAACTACCTGAATAAATTCGGAATTCCTTGGGAGAATTAACTTGAGAAACAACAATCACAAGACGTCCGAAAAAATGGACGACCTCAATCCTGAAATCGGAGAGCGCCAAGGATTTTCAGTACGAAATCTCAGAACGTTCAAATCATTTAAAAACCCGGTATTTGCCCTGTATTTCGGCGGATTACTCGGTCAGATGGTCGGCGTCAATATGCAGATGATGACACGTTCATTCCTTGTATATGAGCTGACCGATTCTGCATTTTTACTCGGAACAATGTCGCTCTTTTTTGCCGTACCTATGGTACTTTTTTCGCTTTTCGGTGGTGTTATTGCAGATCGAATGCAGAAGAAGTACATCATGCTTTACGGTCAGGCAGCATCGGCAATAGTATCAGCCACAATCGGTTTTACGCTGCTGACAGGATTTTTAACAGCTGAGAATCCTTGGTCCTGGTGGATTCTGGGTGCATCATCATTTTTTCAAGGAATTATCATGGCGCTGATGATGCCTGCAATGCAGGCTATCATTCCGGAGATAGTAGAAGGCGAAGATCTGATGAACGCGATTTCACTTAATACCATGGGAATGAATACCTTGCGTTTGCTGGCTCCTGCCGCAGCAGGATTCTTGATAGATTACGTTGGTTATGAAGCAGTATATTTTACTACAGCCATAGCATATCTTATATCAGTTGTCTTCATACTCTTCCTTCCTAAAACCAGCACCGTTAAGAAGACAACGACCGATGTGTTATCTTCCATAAAGGAAGGAATAAAATATTTAAAGAAAGAAAAAACAATCCTGCTGATCATGGGATTTACACTGGTAATCACGATTCTTGCCATGCCATTCCAGCAACTTCTTCCAATATTCGTCGTAGACGTACTTCATAAAACTCCGCAGGCTGGAGGATTCCTGATGAGTGTTTCCGGTATCGGCTCCATCATCAGTTCTCTCATATTGGCGTCTTTACCGAATAAGAAACGCGGCTTGATGATGCTGGGAGGTAATATCATCCTTGGTATTGCTCTGTTTTCGTTCGCACTTTCTACGTCCTATCCGCTGTCATTGGTACTTATCGGATTCGTCGGTGTCGGGCAGATGATACAGATGGCTCTTGGTACTACGCTGATACAGTATTACAGCGATCCTGTGTATATTGGACGACTCATGAGTATCATGATGATGCAATTCGGTCTGATGAGTTTCAGTACTTTTTTAGCTGGTGCTTTGACGGAGTTGACCGGCAACGTGCAGTGGGCGATAGGAGGTCTGGCATTGATACTTGTGGTGCTTTCTGTTTCAGCCATAATCTTTGTGAAAAGGATCAGAAACCTCGAGTAATCTAAAAACCAACCTGGTACTTTTTCACTGTAACGATAGATTATTAATATATGATTCAGGTGAAGGGAAATACCTGAAAGTTATGAGAAAAAGTGTTGGGTGGTGTAAAGATCCAAGCGTATTATGAATTTTTCTAATCTGTCATTTAGAGGTAAACCGATTTTCTATGGATGGGTGCTTGTAAGCGGTCTAGGCATGGTTACTATGGTCTCGATGGGTATGTTGGGAATAAACTTTGGACTTTTCATTGAACCCATCAGCCGACAGTTAAATATCGGTCAAGCATTTTTCGGTTGGGCGCAGTCAGCCAGGTTATTGGGCAGTGCTGCTTCTGGGTTCATTCTCGGTCGGATATTAGATCGCTATGGAGCTCGTTGGCCGATGGCAGTTGCTGGAATTCTTATCTGCGGTGCTATGCTGATAATGTCGAGGATACAGGAAGGCTGGCAGGTAGTTGCTATATTTTTAATGATGGGGCTGATAGGGTTACAAGGAGGTGGTGGTAATCTATACACTGTGGTTACGATCTCAAATTGGTTTGTACGCAAACGGAGCCAAGCCATGTCCAGAGTATTCCTGGGTACCTCGATTGGGATACTCGTATTTGCTCCTCTGACAGCGTACTTGATTGAGAATATAGGATGGCGTAATACTATAGTCCTCTTGGGATTTATCGGAGGGATAGTCGTTCTTCTTGTTGCTCTACTTATCAGACGCAGACCAGAGGATATAGGACAGATCATTGACGGTAATTCTATACAAGGTTCTAATATAATTAACAATGATCCGATTGAAAGCGAACCTCAGCAAAATGATCCTGATAAAGCCTTAGACGAATATTCCTGGACACGCGCAGAAGTCATTCGTAATTCGGCTTTCTGGAAGCTTTCCCTAGCCTTTGGACTGGCGGCTTTCGCCAACGGCACTGTCCAGTTGTTTCGCGTTCCTCATTTCATTAGTCGGGGAATTGATCCGCAGATCGTTGCTTATTCCCTTTCTTTTGAGGCGGTGATTGTCCTGGCTGTAATTATACCCGTAGGCTATGCGGCTGGACGTTTTCAACTTCGCTACTTACTGATAGTGTCTCAACTTGTGAGGGTGATTGTCGTCTTGCTTATGTTTGTAACAACAGAAGTGTGGCAGGCTTTTCTTGCCAACGGAATGTTTGGCATCGCAGCAACAAGCCAGATGATTATAATGAGTATCGTATACCCTAACTACTTTGGCAAAGCCAATATAGGAAGTATAAGAGGACTTGCATTACCTGTAACCACAGCTTTAAGTTTCGCCGGCGCGCCCTTCGCAGGGATAATTTATGATATCTATGGCACATATGAACTCGCATGGATAGTAGCAATATCGTTTGCAATTATTTCATCGGTACTTTTTTTAGTTACCCCAAAGCCTACTCCACCTGTTTAAGCCAGATTCCCCTCAGACAAAATCACATTAATGAAATGATTTTCCGGTTGAGTAGTGTTACACCAACTCATCACCTGATGTTAAAACAAAAAGGACTTAAATAACTCGGGCTACCACATTTCCATTTAGCTTCAAAACAGCCGATATTACACGATTTACCATTCAACTTTGAGTCTGAGAATGGTTCGAATCTTATATGGTCTATTCTAATGCTTCATTGTGAAATGAAAAAGTATCATTAAATCTATATGCCCATAACGAGACCCTGTAATTGCCTAGACAATATTTGTGTATACAAATATTGTTCTGATATACTAATTTCATGAACAAAGAAAAAGCTGATAAGTTTACAGCGTGGCGTGCTTTTCTTGCAGCAGGCTCCACAATTCTTAAGGCGCTGGAACGTGAAATGGAAGAAGACCAACATTTACCTTTAACCTGGTTTGATGTTTTAGCCTGGTTAATCCATGCTCCAGACGGCCAATTACGCATGCAGGTTTTGGCAGACTCGATGTACCTGAGTAACAGCGGACTAACCCGGCTCTTGAACCGCATGACTTCCGCCGGGCTCGTGGAGCGACAGGTCTGTGCCGAAGACCGCCGAGGTTGGTACGCGGTTTTGACTGCCAAAGGCCGCGAGACATACAAACGGGCTAGCCCGGGGCATGAGAAGGCAGTGCAGACTTACTTTTTTGATAGTTTAAGCGATGAAGATATACGAGACCTGCACAGGATAATGAGAAAAATAACAGAAACCCTGAAAGATCAAAAGTCGGTGAAGAATGAAGTTGTGTCACTGGGGCAGCCTCAGTAATCGAACGAAATATTAATTTTGATGCGAACGGACACATAAACTCATATTACTTTACAGAAAATATGGCTGACCGAAACGACCAGAATGGAGAATCCAGGTGATAAAGAGGATCAATGTGTTCCCACTTGCCGAAGGTGCGGACCCTGAGAAAATATGGGATTACTGGGTCAACGTTCATTCCGAGTACGTAAAAACAATGCCCGGTCTGAAGAAGTTTGTCATCAATCGTGTCATCGAGATTATACCTGGTCCCGGTGGAGTCAAGCGTGACCCTAAATTTTGGGGATTGGTCGAGCTTTGGTTCGATAGTATGGAAGACTACGAGAAGGCTACAAAGTCGCCTGAGTATATGCATAAAGACGATAGATTTGCGGAAATGGTCGGTGAACCAACGAGCCTGGCATTTGTCGAAGAGAAGGTGATTAAAGAGTGACCAGGGTATCATCCATGTTTCCTGGGTCTTTTTCTAATTAGAGACGTTGCCATCCAAAATACATTCTCTATCTCTCACGGTTACGGGAAAGGGTGGGGTGAATGAAAAATTCAAATCGGATTGCAATTCTATCAGGTCTTACGGCAGCTATGCTTCTCGCAGGGCTCGACCAGACTATTGTTGCCACCGCTTTACCACGGATCGTCTCGGAACTGGGAGGACTCTCTCAACTCTCCTGGGTATTCACGGCTTATATGCTGACCGCTACAATATCGGTGCCTATTTACGGCAAACTATCCGATATTTTCGGACGTCGCCGTCTCTTTTTTGGGGGGATCGCTGTTTTCCTGCTGGGATCGGTGCTTTCCGGCATTTCACAGAATATGACCCAGCTTATCTTCTTTCGGGGTCTCCAGGGTATTGGTGCCGGGTCAATAATGGTCAACGTCCTGGCCGTTATTGGAGATACCTTCCCTCGTAAAGAACAAGCAAGGTGGCAAGGAATGATCGGGGCTGTTTTCGGCGTAACCAGTATAATAGGCCCCCTGGCAGGAGGATGGATAACCGATAATTTCAGTTGGCGTTGGATATTCTATATCAATCTCCCGGTGGGGCTGGCTGCCATCGCCATCCTCGCTCGTTCTCTACCGATAAAGGTCCACGAGATCACGGAACGCTCCATCGATTATTGGGGAGCATTGTTACTTACTTTCTTCCTGGTACCTCTCCTTCTTGCCTTTGTTTGGGCAGGAAGCCAGTACGCCTGGAATTCGATTCAGATTATTGGACTCTTTGTCCTGGCTTTATTATCTCTAGCCGCTTTCATATGGGTTGAGCTGAGAGTAAAAGACCCTATCATTACTCTTCACCTTTTCAAGAATCGGGTATATCTGGTTGCGGTACTGTCCATCTTTCTCACGACAATGGGCATGTTCGGCATTATCCTTTATCTACCTCTTTTTGCTCAGGGAATCGTTGGAGTTTCCGCAACCAGCTCCGGACTAATTCTTGTACCGATGATGCTCAGTATGGCAGTCACGTCCGTTCTAGTCGGGCAAATGATTGCCAGGAACGGGAAGTATAAAATCATTGCAGTTATCGCCGTAGCTCTTATGGCAGTTGGAATGTTTCTATTTTCTCGTCTAACGGTTAGTACGTCGAGTTGGGAGCTGACCTACAGAATGATCATTTTCGGTGTGGGACTGGGGCCTACCATGGCTATTTTTGTATTTGCCATACAGAATGCTTTTAACCGAAGCCACATAGGAGAAGTTACTGCTAGTGCGCAATTGTTCCGTGGTATAGGTGGGACTATAGGTGGAGCGATTTTAGGCGGGGTCATGAATGCACAGCTTGCCGGCTTTCGCAATACCCTTCAGAACGAACCCTTTGTCACCTTAATACAAAAATATAATCCGGGAGGATTTCCTCCAATCGATTCCAACACAGCACAACAGTTACTAAGCCCGCAAGGCCAAGCCGGCATACAGCAGGTAATTTCACAAGCGCCAGCGTCCGTACAGGATCAGTTGCTCAACAGCTTCAACCATTTTTTGGAAACCATCAAATCCGCGTTTAGCCACTCCGTCGACCAAACCTATCTGATCGGCTTTGCGATTATTGTAGTTGCTTTAATCGTGGTCTTCTTCTTACCTCAGATAGCCATTCGAAAGGATGAGCACAGTCCCTTAGAATAAGCAGAACTAAAGCTGGAAAAGAAACTGGGACAGTCTGACAAGCTGCGTTAGCCAAGCATGTATTACAGCTAAATCACAATTTTAATAACGAATCGAGGGGAAAAGTCTTTCGTCTGTGTGGGGTAGAAAGAGGGCGGCGATGAATTCATTCATAAAAGGTACGTAGTTTGAAAGCTCAATATTAGTCATGGTACTGGATATGCTAATCGCTTTTTCGAAATTATACCCGGACAGAAGTGCCATACGCGCTCCCATGATAGAGCTATTACCGATAAACTGGATTTTCTTCTGTTCTATGTCGGGCAGAAGACCTATTGCTATAGCTTTGTAAACATTCACGGAACTACCGAATCCACCGGCTAAATAGAGAGTATCTAATTGTGTGAAATCCAGACCAACATAATCGACCAGAGATTTTAAAGCAGCAAATACTGCTCCTTTAGACTTGAGAAGATTAAGGATATCTGTCTCGGTAATGGTCACGGCTTGTCCAGTCTCTGTTTCTTCATCGAAGGCCAATATATATTGAGGTATTTCGTCTTCCATAATAATCCTTTTATCCTTGAGAGAAAGATCAAATTTCCCATCTTGACCTATTATTTTATTCTTTGCCAGTTCGTAAATAGAGTCGATTAAACCAGACCCGCAGATTCCTCTGGGTTTGGCTTTACCAATAGTTTCATAAGTAACCTGACCATCTTGTATTTCTATTTTCTCTATCGCTCCTTTAGTGGCTCGCATGCCCCATTTACTGCCACCACCCTCAAAAGCTGGACCGGCAGAAGCGGAACAGCAGACTATCCATTCGTTATTACCAATAGCGATTTCTCCATTAGTGCCTACATCGATCAAACATTTTATCTCCTGCCTCTCCGCCAAACCGCATGCCAGAACACCGGCTACAATGTCACCCCCCATATAACTGGCTACACTGGGTATCACTTCCAGTATGCCATTGGGATTTATATTAATGCCTATTTCCTTAGCTAGTATCTGAGGATAAACTGTAGCTGTGGGGACATAAGGCTCCAGTCTTATGGAACATGGCGTCAGGTTTAAAAGAAAGTGGCTCATAGTTGTGTTTCCAGCGGCGACGACGCAGTTAATATCTTCAATATCTATATTCTTTTCTTTCGTTAATGCCCGAGTTAAAGTATTAATATTACTCACCACTGCCTCATGAAGAGAAGCTAGAGAACCTCGATTGCAGGCAAAAATCATCCTGGATATGACATCCTCACCGTAACGAGCCTGCAGGTTGTGATTGGCCTCCACTCCAATAACCTCACCGCTTCTAAGATCAACTAGCTGAACAACCACTGTCGTAGTGCCAACATCAACTGCTAAGCCGTAATTCTGGCTTATAGTATTACCGTTCTCTATTTGTAACATCCGTCTCGAATTATTGTGCTTGGCCACGGTGGCTGTAACCTTCCATTCATCTTGACGCAAATTATCGGCTAGATTCTGCAGGCAGTTTAAAGTTATCTCGAAAGATGGGTAAGAAAGCTTTTTTTTCAGTTCACGGGTAATTCGATCTACATCGGAAATGTTATCACTTAATGTCGGGGTTGATAATTCAAGATATACCTTACTGACAAGTGGTTCAAAGAGGGAAGCCGGGTCATGGGGTACCTTTCGAAGAGATAACTTCCCAGGTTCACTGTATGTGGCCGTAGTCCCTTCTGTGATAATTTTTTCCATCTCTAAGCGAGACTTAGCAGGCACCAATACTTCCAGATTGTCTTTCACTCTTGTCTGGCAAGCAAGAATATATCCATCTTTTATCTCTTCTCCCGTGAAGAAGCCTATATCATGCTTATTAATCTTTACGTTTCCTTTAACTAACTGCAATCGGCATTCACCGCAAAGACCCTCACCGCCACACAAACTATTTATGAAAATCCCTGCCTCTTCAGCTGCCATAAGAAGAGTAGTTCCCTCATCCACTTCGACCTCTTTGTTCTCCGGCAGAAAAACTACTTTAAACTTTTCCATGGTCTCCTCCCCATCATTCCCAACCATGATTTAAGGTTAAGTCTATCTACTGGTATGAGAACCGTCAAGTTAAAAATGCACGGAAGGGACTTCTAAATTGTTCTTGAGGTAACAATCTCCTAAATTGATATTTTCAAGTATTCTTCGGGATATTATTCCTGCAGTGTACAGGACTAGATAGTCCCATTGATGATTTTGGTTTCCAACCTTGATACCACTGAGTAGCCAGTCGGCTTCAGGGGCCTTCACACTTTGTTTTATTCGTTGTCGTGTTCGACTACCAGTTCTTTCTCGACAGGGAGAATATCTTTCTCGTAACGAACGGTTATTCAGTAGCGTTCTTTATCTCGATAGGTCACCGAGAGCAGGAACATGACAGGTACACTTTCTCATAATCGCCCGTGCGTTTAAAATCGGTGCAATTTCTTTTCACTCAACAGGATTGACTACGGGCTGAACTTCTTCACCGAGTCTATCATTGCTTTGAGGTTTTCCGGTTTTACCTCATCCAGTGAACTGCCGTGCATAAGTATGTAACCTCCGCCCTTCCCCACTACTTCTATACACTTTTTACAGTATGCTTCCACGTCATCAACCGAGCCTAGCTGAAGTATGCTCGAAGGGACATTGC
>DAOULV010000034.1:0-1759 GCA_034416335.1 Dehalococcoidales bacterium
AGCCGTGCAGGCAACAACACAGATCGGTGCCTCGGTGCAACAACAATTCGTGGGCATTGACCAGGTAACCGAGGCCATCAGGAATATCAGTGTCGCCAGCAACCAGAACCTGGAGAGCACAAAGCAGCTGGAAGAAGCTTCGGAAAAACTGGACGGAGTAGCGAAAAAACTGGAAAACCTGGTCAGACAATATCAGCTTTAAAATAAGGATATTAAAAATAAAACGATGAAAATACCATTTGCCTTAAAAATCGGGGGAAGCTTTGGATTGATTCTAATAATCTTACTCCTCATAGGTTATCTCTCTTTTAGAAATATGGCCATACTCCAGGAAGATGTTAGTCTTGTCACTCACACACATGAAACCCTGACGAAAATAGAGGAGGTATTCAGAGATATTTCTGAAGCCGAAGCAGGAGTTCGTGGTTATATCATTTCAGGAGATGAAGCATTCCTGGAGCCATATCATTTGGCCCTTCCGGAGATTTCCGCAGATTTGAACGAGCTCAGGCAGTCAATATCAGACCCTGGCGATTTACAACTTCTTGTTAAGCTCGAATCACTGGTTAATGAAAAACTTGATTTTATGGAGAAGAAAATCAACGTATTCAGGAATAATGGTTATGATGCCGTCAGGGACTTAATCATCAACAATACGGGCCTTCAGATCATGGGGAGCATTCGTGACGTAGTTACTGAAATGAACGAGTCAAGGAATCAACTGCTTCACGAGCGGCAGCTTCAGGCAGACCGAAGTGTTAAGAACGGTGAAATTACCATTCTGCTGTTCACAGCGACCAGTTTCCTGATTGTAATTTTCCTTACCATTTTTCTGACTTATAACATTGCCCTGCCCATCAGGAAGATTTCCGGTATTGCGGAAGATATCGCCGGGGGAAAACTCGGTGTCGAATTATCAGGATCCAATCGCTCTGACGAGGTGGGAGTCCTGGTCAATGCTTTCCGGAAAATGTTAACGAACCTTAAGACACAAATCGGAAACATCACAGAGGCAGTAAATATTCTTACCTCCATGGTTGCGGAGATTATTGCCACAAGTTCCCAGTTGACGGCCAGTTCTTCCGAAACGGTCTCGGCTATCAGTGAAACGACCACTACCGTCGAGGAAGTAAAACAAACGGCACAGGTGAACAATGAAAAGGCCAAGACGGTATCGGAAAGTTCCCGAAAAACCCTCCAGGTGGCCGGAGATGGTGAAAAAGCGGTAAATGAAACGGGGTCGGGAATGGCCATGATCAGGGAGAAGATGGAATTCATCGCTGAAAGCATCATGCAGCTCAGTGAACAAAGCCAGGCCATCGGGGATATCATGAATTCGATCAACGACCTGGCCGAACAGTCAAATCTTCTGGCGGTGAATGCCTCGATCGAGGCTGCCAGGGCGGGTGAGGAAGGAAAGGGATTTGCCGTTGTGGCAGATGAAGTGAAAAGCCTGGCCGATCAGTCGAAGCAGGCCACAAAACAGGTACGGGAAATCCTGACCGACATCCAGAAAGCCACCAGCACAGCTGTGCTGGCAACGGAGGAGGGGAGCAAAGTGGTCGAATCGGGTATAAAACAGGCGGACAATGCGGGTGCTTCCATCAAAGCGCTGGCCGAGGTGATCAACGAAGCCGTGCAGGCAACAACACAGATCGGTGCCTCGGTGCAACAACAATTCGTGGGCATTGACCAGGTAACCGAGGCCATCAGGAATATCAGTGTCGCCAGCAACCAGAACCTGGAGAGCACAAAGCAG
>DAOULV010000035.1:0-63800 GCA_034416335.1 Dehalococcoidales bacterium
TCGATTTCGGTCAGCATACTCTCATGGTAAGAGAGGGAAAAGGCGGACATCAGCGGGTGGTCGCCATATCAGATACCGGATTGCAGGAACTTATAAGTTACCTGAACGCGGAAAGGCCTGCCAGCCGATCGGACAAGGTATTTCTTGTCCTGAAAGGCAGGAACAGGGGCAAACCATTGACTGTAGGGGCTCTGGATACCATCATCGAGTACCATAGGAAGAAGGCAAATACTCCAGGGGTGCAATGCCACCGGATGCGCCACACCTGTTTCACCCGGTTACGCCAGGGAGGAATGTCGCTAGAAGCATTGCAGGCTCAAGCCGGGCACAGCAGTATCAATACCACGAGAATATATTTACACCTCTGCCCGAAAGAGCTGCAACAGGAGTATCTGCAGATGTCCGATAAACTCTTTTCGTCCTTATCAACGAGTGGGAGGTCGGCCAATGACTAGTCAACTGCTACTTGGCAAGCCTGCCGACCCCGAATTTATCCTCGAAGGATACCAGGACGAAGCAAATGAGACGACTGACGATATAAAATCCTACCACGACTGCCTGGTGGGGATCTATATGTCGTACCTGAAAGCAGCCGGTTACTCAGAACTGTTTCAGGAAAAACGCATATTCGAGCGTGGCGCCAGGCGATTCCTTAGTAAATTCCCCGATCCCCAAGAATGGGTAACACTCCCGGTAGAAGAACAATACCGCTGTGATCATAAAGAGCGCAGCTTTGTACATTACCTCATTTTACGCCGTCTTATACCCATGCCGTTAGCCTACATGCTTACTCCCAAACCACGGTTTTACCAGATGGCTATTCGACTGATGGAACGAGAGAATTTTCTGTATTACAGGGAAGCAGCTCAGCGTCTGAAGTATAGAGAACAGCCTATCAAAGACCAGTTTTGCGCTCTTCTCTGCCTGATGACCTGGACACAGAAGTCTATCGATGCTCTTACCCTCGATGATCTGGATACGTTTATTGAGGAATTACGTATCGCATTTTTATCTGTAAAACGGCAACGAAGGTGTACAAGAAACGGGCTTCCGACTCGCTGGGATAGCCAGTTAACTAGCCTGCGTAATGTCCTTTACCACATGGGAATCATCCCTCAGCTAACTCGTAGCACTCGAAGAACCAGTTTCGAAAAGCAATGGAAGGATATTCCTCATGGCATTGCCAATCCAGTCCGTCGCTATCTGCAACAGATGGGATTATCACTCCGCCCCGATTCGGCCTACCAGGAGAAGACCCGTCTATTTCGATTTTTCTCATGGCTGGCCAGCACCAATCCGGAGGTAACCAGAATCGAGCATATCCAGCGTTTTCATATCGAGGCCTTCAAGGAGTACCTACTGTGGGCGCCTCTCCAACACAAATCAAACGGTCATGGAGATGTACTTTGCTCATCGACCAGATATCATTTCCTTGCGGCTTTATACTATTTCTTCAATCGTATAGGCGAGTGGCAGTGGCCGGAAGCACCCAAGAGAGTACTGGTATTCCCCGGAGATTTCCCCATAATAGACAAGCCGTCACCGAAATTTCTGGATGAGATATCAGCAGCTAGATTTTTAGAGGCGGCCAGGAATCATCCTGATCTGTTTACTCGACTCTGTGGGGTAACTCTTATGCTGACCGGGATGCGTCAGGGCGAATTCCTTAACTTGACCGCCGATTGTGTGGTCCAGATCGGTGAAAATTACTGGCTTCGGGTCCCTCTGGGTAAGATGCACAATGACAGATACATCCCGCTTCATCCGGAAGTAAAACAACTCCTTGATGAATGGGTGGATCAGTGCCCGCCGAAAGATCCCTATGATTTCCTCCTTACCCTGCATGGATACCGGCTCGGAAGAGGTAAGGTCGCCCTTGCAGTAGAACGCATCGGTAAGGCAGCTGGCATTAAGGAACATATTTCGCCACACCGGCTTCGTCACACTTTAGCTACGCTGGCTATAAACCGCGGTATGCCTTTAGAGAGTATCGCCGCGCTCCTCGGTCATCGCTCTCTCTCCATGACAATGGTCTACGCTCGTATCGGTAACAGAACCGTGCAACAGGAATATACTCAGGTCAGTCATCACCTGGAGGAACTCAGCCGGGCAGTCATGCCCAATAAGGGTGAAATGACTCTGGTAGAAGGAGACCAGATGAAACGGCTGCGGCAGGACCACTGGAGGATGCTGGGGAATGGCTATTGCACCCGGCCGGATGGAGTGCCCTGTGAATACGAAACCATCTGCGAGTCCTGCCCATGCTTTTCGACTACGGTAGAATTTTTACCGGTCCTGAACCAGCAGAAACAGGACGCGGAGAATAAAGGACAAACTCAGAGATCGGAGGTATTTAACAGGCTTATCCGGGGCGGGGGCAAGTCTGCTTCTGAAGCTAATGCCATACCCTCTTGACGATTACGTGCATAATAGCACGTTTATCATCCCCTCCCGAGGCCGGTTAAAGGTAGATTAAAACACAAAAGAAAAAGCCCCCGGAGTGGGTAAGTTTCTCTCAGGTTTGAACTGGTTGTTCAGACGTTCTCTAAAAATGAATTGTTAGTTATCTATTCATTGACTTTAATAGTCATTTAGATTTAGCATCTACATAAAATATACTAGAGAGTTTATAAAGGCATTATTATGGGTGAATCATGGAGTTCTAAAGTAAAACATCTATTAGGAATCAAACCTGTTGATGTTAAAGAGCTTAATATTCGTACCACAAATCCTAAAAAGCAGCAGAAAGTAAATCGTATACACCAAATCCCAGCCGATATTATCATCACAGAGGAATACAAAACCGTCCGGGATCTGTTAGCAGATGAATGTCCCGTTGTATTTGTTACAGGGAATGCAGGTACTGGAAAATCCACATTGATTCGTTACCTGCGAAGTATCATAGATAAAAAATCAGTTGTTGTTGCCCCTACAGGTGTTGCAGCGTTGAACGTTAATGGAGTTACGATACACTCCTTTTTCCGATTTCCACCAAAGATTCACGAAGAAGAAGACATCAAACTAGTCTATGATAGAAAGCTATATCAAAAGTTAGAACTACTAATAATCGATGAAATCTCTATGGTTCGAGCTGATCTCATGGACAGTATAGATAAATTCTTACGAAAAAACCGGTCCAACGATAAACCATTTGGAGGAGTTCAACTTCTCTTGATTGGAGATCTCTTTCAGTTACCACCAGTCACTACTAATCAAGAATCGGGTGTCCTTCAAGCTAGAGGATATTCGAGCCCATATTTTTTTAGTTCATTCAGTCTACAGAGAACATCATTAGTACCAATAGAATTGACTTCATTTTATAGACAGGAGGATAGCTCATTTATTAGTCTTCTCAATCAGATACGTATTGGAGAAAACCTTCAACAGGTAATACCAGAAATTAATAACAAATGTCTGCAGCAACAGAACCGTAAAAATATCATTACACTAACCTGTACGAACGATCGGGCAGATCATATTAATATGAGAGAGCTACAAAATTTAACCACAAAAGAATACTCATTTAAAGGGAAGTTTAATGGGAAGTTTTCGCTCGAACATGATAAATTACCGTCACCTCTAGACTTGAGATTAAAAAAAGGCGCTCACGTAATGTTTACGAAGAATGACGAACAGCATCGATGGGTAAACGGAAGTATAGGTATAGTAAAGGAAATTGATAATGAAAACATACGCGTAGAATTATTTAGTGGAAATAGAGATATCTGTCATGTTCTTCCAGTAAAGTGGGTAAATTATAAATATTCTTATGATCCAATGAACGACAGTATTATATCAGATAAAATCGGTGAATATACGCAATATCCGTTAATGCTTGCATGGGCAGTAACAATCCACAAGAGTCAAGGCAAATCACTGGATAATGTACTAGTTGACCTAGGTAATGGCGCCTTTGCTTCTGGACAGGTTTACGTTGCACTTAGCCGATGCCGATCGATAGACAATATAACACTAGCTCAACCGATTCGAGAAACAGATGTAAAATGTGATCCAATAATCAGAAGCTTCTATCACAATCTAGCGGCAATGATAGAGGAAACAGAGAACGAATTGTAACTGTATCAATAGTTACAGAGCTAAAGAGGAATATTTAGGATATACGAATTATGGGCGATGTAATTTTTATGACTTTATTCTGGATAGCTATAGTTGGGCTTGTAATATGGTATATGTCAAGAGGTGATAACTCAAAGTCAAAGCAAACCAAAGATAGTTCTAGAATCCAACCTTCATACAGGAAGAAACCATATATAGACAAAGAAATATATAAAAAGAAGACTTGGGCTATTAGTCCCGATGAGATATTCCAAAAAGAATATGTTTCATATACAAGAATTAATACATTTAAGACATGTCCAAGGATGTTTGAACTTATATATCTTTATAAATATGAGGATGTAAGTGGTAGGGCAGCCCAACTTGGAAGCTTTATTCATGAGATTGTGCGATTATACGCGGAACAACACCAGGATAATTTCCCTGCTCAAATGAGAACGAGTGATGCGTCGATAGAATTACTAAATCTATATGATCTGGCAAAAGCCACTGTAGAACTGACATATAGTATACCAAGATCAGAAATAGAACCTTATATTAACCATTTTATAAATTTGAATAAAGAAAATATATTTAACGTGGAATCAGTTGAGTACGAATGTAATACTACGATAGATAAATATAGCCTTAAATGTATAATCGATCGGATAGACACTCGAAAAGGAGACAACTCATGCTGTTCCATTATCGATTATAAAACTGGTAAACCGCAGAACGTTAAAAAGAATCAATTAAATGTGTACGCCTATGCTTTGAGTAATTGTGGGAGGACACCTAACCAATTAAGCATTCAATTCTTAAAAAATGGGACTAAGACCTCGTGGGAGTATACCCCACTAATACATTCGCAAACAGAGAAGTGGTTGCTAGAGAATATCCAGAAAATTAGTAACACACAAAATTTTAAAAGGATATCATCAGGGCTATGTGACTATTGTGGAGTTTCCGAATATTGTGACATGGTTCCCTAGTTATATTCGACATCACATCGGTAATACAATAATTGATAACTGACTAAACAAGCTATTATTCATACAATCTGACGTTTTGTATCCCAATTTAAATAATGAGTATAAAGTGGCTTCGGAATGTGATAACATATTGAGACATGGATAATAAATTACTCATAGTCGATATCGAGACTGATAGCCTTAATATTCAGAGCGCTCATATTCTGGAACTAGCCCTGGCGAACCTCAATCTGCAAACAGGCAAGGTCGATCTAATTATCGATACACTTGTTCAGCCGGATTGCTCGGAGGAGAGTTGGAAAGGGTGCTGGTTTATTGAGAATTCGGGTGTGCGAGCCGAGGAGATCCGCAGAGCACCGACCTTCGACATGATACGTTCACAACTTGAACATGAATTCAAGCACCCCGTCACCGCTTACAATACCGAATTCGACTTCAGTATTCTTGACCGGCATGGAGTAAAGATTCCACAACCATGGCCATGCCTTATGCGAACTTGTACACCGATTCTTAAACTGCCTGGTAACTACGGTGACTATAAATATCCCAAATTTACTGAAGCATGGCATTACTTCTTCCATTCCGAGCGTCTTGTCGAGACTCACCGGGCTGGTCCCGATGCTATCAATGAGGCAAAGATGGCGTTTGAATTGTACAGAGGTGGGCATCTCAACGCTCCGGACTAAGACGATCTCATTTTTCCATGTCTTTCTGGATGAGCAAACTAGAGCAGATTTTATGCTTCTTCCTATTACTGAAAAAACGGGCGTAATCTATCCATTCTTAATACAATATATAAATACTTAACAACAAAACTAACTTTGTTCAACCGAGTAGATTCAAGAGGTTTAAACTTAGCCCGACATTCATACACGACTGGTTTTGCCCTGAATCATTCTATAAGTGTATATTCTTATAGAGGTTTTTATGGGCTTGGAGGTTAGATATGTACGGCAACGAAGAGGGTCAGATAATTGGGCTAAATAGGAAACTCAACGATCTGATTAAAGCGGTAGAAAAAGCTGTTCAAGAAATGGATAAGACCGGTTACTCAAACGAAGTGAAAGAAATGTTGAATCTAGCTGTCGAAAAAGCACGCCGCAAGAAAAAATCCTATGATTAAATGCCCTAAGGTAAACAAAACTCGGAAATGCTACCTTATTTTCGAAAAAGCATAAGCTATAATAAGCAGAAGTGGATAAACCGAGGATAAAACTGTCATTACTTTCTAGGTAAGTCGCCTACTATCAGGAAAAACTTATCGACCAGTCATAAATTAGACTGGAAGTTCAATAAGGTGGTCTGCCAAGGTGTCCAGGTCGTTTCTTAAGGTAAAGATTATAACCTGGTGCTCATTACTCAGGCTTTTTAAAGATTCTATAGTATTAGTGAGTCTAGGTTCATCGAAATTAGTAAATGGATCGTCAAGTATCAATGGCGGTTTATTTAAATCGAATATCAGACGTGCCAAAGCAATGCGGCAAGCAAGATAAAATTCATCGATAGCTCCGCCACTAAGCTCTTCAGGTTTTGCCCAGTCCCCTTTTTCTTCTGAAAATATCTGGAAGTCCAGTGTATCATCGCCGTGTTTAACCTGTTTGTATTTCCCTCTGGTGAACGTTTCGAAAAATAGTTGTATTTCACCTTCTAGCAAATCATTGGCAGACGTCAGTGTATTGTCTCTTGCAGAAGCAATAAATTCCTGCGTTAACTGTAATACCTTTAACCTGTGCTTTTCACGGATTAACCTGTTTGTAGTTGATTCCAAGATTTCTTCGTACCGTGTTAGATCGTCGGCGTTGTATCTGGCTTTTCTTATACTTATCTCGCACTCTTTTATTGTCTCGATGTATTCCTTTTGCCTTGACCGTAACTGTTCCGCCTCCCTTTCTAACTGTACGTATTCGCTGGGAGAAATCTTCGTGTTTTTCAGGTCATCAGTCAGCTTAGAACGTTCTTCTGCTAATGACCTGGCTTTCTCATTTTGCTCTTTTTCACGTTGTTCAATTGTCTGGGAGCCACGTTTCCCAATTAACCGGTTTTCAGCGGCTACGAATGCATTTTGTAACCTGGTATATTCTTTATCCCTTTCTCTGAATTCACTAACGCTTTCACAATTGACCTTTGAAAGATAGCCCTGTATTGCCAATTCGCTATTCTTTAATCCATCCTGCATTTGAGTCACACGATTCTGCATCTGAGATAGTCGTTCAACAAGTTGGTTAATCGAATTCCTCACGAGCAACGCAGCAATGATATATACCAGGCCGGCAATTCCAACAGCAATTATTGCCGGGTGAATAAAAAATCCGGCAAAGCCAAAAATCGCGACGGTAACACCAATAACCAGACTAGTTTTAGAAGACAACCGTTTCGATGCAGCTTTTCTTTCAAACTGAGACGTAATCGTTTCCGCTTCATGTTCCACCAGTTCAAGATCACTACTTATCTTCTTGTGTTCAGCTTCGAGTCTTATGAGAGATGTTCGCACTTCTTCGATCAGGTCAGAATCACTAAAACCATCGATTTTAGATAATTCCTCCTTCGCTTTTCTAGAGTCACTTTCCATCGACTTGATTTCATTAATGGTTTGATAAACCTCATTAAATTCTGATTCAAAATATTCTATTCTGGTTTCGATATCCTGTCGCTGTTTGTTCTTCTTCAGCAAAGATTCGATTTCCCCAAGCTTAACCTCAATTTCATTAAGTGCGTTTTGGGAGTCAACCATTTGAATTTTTTGATCTTCAACGTCATTCACTTCCACTTTAATTGCATCAAGCTTTCTTTCTTGCTGTTCCAGTTCCTGTGATAAACGCGCAACTTCACCGGGAGAACGTGTCAACCTCTCCATGCCCTTGGTCAGTTGGCTGATTTTTTTTGATAGGTTGGTAATTATTGATGCTGCGGTTGTATGTTCTGAACCTCCGGTGACTATTTCTTCCAGGCTTGCACCGATTTGTTTTTTACCGGCACTTATCTCTCTGATCTCATCCTGACGTATTATTGAAGTTGACAAAAACAAGTCCGAGGAGATGGTGCCAATAACCTGGGATAGCTTTTCATTTATCTCTTTTACTGTCTTCCACTCGTCGCCTGTGATTTTATCAGTTAGTATTATCGTTTTTGCATTGAAATCTTTTTCCAGCACATACTCGTTGCCATCATGGTTAAATTCGACGAGAGTCTTGCTTTTATTTTCGGATCCCCATCTTTGATAAGTGTCTAAATCTTTGCTTGTACTTTTTGGATTATCGAACAACGACACCTTAATTCCTTCGAGTAATGTGGATTTCCCGGTTTCATTCAAGGGACCTTTAATGACATTGATACCAGGTCTGAACTCATGATCGATATGTTTGAATCTTTTAAAATTATCCAGACTGATCCTTTGTAACAGCATTAAATCACATCCTTTCCCTGAAGCAGGGCAAGACCATACTGCAAGGCTTCTTCTGCTATTACTTTTTCTTCTACATGACATGATTCTATGTGTTCAGTCATCAGTTGAATGAACTTCGTCACTATAAGCTGATCCTGATATGAATCTATTGAAAAATCTGTTAGCCTTGGGTGCGATTCATCAACAATCCTGAGATGGAAAAAGCTTTCTCCAAAATTAGCCTCAAGATCTTGAGGGGATATGATCAGGTCTTCATTCCTCAATCCATTTAAAACGACTCTTCTGCTCAAGTTTGGATCCGATCCCTCAGAGATTCGTTGCTTTAACTCTGAAGTATCGCCGATGTCAGATAGATCCACTTCTATCTCATCGCAATAACGATTGCTTATTCGGCGTATTTCTCTTTCGATAGTACCCGATTCTTTAATCGTTACTAATACAACACTACCCGGTTCTTTCTGATCTGTCGATATCATTTCAGGGGGGCCGGCATATTGCGTAATTACGCCGTCAGTTGTACATGCGTATGGACGATGCCAATGCCCCAGCGCAATGTAATGCATACCACTATTTTGGATCTCATCAATGGAAAATACATGGTCGTCCTCGGCAATTTGGCCAGGGATATTGAGTGATCCGTGCGCCATGGCAACGTGGAACCTTGTTTCTGTCATACGCTTTAAACCGTTCAGGGGACTCGTGTATGATTTATTGGATAGGTTCGGTCTACCGTATATTGTCAGGTCTATTTCCGGAAATTCTTTATACTGCCATTCGTCGTTTTTAAAAACGGTTAGATATGAACACAGATTCTCGAGATCGTATTTTCTATATACGGACCGATTATCGTAGCAGTCATGGGTACCGGGGATAATGCATACTGCGATATTGCTTTCGGCAAGCAGTTGAAATTGCTCGACTACCAGATCAATATTCGTCTTTGATTGTTCATTCGAATCAAAAAGATCACCGGCAATGAGGACGACGTTGACGTTTTCATCTTTCGCAAGAGTAGTAATTTTCTTAAAACTCGATTTCAAATGATCACGTTGCAGTGCGCCTTTTTCACCCAAGCCAAGAAACTTTGCCCCAAGATGTATATCAGCGGTATGCAGGAGTTTTAACAATGAACTCACTCCTTCTTGTAGTTGCTCGAGATAATCAAGATTAATCTCCTATTATATCACCTGATAAATCAGAGAATATGTCATAACTGTTTCTCAAATTCTGTGGGGCTATGAAAGTCTTTATCGAACAGGTTTCCAGCTATGACTAGATTTTCGATTTCTTCTGTTTCGATCTGCCGTAGAATGTCTTCTAGAGCATTGTAATGCTCTAGGTGAGCTGACTTGGCCGTAAGATGTTTATCTATGGTTAATATAATTCTCATTAACTTTATCGATTATGTTTATAAGATTATATGATTAATTTTAGCATGTTTGCGATTTCGTTTGTCATCAACTTTGGATCATTTTTGGCCAATCGCGTTAGAATTGGTGGAATCGCCTCATCCTTAAGCCATTCTTGAAGGTATTCCCATAGCTGAAGATCCATAGGAAGCATTTGCTGATAAATAGACTGTTCGGAGGAGGTTTCAAAAAGGAAAGGAAAGAACTTGTTATATTCGGAGGCTTTCACAGGAACTGCGGACCAATCGATGGGTGATGATACCAGTAATGATATATCATCTGCTTTGAATCCAATTTTTTTTGAAACCAGACCAACAGCCTTGTTAACTAAATACCCACCGAAGGTGTAATAGCGAATACCCTCAGCTTCCTGCTGATAAGGAATTTGTTCGTAAGAACATGATTCTTGAATGCCTTCTTTAAAACGTACAATTTGTGATCTTAGTCTCCTTTCGAGTAAATCATAATCTAATTCTGAAGAGTGAATCATTTGCCAAATACGCTCTGAAACGAATGGGTCTGTGCTGATACCATGGCCTCCGTAAGAGAAATCGACAGCGTTCAACGTTGGCTGCGAAGGTCGCACATGAATGCCATCTCGTGAAAACTTTTGAATGCGCCAACATTTCCCCGCAAATCTTACTTCGGTTCCGTTACTCAGTTTCATGAGATTTATAGCGGGTACATCACCAAGACGCTTCGAGCCATGATATAAGTCCACACTTTGCGAGCCGATACCGAAGTTGCCATAAATAAGTTTCAAGTCGATCAGCCGATACAACAACTCGTCTGCGCCATACTGATTCTTGAATCCATGGCGTTGAAGAAAGTCTTTAGAAGCTAGTTCAGCAAGAATGTTTTCTATTATATCTCTGCTAAGATAAGTTTTATGGGCTACTAATTCGCACAAATCAGTGATTCTTGTGAAGCGTCCACCCGCGGATGCAATGAAGCTTAATATTTGCTGACCAACAGCGCCGAAAATATCATAAGGCGCACGGACTGGGATTTCTCCTCGTTTCGCTGCATCAATCAGGGCTACAAACCGCATTACATCAATCGTAACAGCAGCAGAATCGTCCGGTACTAGACATATGACATTCGTTTTATTAGAACGGCGACTTCCTCGTCCTACTCGTTGTAAGAATGAATCTACTCCCCCTGGTACACCCCATAAAAGAACTGCATCAATGTCACCTATATCTATACCCAATTCAAGGGTACTTGTAGCAATACATATTGCTGTTTTCATTGAGGCAAATCGGTATTCTGTATTCAATCGGACTTCTGTTGACAATGAAGAATAGTGCGCAAATATTCCATGTCTAAGAGTTTCTTCATGATTCAGTACCCCGGCAAGTCTTTCGCATTCACGCCGAGAGTTAGCGAAAACAAGTAACTTTGTTTGTCTTTCTTTCGTCAATTTAAGAATTAGGTTGAGAAAACTAGATCCGCTGGTAATGTGCCGAATTTGTGCATCAATAGGGCGATGAGTAGGATAGTTTAAAAATACTGCTTCCTCTTTGTTACCAATTAGAAAATCACGAACATAAGATAAATCACCAATTGTTGCTGATAATACAGCCCACTGTAAATCCCTTGGAAGTTGTTGCCGGAGGCGACGTAAGAGAATGGATAGCTGGAGGCCACGTTGGGTATTATAAAGAAGGTGTACTTCGTCTACTATCACGGCATGCAAAGATAGCAAAGCGGTTTCTTTTCGGAATAGCATTACATCTAGTGATTCCGGGGTAGTAATCAAGAGATGGGGTTTTGGGCCACTTGTTAAATCGTCTCGGTCACCATGTCGAACGCCAACCCGAAGACCTATACTTGTAAGTGGTGGATTAAGTCGTTTTTCTAGGTCGTTTACTAGAGCTTTCGTCGGGGCTATATAAAGTAGAGTCAGCGCATCTGACTCTAACGCCAATCTCCAATATTTATTAATAAGTGGAGCGATGACAGCTTCTGTTTTTCCAGTGCCGGTTCCAGAGGAAAGGACAATGTTTTTCCCCGAAGTTAATGGTTCAATTGCTGCCTCTTGAGCTTCCCTTAATTTTGGGAAACGCCCATAGAACGCAGTGGCGATACGACGATCTAACTTATCTAGAATGCTCATTCGTTATCTTGAAGGAGATTATCCAATGCCTTCACTATCGAAATAATAGTATGCCTAGCTCTATCTTGAACCGGAACTAAGGCAGCATCACGTACGATTTCATCTAATTGGGAAGCTCTCATTACAAGATCGGGTTCCCAATTATATGCAATGCCATGTGCCTCTAAAACGCGCATAGCAAGTTCATTAAGTTCTGATATATCTAGCGGGCTCATCTCAAAAGTAGGAAGACGATCGAAGTTTGAGAAATCGTAATCCCAACAGTTCTTATCTAACAGTAAGCTTTTACACTTGGCGGCAAATTGCGGAGTTACTGCATAAAAGGTCATTCCTGGAAATTGCTTCCCGGAGTAGAATTGGAAGAGATTCCAAAATGCTGCCTGCTGATGTGCTATATTCCCTAGATTTGTTATGACGTCCTCGAATTCATCGAATAAAATAGTTAATCCTTTAAGGCCAGCCGCACGGGCAAGTGTGTTAAGATCGCGTAAAGCGGCCCAACTCTGTGCATATCCTTGACTATGGAACATGAAGACTTCATCTGCGTAAAACTGCCACTCAGCTCTTGGGTCTCGGAAGTAACTCCGTAAGCTCTCAACAAGTCCTAGGTATATTCTCTTGCGTTGGGCTCTATATTCCCATGGTTGAAATAGATAGTCTTCTGTCATATCTTGGATGTTAGGTATGCCCGCTGACCATGCACGAAAAGCAACAAACATTGCCTGCGAATCGAGTACTTCGGAGTAATCCCATCGCCAATTGTGTGTAAGTTTGTGCCAGAAATCCGTCGTTCCTTTCGCTTCTTCTGCTTTCTGAACTAGAAAGTGGAAGAAATGCCGAATCCCCTTTATACCTGGTGACGATGGTATCTCAATATTCCTGCATATAGCTCCAAAAATCTGATCCATACGATTGAAACGGATTGCTGCTTTGGCATCGAGTGCTACAGTGCTAACAGCATAGGAATCATCTAGTGCCTGTTCACGAATAAATTGGAGAAGATGTGTCTTACCAGAACCATAGTTAGCCTGAATTAGAAGGGCACCACCTTCTGATTTCTTTAACTTTTTTGATAGACTTTTAATCTCAGCGTCACGCCCAACGGTAAAATGACGAACAAAACCGGTCGGTGGAATGCCTTTACGGAGTGACTCCATAACTCGCTGTGCTTGTATCGAATTCACGGATTAATCCTCCCGTAAGCGAGTCATAACATCATCATATAACTTTTCGGTTGTTCTGGTTTCACCTTCTAGGTGATCGTCAAAATCTGTAATTAGTGCCGTAACTAGTAAACGCCAAAAACGCACGGCTGCGAGCGACGGATGCATATGAAATAGTTTTGATACTTCCTCTGTAATTTTGCTCTCGTCCAATAGAATTTCAGTTGCCTCTGGATAAGCTTGAATGTAGATACTTCTGATTTTTACTGCTGCTGCCTGATAGTCTTCTAATGTCGTTTGAATAGCATCAAGGTTCCAAATGGTATCTAGCGCTCGAGGATTACGTTCTTCTGGCTTACCAATTTTTCCAGCAAGTGAACCGTATATGACTATCCCGTGTTTTGGATCGGTGTAGAAGTCTGGAGTTGTCGCATATATTAGGAACAATCCCGAAAGTGTTTCAATATTATTAATAAGGGAGAGTAGATTATTGTGTGCGTCTCTTAAAGCTGACTTACGCATTACAGAATATGCCTGCTCAGCTTCATCAAATAAAATAAGTAAGCCGCTATAACCAGATAAATGTACGAATCTAGCGAGGGACAATAGCATTAACTTAGCATTCTGTTTATTTACAATTTTACTCACGCCGAATCTTTTCCTATAGGTCCCTATAGTTCCCTCACCGCTAAACCATTGAAGTACTTCACCTCTTGTCTGTTCAACGATAGCTGGGTCAACTGATTCGGGAAGAAAAGTCTTCCAGTATTCCTGAACCATTTTCCTGAAATCAATATCGATTCCATGGTCGGACATTAGTGCTTCAACTGCTTTAGAGAACTGCTCATAAGGGATCTCATTAGGAATATCCCGCTTACCTGTTGCGAGCCAGGCAAGTGATTCCTGTACGACTGTCCCAAAAGGAGCGGCTTCGAGAGGGGCATATCCAGCATAGACTGAAGGGGTGGCAATCTGTCTCACAATGGCAGAAAAGATACTCTCGAATTTGTTAAGTGCGGCACTATTTACATCAAGTTCAACGTTCGAAACAAGGCAATCATTTTGAAACGCGACTTCACGTAATTGACGGAAGAAGTGTGTCTTGCCTGCCCCCCAAGAGCCACTTATGAAGCGAATAATCCCCTGTTGCCCAATATTACTCAGATGGCGTTTCTTTATACCCTCAATCAATTCCTCGTTTCCAACAGAATACAGTTCTACTCCTCGCTGTGGCGGTATACCTCTACGTAATGATTCTACAATATGGTTAGCGATATAACTCTGGTCCATTTCATACCTCCTTAAACACAATAAAGCCGATGTAGCCTCGCCCGGCTGCACCGCGGAGGAGCATTCCTTGGTTTGTATCTTTGGTTTGCTGTAAATCTAGTCGTCTACCATCAATTTCTAGCGGACCCTTCTCAGTAAGTCGAGAGAGGTTAAGAAGAAATTCATCTGTGCGAAATCCTTTTACATTTTTACCAAGTCGACTCGTTATTCGACGTATTGGGATACTAGCGCCATCATGTTGCTTCTCTTTATTTATGACTGCTAAATACTGAATGCGAAGCTGCTTCAGAAATTTCTTACCATCAAATACCTTACCGAAAATTCTTTTATGTTCTTTCTGGATTACCTCTACAATTGCCCCTACATCAGCAGGTAACTCTGCTAATCGACCTTCGTGATCTGAAAGCCTAGCAATTTGCTTCTTCTCATCTATTTCTAAGAGAAAGAACCTGTTTTCCAGAGTATAGCGAGGATGTCGACTATCAGAATCAAGGGGAAGATTAGCTTTACGAAAGGCTTCCTCAAGATGGGCTGGGTAGCGTCGAACTATTTCATCAGCTGCTGTTCTAGCAACGAGTCGAACGTTTTCAAGTACAGAAGTAGCTTGCGGATCTGCTTCTGCTAACTTCTTAAATATGGGGGCTTGCTTGTCCAACAGATCGAGTGTATGCATGTACCAATTTTGAGAAACAAATCGTAAAAAATCAGCCCAGACTTTCTCAGTATTTACAGTTTCTTCTAACTCTGACTTGATTTGTTTTGATCTTTCTTGAGCAGTCGCAAGTTGATCGCGAGCATAAAATATGACTTCTTGAGAGTACTCCATCATTTTATTCCTTGCCTACCTTTCTTTTCAGAGGGGCGTTGCCGTTTCATCCATTTATCGATTTCTTCCCGGTCAAAACGCCACTGGTTACGGACTTTCGATGCAGGAATCTCTCCTTCTTGTGCCATTCGGTATAGTTTGGTCCGACCTATTTTAATGTAGTCGGATAGACCGTCTATTGTAAGCCATTTGTCTTGATTAGTCATACAGAACTCACTATCATATCATTTAATGCAATTGTGCTAAAGAATGATAAAAAATGATAACATTCAGCTACGTCGATGTCAAATAGTTGCTTATTGATTTGCCAATTATTTGATAGAAAACGTGCTCGTAGGTACCCATTTGAAAAGGCTAGAGTTTTTTACCTTTATCCTGTCTTTTCATGTGACTGGAGCCGATTCCAGGATAAAGAGTAAATAGAGGGTTAGACCATAGCTCATCCCCAGCCTCGATACCTTCTTTCGTAAGCCTGTAGTATGTTCTCTCCGGAGCCGGAGGATAGTTCTCTTGGATAGAAGATGACTCAGTTCTGCCGGCTTCCTCTACCCATCCCAACCGTTTCAGCACACCGAAGTACATGAGGAAGGAGTGATACCGCATATGGGTAAACTTCCGGGATACCCGTTTTAACTCCCGCTCGTAGATCCTTTCGGCCTGTTCCTCGGTGACATCCTTACCGGCAACAACCATCTTGCTGATAGCCCGTTCAGCTCGTTCTCTGGCAGTCGCCCGGGCTAAAGCCTCCTTGTACTCGAAGTTAATATCAGCTTGCGGCGATCCTACCTGCGGATCAATAACACGGGAACCTTCCGGTCCGTTACCGAGAAGGAATTCACGGATAAACCAGCCGCAGCCAAATGGTCTTAAGAATCCACCTTTTATCGGTTTCAACTCCAATATAATCCCACCTATGCAAAAGCCATCGATTTTATTCCGGACAGGGCTTCAATCATTTTCATCGATACCTTTCGTATCGAGCCGAGGTTGTTTTCGAGGATCTTCCTGTCCTCTGACCAGATTGCCACATAGGAAAATGACCGTACTCCGGTGTCAAATCCAAAGTGTGCTCCGACGACAAAAGCGACACTCTCGGCTATCGTCTCAGCATCCGCTCTCGGTATCCTGAAAACATTCTCCGAGTAGTAATGAGCTATTTCGTGGAGCAGCGTCTTGAGCTGCTGAGCCCTGGATTCTTCGGGGCGTATCCAGATGCCTTCGTGGCTGTAGTACCCTTTGACGCGAGGATCTATATCAGGCTGGGGATCGAAACTCACGGTAACACTCTGACGTTTCATGAGATAGAGTAGATAGGTAAACAGGTCTTCGTTAGCTTCGCCGGTGAGTACCGGTACCTCAAACTCGGGCAAAGGTTTACCCTCGGTCTGGCTTATGTCGAAGACGTGCACGACTTTGAAGTAGACAGGATTTACCTCTATCTCTTCTTCCTCATCTTCTTCATCACGCTTTTCCTTTTCACCTTTTGGTGGGAAACAGGGCGCCAGGATAGCAATACCTTTTTCTCCCTTCTTGACCCACCGTCCCAGGTCTTTCCAGGTCTTGAATCCGGCTACCCGAGTAGCTTCCGGTTTCTGTACCATGATTAGAATAAGATTGCCGATGCTGTAGTCATGGAATTTCGACATTGTAAGCAGGAACTGCTTGAAGTTTTCGCTTTCCTGGATATCAACGACGCCTTCCTTGAGGCGTTTAAGCACCTCATCGATCTTCCGTTCTTTAACCTCGGTTTCAATCGAGAAACTGTAGTCAGGCAAAGGCGTTCCAACCCAGCTCAGGACATCATAGTAGTGCGGTCGGACTATCTCACAGGCGGGAGTTGTATCATAATTCTGGATAGGAACAAGAGATTCGCCCTCATCGAAAAGACCTTTTACCACGTCTTTCATCATCAGTGCGGTGAAACCGCCCATGACAAGGAAAGACGCAAACGGCATTATAGTCGAGACGATATCGGATTCAGCCGGCATTATTCCTTCAAAAGGTAGATATTCAACCGAGACATTATCTCCCGGCTCAATACCGTCCAATTCACCGGTGTTTACTTCGATGAAATACCTGGCTGGCAGCTGAGAGATTACCAAGTATCCCGGTTCGACATCCCTGTAAATCTCGGTGATTACCAGGTCATCCGAAAGAAAAGCGATATCAAGAGAGAAAAGCATTGGCACTGTAGTAACTTCAATAATCTGCTCATAACCCAGGTCAAAGAGCATACCTATAGCCGGTGGAATTTCGGCAAGATTACCCAAGCCCTGGGATAGCTCCCAGGGAAACGTGGCCACTTCCATCAACCATTCTTTTTCTCCGATTGACACTATTGCCTGTCCCGACATTACGGCCTCCCCGGTATTCGTTTTACTCCGTTCAGCTTGCTCTCCAGGCCAAGCTGCTGGTTGCTATAGTCTTCTCCTACGTCTGATCCTCCGAACATCGCCAGGTCGAAGTTACGGTGCCACCTTGCTGAAGCCTTGAAATCGGTCTTCTCCTCAAACCTCTTTCCTCGTTTCTCTTTCGGCTTCATTCCCGGTGGGGCGATAACAGACATACCTTTTAGATATGACTCACCTGTCGTATCTTCCCGGTAGTTAATCGGGGCATTCACCCCGAACTCTTCGTGATTCGCGTATTTACCCATCCTGTTTACCTCCTTGCCAGAGCTTTTCATACCATTCTTTCTGCTCTTCCCCGGAGATTTTCCGGTATTTCATGGTAGTAGTGATACTCTGGTGCCCCAGGTGCTCCTGTAGAAGCCTTAATCCGTCTCCGGAGTCATTCTGCTTTACCGCCATAACGGCAAAGGCGTCTCGTAGCTTGTGAGGGCTTACATTGTGTGTCTTACCACTCTCGGAGTTAACCAGGCGCGGCAATCCGGCTCTAATTGCACACTCCTTAACAATCTGCCAGGCACGATGCCGGCTAAGGTCGAATACCAGCTTCGTTTTCGGATTTGCTCCGTTCCTGTTAAAGTATTCTTTGAACAATGTCAGTGTCTCTTCATCCACCGGCAGTACACGGAACTTCCGGTGTTCCTTTTCATTGATAACCGCTTTATTTATCTTGTGGCCACAGACCGGGCAGAACTTATGGCTCTTGCTTAACCTGGCATCACACTCGGGACACGAAAACCGGATACGCTGTTTAAGGTGCTGTATCGTCACAAGTCCCTGGTTGAAATCGATATCAGATTTCTTTATCCCCAGAGCTTCCGAAACCCGGCAGCCGAGATGAAAAAGCACGCGGATAAGCAGCCGATCCCGCAGGTACTCCGCGGACTGCTCCAGCTTAAGCACGTCTTCCGGTTCCAGGTAGGCTTTAGCCATTATTCTTCCATTCCTTCGGTCATTACCGGCAACATCACCCCCATCATCATCAGCGGCATTACCATCCCCAGCATGCCGGTCATGTTGGCAGAAGAATCACCGGCTATATCGATGACATCATCGATCTCAGCCATCACATCCGGCTGCTCTTCGATTTTCACATAGAGGTCATAGTCATACCCCGCGGAAATCCCGCCAACACCGAACCATCCGGAACCGACAATCTCGATATCCACGTAGCCGGTAACGGTCACGTAGTCATCGGGTGATTCCGGACACGGTAATGACGCCCTGGCACTCAGTATCTCGTCAAACCAGAGGGCTCCCCGGTTGCCGATACTGCCGTAAAGGGTATACTCGCGTTCCGGACCTTTGTAGGGTACGGCGATATCTACCCTGAGAATATCTCCCGGCGCCAGGGTTAATTTCTCTTCGAGAGGTATGATCCAGCCTGCACCCGGCCTGAACACCTGTAACGAGCTGATCACTTTGTCTAAACCTTCCCGTAGTTTATGATCGAGATTTCACCGAACTCGGAATCACCTATCTGCGTTACCTCGACGACATCCTGAAGAGTCGGCGATATCACCTTCGGAACCGCTCCGCCGATCTTGGCGTACAGGTCATAGACACCAGCGGAGATTCCGGTGGTTATCGAAATATCCACGTAGTCCTCACATGTTTGCCAGCCGGCGTCTTCCGGAACGCTCAACGTCTTTGAGCCGTGAAGTATCTCGTTGAAACCCGCCCAGCCGCTGTTGCCGATAGCGGCGTAGAGCGGTTGACTGTCAGCTTCCCCGATGTGGGAATACCGGCAGTACACCCTCAGCTTGTCGCCAGCCGTCACCTGGACAGCAGCTAACGGAATCAGGATCATCCCGAACGCGGAAGGAACATAGACTTCACTCATTTTTCTTCATCTCCTTTCATATCTTGTTATTGCAATAGAGCCGAACTCCGAAGTTATTTGGCTCAGACTGATTTGCTTCTCATACCGGTCGTCCTGGACCCAATCACTTCCGTCCCAGTACCAGCTCCAGGCTGTTATCGTCACGCTTTTCGAAGGCATGGTAAACGAACCTCGAAATATCACGGTCTGACCAGGTGATAGCAGCAGATAATCGAACTGGAACGGGATGACCGTCGAGTCAAACTTGGCGGTTACCGTCAGATACTGATCGGTAACACTGATATTTTTTACACTGACATCAACGGTTACCACGTCACCTTCACTAGCGGTGGATGGCACATCAATCTTCGTAATGTCGGCATACTTCGCCATTTCTCTTACTCTTTCCTACTTCACCTTGGAATACTCATCCCGAACAGTGATCCCAGCGGTATATACACCAGGGCTCTCCCGGCTTCATCCAGTCCGGTTATATTGAGGCAGCCACCGGTAACCCAACAGCCAATTCCGGTGATTATCACCAGCACTGCTCCCCACCAGGGAATCGGCGACATCTCTTTAAGCTGGGGACTGTTATTCAACTCTTTGCCGCACCCCGGGCATACCTTCTCGCCATTAAGCAGGTACCGGTTACACTCCGGACAGTAGAAATATGCCACCGGAGTCGACGGATGCCTGATTGCCTGAGACAGGGCGTAAGCCATGAATTTCGGTACAATCTTCAGTGTTTTCATTACACGACTCCCTGCAGCATGTTAAACATCGTTGTCATCATAACCAGCATATTCATCGTCTCTGTCATACCACTCGTTTGCGTGGATACGCCGGAAATCTGCCCCAGCATGGTGCCCATCGCCGGTAAACCATAACCGTAGGCATTGTCTTTTTTCACCGGAGCACTCTCGGGTTTGGTGGAGAAGTACGGAGCGAATTCCCGTGCTTCTGTCCAGCGGTAAAGCCAGCCTTCACCGTAAGCTCTCCGACCGCTTTCCCAGAGCAGACCGGTAAGTCCGGCAAGCATGGGAGCGGCGAAACTGGTACCGGATTTCGTCAGGTATTCATCATCAGCTTTATGACTTGCCATCTCCAGGTTGGTGCCCCAGATAACGAAGTCGGGTTTTGTCTCTCCCTGCACGGTAGGACCGCGGGAAGATTTCTCCCAGACAACCAGCTCATCGGTCGTCTCCACAGCACCGACCGCGATAACCTCAGGATCGCAAGCGGGAAGCATAACCGATGTCATCTTCGGGCCCGTGTTTCCAGCAGCGGCTATAACATCGATGCCGTAGTCGGTGCTAGCCAGACAACAGGCAGCTCTAACCGGGTTATCTTCGTCGCCGTCGTCTTCTCCACCTAGAGACAGATTAATGACATTGGGATACAATTCGTCGGTCGGCCACAATCCGTTCCTTCTGGCGGCTTCCGCCATGTCGCATACCGTATCGATACCGAGGATAATGCTCTCATCGCTGCCGATACCATCGTCATTGATCACTTTCAGGTTTATGATTGCTGCACCTGGGGAGGCACCGGCTTTTTCGCCAAGTGAGTGCAATCCACCGGCAATGATAAACGCTACCTGGGTACCATGCCCGAAAACGTCATCCGCGGAAGGTGACTCGGTAAAATTCTCCTCGTGGATTACCTTGTTCTGGAGAGACCGGTGCGACTTGCGAATACCGCTGTCCAGGACAGCCACGGTAAGACCGGTACCGGTCAGCGGCGGCGAGAAATATGACCGAAGCAGGTAGAAGACATCCGAAAACGTTTCAACCGATGGCAGCGTCGTCTCTACCTGGTCAGTCCTGTATTCCTTCAGAGGTTTTATAACCAGACCAGTAACAGCGGACAGCGTCTTTGCCTGGTCCTCGGTCATCTCGCAGAAGACTTGACCGAGAAGTTTTGTCCTCTTGATGTTAGTGGCGCCAGCTTTCAGAGCTTCGGATTCCACCTGTGCCGGCGATATTCCTTTAGCTATCACCGAGTAGCGCATTTTTACTCTCCTTCTTCAAAGCAGTATCTCCATGATGGCTGGATTCAGTCCCGCCATTCCTTCATGGGGTATAGCAATCCCTTCTCCTATTGCCAGTCCGTAAGGGTGATACAGGTAGTTAGGCTCGCTACCTCCCTGGACCATCCCGATGAGAGACATGGCGAAAGGATCGGAAATATCGATAATAAAAAGTCCGTCATTTGACTGGTTGCCTTCACCCGCCGTTACGTATGCGTAGTCGTCAACAATGACTACTTCCCTCGGCTGAGGGTTGCCTGATCCGATAGCAGTTTTCAGATTAAGTCCGGTGGCATAGGTCGGATTGGCAGGGTCCGAAACATCGACCACATTGAAATACTGCTCGCCGTAGGCGCAGACAAAAATATAGTTGCCAACTTTACTCAAACCTACCGGAGTGTTCATGTGGTTAACGGCTCCCAGGCCTTCGAGCGTACCGACAATAACCGGATCCGCCGGATCGGAAACATCGATTACGGTAAGGGCTCCGTGCCCGTTAAGTCCGCCACCAATGGCGGAGACATAAGCGTAATTACCATCGACGATGACATAGCAAGCGCCGTGAAGCCTGTTCGGAGTGCCGACACAATCCACACTCAGCCTCGGTCTGTCACCGGACCCGGCCGCTTCCCGGCTATCATATCTAATTGATCCTGTTTCACCCGACTGGCCTACGACAACGATGTTGACGTTGATGTTATTGGCTATCGCGTCGAGTACGATATCGGTTATATCCCATTCCACATAGGCTACTCCGAGCGGCGGAACAACAGCTGAAGCTCCGCTTGGATTGACGGTTACAAAGTCAGCAGCACTGAACAATCCGCCAACCGCCCAGTTGGAGCCGGTCTTGTAGATCCTGTATGTTAGCTCCATCTCTTCCCAGTCATCGTAAAGAAGCTTGTATGCCCAGTGAGTATTACCCTCGGCGCTGCTGGCAAAGAAAGCCAATCGCATAATCGCCGAATTGATCGTTTTCCCGACTAGAGAGCTGACGTCGAAAGCCACAAAGGCAGCGGCTTTGGCTCCATAGAAATCAAGGTTATTGATGACCCTCATCTCGGGATCTTCTCCACCGTTGTAATTCGTAACACTGCTGGTTATCCAGGTGTCCTTGATCGCTCCCAGTGTTACATGCTGTATGCCGTTGCTCTCGAAAACGTATCCCTCAAAGGAAAGGTTTGCCGGGTTGCTGATATCGAAGATGTGCAAAGTATGACTCTGGGAAGCGACATAAGCGCGGTTGCCCTGGAGATACACACTGACCGGCCACTCCATCTCGGCGTGAGATATGCTGTCGGCAATAACCGGCGATGTGGGATCTGAAATATCTATGGATACCAGCTTGTCGTCCCACCCGGTAACAGAGAAAGCATAGTTGCCTAGTATCTTGATATCGTAGATGCCGGGTATGTTGAGCGTGGCAACCGTAAATGGAGCCAGGACATTGGAGATATCGACTACCGACAGGCGGTTATCATTAAAGCCACAGACGAAGGCGTAATTATCCTTCCTGGCGACATGGGTAAGTCCGCCCAGGAAATTGGGCGACCCGGCTCCGCTTATCCTATCACGGTACTTCGGATTCACAGGATCGGTGATATCGATAATAGTCAACGACTGGTCACCGGGATAGCCGTCAGCCGGAGGAGCATTACCGGCGCATACCAGCGCGATTGTAATTTCTTCCATGTCTACGCTTCTCCCGCTATGAAATAGAATCTCAGGCCGATGAGGACGTCGTTAAGCCTCAGGTAGTCGAAGTTTACCCGGGCATCCTCCAGCCTGAAGTTGTAGATACCCTGTCCGTCTACCGCTGACCTGACGTCCATGTCCCCTATAACAAGGTCACCGGCTTCCCGGGCTGCCGCCTCAAGGGTCCAGAGGTTATCGGGCAAATAAATTGCCGCGACATCGTTCAGCCCCCATGTGCCGATCGATTTCTTGACCTTTATAGCCTGGACGCCATCGATGGCGTTTATTCCCGCTCCGGTGGTATTTTCGATCGCCCTTATTTTCAGCATGGCGACCACCCTCACCAGGGTAATACCTTCGGGCAGGCCGCTTACCACAACGTTCGGCAGGTCGATATCAGTAGCTTCTTCAGACAGGTCAATTACGTCTTCAGCAACACTCCAGAAGTCAATGGGAGATACCAGCGATTCGAGTTTATCCCCAAGTGCTGCCAGACCGGCGAGTACCTCTGGCATATCGAGCATCTCCTTGATCTCGTTAATGCCGGCGATAACCTCCGACATGTCAAGCATCTCCTTCACCTCAGCCAGGTCGGCAACCAGCTGGGAGATATCGACTTTTTCCTTCCTGTCTTCTACGTAGAATTCGCCGGGCATTACTCTTTCCTCCCGACCGGCAGCTGCTTCGGCTTTTCCTCAGCTGCGGGTAGCTTCTCCTGTTCTTCCGCTGGTTTTACGGAAGAAGTCACAACACCGAGTATCATAATGGGAAACATCATCGTCATCAGTGAACTCCAGTCGAACGATGTTACCCCGGGTGTTTCCGTTGTTCCGGGCCAGGTCGGCGGCAGAGCCGAGACGGTCGGCGCCACCAGGCTGGTAAACACCGAGTCGGCGACTTCCTCGGTTTCCCTCTCCACCAGGAGGACGGACATTACCACATCGGTCTCATCGGAACGTAACGCTCCCCGCAAGCGGACAAAATCCTTCGGAGCAACTTTGAACCAGGCATAACCGAAAACCTTGATCGCCTCTTCGCTGATCACCGTTTCATTTGAAGAGAGTATCGACATCAGGTTGTATTCCTTCTCGATATCGGTCGGGTTGGCCACGTAAATAGTGCAACCCAGGTCATAACCGGCCGTGTAAACGATCCAGGGCGGCAGGTCCCAGAAGATGTTGCCCAGTTCCCCGCCCATTACTGTAATTTCAGGACTCATAGCGGAAACTCTACCTCCTCTCCCTTGAACGCTTTCCTGGCAATAGAGAACGCCCAAGCCCCAACGGCCACCAGCATGGCGATACCGACAAGACCACTGAAAGCCGACTGCCAGAACTGAGCCTGGTACCTGTCCGCCATAGCTTTAGCGTCGGCGGGATCGGCGGGACTATATACGTAATACTGCTGTGGCAGGTTTTCATTCATCAGTGTGTTCCTTTATTCGCTTTGGTTTCTCCTGAGCTGTCAGCGGTTTTATAAGGCTCATCATCAGCCACATCATGAGCAGCATCATCCCCATGTTGATCAGACCGGAAATCAGGCTCTTTATAGAATCAGGCAGGATAAGCCAGATGCCGGCGGTCAGAAGCGGCGGCAGCACCACGGTTGCCAGTAACCCGATGATGACCGGCAGCCAGGCGAATCCCTTCTGCCAGGTAAGATAGATAGCCGGTGATTCAATATCGGAATAAACGTAGTACTGGCTGCCCGGCCACATCTCAATACCGGCGTCACGGCAGGCTAGTTCCAGGTTAGCCAGAGTCTCTTCTGACGGTTTCTCGGTAAAGTCGAGTCTCATCAAGACGAGGGCACCTTCGGCCGCGCTCTCTTCAAGCGGGGTGAAGGTGCCCAGATCCTCGATAGCTTGTGCTTGCCCTAAAGAGATAGCGCTATATCGCGGCGGTACGAAAGCATAGGGCATGTTTCACCTCCCTGTGCTTACGTAGTGAAGCCGATAAGATTTACCTTGCCGATAGCGCCTTCGTTACCCGCGGGAAGAACCACCGATATGTCCTTATTTTTCTCAGCCTTATATGGTCTGGGAAGCATCATGACAAGCGGTGCCCGGTCGGTGACCCAGCCGGTAAGCTTGACATCCTCGTCTTCAATTACATCGAGAACGCCATAAGCTTCGTCATTACCGTAGCTGGCTACCACGCCGACAATATAGTGGCTCTTTCCGGACTCGGCTTCCCTGGTGACCGTAACGGCTTCACCCTCTTCTGAAGTGCCGGTTTCGGTCCAGGTAGACGAGTTCTGCTCTTCCAGCTTGTTAAGCTTTTTCAGCTCATTTACTCCGCCGATTCCTTCGTTGATTATGGATTTGAGTTCAGCTTCGGATAGAAAAGCCATCGTTTACCTCCTTACACCAGCCTTACGGCCTTGCGGCCGTAGGGATTGAGCATTACTTTCCTGTCGGCGGTCGTACCGCCGGCAGCTGTTACCGTGGCCGTCACGGTTACCTTGTCGCCACCTATCAGCCTGAGATCGGCTCCGAGTTGCCCGAGAGCGCCCAGGTCGTAGTTGACATCGAGCCCAGCCGCCTGGTCAGTCCCCAGGTATGCCTTATCGACCGTATCGGACTTGGGGAACTTGGAGATCCGGATGTTTCCGGAAATCTCGTCTTCGGTTGCCAGGTTCAGGCGGTTGAGATACCATACCTCTCCGGCAGGGATCTCATATTCCTTGGTCTTTACCGCGTCCTTGGCCGTTCCGCTGGGGACGGTAAGCTCGATCTTGTTCCGCTCGTCAATGCGGTCCTCGGTATGAAGCGACTCAGCCACGAGAAGGGCTTCGGTCAGTGCCTGCAGCGGCAAGCCTATCCAGTAGCCGTTCTCGTTGTCATAGACACCCATAAGGGTAAGTACCGCGTCCAGCGGAGGCACCCATCCCTTGGGAGGCCGCGTGCCCGGGTAACCGGGATACTGCTGTGCTTGGATTTTTTCAGTCATATGGTTTATTAACCTCCTCTAAGATTTCACCTCCGGCTAGGCTTTGCTGGTGCCGGTTACGCCCTTCATCATGGGCATCAGGATGGCCATCATCATTACCATCATGATCATCGGCATCATGGAGCTGAACATACTCGACATCTGGTCGGTCTGCTGCGGGTAGTAGCCAGATACCGTGCCGTACTGGTACTGCTGGGGCCGGACCTGCTGTCCGGCAAACTGCTGTGCTGAATACATTTATTTTTCCTCCTTATTTTGGTAAAGAAATCGATTACTCTTTGGTGGTAACGCCCTTCATCATGGGCATTATCATCGCCATCATCATGACCATCATGATCATCGGCATCATGGCAGTGAATATTCCCCCGGTGGGATCAGTCGTCTGCGTCGGGTAATAGGCTGAAGGGCCGCTTACCTGCATGGTGCCGTACTGCCCGGGTGCTACCGGTCCTGATATTTGCTGTGTTTCGAACATTTATCTCCTCCTCGTTCAACGATGTGTGAAGTAGGCTATTGCTTATGCCCGATATCCTTTCCGGAGGTGAGGTTTACCGCCGCCGCGACGGCGATAAACCGGTTAGAGTCGGTACCCTTTCAGGAGTATCAGGCGGTCGGAATGCTACTCGAACATGGCGCGTCTGTAGCCTTCAACCACAACTTCACCCTTGCCAGCGACGCCATCGCGATAATGGTTAACGCGCCCTTCCTTGACGTTCATACCGGTGGGGGCAATACCGTTCATGCCGGTGCGGTAGGCTTCGGGAGTAGCTCTCTCCTGGTAGGTGATGGGAACGTTTTTCTCGAACTCATCCCAGCTCGCGTATTTACCCATGTGGGCACCTCCTATTAATACTTTCCCGGTCGCGGCCGGGATCTTCCGAGGGGTATCGCAACCTGGCCTGAAAAGGAAAAGGGGTTAGCCTGAACCTTCCCCGGTTCCAGGTCACTAACCCCTTTTCGTAAAGCTCTGAGAGTTGTCGATGAAAAAAGCCCTGAGAGTCAATCTTCACCGGTTAAACTCTCAGGGCTTACATTAACAGATTAATGCCACGCTACAAGACTGTCAAGATTTTACGTACGTTCATACTTCAGTAAGAGTCATTATCGTCATCTTTTTCCGGTACCTCCTTATCAATACGGATGGTCAGGTCGTCATCAGCGATAATCTCGACCGTATCGCCTGGCTTGAGTTCGTAGTAATCAACCCATGGCTTGGGTAGAATAACCGCCAGGCTGTATTCTCCTACCTTAAAGAGTCCCCTTTTTACTTTTATCGGCATCAGCTTTTCCTCTCGAACATGGCTTCGTTCCATCTCTGCCACTTTTTGTCCTGGGCGGCGGCATATCTCTCGACCGCTTTCCGGGAAGCCGTCTTCTGCCAGGGCATCGGGTCTGTTGAATCAATACTTCCGGTGTCCATAAGCAGGTTATTTTCACCTTCAGGATTCGGTTTACTCAGCATGTATCCCATCAGCAGGAGTCCGATAAACCATGCCACTCTCAGGGGATACAGAATATCCGCCGTTGCCTGATATGGATTGTCCATGCGATAGGTCACTCTACTATCTCCACCTGGAATCCCATCGACTGGAAACCTTTAGCTACCATCTCCGTCCATCCTTCGATTGCCTTCCTGATAATCTCTTCGATTTCGGGATTATCGGAAGCACCGACATCGAGGTGCAATCCTCTCTCGGTTTTTTCGAGAGTGACTATCACCCGGGAAAGGGCTTCCCTCCGCTCCGGGGGTGCCTGGGCAACCTGCTGGGCGATCATATTGAACACCATGTCGCGGGCCTGGGGATTCTCGAACATCTGTTGAAACTGGTCAAGCATTTTTCTTCCTCCTTATTCCTCCTTTTTCTTGCGGGTAATCGGCGGCGGCTGCCACTGGTCGGTCTGACCGCCGCCCTGGGCTCCGGCAACACCCGGCATGGCCAGCCCGAACATCTGCATCATCTGCTGCATTGAGTTGACCGAGGTGACAAACTGGGCAAACGGGTTGTCATCCTTCCCGCTCATCGCCTGACGGATCTGGTTTATCGAGTCGTTTATCCTGGCATTGTTCTGGGAAATAACATCGTAAATCTGGGTGGCAGTCTCATGAGCGGCCCGGTCTGCGATGTCTTCGCTGGACGCCTTTGCCCTGGCCGCGGCGGCGTCCTGCTCTTCCCTGGTTTCCTTCATCAGTCTCAGGATGGGCATCATCCTCTCGGCGTCGGCTTCGGCGTTGCCTTTCTGAATATTCACCAGGTCCATGACCATAAGCATGGCCGCCCTGAATTTCATAATGGCTTTGAGTTCTACCTGTTCTTCAGGCGTTTGACCCATGTACTCTTCGAGAATCGCTTCCGAAGCTGCCGTCTCCATGCCGCCACCCCATTTGCGGATCATCGGGAAACGACCTTCGTTTTCCTTATCTTCTTCCCGGGCTTTCTTGAACTCCTCCTGGATTATCGCTCGCACCTGGTCGACCGGCACCAGGGCTTTGCTGTCCGAGGGCGGGTACAAAATTTTCAGGGCAGACTGTACCTTGCTCCGGGACACTCCCAGCTGTTCGGCTATTTTCCGCTGGGATAGTTCCTGCCCAAATAAATCCTTTACCTTCTGTAAAAATTCTTCGTCCATTGTTCCTCCTTTTAGACCGTTATAGCTAACCGGTTATTTTGTGGTTGGAACCATCGTGCCTGTGAGTCGCAACCGGCGGTTACGCCATCGAGGCTAAGTGGTTGGTTGAAAACCACTGGTAACCCCCCTTAAATCGAGGCTGATTTCCATACCCACCGGTCACCCCCTCCGGGCATTTCGCCCGTTCATTTTCCATATTCATCACCTCCGGTTATCAGCCTGATTGCTTTCTGTATTCCGAGTCTTGGAGCCAGCCTGGCAACTCTGACCGCGTCTCTGACGTCCTGGCTGAGCCCGTCCAAGCCTCGGGCTATCTCTTCGGCTTGATTTTCGTCCATGTTCTCGTGGGTGACCAGCACTCCCCTGACAACTGCCAGATAGTCGCTCCTCTTGTAGGCTCGGAGTTTCCTTATGGCAAACCGCGACCTCAGCTCCGGTGAAAGCCTCTCAAGACGATTGGACGCGGCCACCACGCGTAGCTGGTTGGACAGGTTTAGTTCTCTCCCTCTTTTGGCTCGCACCAGCCGGCCTCCTTCCATCATCGATAGCAGGGCGGCAGTGTCAGCCGCGTTCATCTTGTCGAGTTCATCGATGAGAAGTATCTGCGGTTTTCTGTCAGCCACGACATCCCAGAGACCTGCCTTGGACGTTGCAGACCCAACCAGCCAGATAGCTTGTTCTCCGGCTACCCTCTCGATATCCCATAGAAAAAGGCTTTTCGCCAGGGCAGGCGGACCGGCTAGCAGGACGTGAACCGGTTTATCGGCCAGGAGACAGGCGGTCAACAGCTCCTTTACGTCTTTGTGACCGATAATATCGTTGAAGATATTCTCCCCGATCTCGAGCGGCGAGTTACTATCAGAATCTACTTGATCTTTATCGTCAGATAATCCTGCGATTACTTCTCTACCGAGTTCACTCAGCCGGTATCCGGTATAGGAATTGGAACGAAATACATTGTCCAGGTAGCCGTCCTTGAAGAGACGGCTTAACGTAGCCGGCCAGACGCGGACGTGACGCCAGCTCCAGCCGTTTTTAAACTCTTTCTCCATGTCATGAGATTCTTCAAACCTGGATATTTCAGCGAGTAATTCATAATCATTACTTTTCATTATTTCCATCCTCTTTCTTTCGCTATTTGTTGATAGGCAAAGACAAGTGCCTGAAACATATAGGCTGTACCATCAACTCCGGCGGTATCGGGATGAAGCTTCCTGAGCAACTCCCTGTAGCGCTTTTTAACTTGTTCGTCGGTGGCGGTCTTTTCCAGGTCAAGAACCCGGTACGGATCGGGCATTGCCTGTGGATTTGCTGCTCCGGATATCTGTGAAAGATCAAAACCCATGCTTGCTGCCATACTAAGAAAACTCTCCGGATCGAAGGCGTTGCGGAGAAGCTCATCCATCCAGCGATGAACGCTGGAACGCATTTCACCCAGGATTCTTTCCTGTTCCCGTAACAGTTTCAAGAAGTCGTCTTCCATTTCGCTCCTATTTCCTTGTGCTTGCCCAGCCTTTTTCTTCCCGAGAAACCGGCGGTCCCATTTCCTCATAATCAAGACAATCCTGACAGACCTGGAAGGCAAGCTGCTTACCGGATGAGAGACGTCCAATACCGACACTCCCGTCCTCCGATTTTTTCAGCAGCCGGTGACCTTTCTGGCAGTAGATGCGATCGCCCTTTACCCTGGCATGAGAGCATTCGTAGAGTGTTCGTTTCTTCGACTCTTTCATTTACGCCTTTCCTCCAGCCAATCCCTGATCACAGCCAGGTGTCTTTCGTTACTTCGCCCGAACTTGAGTGTCTTCTCAAGGTCAAAACAATTTTCACCGGGTCCGAGAAAGACAACGGGTTTGCCCTCTTTAGCCCAGATATCTATCGCTTCATCGATGGTCATTCCGATTTTTTCTTCCGTATCCCTGTAAAAACCTTCACTACTGTCACAACCTTCACAGTTAGCTTCAAAATCCTGTGAAGGTTTTTCTGCGGTGGGTAAACCTTCACGGAAACCTTCACAGCGTGGCTCCATGCCTGAGCGTGAAGGTTGTGAAGGTTGTGAAGGTTGTGAAGGATTATTTGGAGATGGGGAAAAATCCGGTGAAAGGCCATAGCGAATTGACAGATGTTTCATCTTTTCTTCATCCCATAAGATGACTCTTCTGCCGCATCCCGGTATCCTTGTTTTCTCAAGTCCCAGCTTCTTAGTCTGCCAGCCGATCTTCTCGGCAACAAGGGGAAGTGCTTCTTCATCCATCTGGTTGGCTTTTTCAGCAATCGTCTTGCTGGATATTTCCGCTTCTTCCTTGTGGAGCTCGATAATCGCCGCGAGCACCCGCCCGGTATTACTTTCCTGTCTCTTTGAAAAGAGAGAGTCCTGCAGCCGATGAACGAAACCCGCCAGCGCCTCCACCATAGATCCGTCACCGTTGAGCATAGCTTTAAGAGGAATAAGAATTTCCTGGAGTCGCGGCTGGAGGTTGGGTTCCATAAGTTCGTTGCCAAACGTCTTTCCTTTCAAACGAAAGAGGTTAGCCAGCCTGAAGGTCAGCAGCTTGCTTCTGAGGTTATTTACTTCCTTGTCGAATGATGGTGGCAGTATCCGCGGTATATCGTCCCGGGTTAATGGCAGCATCTCCGAGGTAAGACAACGGCTCTCCAGCGCCTCATCTTTAAAATTAAAGCGGGTGGAGATGAGCTTAGGACCGAAAACCTGATAACTCCTCGGATACCACTTCCCGTTCTCCTTGTCGGCTCGTAACACCGGCATGCCGGGACGATAGCCGTTATTCAGCAGCTTGACCATCTCAGCCCAGGCAGCTGAGTCTTTGAAGTCTGCTTCATCGAACACGAGCGTTCCCCGGAACTGCTCCAGTATCCTGAATATCGGCGCCGGTGTGGTTGCTCCAGAGGCGAATATCGGCCGGAAACAGACGGCTCCGACTACCTGCAGAAACCTTGTCTTGCCGGTACCCCAGTCCCCAATCACTCTTAAGTAAGGAATTGAGGGAGCGAACTCGTATACCCAGGTAAGTAAAACGTAGAGTGAAGCTATTTCCTCGAAGTCAGCCGGCAGTTCAAGGTACTTGTGGATGAAAGACTTAATCTCGCGGAATAATTCAGCCTGTGAATCGTAGGGAGTGGCTGTCCTGGCGAAATGGACGACTTCGCCGACCAGTCCGTCACGGGTGGGAAGATAGGTAACCTTTCCCGTGTCGTGATGGTAGGCTTTCCTCACAGAACCGTTAAAACCGATAACGAAGAACCGCTCATCATCACCGGTTACCATCTCTCCAATGGTTCCGTCAGGTAGAACAAAACCGGATACGTAACGTTCCCTGTCTTCGTTTTCTTCCGGCTTGAATTCACCTGCTAACCGTTCAGCATCCTCCAGATTATAGCGGAGAAGGTAATCATCGATACCGGTTTTATCCTTGCCTTCAAGCTGAGGTAACTGGATGACGTGGATAGACGCCCCCTTACGTTTCAGGTGTTCGGCGATATGTTCGAGTGCTTTCCGGACCGGGTCCTTGGAGATAATATCCGAATCGAAGGCCAGGTAGACGGTACGGTTTCGCACAGCGATATAGTCCCAGTCAGCCAGGAAGGTTATTCCACCGAACTGGTTTTTACCCTTGAACCCCCATACTCCTGATACCGAGACGGCGCAGGCGCCGTTAGATGCCAGGGCATCTGCTTTCTTGGAGCCTTCGGTAATCCATAGAGGCACCTGGGGATTGCCCAGCATATTCTGGCAGCGAGGCGGGCAGTCGATGCGGTTTGAAGATCCTTTCGGAGATTCATACTTAATCGGTCTTCCGCGGCTGCTGTTCCTGGGGTGATCAGGTCGGAACTGGTATCTCGCTTCCTGGCCGTCTACCGACCACAGGGGAATGAGTATCCCCGGAACGCGTAACTGGGAGGCAGCGAATCCGAGTTTTTCTAGGTCAAGCTTGCCCGATATACTCCGGTAACCACGCTCTTTGATGACCTCCGGATTGATACCACTACCATCAGCCAGGTGCCGGTAATGATCGGTGAAAAGCTCAGGAACAGCTTCACAGAATACAGGCTCGACACATGTTTGGTCTTGCACTTTAGTTCCTTTTAATTGGATTTATTAAAGGTTTGTATACCGGTCGATCGCCTCGATGAACGCCAGGAGCATATCGGCGGTAAGTTTATCAGGGAGTACCGGCGGCTCGAAATCTTTAAGCCGGATCGTTACGTGATATTTCTTCTCGAACCAGTTGACTATCTGGAAATCCTGTATCTCGTGGTGAAATATCCGGCTCTTGGCATTCGCCCAGAGATCTAACAGGTAGTCTTCCGAGCATTGTTCGAGATTTTGATTAGATATATCCTCACCAAATGTTTTCTGTACGTCATCAGGACGTTCGAAGTCAGGTGGCGGTAACAGTGCTTTTCCGGGTGGTATCTGCGAGAATTTCTGAGCTTCGACCAAGGACATATCGCTTGTCAGCTTTAATACGTAGGCTATCTTTTCGTTGCCGTCCGGCTTGACCGGCTGCTCGACCAGTTGAAGGGTAAGGGGTATCATCGATACACGCTGGCAGACATTTTCAAGCAGGTTCAGAAAATCATTAACGTTTCTCATGGAGTAAAAGGACCCGGTATCGAGCTGATAAACTCCGAAACCGGGACAATCCGGTAGCAGAAACCGAAGATTCATTACCTTACGGCAATCGCCCCGCCGGTAAAAAGAGCATGTCGAAGGACTACAGGGCACTTCGAAAAGCAACGGAATGGGCTCTTCTATCTCCGAGCTTCCAACCTCAAACTTGCTCAGCGCTTTCTCTCCTGTCCCGCTGCAGACAAGACTTCCCGATTCCGAATAACACTGGAGGTACTGACTCGCCCACTGTTCCCTATTTTCGTTCGGAAACATAATACGGAGTTCCTTCGGTTCCTCTCCGAATACTTTCTTCACCTCATCCGGACAAACAAAGTGGTCGGTGGGGACCGGTATTAACTGTCCGCCCGGACCTTCCTCTTTAATCCCCAGCCTGATCTTCCCGAGTCGTGGCAGCCATACTGTTTCTGATATTCCCTTTATTGGTGACATTTGATCCTCCTTCACTTATTAATTCAATGTGATTTCCAATTAATCCTTCTCGCTGCCCTATTTTTATAGCCAGCTCAAGTAAGGTTCGGAGTCTTGCTCTTACCGCTGGATCTTTTTCTATATCCCGTTTTTCCTGCTCGACTGTCTTATGATTATTCCCTTCATTCATTTCTTTCTTCTCTTTCATTCGTAATATTCTTATCACTACAGATGGTTAACAGTATTACTATCGTTAGGGATAAAAAAATACCGGGCAACCGCTCGCCTTACCAGGGTACTGACATCCGTTCGTTCCATAGAAGCGATTCGCTTCAACTCCTTGTAGTCGTCCCGTGAAAACATTACTCGGATAGAGACTTTGTTCTTTCTCGTTATATTGTTCTGTTCAGTATTCATGGTTACCTCCCGGTATATATAGTAATGATATTACGATTAGGCTACCGCATTGTCAAGGTGCTAATGTCGCCATATTATTACCACCATAAAAAACGTTAATTAGCCTCAAATAGGCAAAATACCCTAAAAAATTCCAGTGACAAAAATCCCTTGACAAGCCTGATATATGGTGATAGTATTACCATATTGCACAATTTCTAAAAGGAGAAAATAGTAATGGCAGTAACACTTGCCACGTTAATCAGGGCTGCTAGGAGTCGGCTTGGAGATATGACTCAGGGAGGCCTTGGGCGGGCGGCTGGAACAAGTCTTGAAAATATTACAGCCATTGAAAATGGTCGCAATCTACAGCCAAGTCCCGAAGTCATTGCCGGACTTTCAAAAGCCTTGGACTTACCTGTAGAAGATGTCTATGCTTCAATTGCTGGGACATTAGAAGATTATCCCTGGGTAAAACCAAGAGAAATCGATCTTAAAGACGCCGAGTTAGAATTGATGTTTCGACAGGTAGATAACATGCTTGAGGGAGAGCCTAAAGAACGGGTGAAGTCTTTCATACGTTTTACTCTCAATGAAGAGAGAAGGAGACGCAGGCAGGAAAAAGAAGACAGGAAAAAGGAATAGAAAACAGAATTTAAGTATTGACGGAGATTGAGAATGAGCAAGTTAACGGTTGAGAGAGCAAGAGAGCTGCACGAACGTCATCCAGGAATGTCTATCCCGGTGGATATTGAAATATTAGCGGAAAAAGAAGGTTGTAAGCTGGTAGACTGGCCTTTCCTCGAACCGGTTAAGGAAGTCAAGCAGGGGCGATGGATCGGTATCGCTGCCGGACTCGAACCAAGAGATAGAAGGCACCTGATAGCCCATGCTCTGGCCCATCACCTGCTTCACTGTGGCAACCAATTGGCTTTTAGCCAGCACTGGCAGGGCGAGCCTGCTAGACAGGAAAGAGAAGCGGAAGAATGCGCAGCTCATATCCTGATACCCGCCAAACAGCTTGAGAAGGTGATTCCCTGTTCAGTTTGGGAAATCGCCGATCACTTTGATGTTCCGGCGGAACTGGCATATCAACGTATCAATAAGTATGCTACCCGGGAAGAGATCGACCGATGGGAATATATTTTATACGACTCGAACTCCAGATAGATGAAGGAGATAGATAATGACAACCGAATCCCCGGACAAGAAATTAAGATGCTGCATATATGCCCGTGTCTCTACCGATGAGCAGGCGGAAAGAGACCTTTCAATCCCCTTTCAGCTTGAAAGGTGTAAATACCATGCCCAGGGTAATGGATGGGACGTAGTGAAAGAGTTTGTCGACGCCGGCGAGAGTGCCCGGACCGATAAACGTCCCGAGTTTCAACAGATGATCTCCACGGCCAGGAATAAGGAATTCGATGTCATCCTGGTTCACAAGTTCGACCGGTTTGCCCGTAATGACTACGATTTCATTATTTATGAGAAAGAGCTTGAAGATCTTGGAATTAGAGTTGATAGTGTTACCGAACCGGGTGATGCCTCGACTCCTGCCGGATACATCGGTCGAAGGATGATGCAGGTTATCAGCACCTGGTACTCGAAGAACCTTGCCATGGAGACTAAAAAGGGGATTCTGAAAAAGGTGGAGAACGGTGGTTGGCCAAGAGTAGCTCCTCTTGGTTACGCAAATAAACGCGAAAAAACCTCAGCCTGGATTGAGGTAGACCCCGAGAATGGACCATTAATCACAAGAGCTTTCAACGAATTCTCCACCGGTAATTGGACGCTCAAAGAGTGGGCTGATCATGCATACTCTATTGGATGCCGCTCGAGAAAAGGTACTAAAATTCCGGTTAGCTCATGGAGTCGAATATTTAACAACCGGATCTATATCGGTGAAACCTACCTGCGTAGAGGTGATGTCCCTACTAAAGGTAGCCATCAACCACTGGTAGATCCGGATACTTTTGCTGTAGTCCAGGAAATCCTCAGAAAACACGATAATTATAAACAACGCGCCCAGCGGCATAGATACCTTTTACAGGGATTATTATATTCAAAGGAAACAGAAAGCCTGTGTTGGGTCGAACACCATCCCAAGAAAAATATCAGCTATTACCGCAGTAAGGGTAAGGTTGATGGTAAGCAATTGTTTTATAACGCCAGGGATATAGATATCCAGGTCTCTGATATTATTAAAGATATCGCCATAACTGAAGAAAAGGCCCATAAACTCGCAGCAGAAATAACCGAGTGGTTTGATAATGAAGACAACTACGATCAAGAGTTAAAAAAAGCCGAAGCAAGACTGGTAAAACTTCACCAGATGGAGAAGAACCTCCAAAGGTTAGTCATTGAAGATAGTATCTCCTTTGCTGATTTCAAAGAACATAGAACCGAGATTGAGGCTGAACGCGCTAAGCTAAATGACCTGATTGATACAATAAAAGCCAGGCGAAAGCTGGTAACAGGGGATTTCAGGATAGCTCTGGATCTGGCAAAGCAACTTGATTACCTGTTTGATAAAGGTTCTTTCGATGAGAAACGGTTACTCTGTGAAACCGTCTTTAAACGCCTTTACATCGAGGACGGACAAATAATAAAAAATCCCGAACTAAATTCACCCTTTGGAATGATTTCCTCATGGGCAAATGGTTCGGGATGCTTCCAACTTGGTAGCGTATACGGGATTCGAACCCGTGGTCTCCGCCTTGAGAGGGCGGTATCCTAAGCCCCCTCTTTAAAATTTCCCGCTGGCAGCAGGATGTAAATAAAACCATTAATAACGAATGGTATTCACCGGAAAAGCGGGGGTATATAGTCAAGACCAAGTATATGCCTGGCGTGCTGGTCTAATTTCTCCAGGATTGAAACGAGAGTCTGCTTTTCCTCATCTGAAATCGACGAAAATATCATGTCGATCGAATTTAAAGGCATTGTTTCAAATAACTCTATTCCTTTTTCGGTTATGGATATCTTGTAACGATTTGAATTGTCTTTTTTTCTGCAAACAAGCCCAGCTTTTTCCATCCGCTTCACAAGAAGTGAAACCGTGTTATGCCGCTTTAGCGTTATTCCGGCAATTTCATTGAGAGTCGAACTGCCGCCTTTTTCAATCAGAATACGAATAATGTGAGAATGTTCAGGAGTTAATCCTTGCTTTTTCAACTCGGATGCTCGCGCTTTTGTTATTAAATTATAAACTTCCGAAATTTTTCCCCAGATAAAGTAATCATCCATAATTGTCACTCACCAATTTGCCTTTATTTTGTATTTGTTAATATCTTATCACTTTAGGGAATCAAGTGCCAATATCATATATGATATCACTATTGACATATTAGTATTTGCATTATATACTATGCCCATTTAAAGGCATAGTGTTGTAAGAAACGGAGTTAATAATCGGGAATGCGCAGATTAACGAGGTAGCACCTATGATATGACAAGATAGTCACCCCAATAAGCGATCTTGTTTTGGGAATAGCTGTAGTCAGGAAGGACTATTTCGGATAAAAAGGAAGGAGGTTAGAACATGAAAAGAAAAATCCCCTGGATTTCTGTTAGCTGCTTAATGATAATAACTCTTATTCTAACTTCATGTGAAGCTGTTAAAGAAACGGATGAAGGAAAGGTTACCACTGAAGACGAAGGGCAGATAATAGTTACTGAAACGGGTACAGAAATCGTTGAAAAAGTAATTGAAGAAGAAGGACTACTCGCTCCTGAGGTGCCTAAATACGGAGGTACGTTAACTACTATCATCGGTACTGACCCGCTGGGGTTTGATTATGCCTACACCAGACTGATGACGTCACTTACCATGCAGAACGAAGAGTTAACCATGGGTGACTGGGCAAAGGGACCTGCAGGCACCGGCGAAAACGACTGGTCGGCCGGTTTCGGCGGTAATATGCAGCAACTCACCGGTTGTCTGGCTGAAAGCTGGTCGACGCCCGATGACGAGACCATAACCTACACGATTCGTAAAGGTATCCACTGGTGGGATAAACCCCCGGCAAATGGCAGGGAACTCACCGCTGATGATATCGCCTGGAATATAGAGCGTAATTTCAGCGCAAAATCCTCATACCTCGCTGCTTCTTATACCAGTAAAGGCTGGAACCCTACTGATATAACGGTAAACGGCGACACCATTACTATGAAGGTTCTTCCGGAATCACAGGGTCTGATGTTAGCTGTACTCAGCGATTACCTCTGGCACATGTGCCCCGATGTAATCGATACCTACGGAGACGGCAAGGACTGGAAGAATATCCTTGGTACCGGGCCTTATATGCTCGTAGACTATGTCACCAGCAGCCAGCTCAGGTTCGAAAAGAACCCGAACTACTGGCAGACCGATCCCGTTAATATGGGCAACAAACTGCCCTACATGGACGGTTTAAAGCAGCTTATCATAAGCGATACTTCTACCCAGCAGGCTGCTTTCCGAACGGGTAAAGTTGACTGGCTGGGCGCGGGTATCGACTGGGAGACGAAAGACCTCATGCTCAAGCAGAATCCGGAGTTGATGTTGAAGGTCAAAAAAGGAGAAGGTATAAACTTCCCCTGGGGTAAAATAAACACCGGACTGCCTATTGCGGATATCAGAGTAAGACAGGCGCTAAACATGGCTGTAAACCAGCAGGAAATGCTTGAAGATTACTATGGCGGCAATGCCGATTTACTCAACTGGCCTTATATGGACACGCCGGTATTCAGCAATATATATACACCTCTTGATGAGCAGCCCCAGATAGTCCAGGATATGTTCGGCTATGATCCGGAGAGGGCGAAGCAAATGCTGGCAGAAGCCGGCTATCCCGATGGCTTCAAGACCAAGATAGACTGCGCAACAAACCACGTCGACCTGCTATCGATAATCAGGGAATACCTGCTTGGTGTGGGCGTTGACATGGAAATCGTCGCGCATGATTTCGGAGTATACTGGTCCTTGCGTTCCGCTGTCAGTTTCGAAGAGTATATATACTCCAACGACATGGCTTCACTTCCTTTCAGGATGCTGTGTGTCGGCAGTACCAGCGTCTGGAACTATGCCGGATTCTCTTCCGAGAGGACTGAAACAGCCTTGAACGAGATTTCCAGGAATATCGGTAAGGACGACGCTTATGTTGCAAAGATTATGAAAGAGATTGGACCCTTCGAGCTTGAACAGGCTCTGGCAATTTACCTGCCGATTCCACATACCTTCACCCTGTGGTGGCCCTGGCTGCAGAATTTCTATGGTGCCAACACCGGTGGTGGTTATTTCACTCCGGACCAGTACGTCACTTATAGCTGGATAGACACGAAGATGAAGAAAGCTATGGGTTACTAGGCAACAATTCGATTACTAAAATCAATAACACAGCCCCTTGATTCGGTACCGAATCAAGGGGCTATTCTGCCTATAGTAGCCCAAACGGGGAGTATCCCGAACTGGTGTTTGAGAAACGAGGACTCATATCGGCAGTGCAGCAGCTTCTGATCTCACGCCACATTGGGAAATAAATCATTATCGTCTTTTTGCCGCATCCATTCCTAATTCTCGGCAAGCCTTCAATACCTCCGGCATCTGCCTGACTTTACCTTTTTGGTAGACAGAGGCGCAGACATCGCCAAGGTATATTCCGTGCAGCGTTTCAATGGAAAGTTTCATCGGTTTAGTGATAAAATCACCATGGTCTTTTTCAGTTCTCCCGAATGCGCACAGGACAATATGCCCCTTACCTCTGAATCTGTCCACATACTCCGGGTGGTTGAAATAGGAAGACATACGGTCGAGGAAGCACTTCATCTGGGCTGATACGCCCTGCCAGTAGACAGGTGTTGACCAGACTATAACATCAGCATTAAGGAAACGTTCCAGTAACTGAGGAAAATCGTCATCACGGCGTGGGTCATCTCTTTTCTGAGTATTATCAACGACTTCAGCTATAGGCCTGACAAGGTAATCATCAAGATATATCTTGGAGGTATTTGCACCGGCATCGCCAGCACCTTTCAGTACCTCATCGGCCATAATATCTGTATTCCCCTGTTTTCTCGGACTTCCAATAAGTGCCAGGACTTCCATCTAATAATAACCGCTCCTTAAAGTATTCTATACTAACACAATGCCGGCAATAGATGAAAAATAAAAAGCACAGTGAAAAGGCTGTGCTTAGTTCAATTCCAATTGGTAGCGTATACGGGATTCACCCTAAAATCGTTCAGGAGCGTTTAGGTCACAGTAGTATTTCTATGACATTAGACACCTATTCTCACGTTGCACCTAGTATGCAGGAAAATGCAGCACAACGTTTTGATGAATTGTTAAGTATCCGTTAAAATAGTAGTAACAACAATATTAGAGGTGATCGTATTGACAATCACCTCTAATTTATTCTTATATTTCATTGAAGACTTTTTCACAACAATACTTCTATTTGACTCTTTATCCCTTCAAGTAGCGGTATTAAATCATCTCTAATATCGGCTGGTGTATGCTTATAACATAAATATCGTGCGTTTTCACTTTCTACCTTTATAAGCTCATAATCGGTTCTAATTGTACCAATATCAGCAGTGTGTCTTCTTATACCTCTCAAGCGGTCAGGGTGTCCACCAGAATGTTCGCTATGAGTACTAAGATAGGCTTCTATCCAATGCAAACACTCGTAAAATATACCTACAACAACCCAATCAATATATGTCGTAGTATCAAGATCATAACTCTCCCAAAATTCTCTATTGTGATTTGCCTGATTTACATGGTCATCTTTATCTGGCATATTGTTATTTATCCCTCAGGGTTAACTCTTTCAGCTACATTTTTCGAGTGCCTACTGGTAAAACGTTTTGCTCACTAAATCCACAACGATATATTATATGAAATCCGAAATCAAACACGGTATTTGCATCATCATCAAATATGTCCAATACTTCCATTTCTATATCGATTATTTGACGGATAATTTGTAGATTTCTATCTGGAAGAATTATCCAAATATCTATCTTTTTTTTATCAACAATATAGTTAATCGATTCGATTTCACTAACTACGGTAAATTTCTCTTTAATATATCCGATCCATCCATCTATGACTTGGTTATTATCGACAACATCTTCGATAGCCGTGTCATCAGAAATTAACTTGATAGACCAATATTCACGAGTATCAAGAGGATAAATTTCAATTTCTTTTGCATCTGTTTCACTTATGTCTGTAGTAAAGTAATTTGCATATTGGTCGTAAAAGCCTATACGAGACTCTACACTCGTTAATAAATCATTTTCTACGAAAGTTTTATTTGTATTCTTTGTTTCTATCTTAGCCATATTCTACCTCAGAGGTTACTTAAACCAGTTGTTAGCTTTGTTTCTTCAAGTGATCGGGTGAATTTACTACAACCATATTAGTAGATTTAACCACATAAACAGGATTATTATCAGCATCATATTCGTCCGGAATGCAGAAAACATCCGAAACTATGGCTTTCATACGAATTGTACTTCCATCTTCCAGATCGTATTCATTCCACTCTTCTCTGATATTTTTGAATTTTACGGAAACAGCATCAACAGGTCTTCCTTTATAGTTAATCGTTGGCATAACATAACCTCCAGCAGCAATTCTTTATAGCATTATATTCGTATATGCAAAAGACAATCAATGTAATTGATTTCTAACTCGCTATAAATATCATATCATAGAAGTATAATGCAAATATTATCATACAATATGGCATATCCTTTAATTGCAAATCATAAAAACGAAACCCCTTATTCTGAGAATTTAGCCTCAAAATAAGGAGGTAATCAGCTTTGGTAGCCCAAACGAGAAGCTTTCCGAACTGGTGTTTGAGAAGAAGAGGCTGATTCCATGTTTGCAGCGGATAGTCTTAGGTAATTAATATTAATTGGCTGGATTTACTAGCTTATTTCTTAATTCTGTTGTTCCCATATCGGGTTGGTGGAAATTACCCACCGTTGCTAAGTGCTGCAAGCTTGTCTCATCTAGCATTACTTGACCTTCACAAGCTATCGTCCACTTTTTATCACCACTTTTCCGGTACTTTATCGAATACTTGTGTTGCCCTTTTGTCAGCTTGGTTGGTTGTCCTGGGGAAGGATGGTCATTTACCAAAAAGATAGTTTGTCTAATAAAGTTATGTGGAGGTACCGTTATAAAATCCCAAGGTCGGTCAATGACTATTCTAATCCCATCCTTAGCTACATAATTAGGCTCAATGAATTGAAGTGGGAAGAAATGAATTTCACCACCAAGTGACTCCGAAGAAAGGGAGAATGTAATGTCTTTAATAATTCCAGGATGTGCTCCCAAATTATGGATTTCACAAGGCATAATGACAGCAATGAATCTTTGGGTTCCTCTTTGTGTTTCCCAGTCGACAGTCCCAAAAGCAACTTGGTCGTTAAATATCTTGGGTGTGAAAGGTCGAAACCTGCTAAAAAACAATGCCGCAAATGATATTAACAAGCTTGCAATAGCAATACATAGGCTCCATACAACCATAGTAACTCTCCAGTTATGCTTAGTATCAGTATATCATACAGGCACAAATACGATACGGAATATTTAAGGAATAGCTATTCGCCCACATAAAGAGAGTTGCTAGAATGGTTTGTCCGCCTAGTTACCGGTACTTAGCGTAGCAAGCTAAGTCCTTTTAGAATAGGTGCTTGTAATGAGCACTACTTTAAGAGTATTGCATTTGGTAACATAATTACCAATCCGTAAGCTCAAAAACTTGTAGCTCTAAAAAATAGTAAAGTTAATCTGAAGCTAAACAGTGGTAATGATATTACCAAATTGGTAGCGCATACGGGATTCTGGTAATCCACGCTTTTGAGGCTAAATCCCGTTTTCCACTGTTTCCATTTCGTGCGTAAATATCCATTATGTCCGACTATGTTTGAAACAAATTCGTAGCAAATTCGTAGCAAAACACGGGTGCATTTTGATCCTGAATGGATGCATGTAAAATATTGAAAAATACCTTGTTCAATTAATGTTTAAGCAGTTACAGGTAGTGATTCTAGGCAGTATTATTTACTGCGATTGCAGTAAATAATACTGCCGATTTCAAAATCGTGATCGAAATACTTGACAAACCTCTTCAGGTATTGTATCTTCATTGTAGATACTCTAGGGAGGTTTGACATGAAAACCAGGATCCAGAAATGGGGCAACAGTTTGGCTTTACGTATCCCCAAGTCTTTCGCAAATGAAGTTGGGCTTCAAAGGGAAACGTCTGTCGAGGTCTCACTAGATGACGGAAAACTCGTTGTTACGCCGGTGTCCAGACCAAAGCCAACCCTCAAGCAACTTCTGGCAAAGATTACTAAAGATAATATTCATCACGAGGTTGATACTGGCGCCGCCGTGGGGAATGAAGTATGGTAAACCCGCGTGTTTATGTTCCTCAACGTGGAGACGCAGTTTGGATCACCCTGAATCCGCAAGCGGGACATGAGCAAGCTGGGCGTCGTCCAGCCGTGGTTCTTTCACCGAAGAGCTATAACGGTAAGACTGGGCTGGCCATCTTGTGTCCGATAACAAACCAGGTTAAGGATTACCCGTTCGAGGTGCTTCTTCCCGAGGATTTGCCAGTAGGCGGCGTAATATTGTCTGACCAGGTAAAAAACCTTGATTGGCACGCCCGAAATATAGAGTTAATATGCACTTTGCCAGACGAGGTTATGTACGAAGTGTTTGAGAAGCTGGAGACATTGCTGATATCAACAAGATGAACTATGCAATTTGGTAGGCTGGTGCGTTTGAGTCCTGTACGGTGGCCCGCTCCGTACTGTCCACCATACCGAACAAAAGGTAAAACTTTCGAGAAAACTTTCGCACTCGTCTTCTAAATTATGGTTCGAATCTTAGCTGGCTAGGATTTAAGGTGAGGAGACGAACAATAAATTTGACTTCAGGTCAAATTCTATCCTTATCCGGAACTCGCTGTGCAGGCATTTGGTCTCGGAAATCGACCCATAGACCTTCTGAATCCTGCCCTTGTGTCATGAACCCCCATGCAGCTCTATAAGCACGACCCTCTAAGTCCCAATATTCCAAAACTAGGGTAAATTGGCTGCCTTCTCCTAGGATACTGTGTGCTCCAAAAATAAACTGAATGTCTTCTCCGAACTCTACATCCTTCTGTCGGCCACCAGTGGCTTCCTCTGTTGCGAGATTGACTGTCGTGCCACTTGTCGTACTCCCCCCAGGATACTGCCCTTTCGCCCATTGAGCTCGAGCAAAAGTTGAATCAGTCAGTAGAAGAAAACTTCTAAGGCCAGTGAACGACCTTCCAGTGTTCACGAGTACAATATTAAGACTAAGATCTTGTTCAGGACCACTAAACCAAGCACGACTGTATGCAATAAGAGGCCTAGACATAGCTTCTTGCTCGCGTTCCCATTGATACCGCTGTTGTTCAGCTTGGTGGCGTAACTCACGTGCAGACATCCACATGATGAAAGCAGTAGCCAGAACTCCAAGGGTAGCTAATCCCTGAGAAAGCGTACCAAGTTGAGTAGGTTTGTCCGGAGGTACAAAGACGAGACCAATTAGGACTCCGATACTCCCAATAGCGATGACGAGTAAAAGTGCTAGTATCACCTTTTCCATTGTTGACCAACTATTTTTCATTTTATGCCTCTTATGCCTCGACATTTCCTGTGATTTTATACGAAATCGATCATCTACAGAATCCAGACGCATGATAGCAATAGACTTTAGTAATTCTTTTAACGTTTTATCGCATTGCCGTACTTTATCTTCCAAATGCCAATTTTCCTTACGCGTCTCCTCTTCGAATACTTCGAGAGCCCTTAACGCTCGGTCGCTTACTTCGCTAAAGTTTTTACCCATTCCAGTGGAAATATTTGCTATGCTAATCTTCCTGACGAGTAATATTTCCTTTACATCATATAATTCCGTATCCCTAAAGCCTCTGCTAAATTTATTAACCATTTCTAGCGAGTCTTCCGCCCACTGGCTGATTTCTTTCAGGAGTTGTTCCTTCCTAACACGTTTATCTCGTTCAATGTTACTACTTACTAGCTGGAATGTAGCTACAGCGAGCATTAACGTGCCCCAAGCAACCAGCGCACTCGGCACATATACCAAATATGATAACTTTGATATAGTCGCTCCATATGATAAAGCGAAAATGAATACCAAAGAACCAAGAGCGAATGCTATGCTTTGCCGCTTTGTGAGATTCATACTTACTTAAAGTATACCATGAGAAGAGTGGGCTAATAGAGGTCGGATCTCATTCTATCATCGTTGAAACGTGTAATCGCAATTATACGTGTAATGAGTGTTATACGCTAGCCACATGCTATAATACTCAAAAAGGAGGTGAATTATGGTAAGTACACTTCTTCTGACGATTGGATTTGGTGTACTATTATTAGCAGTGGGATTCATGAAGGATGCTGCCGCTTTGCGTCGCTCTGGCTCCTCAGGATCAACCGAAGGGTTATGGGGAGAAGCATTAATACTAATCATCCCCGGCCTGATAGTGGTATTATTTAGCTTCTATCCTCAATTACCGAGTCCTGGTCCAGGAGTATTACGAGGCACAGGAGTATCCTTAATTGGACTCGGCTTCTCTTCTCTCATCCAGCTAACGATACTAGCTGGTCGAGCGACTGTGGATAACCTCCGGACCGGGGCTTGGATTACAGCAATTATTGGATTAATCCTTATTGTAGTATGCTATCCGATCCTTCTATTGGTGTTTTATCTTTAGGCTCTGCGAGTGCACAAGGAGTTGAGAACTATGCCCACAAAAATATTGGACCAAGACAACTTAGGGATGGATGAAGACTGGGTTGGAAATAACGCAGCTTTTCGGTGTCCGCATTGCGGCAAAGTCTTTCTAGTCAGCGGTACCAGGATCCATGGTGGAGACAAGACTCGTCCGTCTTCGAGGAAATGCCCAAACTGCGGTAAGTCAACAGGCAGATGCACCATCCTCGGTAAGCCATCCGGGGGAAGCGCTAGCCTCGAATGGTAACCTCAAAAAGGGTAAATCATTGGACACCAATAGGAACCCTTAGAGAGACATATAATTGGACTTATACGCAAGGTTCGCAGAGGGGGAGATTCTTAGTATTAATCTTCACCCACTTAGGAGGACGAAACCTAGAGCTTTTCGAGCTTCGCCGGAGAGAGTCTTTTCAGTGACATTGCCATGACCAGCTTAGAAAAGTGGCTGGCTAATAATCCGGCACTTTCTTCAAGACGAGTACTCATTACAATGGTTACGAGAGGTGCTACGTGCGAATTCTGGGTGGTCAGCCAGTCTGGAAGCATTCCGATCTGTTTGAGAAGAAAGCTCTAATTCCAACTTTACGGCAACTTCTTTTAGGCGTCATTAATATCAAGGTTCCGGAGAGACAAAGAGCATGAATCTAGATATTCACTAATAAAAAGGTAAATTTAGTTTACAATGTACTCATGAGTAAGGATCTTACAACTGAATATAGAGCGGAACTACTGGTCCGCCCGACAATACTTTCCCCCGCAACCCGCATAGCTATTAATGGAGGCTGCTCTCTAGCTCCTAAATGTAAAGGGATGGGCGATTTTGTTGCAGAGCAAATTCAGATGCCGTTACCGAATTTTGGGACTCTGACAGCTAGTTGGACACCCAGGAAACATACCGACGGTAATACCTTCACAGCAACTTTTGCCGGTTATCATGAATCCAGTCATGACTATATTCGTTACGACAACGCTCATTCTCGGGATTTTCTTCATATGGACAGCAACTATCGCGGCCAAACTATAAAACATAAATGGGACTTGACTTTGACTGATTTCCACATAGTAAATCGCCGCCGTGTTGCCCTTATACAACTATTGCGACTTCTTGAGCAAAATATGGCTTGGCAGATGCCAGTCTGGTTCTACATGCCATGGTGTATGTGGTGGGAAACGCACTCGGATTTCCCCTATAAATTGCGCGATAGGAAGCCTGCTAATATCTCGATTACGGACTTCTGTGAGGCCGTTATGGCGTACGTCTGCTTTTTTAGTGATTTTCAACAAGCAGTCGTGACCGATAGTGGCATAGCTAAGAAGACAATAGAGGCAATTGACGAGGCAATGGACCGCGTGGTTTTTGAATTAACGAGGAACAATGCCATTGAGTTCAAGACAGTAGTACTCGGGCAAACAATAATCCTTCCATTTCTTATGTATGCACCACCAGGATCTAAATTGGAAGGTCCTAATGAAATAGTCGGGCCATTAGTACAAAGCTAGAATCACAATTCGAGACCTCTGAGGAAGACCGTGCGTATCAAAAGGTAGAACCAAAACCTTCTCAAGGACCTTCGTTTTAGCCTAACAAAATTCAAATTCTCTTATCTAGTCCACATTGGAAGTATTACGAATTTTTTTTGACAAGAAGCGACTTACACCAGCTCTATAGCAGTTGTTAAGCTCAACCCCAACAGGTAGAATCTTAAGTAAAGAAGTGCGGACAAGATGGTAAAGAAGAGGACAAGTGAATTGGATAATAGTATACCGTCATTTTCAAGAAACCTCAATCTGCTTATCGTAGGTGACTGTTCAACATTCTACCAAGAGCTAGTAAGGTTGAGCTACACATTACCAGTTACTAACGAAGATGAACTTATCAATCTCATGCAATTCGGAAAAGAATATTTCCCTGAGTCAACTTTCGAAATCAGTGCTGGCATGACACCAATAAATGAGAGACTAGTAGCAATGATAAGACGCGGGCAAACAGAAAAATTTCTGGAGAATATACTCCCAATAATATGTTTTCTATATAGTTTTAGAGATGATAAAGACTTTATAAGTAAAGTAAAGACCAATTTAACAAATCCCACTCAGTTTAATGATACCTTTTTTGAATTAAAATGTTTGAATAATTTCCACAAGAATGGTTTTTATTTTCAATATGAACCGGAAGTATTTGTCAGCGAAGGGGAGAAAAACCCCGATTTCCGATTGACCAAAAACGATATTGAACTATTCTGCGAATGCAAGCAGGTCAGAACTGGACAGAATAGAGCCGAACTGAAGTTTGATGAGCAACGCGCTTATGTGGAATGCAAGTTACCGAAGAACCTTCAACGGCAGTTGTCCGATGCTAAGCTTCGCCTAGAGGTAAATTTCAAGAGAAGCCCATCATTAGCAGACCTAGACGAGTTAACGCAAAAAGTAAATCTATTGTCTAGTGAGACTCAGGACTTACGGGAATTGACCATGCAACTAGTCGGAAACAGCATTGAGTACTTGGTTATCTCACAAAGCAAACCAAGCCCATTCTCAATGATGGAGAGAGCTAGAACCATTAGTTTCCAGGTCAGAATTGGTGAACCTTTTTTAATCGGGGATCCGATAAATAGCCCTGGAGGCGAGATAAGTTTTGTATCGACAAACCTGACAAGGAGAACAGCGGAGTCTTTTAAAAATAATATCCGAGAAGCAAAGAGGCAATTACCAGATGATAAGCTTAGTATCATAATAATAAACAGAGCTAAATCATCAATCGCAAAAGAGGCAATAGAAAGAAGGATAAATCTTAAGCAGTATAGCAATATCATTGCATTTGTTATAAATCCGTTCGATGACTTCGGGGTATGTTATAAAACCCAATATAGAGTACTGCTTTCTGAATTATTTAAAGGATTCCAACCACAAAACCCATTTGTGAAAATGTAGTGCAGTATTAATTCTAGTGGTCGTGAGACGCGCTGAGCTATAATTCTAGCTGCCCGGCCAGTTCGTACAGTTCTCGATCATTCTAGAGAAAAGAGTCAACGGTTCGAATTCCCCTAGCTGGAGTAGTTGGCTACTTCTATATTCTATCTTTATGGAAGAATCTATAGATTGACAGAGTCCATGAGAATGGCGGATGGGTCGCTCGAGAAATAATCCTCCATACAAGAGGTGGCTTCGGCATATTTGACATCAGTCTTCGAGCACTTATAACCCACTTTACTCCTAATATCTTAATAGCTATACTTTCAGCTTTATACTCGAGAATCCATGATAAAATACATCCAATCAGAGTTGCAGATAAACCAACAATGAAACTGCTTATGTGTAAGCTAAGAAGGCTCCATATCATTACGAAGAGACCATATAACCATAAAGCAAGAATTACCGGGACTACTAGAAGTCCGTACCAAGACCTGTTGTGACCATACTCATGTGCAACTACATATAGTAGTAATGTTTTATTTCTGAAACACTTATCATGTATGATAATCGTTTTTGTCACCGTCGCTTGGCCTAACCTGAAATCGTTTTCACTGGAAAAGGTTACTACCTCTAAATCCGGACTATCGGGCAAGGATACTTTGGAAGTACCACTATATTTTACATCTATTGTACGAAGGTACATTTTAGTGAGAAATAATTGAATTCTGTTCATATATCAGTTTCTGCTTGTTCTGACTCATTATATTACTTCACTTAGAGGGAAAATACCTAGGACCCTTTCATCCAGATAGAGTTATTGACAATTTATCAACACAATTATATAATTGTGTTATGATACCAGACTTCGAAAAGGATGGCCTTCTTCCCCCAGGAATCCACTGGGCAACTTGGCAGGAGTTTTCTGACCGGTTCGGTATAAATGAACAGCGAAAAAATCTGTTATCAGGACTATTGGAAGCTCTAATATCATTAAAAACAGCTGGATGCCAAACGGTATACATAGACGGCAGTTTTATAACCGCCAAAGAAACACCTGCTGATTTCGATGGCTGTTGGGATCCGGCAAATGTGGATCCTCATAGGCTTGACCCAGTGTTGCTTAGATTCGACCGTGGTCGCGCCACACAGAAAGCTAAATTTAGGGGAGAGCTATTTATATCCACAATGCGGAACGGAAATCCGGGACCGCTGATGTTGGACTTCTTTCAAAGCGATAAAACCAGTGGAAAAAAGAAAGGTATCGTAGCAATCGATTTACGGAGGCTCATATGATTAAGAATGAAAGACAATATAGGATAACCAAAGCTCAAACTGTGAAACTGGAGCAGGCCTTGGCTGAGTTGAGTCGCTCATCTAGGAGCGAGGAGAACATTCATCCTTTGTTGCTCAAAGCAGAACAGGAAGGCATTCATAGCCAGCTTGATGACCTCCGCGCCGAAATAAACGAGTATGAGGAGCTGAAGGCAGGTAAGTACGCAATCCCAGAGCTTGACACATTTGCTGAGTTCCCCCTCTTTCTCATAAGAGCGAGAATAGCTGAAGGGTTGACTCAAAAGGAGTTAGCAGAACGGCTAGGGATGAAAGAACAGCAAATTCAGAAATACGAATCTACTGAGTATGCTTCTGCAAGTCTTTCGCGAATCAAGGAGGTAGCTCAGGCACTGGGTGTTAAGTTGACAGATGATTCGGTCATTCGCCCTTCTGGAACGACTTTGGCTTCACTAATCAACCGGTTGAAAGGAGCAGGTTTAGACCGTGACCTAATCATGAAGAGGATAGTACCTGCTTCACTCTTGGAGCTATCGCGTGTTGAAGAAGAAGGGAGTGACAATCTTGTCTATCAAGTAGCCGGTCATGTAGGACGCATTTTCGGTTGGACTCCGAGTGATATTCTTAGCCAGTCTGATGTGCAACTCGATATGAGACTAGCACCTGCCAAACTTAAAGTGGCAGTCAATGCTAACGAAAAGCGCGTGAATGCATATCTGATTTACGCACATTACTTGGTCCTCACTCTGGTGCAAGCGATGAGGTCCCAAGAACAAACAGCCATACTAGAAGATCCGTACGAAACTAGACGTGCAATAATTGATTGCTATGGGTCGTTGACTCTAGCGAACGTCTTAAACTATCTCTGGGGTTTAGGTATCTTGGTGTTACCATTGAATGATCCCGGTGCTTTCCACGGGGCGTATTTCCGTGAGAACTACAGACATATGATTGTCTTAAAACAGAAGACACCCTCATCCTCACGCTGGATGTTCGATGCCCTTCATGAAGCACGTCATACCCTGGAAAGACCTGAACAGCCAAACCTGACAGTAATAGAGGACGAAGAGATGTCAAAAGAACGTCTATCCTCGGAAGAAGAGACTACAGCAAGTCAGTATGCTGGGGCTGTTTTGTTAGGGAAGAATCCTTCAAGGCTCGCGGAAGTTTGCTTGAAAGAAGCAAATCGAGATCTTAGAATGTTAAAATCGGCCGTTAAAAGGGTGGCTTCAATGGAAAAGGTACCAATTGAATCTCTAGCGAATTACATGGCTTTTCGCCTATCCCGTGAAGGTCATAATTGGTGGGGAGCTGCTGAGAATCTTCAAGATAAGAACTCCAATCCGTTTTACATCACGAGGGATATTCTCCTTGAAAACATTGATTTATCAAAGCTGACTGAGCCTGATCTTCAACTGCTTCAGAGAGCCCTTATTGAATAGGAGGAAAACCATGATTCAAAAGAAACCTGATTGGCAAGAGGTAAAGCCGCTTGGACAAATACGCTGTTCTTCCCATGACTGCGAAAATGATCTGCATTGCTTTCGTACACAAAGACCGAGAAATAGATCGTACAGAAATGGCCGTTGTATTGCCTGTGGAGTCGACTTGATTGATTGGAACCGAATAGACAAGAAGGATCTCAAAGACGCAGATTATACAATCCAGGCAATACAGTATGAGATGATTCGCCACGAATATTGGCATAATACCATTGATGAACACGCGCTAGAACATGCGAGAAAGAATGGACTTCAGCAGTTGAGATCAGATGCAGAAAAGAGGATACGCAAATACGTGAGTCCAGCATCAAAGGACATCTTTCGCGATGGGATTCAAACCCCTTTCAGAGGCAAATTGATCTACTACGCTCAGCATGGGACGGCTACTTGTTGCAGAAAGTGTGCTGAAGAATGGCACGGCATTGATAGAAACCGGCCACTCACAGAGGAGGAAATCAAATATATGGTCGACCTCGTCATGCTGTACATAAAAAAGCGAGTTGCAGACCTTCCTGAATAGACTGAGATATTCAATAACCGTTAATATGAAAAGAATTGAAGATATATCTAGTAGGTTGAGACAATTAGGGATCAATCTAGAAGAAAAAAGAATTCGGATCGCCCGTTTTGACAATTCTGGGCAATCCATCGACTTCAGCGTGCCATCAAATTGCAGAGGATTTGGCCGAATTCACCATTTTCGCCGTTTTCAAGGGGAGGGATGGCCACCTGACCCGTTACCCATTGACCCCGCTAGTCAGGCGCTTGGACTTCCGATTCAAGATGAAATCTCAGCCGAGGTCTTTCAAAACGCGATATGCAACCTGCGATGCTGGTACTGCTACGTCGATCGACATCTAATTACAGGAAAACCAGAACATTCAGATATGCTTAGTGTGAAAGAAATGGTTGATTATTACCTATCCGAAGAAGACCGACCGCCAATTATTGACCTATCCGGAGGTCAGCCGGACTTGGTTCCTGAATGGATCCTATGGTTCGCTGACGCAATACATGAACGACATCTTGACCGAGAGATATACTTATGGTCTGACGACAATCTGACCACTGATTTCCTTTGGAGGTTCCTCAATGAAGCAGAACTCAAGCGTCTCGCTTCTTACAAGAACTATGGGAGAGTAGGATGCTTCAAGGGATTCGACGAAAATTCCTTTAGTTTCAATACCGGTGCTCCACCAAGATATTTCAAGGCTCAATTCTCTTTAATGCGGAGACTCATTGAGTCGGGATTTGATATGTATGGTTACGTAACCCTCACATCCGATAGGAACGAAAATCTTCAATCGCAAATATCCAACTTCGTGGACAGAATCCAGTCAGAGGTCCACCCCCTGTTTCCTCTTAGAACTGTGCCACAACGAATCTTGGAGTTCACTCCAACTAAGAGACGTATCGGTGGAGAACAACGAAAGGCTCTTGAGATTCAAAATGAAGTTGTTTGTCTTTGGCAAGAAGAGTTAGAAAGACGCTTCTCCAAAGAAGCACGGGAAATGCGAATCTTTGACCACAAATTAATCGTGTAAGAAAAAATATGAAAGAACGAAAAACCGAACTCTTAGCAAACAATAAGGTCGAAGAAACTTATGAAAGACACTTGGAACTCCACCTTGTGAATCTGCTAAGTAGAAAACCTATGTTTTTTCATGAAATAGTCTGCCAAGCTCATGGAGCGTATCCATCCGATGTCTTAAGAATTCTAAAAAATCTTGTTCTTACCAATAAGCTAGAATTGCGTAAAAACCTATACTGCATGCCTGGGACAAGAAACAAATCATCGAATAAAGAGGAAAACTCAGATTTGGGAAAAAGTCTTACTATGTCTGAAAGGCAGCTTGTTCTAAAGCCATTGAATGTCAACTCTATTTTTGGCGATCCCCATCCTGCTGACTATGATTGGCGTTACACATCCAAGTCCCGAGATGAGTTGACAATGAGACTTGATCCATTTATAGAAAGTAAGAGAGAAATCGCACTTCTAGGAGCACCGACCCTATTTTTAAGCCTATCTAAATCAGGTGTTAATCCGACTTTGTTTGATAACAGCATATCTGTCCTTACTGACCTTAGATCCACAGGAATCACCAATGGGTTGATTCACCATGATATTTTCCATCCAATGCTCGAATTCGGTGGAAAATATGACGTAGTCGTAGCTGACCCTCCATGGTATGTTACATTTCAAAAGGCATCTATCCTACGTTCGTCTGAATTACTCAAAGAACAAGGCTTGCTTTTACTCAGCGTTCAACCTTGGTTGACCCGGCCTACTGCAATAAAGGAGCGTAGAGAGATAATAGAATTTGCTACCAAAGCCGGCTTTGACCTGAATGAGAGTGCACCAGGAGTACTTCCATACCAATGCCCAAAATTTGAACAGATCGCTTTATCCATGCAGGGCATCCATTGTGGTAACTGGCGACAGGGTGATCTCTTTGTGTTCCGTAAAATCAATCAAGCTGAAAAATCATTGAAAGTTCCTTATCCAAAAGACGAACCAACATGGGATGAATACAGATTTGGACTCTTAAAAGTGAAACTCCGGCATCGAGCTCGTAGAAATGCTAGTGAACTAAAAATAAAACCGGTTTCTAAAGAAGGACCGTACCTAAGCACAGTATCGCGAAGATACCCACTAAGACATCGCATTGACCTATGGACTTCAGATAATATAGCGTATTCTATTACGCGACCAGACATAGTAAAAGATGCTTTAGATAGACTTCAATCTGGCGATTCTCCTAGAGATATTGTTGAAGACTTCAGGTCAAAGCTTTCAAGATCAGAAGCCAACACACTCTTGAGGTTACTGACTAACATAACCATACCATATGAAGAGGATGAATTTAAGCAACTTACAGAACCTAAAGGACCCGCAAGTGCCAGAAAAATAATCGAGCGTAAATCTTACGTGAATAAATTCATTGAAGACAATATACTTCCAGGTATAACTGATGCTTTTTGGCAACAGCGTTTGACAAATTTATTGTGGGATGGTTCAAGTCCAAACGCAGTTCACTTGGCTATATTTTTAGAACCTTATCTTAAATATATACTAGAGGGGCGAAAGACAGTTGAGTCAAGATTTAGCTCTCGGCGTTATGCCCCGTACCAGAAAGTTCAGGTAGGCGACATCTTGTTTTTAAAACGTTCAAGCGGTCCAGTAGTTGGCTTGTGTGAGGTTACTAGTGTTTGGTTTTATCGTCTTGCCCCAGAATCGTGGGACAATATTAAAAGGGAATTTTCACAGGAATTATGTATCCAAGATCCCAGTTTCTGGGAGACTAAGCGCCATGCTTCATATGCAACGCTTATGCGAATTGGGCATGTGCTACCCATAAAACCTATTAAATTTCCAAAATACGACCGGAGGGGATGGGTGTTGTTGACACCTGATAACACTAATCGGTAAATGGAATTCAAAGATGGATAACATCGTAATCGGTTTCGCAGGCCCCATTGGTAGCGGAAAATCGACATTGTCTAGACTGGTGTCCCGCAAGTTGAGGTGGCCACTAGCGAGTTTCGGTACGTATGTGCGCAAAGCAGCACAGGTGTACGGATTCGACAAATCGAGGAAGGGGCTTCAACTCACCGGTGACTTCTTAATTAACCGTGGTTGGAAATCCTTTTGTGAGGAAGTACTGGCCGACGCGAACTGGAGACCAGGTTCAAACCTTATTATCGAAGGCATTCGTCATATAGAGGCTATTAAGATGCTAGAAAATATCATGACTCCAGCTCAAATTTTTCTTATTTACGTTTCTCTGGGTGACCCTGAAAGGAAAATCCGGTTAAAAGCGAGTAACAATGAAGAGTACTTGAAACTCGAAGAGATTGAATTGCACCCTACGGAACAACAAGTCAGAACGGCTCTGTTTGATCGAGCAAATTTTGTTGTTGATAACAGTCGTCCAGTAGATAAGGTAGTCGAGGAAATAGTCTCCTGGGTAGGCTCACTATGACCAAATCAGTGGCATTAATCCTCTCTGGAACTTCGACTCCGTTGAACAGGAATATCCATCACGCTAAAGGATAGCTACAAATTTAAAGAAGTTGGGTTTTCCTTTTATAGAATAACGACAAATCTTTTTCCATCACACGGAAACCTGTTCCGTGATTTCTGACTGCACCTCTGTCGTTAATGTGCATTCTTATGTCTAAACAGATACTCGAATTCTCAATTGCATTAACAAAATTTTCTTCACTCGGTTCGTCAAGTAAATAGGCTTCATTAAAATAAAATTCTTCGGAAGCTCCTATAACTTTTCGCGAGTCCGCTGTAACAAGAAGGATTTTTCCCAACTTGTAAAGAAGGGCTCCAACTAATCTGTAAATACTCCATGAGGCAATTTCAATATCTTCATGCATCAACTTTAATATGTTTCCGTGCCTATCTAAATTAACAGTGAAACCTAACGAGTTTGGAGTGTTTGCCCAAAGTGAACAATAGAGAGCTTCTCTTCCATTATCATCGACGTAACCGTATTTTCGTATAACATCAAGTTGCCTAAGCTTCCATGCACCACGATTAAACGTGAACATTGTTATCATAGAGTTTGACTGCTTTCTAGCAGCTTTTAACTCTATTCGACCTCCAAGGTCAGGTATTTGAATATTTGTTTCGCCTAGTCCTAAATAGTGTTCGAAAGTATAACCTATACCAGTGGCACCACGCCTAAGTGAAGGTACAAAACCCATATCTTTTAACTCTTGTAGTCGTCTCTGTACCTCTACTATCGTTGGCATTCTATCTGGCCTTTCTGAGTACTATAATATTCTCGTTATTCATAGTGGTTACTTTTTGGCCTCGTATATTCGAAGGAGAATTTTCTTTCGGCATTCTTTTATTAGGAATATTCCGAGGTACAGTAGCAACTGTTACCAAGTTATATTGTTCACCGAGTTCACTAATTATTTTATTTGTAAGGAGATTAACTTTTTTTACAGTTCGATTACCTACAACCCAACATTGATAGCTGTTTACCTTCATGTTTTTCGTTATAGAATCCAAACACTTATCGAGGTCAATATAGAAGGACAATACCTCTGATGCTCTTTTTTCATCTATATTACTTATTTCAAGTATAGCTTCTTTTAGAGTATTCGATGGGAGGTTATTATCTGATTTGTTACTCATACCTCCTAACAAATATTTATCCAGATTACTTTGTACTATTTCGCTTGCAACAAACTCCTGCTCTGTTAAATCAAGCCATTGTAAAGATAGTCTAGAATATTGCCCATATGCTACCGTTGTTCTTGAATCGCCATAAGGGGGTGAGGTAATCATTAAATCCATATCAGCATCTATTTTATATTCACGTGTATCACTGGCAATAGTAGTAACACTATAATCACGTCCGACTTCAGAATAAAGTTGTTTAACACCATCAATACAAACATCCAATTGTGTTTTGAAAACTTCTAATACTGAAGGGTTAAAAGCACGTAATTTTTCGTTGGGTATTCTATATAGTTTAAATTCACTATTACGCGTATTAGAACATTCGCGGACGGTTTCAGAGAAAGCGATAGAAAATAATATTCTTACATCTTTATTTCCTATCCTGTTAATATTGTTTTTTACTACCTGCAAATGCCTTATAACGTAAGGTTTAAACCAGTAATCAATATTCTTGAACTTTAGATAATCAATAGCCAATTCACCATTGTCAATTTTTAATAGTTCGGAAGTAATGTTTTCAATGATGCTTTCTCTTGTTTCCATAAGAAAGGCAGGCTTAATAGGGGTGCACTTTGCTTTTGCTATTAAACAAGCTAGAGGATTCAGGTCGATTCCCCAAACACTTAATCCGGCTAGTATACCTTCGAGTAATACTGTTCCTGAACCTGAAAAAGGATCAAATAGATTTTTAACTGGCTGGTATCTCTTGAATATATTTATTAAGTTACGTGAAATGGGAGGTATCATCATTGCCGGATAGCCGTGTATATTGTGAGTATAATCTTTCTCGTAACCGTTGAAGTCCCAATAGTTTAATGGCAGGTTGCCTAAATACTGGATGATTTCTTCATCAACCTCAGGTAAGTTAATATTTTCTTGCTTCAATACAGTCATAAATGCCTCGAAATCAGGGTGAAGTTCTGAGGAAAATACAAGAACGATTTTCCAGTTAATACTGAGTATACCACATTTTTACGTTCTATAAATGGCCTCGTCGAAACGCTGGAAAAGCATTGAGCAACTGAAAAAGATAGTTTAGAACCTGTCTTTGTGTTAGAATGACTGTAAAATTTACACAGCATCAGTAATATGGATACACCTCAAGCTAGCTCAGTAAAAAACTTAGAGCACTTATACACAACCGTTGTAGCTGTAGCTCTATCTCTGTCTATTTATCACCTGTTTGACACATCAGGCGGGCTCGTACAATTCAGAGTGGAGTTATTATGGTGTTTTGCAGCATTCTTGATAACCCTAATTCCTTTTTATCATGGTGCTCTGAGACACTTGGACATTACCTATGTTGAAAATGAAAGCAAGAATTTACGTAAAGGAGCATTATTATTCGATTTCTTCATGTTATTTCTTGAGAGTTGTGCATTCATTATGTTATCCGTTTTCCTAATACAACCAATGTTCTTCATTTGGGGTATGGTAGCGCTGCTGGTATTCGATACTATCTGGGCTTTTCTTGCTTATCTGGGATTCTCACAGGATATACATCCGAAAGCAGAGGCACGATGGGCTTTAATTAACTTTGTTACATCAATAGGACTCACTATCTATCTAATTAGTTTCAATTTCTTACCGACTGCTGAGTTTAGTAGTAATCTTAAACTCGCTATAGGAATTCCTTGTATCTTACTTCTACGTACTATTGTTGATTATGTGTGGTGTTGGGACGTATATTATCCTCAAAAACAGTAGACCTAACTAAATTATACTGTCTCGAAGAGCTGTAGAGAGTTCTTCTATATTATGAAAAAGTGTCGTTCCTCTTTCATAAACTCCCCAAACCATCAAATTGGGGCGTGACATCATATAATTATCCGCAGGGTCTCCTCTTAAATCAGTGAGAAGCCCTAATATTTTCTTATTTTGAGAGTATGCGTAACCAAGTTCGATGCAGGTACCACTATCACTATCTTGACCATCAAGCCATGAAACAACTATTGAAGCATTATTAATATGATCAATATCATTGAGAAATACTTCTTCTGGTGGAGGACTATCGCTACTTATAATATCATCAACAAATTCACCCCCATCTCGATGCGGAAGAAAAAAGTCATCTTGAGGATTCAGCCCAGTGGTTTCAGCTACTTTACTTACCAATACCTCCAAATATCTTCTTTCTGCCTCCGAAAACAAGGGTCCCGCTATATATACTATCTTTGACACCATTTACCTCCTAATTAGTCCTTTGTTATTAATCGTACCAAATAGCGAAGCTAAACGGAATCGCCCAGTAGTATGCATGGTTAACCAAGCATCTAGATATTTATCTAATAGTAATTGCTTGAAAGCTTATTTAGTTATTTGCGAAGAAAATGAAGGGACCCAGAAGATTTTCCTGGGTCCCTCTAAGTAAATTTCAGACTTAAAACTCAAATAGTGCTGGTTGCTCGGTTTCCCTCCGGGCTTCGTCTTCTTCTCTTTTCTGTCTCCACTCTGCTCGATCCCTCTCCATCCTGGCCGCAATACGTTTTCGATAAAGCCATGATTTAAACCTGTTTAGTTCTCTCATCTGGTATTCGCTGATTGACTCTACGACAATATCTGTTGGCATTTCACCTTTTTCCCACCGTTTGTACGTTTGACTGGCAATGTGGAGGTATATTTCGGTCCAGTCACTATCCATCGGTTGGGTCAGGGAAAGCGTCATCAAATAGGCACAGGCTTCAGCATCGGTACCGGTTGGTTCCTCACCTTTCAGCGCTTTCATATTCTCTATCATCCGCTCCATGGTGATAGCCGTTTTAAGCCATTCCGGGATAGTATCTCCCCATCCCCCCGGAAACACAATAATGGGATCGGTAAGGCATCCAACGATATCGGAGATACCTTGCTCCACAGTCTTATTCAATTGTAGTTAACCTCCTTTCTTTAGTCCTTGAACCTGGTTATACGCAGGCAGGCGTAGTGCGACCGATAATTATCTATCGGGCTTTGCCAGAAGCCGTTTCGGAAATCCAGCAGGTAGTGCAAGTACCCCTGGTACTCCTGTTCACGGACTGCCACCAGGTAATTGGCGAATATCCGGATACTTGCCGACCTGTTCCCCCAGAGTACGATGACGCTGGGTAGGTAGTTCAGGTCATTTTTTAACCTGATGGGATGCCACTCCAGTTGAAGCCTTGGTAGCTTGAGATTATCCAGCCAGAAGTGCCGCCCGCCGGCATCATAGGAACCAATATGGATATCCTTACCTTCCAGCTCTTCCAATATCTGCATCAACCGGGTAACAGCTTCACGCCGTCGTTTCCGGAGTGGTATCTGGGCAGTCCGTTTACCTACTCTTATCGGTGTGGTAGGCTCAGGTTCAGCAAGTTTCGTCCCTTCAAATAAGTCGAGCTGACCTGTCATTTTTTCTCCTTTCTCTCAGAATTTGGGCACAATAGTCCCCTCTCGATTAATGATGGTTTCTAAACAACGAGGCTCAGCTGATTGCCGTTTTCGAGTTTCTTCTTCTCTTCCTCTACCGCTCCATCGGGTAACGAGTCGCGGACAGACTGTATCCCTGACTTGAGCCCTCCTTCCGGTTCCCACTCGGTGCCGCCGATTGCTCTATCAATCTCACTGATTATCCGTATTAAGTATTGGTCGACATATTGGGGCAAATTCGGGATATTCCTGGCTTCCCGAGTGGCAGTCCTGGCTTTCTCCAACGGTTCGATAGCCTGACCAACATACTCCTCGACTATATCCATAGCCTCAATGACCTTGAGAGCGCTCCACTTGACTGGCATAGTTACACCTCCTTTCGTTCGATTTTTAGGCACAATAACCCCTGCAGAAATCATCCTGGATGAGTTGGACTAACTCTCGAGAGCTATATTGATGGCTTCCTTCATTACGTCAGACCAGCACTCCAGTCCCCACTCCACACCCTTCTTCACCTGCTGAAGAACATCATCGGTTATGCTTCCCTCGGGTATCCCCATCTCCCGGGCGCACTCAATGACATCTTCCCTGGTAAGGACAAAGATAGTGTCGCTATCGGTAGACATACTTCATCACCTCCTTCTCAAGTATTCGTTCCCGTCTCTCTTTTCTCCGCTTCTCAGCTTGGGCTACCGATAGATAGTCTGGACATCGTATCGAACACTTGTTATGCCCTTTGAGACAATCCGGACATAGCCAGTAGCACTTACGCCTGTTAACTCGTTGATAGTGCGTATTTATTCTCCCTTCGGTTTGAATTTACCCACTCTAGCCACAAGAAAAGGGGATTCCTCTCTCCACGATTTGGGAGAGCGAAATCCCCTGAAAAAGACAAAAAGACGGGAGTTACCCCGCCTTTCTGTCGTGGCTGTTTGTTGTGTTCAAGCGTTCAATATTCAGTTTAGCGGTCTATACGGCGACAGGTTCTTTTTTCCGGTTACGTGTCCGTTTCGGCTTCTCGGTCTTGGTCTTAGCGATTTTCTCAGCTTCGGCTACCGCTTCCGCTTTTTCCGTCTCCGTCTCCGGTGTCTCGGTTTCAGGTTCGGCTTGTCCGGTGTCCGGTGTCTCTATCTCCGTTTCCGGCTCTGTCTCGGCTGCCGTATCCGGCTCGGTTGTCTCAGCTTCCGCCTTGTTGCTGTCTCCGGTTATCATCGGCATTACTACCAGTTGATAGCCGTCTACGGCAAAAAGCACCGGAGAACTGCCATCGGTTACCTTGAAGTCCGCCATTCCCCCGCAGGCTCTCAATGCTTCGGCGAGATACCCGCCGTCAAGCCTTATCCTGACTTCCCCGCCCTCTATATCGGCAGGCATTGTGACTTCCCCTTTGTCATCGGGACTGGACATCACGACACCGCCGTTAAGGTGCAGGTCTACCGGATAGGTCTTGCTGTCCGCCAGCACTCTCAGAGAGGCTATAGCCCTGACAGCTTCCACCGTGTCAAGGTGTGCGGTAATGGTCGGTTTGTCCGGTATGAGCTTCTCATAGTCGGGGAATGTCCCGTCAACACTCAGCCATTTATAGCGGGTTATCTCGGTGTCTACTACAAGGCTTGTGCCGTCAAGGCTGTCCGGCTTTTTATCGAAGCTCAGGTTTACCCTGTGCGCTCTCCGCAAGGCGTTTGATATGCCTCTCAGGTCGTCTCGGAGTATCAGGGCTTCACCCTCTCCGTCATAGTCCAGCGTTACCACCGCCAGCCTGTAACCATCGGCACTGACCAGAGATAACTTTCCTTCACTTGCTTTGAAGAGAACGCATTGTAATACAGGTCGGTTGTCCTCTTTAGCGGTAAAGGGTAATACCCTGTTCAGCGCTTCCGATAGCTCCAGTCCGCCGATGTTCGGCTTGACTGTCCGGTTAGGACTTACCCTGACTTCACACAGGGTCATCGGCGTTTTATCGCCAATCCAGACCATATCCTCAAGGTAACTGGTATGACTTCCACAGGTGACCTTCAGCCGTTTACCGATAGCCTGCGACTCGCTAGCACCATCAGAGGCGGGAACGATTTTAACGATATTGCTTCCCGCCAGTGCTTTCAGGTAACCGAGTAAGCCTTTCCGCCCTATGGTAAAGTCCAGAAACATCACCCTGTCGGATAACGCTCTGGACAGGGCATTGACCAGTGTCGCCTTATGAGCGACTATTCCTGAGCCTGAACGCTTGCCCACGATATTCAGTTGTTCCAGTTTATTCACCCCTTTTGACAGTCTGAGACGGCGGGCAACTCCGTCCCACTTGTCCAGTAGTAAGCTCGTCCGCCGTAGCTTTAGTGTAGGCGGGCTATCATCTAGCTGAGATACTCTAGCCTAGATGGAGCTTCCACTATATAAGTCTCCGAAATGACCTGAAACGTTATCATCGGATTAGGACTTTTTGTTCTCGCTGTCTGAATCGGTAAAGGTAAAGTCTGTCGTATGGAGTAAGGGTAATACCATTATTTACCTTCTCAGCTATTGCTAACAGTCTTTGAGGAAACCGGAGAATGAAGGTTTTAGCGTCCGCCCAGGCGTCCAGGTCAAGAGCCTTATCATCGGCAATCAGTTCGCCCAACTCGGTAGTCCGCCCTTCACTGTCTATGATAGGCTTATTCAGGCTTTCCAGCTTGATTGCTTTAGGGCATTGGGTATATAGGTTGTCCTCTTTACACTTCTGCCGTTGTGCCTTGCTACAGTGTTTACAGTCGAGTCCGGCTGTATAGCTGTAATGATTAAACCAGTAGTCGGATACTGTCCGGCTGGCTATTCGATACATCACAGCTTCGGTTAGCCTGCCCCGTGCTTGATACGGGGGCTTGTGTCCGTTATTCCGTTCCACATCGGCAAGGGTCATCATTATAGTATGGAGTATGTCCTCTTTGTCCTCCGGCTTTACCTTGTCGGTGAAGCGGGAAGCTACCTTATAATAGAGTAACCATTCGCCGTCTAGCCGGTCATAGTCGTTACCGATGGCTGGAGCTTGTGTTTTCTGCCTGTTAGACCTAGACTTGATACTGCGGGGCTTTGTTGGTGATGACTGGCAGACTGCCAGATGACCGCACCACTGACAAACGCCCTGCGCCGTTTTTAGCGTCCATATTCGATGACACCGGCTACAGTAGCCCTGATGATTGCCATTACCGCCGTCCGGCGATACTGGAGCTATTACGCTTGAACTCATACTTACCCCCTTTATTGGTTACTGGGGCAAGCGTTCAAGCTCATAGATAGTCGTTTCCGTATTCAGTTTTTAATGTGCTGAAAATACTTTTTCAGCTTCATTGTCCAATAAAAAGTCATAAGGTAAAATTTCAAGAACTAGCTTGTTTTAGAATGGGGGGAGAGGATTATGCAGGTAATAATTTTTATCATTTGTGATGGTTCCGGCGGGGTGAAGAACTAGGTGGGGAGTCTCGC
>DAOULV010000036.1:0-49508 GCA_034416335.1 Dehalococcoidales bacterium
GATCCTTGAAAGCCCTGAAGGATTACTTAAAAGGGGGTTATTTAGCTCACAATGTGTATGCTGTATTCGAAATAACCGACGTAACAGATAAATATTTGTAGCAACCATAAATTCGAAATCGAAAACCTCATGTTGAACTCAAAATTTAAATTAAATGATGACACGAGGAAATTACAAAACCGCTTCACCAGAAGCAAAAAACGCTCTGGTGATTTAACCGTTGTGAGGCTAATATGAATTTAGAGACAGAGAATATGTTATTAAGAGGCGCACTGGAAACTATAGCGAAAACTGAATGCCTATGTGGGGTACCGCCATATACAGACGGCGAACCATGTAATTCGTGTTTTGCAAAGCAAATGCTTATATCAACAAACGCATCACAACACAGCATTGAAGCGGGTGGTAATTGTCCGCATCCGTTTTCAAGCACGGAGGTTTACGGTAAAACAGCTATCTGCGGTGACTGTGGGAAGAAGTTTCCTATCGCCACCGCTTAATTAATCGTTATGTTTCAGAAAGGGATGAGAGATGGAGAATATAATAGAAATAATTCCAGATAATTTGGAATCTTGGACTAAAGAAGCTATTGAGAATGGTCAGTTGTGGAATGCAATCAATGACCGGATCTATTCTCTTGAATTTGCCTTAAAGGACGTTCTTGAATCTTTCGACGCTATTCCGTGTGATTGTGGTGGAAGCAGCATGTGTCCGATATGCGCAGCTATTTTTATACTTCAAAACCCTGGAAAAGAAAAAGAGTTATATGATTTTGGCGATAAAGATGAAGAAAATCCGTGAATATTTAGATGCAGCGTTTCCTATAAAAGCGGGTTGAGATGACACAGAGAAAATGTAGCAGCTATACGTAATGCTCCAAAAACAACAACCATATGCCCACGTTCCAAGTGAAGGGCCGCTTGATGCCAAGCTAATCATCCTCGCAGAATCTCCTTGGCGCAATGAGGTTGAAAGTGGTCGCCCGCTTGCCGGTGCCAGCGGTAATCTCCTGAAGCGTTGGTGGTATCCGCTGGGGTTAGAACGTACCGGAATGCGCTTGATGAACTTGTTCCCATACAGGCCGCCGACACGCAATATTGAGAGCGTACCTGTCGATAAGCTCACCGAGGCAATCGATGGGATACATGACCGTATCGCCCGCCTGCAAGACCCTTACGTAATTGTTACCATGGGAAACTACGCTACGTTTGCTCTCACAGGAAAAGGTAAAGTCAAAGCGGAGGTGCATAATGCATTCAGCGCGCTCACACAGGGAGCAACGGAGGCTGAGAAGAAAGCGGGCATTACGCAACTGAGAGGCTCGATCTATCCTTACCGGGATAAGAACGGACGTACCATAAAAGTGATCCCCACGATCCACCCGGCTGCGGTGCTGCAACAGGGCAAATGGGAGAAGCGTAGTATCGCTGACTGGAAACGGATACAGTATCAGGCAGGTTTCAGGGAGCTGCGCGATCCGCAGAGGAGGCATATCATTGAACCAAGCGACACGGATATCATTAATTTCTATCAAAGAGTCGCCTCCATGGGTTCCTCGGCCCGCCTCGCTGTAGATGTTGAGACATGGGGAAGTGTCCTATCGTGTGTCGGGTTCGCCCTCGACCCGTATGAGAGCCTTACACTCCCCACGACGAAAGGGTACGAAAGTAACCTTGGATGGGCGAAAGCGTTGTGCGAAACCGAGGCGCAGAAGGTTCTCTGCAATGGGAACTTCGATTGGTACTGGCTGGATGCTTATGGGATACAGTTACGGAATTATATCTTGGACGTACAGAGTATTCATCACGCACTTGATCCCGCTGAATCGCACAGTCTTAATTTTCTCGCTTCGATTTATTGCCCTCATTATGTTTTCTGGAAAGATGAGGCCAAGGAGGCAGAGGAGATCATCAAGTATGCAAAGGATGCTACGGCGCTTTGGGTATATAACGGGCTGGATTGCTGCTATACACGGGAGCTGGTTGACATTCTGGAAGCTGAGTTAATCCGCGAGGGGATGCTGGAGTTCTACTTCAGGCATTACGTTTCGATGTTTGAGCCATTGTTGAGGACCATGAGGCACGGGTTCCGGGTGGATATAGAGGCACAAAAAATAGCGGCGAAGCAACTCAGGGGGGAAATCGAGCAGGTCCATCTTAAGCTGAATGAGCTGGCCGGGAGGGAGTTGTATGCAAGTGAGACAAAGACGAAGTTGAGGGGGCCGACGGATGAGGAGCTAATAGCACTCGTTACTAACCCGCCGAGGGATGAAAATGACCTAACTAAGGATGGAATAATAAGACCTGTATATATAGACCGCAAAGCCCGCCAGCGCCTTATCGACGAACATGGCCTGACCTACATGATATCCGGTGCAAACGCCGGTATGATCCGCTACAAATATGAGAAGCTCAAAAAGGACTTCAGTGACCTGAAACTGCTGGAGTTCTTTTATGGCCCTGAAGCTGAAGGTAATCTCGGCTTGCCAAAGCAGTATGAAACGAGGAAGACCAAGAACGGGAAGAAAAGGTCGCTCAGTCTCGGTGAGGCCGCGCTGTGGAAGTTGATGCATAAACACACAAAGGCCGTCGAGCCGGGGAAATTGCTGCTTGAGCACAGGGAGAAGAGGAAGGAGTTGGATTACTTCAAGGGCGCATGGGATAAAGATGGCCGGATCAGGTGTGAGTATACGCTGAGGACGACAGCGGGGAGGTTGAGTAGCCGGAAGAACCCGATGAGGAAGGGTATGAATTTACAGAATTTGAAGAGGTAAGCTATGGAAAGATATTATACAGAGATCAAAGTAATTAATCGAAGCCCAGGAGTTTCGAGTGACGGTGTATCGATATTCCACAACGCTACACTATTCTACGAAGGGAAGTGGAGCATGTACGGGATTAGAACGGCGAACGGAGACGAGTTTTTCTTTCCGGTAAATGATACAGCTCTCGTATGCCGTGTGCAAAGACTCGATAAGGCTCAGAGAGTGCGATAAAGTGACCTCAATCCGCGAAACATTTCTCCCCGATGACGGCTGCGTAATGGTCCGCGTTGATCTTTGTTTAACGGGGGACACTTTAATTGAAACGTTGCAAGGCCCGAAGTGCCTTTTGGGGGTTGAAGTTGGTGAAAAGGTGTTGACTTTTCGGGACTGCCGAGTCGCATGGGGAGAAGTGACCGCAAAGAAAGCGACAGGTTTTAACGAGATTTGGCGTGTGACACTTGATGACGGTTCGACCATTGAAGGCACTGCTGAACATCGTTTCATGGTTGTACGACATTGGGGCGGACGGGCAAAAGCTAAACCCAAAATAGTCAATATTATGTTGAAGAATTTAAAACCAAAGGATCGCTTGGTTCCTCTGCGTAAATTCAACCATCAAGGCTATGAAATATTGTATAGTCGTTCGGCGTTGGAGTACTCGAAAACGCACCAACTCGTCGCAAATGCTTACCTTGGCGAACGTCCAGAAGGGCATGAATGCCATCATATCGATGGCGATAAACAAAACAATAAATGGACGAATCTTAAATACAAGGAAAAACGCGGGCATAACAGTCATCACGCAAAGGAATGTTTTGCTCGCGTCGATCAAGACAAAAGAGTGCGGCGGTTACGTAAAGCATTGAAAAAACGAGACTATAACGGAAGTAAAAATCCGATGTTTGGGAAATTAGGAAAGGATAATCCAAACTACGGCAAAACTTACCCGCACCGACAGAACCGCGAAAAGTTAATTTGTCCTGTGTGTAAAAAAGAGTTTGAGTTTAAAAAAAGCGCAAAACGCATATATTGCTCAAAAGCTTGCTTTGTCGCTGTGCAACGTGGACGAAACCATAAAGTCTTGAAAATTGAGAAAACCGATAGGAAGGCGCAAACATACAGTATTACAGTTGAACCGGATCATAACTATGCTTTATCTTGTGGGGTGTTCGTGCGTAATAGTCAAATCGAAGATCGCGTCTGTAAGATGTACTGCGGCACCCCGCGCATGGTCGAGCTGGCTAACCGGAAGCCTTGGGAATATGACGCGCACACCGATAATGCAGCGATGATCTTCGGGAAGCCACACGACCAGATCACCAAGGACGAGCGGTATCTCGGTAAGAAGACTACCCACGGGGCGCAGAGGGGCTTACGCGGTGAGCGCATGAGCAGTGAAGTAAGCAAGGAAACCGACGGGGAATTGTATATTCATCCGAAACAATGCGATAAGCTCCTCGACTCCTACCTTGACCAGATGTGGGAAATTCGAGATATCTACCATCCATGGGTCAGGCAGCAGGTCAGGGACTTCGGGGTGCTGGTCAATTCCTGGGGGCGCAGACTCGACCTGAAGCATCGCCGGATCGATAATGATCTCTATATGGAGGCGTACTCGTTCTACATGCAATCAGAAGCGGCAGATTGGACGAATCAGTATGGCTTTATTCCGGGGCATTACTATATGATGCGGAAGTACGGTAAGCCGTTGAATGCTCAGGTACACGATGAGGTAATTGGGAGTGTGCCTTTCTGGGAAGCGTACGACTTTGCCGACTACATCAAGATGTCCTTGGAACAGACGCGGGAGATTCCAAAAGGGAGCGGGAATGGGTTATGTGTGCCCGCTGAGATCACCGTGGGGAGAAGCTGGGGGGATAAGCAGGCGATTGAGTTTAAGCAGTTACCGGGGAGGGGGGAGTTTTACAGAGTTCTACGCGATGGAGGATTTGAATAATGCCAAAAACACCAAAACAGATTAAGGCCCTGTTGGACAAGATGACACCAGATCAGCAGGCATTCGCACAATCCGTAGCGATGTCGAGAGTGGAAAACCGCGTGTACCAACAGCAGCTTGTTGAGTTAAAGTCAGCGTACGATGAGCTGTGGAAAGTAATGATTGTTATCCTGCACGCCTACCCGGATCACGAAATGCGGATACACGAGAGTCAATTTTTGCGGTTCAAGGATGAATACAGGATCGACCGGAAATGGGACGCCAAAACAAAGGAGGTAGTACTGCGGCTGCTGACATTGCATGATGATATTGGCCCAAGCTAACCAACGGAGACTCCTTCGTGTCCATCCTCGACAAGACAATAAACTTCTTCGAGCTGTACCGATATATCTGCGGCGAGAGCGAAGTCCCCGATATGTATCACTTCTGGTCTGCGGTGTCGCTATTGGCGGCTACGGTAGAGGACCGGATATGGTACGAGAAGTTTGCGCACGAGAAGCTGTTCCCTAACCTGTATATCCTGCTCGTAGGGCCAAGCGGATTAGGTAAAGGCACGGCAATCTCACATGCCCTGCGCCTGTCCGACTTTGCTGTAACGATCAATAAGTTTCGGGGAAGGCTGACGGGAGCGCACCTCATCGACCACCTCGGAAAGCCGCGTAAGGACGAAGCGGGCAATCCAATATTCATCAACCCGAAACTCTGGCTCGTTATGGATGAGCTGAAAAACGACGTATCTACGAACAAGAAGCTGGTCGAGGATTTCCTCTACCTGATGACCGAGATTTACACAGCAGGGAATTATACGATCCAGACCGGGACACGTACCTGGGGAGAGGTCAAGATCGAAAGGCCGATTATCAATTGGCTGGCGGGCACAACGGAGAACGACCTCAAGTGGGTTATCACGAGGGAGCTGTTGGATAGTGGATTCACTGCAAGGACGTGTTTCGTATTCGGGGATTATAATTTCGATAAGCGGTTGCCGAGGATTAAATACCCACACGACTATGATGATATTTTTAAACATCTCTGTTACAGGCTTTGGGCCTTACAGCATACAGCCGGGAGGATGCTGATTACACCGGCTGCGGATGCTGAAGTAGATAAGTGGTATCTAACGAGGCCAGCACCAGATGAGGAATTGCTGGCGAGCGCGTGGCGGCGGCAACATGATTTACTGCTGAAGTTTTCCATGATCCTGAGCTTGGCGGATAGCGGCCCGTTGGTAATGAACAGGATTCATGTAATGCGGGCGAAAGAGATGGTGGCTAAGTTATATCAATTTAACCAGAAGCTTGTCGGGATCGGGAGTGAAAATTTGGCTACGCAGCCTGCTAATGATGTACTCAGGTATCTACAGAAGCATAAACAGATAGATCACACGACGGCGAGCAGGTATATGAGATCGAGTCGCGGGATGCCGAGTTATGCATTTAAGCGGGCTATCGTCGAGCTGGAGAGCCTCGGATTGGTGGAGAGGTTTATGAATGAGCGGAAGGCAACTTTTTATGCTTATAGGGGGGATTGATGGCGCGCCCTAAAAAACCCAAACACGATTTCTCTCGACTTACTCAGGATCAAATGATATTCATTCAGAATAAGGTCGTTGAATTGGGCAGCTACGAGGCAGTTGAGAAATTCTACAGTAAAGACGATACGGTTAGCGAATTTGCGCGAACGGTTGCGCGGGGATTGTATGGTAAAACTAACCAATGAAGTGAACAGAAACAAGTACACGCCAGAAAGTTCCATTCCTATTTTATAGTCTTCATAAAACAGAAACCAAGAGTAGTCTACCCATGAAAAGTGAGGTGCCACATGCAGGTCGATTTCGATTTCAATGTTGGTTGTCTTACAGAAAGTCCGTGTCGAAGATGTCAACACTATGCGATCCCAAGTTGTGTTGATGGGTGCGAAGTACTGGCAAGTTTGCAGGAAACGATGGCTAATACGGTGGAGACGTCATTGGAGGTTGAGGAGTACCGACTTAACAAGGAAGCGATCCTTAACGCCTATTTTACATGGGAAATAGACGGCTCATAGTTAATCGGTGAATAAATCCTCGAAGTCACGCTCGATGATTTTGCGCAACTCCTCCTCGGGGAATAATGTAGGAATTTCCTGCTTGGACGGTAACGCATCCCGCTGTCTTACGTAGAAGTTAATCCGGTCTTCAATCTCACCTAGCTGAAAAAGACGTTGCTTTACTGCCTGCTGCTCATCGAAAGCCTTCTGGCTGATACCACTTAAATAAGTTTGCTTCCACATTTCCGGGCGTTCATCCGAGAGAGTGATCGGCTCGGCGTAGACGCGGCCCATCTCGGAGAACAACGGGAATGCCCCGTTGATTGCGTGGAGGTACTTGCCTCGTATACCTAATACCATTTTACCGGATTGCACATCCAGCATGGGCGATAAAATCTTATGCATCTCAAGGTAGTTTGTAACCTTCTCGGGTAGAGCCTGTATCCAAACCGGTGCGCGGACCAGAGCGCCGGGTTTCTTTTCAATATCCGTCAACTCAGGGAAAAATTTCTTGTTTACGATCAGCTCACCTATAGTGCGGTAGGGACCGAGAGATGCCATGAAATCCCTCGGGTCTACAATCTGGTTGAAGATGAGCGGTGGAAGGTCGAGGGCAGCGTAGATTGGCTTGCCCTGAGCCGTGCGCATTGCTGTCTTTCGGTACATCATTTTATCGAAGTAAGCTGGTTTGTTTGCGAGTTCGTTGGCGTCCTCGGGTTCATCGTAAGCCCGGAGAGCTTTAGCGTAACGGGAGTGGACTTTAGGCTTGCGGACGATCTGCTCAGTCTGAAGAGCGAGGTTCTTCCGCGTCCATGTGTAGAAGGGCCGAATACGCTTCATTACGTCACGCTCGAACGGTGTGAGATCGGAGTAGTCGAACAGGTATTTGCGAACTTGACGGGATGCCTCCGTAGGGGTAGCGCCCTTCTTAAGCTGATCGATGAACACAGCGATGCGTGCGTTATCCTCGATTGCGGTCCCGACGGCGCGACCTCCCCGGCCAACCATCTTGAACGGGTGGGTTACAGCTTTCTGTGGTCCTTTCAGGAGCCAGTCGATCTCGCCGAGAGCCTGCTTTTCGATGTCGGAACCGAGCCAGCCGGTGCCCCGGACGCCGAGGAAGTGGAGGACGCGGTTTAGTTGATCGGCGGTGTAGGTATATTTGCCGAATTGGAATTTTCTGTCGAGCTTCCATGTCACTGCCTGCTGCACGTCGAGAGCTTCAAGGAAGCGTAAGGGATTGTTGATGCCTGCTTGGTGAGAGAGAAACAGGTTCGAGTAGAAGTTACGCAGGTGAAAGGGAACGCGCAGGGAGGTTGCCATTGATTTCCATGCATTGAGGGCAGTATCGTACATATTCAGGAGCCAGTTGGTTGTTGAGTCGCCGATGAATGCACGGGACGCGCGGTTGACTTCGCGTGCGACGGCTTTGGGCATCATGTAGGCTGGGACATTTTTGGTAATTGAGGGGTATTGCTCAAGCATTGATGCTATTGTACCGGCTGAAACAAGATCGTCTAAATCGTCCATGTTTACGGATTTTTTAAAAGTTTCTTCGGTTGTTTCCGCTATTGTCTCAACGAGACCGTCGGCGCTTGTTTTACCGCCGCTTGAACGAATGTGTTCAATAGCTATATTAGCTTCACCCTCGGAAAATCCACGGTTCTTCATGGAGTCACGGACGCGATCCTCCCAAATCTTTACAGCCTTCGTTTTGTCTTCTTCAGCGATACCGGGACCCACAGTTTTCGTCACGGTCGTTTTCCGCGACACTTCGCCAGTCTGCTCAGTCGCTAACTTTTTGAACGATTCAACAGCGTCGTCGAGGACCTTAGCCGCTTTCGGGTTTAAAGCGGTACGCGGGTATATCCGTATATTACCTTTCGGAAAGTAAATCCCATACCCTTCAGGTAGCACCTTCGTATCCCACGGTATCTGCTTACCAAATTGGGATACCACGTTATCGAGGAACTCATCGCGCATCTTCCATGCAACATCTTCAAGCTTGCGCACGCCGAGAAGCTTCAGGATGTCTTCTTCGGGGGTGTAGCGTTTGGCGTAGGCTTTCGCTTGAGAGGTGTAGGCTTTGAGAGGAAGATTGTGCGTCTCGGAGGCTTTGAACGCCTGCGCGAAATCAATCCCGCGTTCCTCAGCAAGCTTCTGCATATCCTCAATGGAAGTTGCCTTGGACAATTCCGTGAAGTCGTTGGCGAGCGCCCTGGCATCCTCCAGAGTCTCGAACCGCTTTTGCTTCAGGAAGCTTGGCTGAGCCGTGGTATAGTCGGGGGGGAGAACACCGCTGAGACGCTTCTGACCTTTGTAAACACCGGGGAGATACGTTCCCTCGCGTACCTTCCACGCTTTGTATTGAGCGTCGGTGAGGGAGCCGCGAGCATAGGATTCCTCGATGATGTCATCGAACCGGCTCCCGATGTCTTCGAGTTTATTCTGGAGTTTCGGGGCCATGAGATCAATCTTATCCGGGTGCTGTCGGTAGTATGACAGCATCTCGCGATCCTCTTTAACGAGTCCCTTATTCAGCTCTTTGACCTCCGAGATCACCCGGTCTACCTCGAATTGCCTCTCGAAGCGCGTTTCATTCATAAAATTCTTGAACTCTTTGGGGGTGCCCGCGTAGGGAATGAACGCCTCGCCAAGTTTGGTAGCTTCGAGGGCTTTTGCTGCCTTCTGGACGGGCTTCAGCTCGCCCACGATTTTAACGGGCTTGGCGACCCAGGAAGCAGACAGGTAGGTCAGCGGATCGAGGGCAATCGCAGCGGCCAGAGAGACGGCGAACTTTTTCGGGCCACCCCACTCTGGGAACCGCCGCTCGATCAGCTCATCGTAAGTGTGCTTCTCTTCACCGGTGATACCCTTCCACGCAAGGGAGAAAACCCGCTTGCGTTCCTCGGGGGTCATAAATCGGATCGGTTGAAGCGGGCCTGCCCTGCCGCTATAATGCTCAGGTGCTTCCGAAAGAAAGTTAGCTACATTGGCGCTGGCATATTCGGTGCGGCTGACGAGATCGATAATGGAGTGAAGCACCGACGGCATCGGAGCTTTAGTGTGCGGCTGAAGCTCCAGAGTATGTGTAAAATCAAGCTTATCCACGTTGAGGAGACCGCCAATCTCGGCTTGAATTTCAGGATCGCTAAGTATATCATTCATTTACCTTGGCCTCAATTATAGCCTTCATCTTGGTGAGAGCTTCGTCGTATTGAGCGTCGATGGCCTCCTGTTCCGCTGAACGCATCATTAAATCAGAGTAAATCCGGTTGGTTATACTTTTCAGGATATAAGGATCAACACCGCGTAACTCGGCCTCCATACGTTCCTTGCTCCAAAGAGTAGCACGAGCCGCACGGATGTTAAATTTACCGGTCTCAAATTCGTCTACGACGGTCTTCAGGATATTGCCCATAGAATCGCGGGGAGCACCGTAGGCCCGGATGATCTGCGCTCGACCTTCGTTGGTATTGTATTGTTCCCACGCACCACGGGATAAGGGCGCGATATTTTTGGAGGTTTCACGCGCACGGGTCTCGTAATCTCGATAGCCGCGTTCGAGAGCTGTCGGGGGGACGGCCTCGGCTACGGCAGCGGCCTGTTCTGCGGCTCGGCTGGCCTTCGCCGTGGAAGATTCCTGGGCAACCTGCTCGGTAGCTTTGGCTTGAGCCGCACTGACCATACCGGCTTGGGTCGCAGCTTGGGCTTGCTGGGTTTCCGTAGCAGGCTTCTGGAGTCGGTCCGGGCCTTGGAAAACTGGTTTACCCCGACGGTATCCGACCGTACGCTCAACGACAGCACCATCATCTAACGTCTGGGATTCCTTAACGATTGTGGTTGCGCCCTCTAACATAGCCTGCGCAAGTTCCTGCTGGTCGTCCGCAGGGAGAGAGGAGATATACTCATCCTTGATCTTCTCCTCCTCGGTCTGCGGTTTCCGAGCTGTGAATGTCGCTTTCCCATCCGTAGTGAACGAGATCGACCATTTTTTGAGAAATTCCTCCGGCGACGCAGCGGAAAGAGGGTAAGTCGGGGATGTAGGAGTCATCGATTTAGGGGTGCCTGGGACGCTGGGGGTTGCTTGGGGCTTTGTACCCGTACCCATTCCGAGGAATTGCGCAGCGAACTGCGTAAGCTCGTTTGAGAGCTGTTCCTGAGGGGTAGTTATACCCATGCGGGCTGTGTACGGCGTTACGTCGATTCCATATTTCTGCGCGCTCGGTATAAGAGCCTGTAATTCTTGAGGATCAGTAGTCGTGTCAAGCATCTTACGCATCGCGTTAAGGTTGCTCTGCTGTACGGGATCAAGTTTCTTCGGTTGTTTCTTGCTCGCAGCGCTCTGCATGACGGCACTTATTAGTGTGTTTAACAGTGACATGATAAACTCCTGATTTTATTTGCCAAGAGCCAAAGCAGCTTCGGTCCCGCTCGTTTTATTCATGCCTGGAATTGCACCGGCGAGGCCACTCGTAGCCGTCTGCGATTGCCCGAGGATGAAATTCGGGATCATCTGGAAGATCATTTGGGCGATACCCTGACCGACCTTCCCGGCTTCGATGTTGCCTGTCTGCTTCGCTTGAGACAGGATCATTTCACCAAACGGCGTCCCGGCGAGTCCCTTACGGGCTAAATCCTCCTCGGTCTCCTGGGTCGCCTTGCTCGATGCGAGGCGTGTCTGTTCGACGGATCGAGAGATGATCGGCAGCGACGATCCGCCGGTTTTGAGGACTTCCATCATAGTCCCCAGCAAACCCTTCCGCACACCCTCACTCTCCTTTGCGAACCCTTCGGCGATGTTAGCCAGCTTATTTGCTGCCGGACTGCTAACCGATTGATCGCTCTTTCCAAATCCACCACCACCACTGCTCATAATTACCCCCTGCTGAATATCTGATAAAGCTCAGATTTAAAAAAGTTATCTTTGCTCAGATGCACAATATAACAAAATTCTTTACCGTGGATATCCGGTACGCATCCAACGGTATTATAGCCAACTTTAGTATACAAATCAAGTAAACTCGGTTGCCAGAAGAGCGCTATGACCGTACGGTATACCTCAAAAGCAATCGAGTGGGCTATCGCCGAGAACTGCATAGAGAGCTTTGAGCCTCGTACACTCTCGTCGAGCCAGAAGCCCACGTATGCGGCGTCGCTCTCCAATGTGCGATCTACAGGTGTGAACCATATTGCGCGGTTTATGTCGCCTTCTTCGGATAGCGTGTACGCGAGTGCCGTCGGAGCCTCGAATAACCGACAGAAAGCGGCGAATCTCTTTGAGTCCGGTGTAACCAGGTTATCGATATCGCCCGTCTCGTTGAGCGCTAACCACCAACGGAGCAGTAAGATATCCTCTCTGTGGTCCATCGTATAGAGACGCAGGCCCAGATAATCTACCCAAGGTTTATAACGACTGTGTATATCATTAAATTCAATCATTGCTCACCATCAAACAGCATCTCAAGTTCCTTGACCTCGACTGCATCGGTTAAACTTCCCGTCAAACGCACGCCGAATTGGTAGCCCGTAATCCCTATTGGTATCTCGCTATACGCCATCGACCCCGTGCTGACAACACCAATGGTTGTCTCCGTACCGTCGTGAATGAGCGTTATTGTAATACCCTGATCGGATGTGTCGATTTTCATTGTTATATGTTGTAACACACGCTCCTGCATGAAGCTTACGTGAGGTGGCTCCAACGACATCAGGATAGCGGAGCCGTCGTCGTCAAGCGCGCTCTCATCTTCAAGGGCTACCACAACGCTATCCAGCGTTGCAGCGATTTCGTCCGTTTCGACATTATAGAATATCGCGTTAAGCCCGACGCCCAAATCGCGCCAGCGGCTACGCGATACGTCGAAGGCAAGCGTCTGGGAGCCATCGGTGATGAGATACGAATCGCGGCAGGCAGCGGCCACTGTGCCGGTAAATGTTGTCAGGTCGCCTACGTCATCCCCTTGGAATAACCGCTCAATAGTACCGGGAGTGAGGACTTCGCTTGTTGAGCCATTGAAAACACGTACGCCATCGGGGGCTTCGTAGATCATCCCGAGTTTGGGTACGACGGCTACAGTGTGCGGGGAGTTCGTACCGGGACATCCGGGGACTTTGCGGTAGACATATGGATTGCCACCTCCGATTAGGTAGATGCCTGCTTCTCCAATAACGCCGAGCTGTCCCTGGAGTTCAAATAGTTTCTGGAGAGGAGCGTCGTCCGTGGATACGTTGATGTACCCCTGGATCGCCTCCGTTCTACCGATTGGTGAGTAATATACCCGGCCACGCTCGGTAGCGTGAGTCCGTGTGATCCAGAACATCGAGCCGTTATGAGGGCCGAGGCAGTCGTCGAGGTAAGCATAAGGTTGCAGATTATCCGTCGGGAGGGCAGTACTGCTGAGCGTGATCGATCCGTCGTCGGTATAGGAGGTTGTCCCCGCTGTTATGTGGGTCAAATAGAAGAGGGCATCCCCGTCGGCTACTGAGCGCCATATTTCAACGTGCGTAATCTGGCTATCGATACCCGTGGGGTCGGGTATGTTGGTCAAAGCTACAGAGTTGTTCGCTCCAGCAGTCGTAGCCGAGACCGATGTACCGTTGCCATTTGAGCGTGTTCCGGTGTTATTGTTGTAGTAGGTAATCTGGTATGACCAAGTTGCATCGGCAAGAGCACCCCCGGCGGCAGCGGCAGCGGAGGGGTCGGATGCAGGCGCGGCGAAGCCCCAATCGGTTACGTTTCCGGCGGAATCTACTTTGAATAGATCGCCGCCACCGGCACAGAATAGGTAATCAGCGATACCAGCAGTCGGATACATACGCGAGAAAGCAAGCCTGTTACCGGAAAGCCCCGTTTTAATCGAAGCACCGGCACGCAGGAGGATTGTGCCTACGCCGTAGAAGTAGATATCCCCGAAATAGTAAAGCGAGTGGGCATTCGTCGAGAGTATTTGGGTCGAGCCTGCACGGGAACGAAACGAACCGATAGCTAAAGCATGAAGACCGCGATTACGCCTCGTGAAGCCGGGGGCTATCTGGTCCTTAGGCGGTGACAGAGCCAAACCCCCGTCAAATCGATTCAGTCTCATATCAATTCCCCAAAGCTAAGTAGTACATAGTTGCTAGTCCCGCCTTCGCCCCGTTCGACGCCCATGATACCTTGAAACCGTCGGAAGTGAACGCGTTTATTGATCCGTTGTAATAAACACCGGCTCCCTGCAAAAGATATATCATAGTCGTTACCACATTCCAAGTATTGGCGGCTACGTTGTGATAATTAAGCAAGCAATAATTTCCGGTCGTATAGCCGAATCCGATTGAAGTCTGAGCGGTCGCCGGTACTGTAGCCAGTGTAATGACAATTACAGGAGTGAAACCGACGCCGTTTACCGTCTGTATCCCGGCCCCGGCTGAGGTATCGCGGAAAAACGTGCCCAAGTGCACCTTGGATGTCGGTAGCGTCACCGTCCCGTCGCCATTGTCCGTGGCCCCGAGGATAAAGTTGGTTAAGTCGAGAACGCTCGATGCATGGACATCCGAGTTAGTCTGTAGAAGCCTGCTCGCTACAACATTTGCAGAGACCAGAAGTATCTGATCGAGGCGTACACCATCGGCGTCTTCCGTACCATCATCTACGTCCGTGAGTTTCTGGTCGAACAGGGATGTCTCGTTGCCGTCCTCTCGAATATAGTTAAGCCTGCGAGCTATGGCATCGAGCGCACGGTTAAGCTCGATGATAACAACCGGGAGATCGGCATTAAGCGGTATTTGGAAAAATTCCAGAGGCATCCCGTACTCCTACAAGCATTGAAAGCAGGCTCACGATTCCTTTGCATACAGTAGCATATTCCAGGTTTGTATGGTCAGATGGATAGGAAAATTCCTGAGCTATTGAGATAAATGAGATAGGCAATGCAAAGATATCGAGGATGTCAGATTCACGGTAGTCCGCATAGATCAAGGCGAGAGAATCGTCCGGCCAGTCCTCACCCCACGGCTGTCCGTGGGTCGGGATTATCGCATCGGAGCTGAAATCCGGCTCCGGGTAAAGGCGATAATAGCGCGGTGCCACGTTGTCCGTTGTGTAATCGGTCGGCGTACCTGTATCCGCCTGCCAATCTTCGCTGTACGCGTCAAGGGACTTTTCTGAGGCGTAGGATAGCAACTCATCGTGCATTATCATCTCGATGATCTGCAACATATCATCTTCGAATGCATACGTGTTCGTGCCGGACGAGAGAGCTTTTATCTCCGCTTTGCACCAGGGAGGCTCTTCGCTCAACGCGAGCAATCTTAAGGTCTCATCGAAAAATATCGTGAGGCTATCGGCGTCTCCAAGATCGAGAGCCAGTTCGTTTAATATAACGAGTACCTCAGCTCTTGTCATTTTTCCTCGCTTTGCACAATGCGATGAAATCCTTCATTTTGTTCTCTATAAAGCCGAGTTGTCTGAAGCGTGCGAGCAGGACAATCTCGGCCAGTTCGATAGCGTATTCAACATCCTCGTCGGGGAGTTCGTTGTTCGTATTGTATTGACCCTCGAAGTCGTTGTAGCGCGCCAGGAGTTTTACGTAGGTAATATCGACTGTGGACGCGGCTGCCTGACCTGGGTAGAGAATGAGAATGTCGCGCTTAAGCTGGCACCAAGCTTCGAATGCTGTACCGTCTACTTTGCGGAAGAAATCGGGGTCATAAGCGGAGAGATTACGGAGACTCGTGAACTTTTCGATACGCACACCGCTGTCGTCACGTATATCGCAGATGTCAATAGCATCGGAGATACCGTCGCCGGAATCACGGTAAGCGAAGAGTAGGCGTTCTTTGGGGACGTCAAAGGTGGTCGTGCCTATGACGTTACGGAAAAAAGCGTTGATGATCTGTGTGCAGAAGGTATAAATCTCCATGGCGAAATCCGGCGCTACAGCTAAACCGCCTTCCTGCCGGACTCGGCGCATGAGAACCTCTACTGTGGGACCAAGAGCGCGTGACATTCAAGGAATGCTCCTATTTTCTACCTCTGCTACGCTTCCTGTTAATATTTTTCATGTTCTCGGCGAATACAGCGCGTTTCTTCTGAAGACCGCCTTTCTTCTTTGCCGAGGCTATCTTCTTCTTGGTTGCTTTTCCGAAAGCTCCAACTGTGCCTTTCTTCTCCATACGGTTGCGGGCTTTCTGAATCCAGCGATTCTTTGGTGCGGTTGCTTTTCCCATTACCTACTCCAATTATCGAATACGTAGTCCCGCGCCGTACGCTGCTCAGTATCGCGGACATGCATCGGGAACATCTCAAGGATCAAGGTCATATCGTCAGCTCCACGGGAAGTTCGTATCGCCTCTTTGATGGCTTTTTCCCATGTACCCATCTGGGTGCGTTGCTCGTTACGAAAAACTACGGCGGCTTCAACGTTGCCTAAGCGTAGCTGCTTAACCATCTCGTGTCGATACAGATCGATCAGAACTCCTTCTTTAAGTGTGTGCGGCTCGATAACGGTTGGGATCGTGGAGGAAAGCGTCAAAGTTGTCGGTATCGCCCAATAGATATAATGGAGAAGCTCGCTGTTCACCGGAGGCGGATAGACCTCGACCATCCGATAGCCATTGGAGTCAACGCCGACTTCGGATACGTATTGCGGGATGTTGCCCGCGAGCGTGCGTCCCGGCGAGTGAATACCCAAACCATCGAGAGGTGGAGTACCGAGGCGCTTACGGAGGCGAGTAAAATAAAAATCACCGATCCAACGGGCATCGGACGCGAGGGCGTGATAGCGTTTGGCTATTTTATAAGCACCGCCTGACACGTCGTCTTCGGCGAATGCGCTTTCCAGCACAGCGGTAGTCTCGTTCGTAACGGAGGCTATTTTGTACCACGCTACGAGGGCGTGGAAGAAGTAATATTCCTGCGTACCGCTCCCGATATCGGTCTGGAATTGCGTACTGGAGCCTGCGACGGCTGTAGAGCCGCGGGTGAGCGTCACTGTACCGGTATCGTAGATACCCGGTAAAGACAACTCACCGACTTTACGTAGGTGCCGGAACTTTACGCGGGAGACCATCTCCCGGTAGCGATTATCTCCCCACTTGGCTACAGCAACGGCTTCCGCATCCGTATCGAACGACGCGAGGACATCGCGTGCCCATTCAAGCAAAGTGGTCATTTCGCTTACCTCTTTGGACGGCGATTACGGCCAGATGGAGCGCCCTTTGAAATACGCTTCATAGCCTTAGCTTTGTCCATAGCCTCGTCAGCCATACTCTTCGCGGCTACAGCAGCCCGCCTCATCCGGGCTTTATCCGCTTTGATAGCCTCGGCTTGAGCAAGAACACGAGCATCATCCTCGGCTTGCCATTTGAGGTCTTGCTTTGACATTTTAACTACTGCCATAGCTACCCCCGCTTAAACGTACGAATTATCTTCCGTTTCTTCGGCTTGAAGAGCTGATCCGGGCCATCGGCGAATTGCTTCAACTGCTCCTGCGTCAGTAAGCGGTCATTAAACAGGAGCCTCGCTGCGCCTTGGGGCAAGTCTTCTTCTTTGATGTTACCCTTACGGGCAGCGAGGGCAAGAGCAAACGGCGATTTCGGTTCTGTTTTGGGCATTTGGCTATCCTCCCTGCGTCAACGACGCCCCACAGTTGTTACAATGCGGCGTTGTCAGCTCAGTATCAGACCCACATTGAGGACACTTACGAGCACCAACAGGACGGTCCAGCATATCCTTCGGATACTCTGCCGTCATATCGGCACCGCAACGACCACAATGTTTCACTGCTAAATCGGACTCGCTGCCACAAACAGGACATGCTACACGATATTTCTCGGACATGAGCTTATCCTCCCAAAGCTTCAATGAGATCGGCTTTTTTCATTTTGGACGCTCCCTCAATATTAAGCTCCTTAGCCATTTTACGCAGCTCGGGAACTTTCATGTCGGCAAGGTCCACAGACGCCTCAGCCTCTTCCCGAGCCGCTATCTCAGCTCGCAGGTCATCTACCTTACGGGCGACGGCGTCACGGTTAAAATCAGGAATCTCGCTGAGTTGCACCCGACCGCTGACGACGAGGCGTGCTATCATGTTCTCGTCTGCTTTAGCAAGGTCCGGTTTTACAAAATCAACCATGATATACCTCCTTACGGCGTGGCAGCCACGGTAGCACCGGCAGCAACACGGCGCGCTTTGATATAAAGGGTAATCGTCCCCGCACCGGTACAGTCGAGCACCGTACACTTAGCTACGATTTTTTGACCACTCTCCAATACCGTCCCGTTGCTCGGTGTTACAGAGCCGGTCGATAGCACTTCAGTCTTGTTCGCACCGAGGTTAGCGACCGCCTCACCGAAGAATGTAAGCACACCACTACCGGCATCCTTCTCAAGCGTGAAGTTTGTACCGTTGGCTAATCCGGTCCCGTCGGTCTCCATGATGATATCCTCAATATAAACGTCACCACCGGAGGCCGTACCTGTTACGTCGATGCCTGTCGTGACAATCCCGCTCGAAGTCAGAACCTTCTCAACGATGAAAGCTTGACCGGATGCTCCATAGAGAGAACCGGCGGTAACAGTCTTGACCGCCAAGCCATCAAATCCGATAGCATCTATGACAGACTTATCCGTACCCGGTTCACTACCACCACTCCCGTTCCTGATCCCATCCCAGATATCGCGGACGACTTCAGCAATGGATACGCCGTTCGCGGCGGCTGCTGCCGCTGGATAGGTCGTAATACCTGATGTACCTGCGAGAATGCTGAAGACAGAATCACCGGACGGCATGTTCGTACCACCGTTGGCAATGTTCTCTTGGGTATACCTGAGAACCTCAGCCAGAGAGACATCGTTAGCGGCTGCAACACCGATTGGGAAAGTGGTTATACCATCGGAGCCGAACACGACACTGGCTAAATCGCTGCTTTTCAAATCCGCTCCACCCAGAAGGTCATAGAAGGAATTATCATTCAACTCGCTGTCCGTCCCGAGTTTCCCGTGTAAAGTATCGGTCGTTGTATCAGTACTGGAGCCAATACTCCCAACACCGCCGACAGATAGGATGGGCGTGTTTACTGAAACAGCTTCCTCATCGTTACTACCATCGGAATCAAGCCACGTATTATCATGGCAGGAAAGCCCGGAGGCATCAAACGTCGATGTCTGCGTATCCGTCTGGAACTTATTATTGGATGCAATACCCGTTGTCACAGTTCCGATGATCTGGATTGCGTGCTGGCCGGTCTGAAGGTTAGCGATCTTGTTGTTGTGGATTTGCAAATTCTTCGAACCGGAACCAGCGGCTACAATATCGAAAGCCGCTTCGTCGAAGTCACCCCAGATTACCGAATTGGTCAACTGCACGTTGGTCTCAGCCTTCTCAATCGAAATTGCTGCATCACCATCACCGGAGTCAGGTAGTCTGAAGGTACAGTTATCAATGACCAGATTGTCACTGTCATTATCGGCTGTCCCAATCTCAAGCATGTTCAACGGCTGGACCGAGGAGCCAGCATTGCGAAACTCGCAACGCTCGAACGTTACATCATCCCCGGTGACTTTGACCATACGAACCTGCTGATCCTTGTTACTTGAGAATACCAGATTCTCAATATAGATATCATCGGCATCAATCGTTACTGTAGCTGCCGTAGAGGTCGTAAATGTAACAACGGGCCGGTTATCGCCCTCACCAAGACCAATAATTCTGATCCCGGCGACATCTACATCAATCCCACTGGCACCGGTAACAGTCTCAGTATGGCCGGGTGCAACAAAGATGATATCCCCGTTAGACGCCGTGCACCTCCCGACTGCGTAATCAATCGTGGCAAACGGCTTATCGTAGGCACCATGATCGGCTGAATCAGCGCGATAAGAACTCCCGCTATCAACGAAATAGACATTCCCGGTCGTCATATAATCCAACGAACCGGCACCAATCTGCGGTATCCCGGCGCTTATGACCATATCGTACGCAGTAGAACCGGCTAAAGCAACGGGAGCAGGCGAGAACAGAAGCGCAACAATACACGCTGCAATTAAATAGAATCTCTTCATTCTTTTAGTCTCCTTTCGTTACTTTGTATTATCCGGTACTTCCGTCAACGCCGCGCCATGCGCCATAACCCTGTGTGTGTCGCTGGTAAGCTGTGGCAATAGCGTTCTTGGTAAACGGATCGTCAAACATATCGAATATCGGATAGTCTCTCCAGAAGAAATTCAGGTCATGGATGCCCTTAGCGGCAATATTCCACCAATAGGTCGAAGTTGTGATGTAATGACATACCATATAGGACATATCCTCGTCTACCAGAGCGTTGATCTCATTCTGACCGGTATACGGCTTGCCGGACGATCCCCAGATTTCACGGGCGACGAACTTGTTCGCAGATGTAATGACGCTCATCACAGGTGCCATCAAACGCGGCAGGTTCCGCTCGTCTGTCATATTTTCGAAGCGGGTAATGGAAGCCTGGATCCCGGCGATTGAGTAGCCAATGTCAACTGCGGGACGGTTGGCGCGTGTTTCGCCGTCAAGCCCGGTGTGCGACGTACTGCACAAAGACTCACTGGCCGTGAAGCCGACATAGGAATCGCTGAAGGAGTTGTTAAAGACGCTCCAGAATGAGACTTCCTCCCGGTTTCGACCGGCACGAGCTAAGCAGCGAATCATCTCCTGCATCACACCGTACAGCTCATCACGCCATGACTCCCAGGTAATCTCCACAGCGAGACCGTAAGGCGTTGCGGTATAGGTTTTTGTCCCCCCTGTGATTAAGTCATCGAAGGTAAATTGCGTTCCCTCGCTCTTCGTCGGCATGGTTCCGAGACCGGAAACCTGAAAGTCCGAGATCGGGTTCCACTCCATATCCTGCACGTTGGCGACAAGGGGGTACTCTTTGGGCCACTCTTTGCCGGTTTCGACGTAGACTTCCCTCAAATCCGGCGCGAGCAACTCACTGATTGCTCCTCTTGTTATCATTTTTTATTCTCCTTTAGCTGAAAATTTTAACAAAAAACTAAGCAACACGCGCCCAGCTCGCGCCACCCTTGGTGATCTCGACGATTACCCGGCCATTTACGGTCGAGTACGGATCGACGGTCCCGACAACCTTGCCTTGGACATACGAACCACTACTCGCTCCGGGTGCCGTCAGCGACCAACCATAGTGCGTATCACTGGACTTATCTTTCCCGAGATAAACAGTGCTACCCAATTTGCTGACTTTGGCACTGGATGCTGTGTGGTGTACCAGATTACCGATGAACTGTAAACCTTCGGCGATCTTCGCAACGGCGAGGTTGTTCGTGCTGGACGCAACGGCTTTGCCAAGTGAGATTCCGATCATTGCGCCAGTGCTGGACAGCTTTACGAAAGTCGTATCGCTTGACGAGCCTTTGTTGGCGATCGCGCAGGCAACAAGATTACCTGACGAGTTCTTGACCGGAGCACCGACAATGAACGTCGCTGATGTCTTCTGCGGTGCGTTGTGTACCGGGAGAGACGTAAGACCTGCTCTGCGGCCCGGTATCATCTTGATTTTTGCTTGAGCCATTTGTGTCTCCTTTTTCCATGTTGATTAAGAAACAATCGATTACTTCTTTTTACGTTTAGGATTCGCCTTACTCTTAGGCCCACGCACCCCCTTTGTTTCAGCTAAATGGTGATAAGTTACCGCCTTCATGGTTAGAAAGTCTTCGCAGCCAAAATGTTCCATCCATGATTTATCATTTACAGTATTCGCCCATTTCATCATTCTGTCAACAGTTTTGTTAATTATCCAATCGGGTTGCACGGTCATTGACCATACACCATGGACGATATCTTCGATACGATGTTGAAGGTCGATGTCCTCGGGGGACATCCTCTGCCAGTATGGACCGTCCGTAGGTCCATGCTCACGCTCAAACTCCGTGCAGGTACGCTTGATGATTACAGGTATCTGTTTTGGAAAGCCAAGCTTTTGAGCATATGTCGTATCGATCTGGGCATCCACAAGTTCTCGGACGTATCTGTAACGTTCCGAAGCATCATCGAGACCGTCGCAGTAAACAAACCCGTTGAAGATACCATCGGTGTAGTTCCGCTCGTCCAGACCGACTTTTCCGTGTATGGGCACAAGGCTACCCGCAGCTAACGGAGCAGCGAGCATCGCCTTGTAGAATAACATCGCCTCGTGAAAGTTTCGCACCTTCACAACGACTTTGTAACAACGAAGCCTGCAAAACTCAGGCACGAGATGCCCGAAACAATCGAACATGATTTGATGCCAGAGGTAGCAATCACGCTTCGCTACTGTACGCCCGAAGAATAGCCAATTCTGGTCATAGGATGCCGATGAGTAAAGAGGCTCGATAAGCCCCGACTCGGGGTTGATCCTTACCGTACCGGAACGCAGCGCAGCCCGCACTCCGTCATTCAATACCTTATTATGAAAACATAACTCCCGCCACATAAAACCCCCTACTTGATTGGAACACCAGGTATCACGCCCCGTTTCATTTGATTACCGATGCTATGCGCCGCGACCTTGCGTAACGCCTCACGCCGTTGAGATTGAGCGTCGAGTTGCGTCATAATATGGCTGAGATCGCCCCCCAATTCGGGTGTATGCACACGCCCGAACGCCTCCGGGTGTTGAGCCGCGAGCATATGAATATCCGCTTCAAGCCCAAATTGCTGACGACGGCGCTTTTCGTCGTCACGCTGCACGAGTTGCAGATGTTTGTCTTTCGTGATGAACATTAGCAGCACGTCGCCAACGCGGATTGTGTTATCGACGCGGGCGAGGTCTTTCGCCTCGGGGAACTCGTTCGGCGTGGCTATCAGCCAGCCATCGGCCTTCGCGGACCAGACCATTTGACCTTGAAGGTTGACGTAATTTACCCACTTGGTAATGTAGATCGGATGATTAAGCCCGATATCCAGATAAGATCGTGCAATATCATGCTGAATTTCCCGATTGCGCTCCGGCCTGAGAGCATCATGGTCAGCCGGGATACGCTCACGCTCAACTGGCTGCTGTTCCGCCGCCTGCGCGAGATTATCAGAGCGCTCCGCTAAAACCTCGTCCCGTTGAAAGCCCGCCGGTGGCAGGTTAGGCTCCATTGTTTTAGCCTGCGTCGGCGTTACAATGCTGAATGCATCCAGTTTAGGTTCGTTATTCATTATTCGCCTCCTTCGGCTTCAGCCGCTTTTCGTAGTAGTCTTCCCAGCCTTTATACCCCATACCCTGATAATAAGTATCCGGGGTCTTCCCGACGCTGGCTATGGAATTAAGAGCGTCAGCCGACAGGACATCCTCGGGTTTTGGCGTCTGGTCGCCCTGCGAACCCTCGGCTCTTGAGCCTGCTGTCGGTTCATCATTGTTCGGCTGAGCCGCCTCACGTAAAATCTTCTCCTTCTCTGCTTCCATAATCTTCGTCACGTTCTTGCCGACCGCCACGTTATACGCCATCGTCCTGAATTGCGGATTCATGCGATATTGAGGATCGAGTTGGGCGATTGCCTCGTCGAAATCATCCTTCACAAGGTCCAAGTGAGGCATATCCCCACGGGTTACGCGGTCGCTCAGTTGGTCCAAGGCCGTAATACCGATATTCATAAACGGGTCAATATCCTGAGCTTTGATCGTGATTCGCGTGCCCCGCTGCACAAGCTCATCCCGTTTGCTCATCAAAGCACTGATTGGCTTACCATCCTTGACAGCCTCGTCGATCTGGTCATTCAGCTTGGCGACCTCACCGTTGATCTCCTTCAGTTGATCGTCAAGCGTTGGGCCAGAGGGTTGTGCAGGCTGGGCCGGTTGCTGTGCCCGCTGCCCACCAACTTGAAAACCCTTCTCGAACGCATCAAGCCGGTTCTTAAGGGCGTCAAAGTCCGCTTTGGGGACGGTTTCTACTGCTGCCGGATCGCCGTTCGCTGCCGGGTCAACCGGTTGCCCTGTTGCAGGGTCTACGCTTAAACTTGTATTCATACATTACCTCCCATTTCCCTTTCGTACGTAACCTGCGAATTTCTCTCCCGCAGCTCCGCCTTTATTAGTCTTGCAAGTTCCCTGTATACTTCAATCTCATGGGCCGCCCCGCGAGCTTTTTCAAACTCCCCTGCGATCACCTGCTTATTGACCTCAGTGTTCAAATTATGCTCAGCTTCCTTCGCCCACGAAATAAAATCCTCCGCCATTCCGGGGTTGCTTATCAAGTATTCCATCCAGAGTCTCATGCTGCCGCCTCATCATAAACCGATGGTAGTAACTGCTGCTGCCCACCGCCGCTGATTAATTGTATTAACTGTCCAAGAGCCTGCTCATCACCCCCGCCCATCTCGATTGAGTTAAGCTCGTCCTCGACCTCGATAATAAACGTCCCCGGATCGCGCACCTGGTCAAATGTACGGATCGTACGCTCGATAATCTCCCCGGCAGAGTCAGCAACCTTCCGGGCAATCTGGGCAACCTCAGGCGGCGTCTGCGGATTAGCCGCCAGCATGACAAGCTCGATTGTACGCTGGTAATACTGACCGAGGATATTCGTGAGCATGATAGCATTCTGACGGTCGGCTTCACGGTTGACGGACGCGGAAGCTGCGGTCAGCTCCATATCAAGGTGCTCGTCGAAGGTCTCGTTTCGGAGAACGTTAATCACCCGGCTACCGTCATCGTAACCGAGGGTATTGTAGATGGTCGCCTCAGCCCGCTTATCGCCGGAGAGCAGCCGCTCCTGATACCGGTAGCACGCCTGCCTCAAAGCAGCCGCGATACACATACGAACACTATCAAAGGCGGGTGTGAAGCGCCGATTCACCTGCTGGAGAAACGACATCGCCGTTATACCCGGAGTACGGGACGGAATGTTGGTCGCCCGTGATACTTCATTAATACCGACGCGCTGGTTGGCGAGTTGCATTGTAACCATTTGATCCTGCCAGATCGAGCTGTAGACATCGGCCATAACGACAGCCTGCAAATCTTCCTTCGGATTGGACGTCTGGATATACTTACCCGGCCAGAGCTTCAGCGTCTCCGGCAGCCCCTCGGAGCCAACCCACACACGGGAGTTAGCGAGCAGTATATTCAAAGTTGCGTAATTATGAACATCGGATATCTTCTCCTCGAACGGGGCCATCATCTGAAGGACGCCGATTCCATGCAAAAGGTGCGCCTGTCTCTGATAAACCATGGACTCAACCGGGCGGCGATCCTCTGAGCTGTAACCGTAAGCGAGGATTTTCCTGCCGGAGTGATTCCAGATCAGGAAAAGGTCTTCTGCGTAGCCATCCCCGTCGATATCGTAAAAGCAGTAAACCTTATAGATATCGAACAGTACCCCTTTCCGATACGCACCATCCCGCTGCCTACCTAAACTCTCCCTCGTCTCCCTGACCCAATTTTTCGCATGGAGTGGCTGCACGCCTTCGAGGTTCCACTTGTTATTCTTAGCGGCGTCGTAGAGCTGGTAGGTAGTGTAGTAGAACCTCAACCCGAGAATCGAGGCTTCATGCAAACTCTTCGACGAACCCCCGACCACGATAACATCCTCCGGGGGGATCGCGTAGAATCGCGGCCCCGCACTGAGAATCTTCGCCGTCTTGGTCTTCTTCATTTTCTCGACATACGGAATATAAAGCACACCGGTCCCGAGTTGGACATCATCGAGGATCGCATTGTCGGACGCAAGCCTCAAATCACACTCAGGGCTGGTTGCGAGGTGGTTTACCCAGCGCTGCATTGCCTTCCCATTGTCCATAGCCTCCTGGTCGTCCCGAGCCTTTGGTTTGGCCCGCACAGTAACAAGCGGGGCCGTCCCGAATACGAGATCGATTACCTGAGCGTAGATTGTATCCGCCGCGATAGCACCGATTGTCACTTCAATATTAGGGGCATTAGGCACCGGGATATTGCGAACGGCCAACTTCGGGACACCGTTATACATTTTCAGGCATTCCCGGTAAACTTTCTCGCGTTCCTTGCTCGCTGCAATCTCATCGTCGATACCGTTATACAACCAAGTCCCAAGCTCCTGAAGCCTATCGGGGCTAACATTCAAAACCTGTTTGACTTTATGCTTCTCTATAAAGCTCGACATACGCTCGGACTCCTAATAATGTGGTACAAACACAATATCGAAATCGTTAGAGTTGTTGGCAGCGGGCTTCGCAGCCCCGGCCAGAGTCCTAATCCCAATCAGGAATATGGACGTAGACGGATTAGAGTGAGTATAGTAGTGATTATCCTCGTTCCCATCCCTGTTTGTGTACGTAAAGAAAGCATGATTAGCCGGGATAATAAACGGCTCATCCACTGTGACGTTGCAACCGACAGCATCGGTTACTACACTGCTGATCCAATCATCCGTATCGGTGACTGTAATACCACCTATACCATCGAAGGCCACTTCAGCCCTTAACGGGTACATATACCGCATATTGGAGAGCGTCGGAGTGGACAACGCCTCTATCGATTCCGTCGTCATATTTTCAATATGCTGCTTGAAAAAGATGACATTATTCACAGTCCCGGCCAGACCAACACCGGAACGTGCCGTCCCAGAGCCATCGAGGTGATTCGGCTGGAGAGTAATATCGCTTGAGTTGGAAATGTAAATACCTATCGAATCCGTCCCGACCAGTTGAGCGTAGTTATTATCAAGGAGAGCATTCTCAACACCGCCGAGGGAATACCCATATGTATCATCCGATCCCGAAGCCTCACTGCATGTATTATCTGCTACGGTAACGCCCGTGAAAGTATAGGTCGCGTCATAAACGAACCCAATACACCCACCTGTCGTCCCGGTCGTGTTTCTTACCTCCACAACGTGATTACCCTCGATCACGTAATCGTCGCTGTTAAGCTCCTCAGTGGATAGCGAGATGCCGTTATGCATCGGGCCGCGTATGAAGTTATCCGAGGCAACAAAATGGCTGGTCGAGCGCGCACTTATTGCGTGCCGGTAAAAGTTAGTCCCCGCGACGGTATTGTTCCAATCCATCTCGTTGTCGGAAATGTTGATGTAGTAATTTATCTCCGTACCGGTGTTGTCACCGTCGCAGGAAATGTAGACTGCGTGCCGATCATCCGTATCCGAGATAAATGTATTATCGTGAATCTTAGCTCCCCAGATTGATTCGGTCAGGACACCGTAGCCACCGGCTCCGGCACCGGGGATAAACACATTGCTACCCATATTGCAGTGAGCTACCTCAACACCATAAACGCCTTTCAGGTAGATATCATAGGTAAAACCACGGAAATAACAGCCCATAACACTGATATTATAGCTTCCGTCAGTCTGGGCGTCATAGTTAGTAGACGGAGGAAGGGCGTAGATTGCCCCCTGTCCGGTCGAAGTGGACGAGGCACTACCCGTAAATTTCATCGGGCCTATGAAGCTGATGTCGTGGACTTTTACGAATGTCGCGGCGGCGCTGTCTACACCGATTGCGAACCACTGACCGTTGATGTCCGAACCGTCGTGGATGAACTCCGTGTTGCAGGTGGAAGTAAACGTGATATCGCTTTTATCAATACGGACGCCATAACCGCCCGTCATCACCATTGTGTACTGCTTGGAGGTAAGCTCGATTGTGCTCCCGCTGCTACTGGACGGCAGGGCATCGACAGCAGCTTGGATAAGGGACGTATTCGCCGTAGTCCCCCATAAAAGAGGGTCAAGCTTTCCGCCGTTCGTGAAGGCCACACCGGAACCGCTGAATAGCTGTTGACCGTTTTGGCGGATATTCTCAGGGGAGGTAAAAGTAAGCGTATGACTGTTAAGGGTGACAATCCCACCATACGGAACGAGGTAAACAGTGGAGGCAATGGTAACATCATCCCCGAGGGCGTCATCAACATCAACGAGGATTGTAGTCGGCAACGTGCTGATAGCAGCATCCGCAGCATAGAGGCGCCCGTTGGCACCACCAGCAAAGCGTACATCGGACAGGAACACCGTCCCGCCGGTGCGGTAGTCATTAACGGTAGTAATCGCAGTCCCGTTGGTGACAGCCTCAAAAAGCATGAGGGTGCCAGCGGGAGCGTTAGGCTCCGCTGTACCGTTGGCGGTCTCCGCGAAGACGAAATTCCCATCGTAGGTTATCGCTGCGTCGCCGACGGTCACGGTCGCGCTGTCGTCGTAGCGGATGAGAACGAAGGTATCTTTAGAAGCAGTATAGGTATGCGATACTGCTGCATCGTAGACGTAATACCCTTCAACGTATGCAGTAACGGCTGAGATCGTGTGCGTCAAGGTTGCATCGGTAGCCCCGATACCACCCGTCACCACACGGGAGAGAACCTTCTGGGCACGGGCCGCTTCCTCATCTTTAAGGAACGTTTGCAGGTTAGTAATGAACGAGGAATTACCCGACGGGACGGTGTTGATCGTCTGGGTGTCAGCATGTAGAAAGCTCCCGCAAAGTATAATAGCTAAAACGAATAAAAGAATGCTCGATAATCTTTTCATAATGTCACGTTCTTCTTCTCGTGTTTTGGTGAACCTGAAGATGAGCATGAATACCTTGGCCGGTATCGTGAATAACACATACCTTTAGGTCTGGCCGTAGCGGATCATACTCCCATGCTGAATTAATCGAATTCTCAATATACTCGTAAGAGGAACTATAGATATAGACCCGAAAATCGACAGCCCTGAGAGGGACCGTCATATGCATACCGGAATCACCGGGATAAATCTTTTTCAAACGAAACGTGGAAGTCAGGATTAAACGCCCGAGTTCCTTCAGAACCCATAAGCAAATGATGACCAACATTGGGTGCCAGGGAACCTTGGTCCCCCTGCGCCACACTCCGATGTTTTTGTACTCAATCATGCTTTGTAGAATCCCGACTATAAAAACCCCAACACTACTTTATAATTAATAACCCCAAGCCCAATCAGTATCCCGCCTCCTATGAGCATGGCAACTACCAATTTATGCCTGAATCGGGTGTTCTTTTTTATGTGCGTTGAAGCGTCCTTACGAAACTCCGTATTCAACCCGCAGGCATCTCGCATCTCACAAAGCCCATCGTCCATAAATGACATAACCTTGACGACCTGCCCTATCTGATAAAACAACCGCCAAAGCTGCTCGTTCGTATCCAAGCCCTTGAACTCTTCACTCGACGTGTTATTGATGAAATCAGGGTTTATCCTCCGATCCTTCTCCGGTGGTGGCATTTTCTCTCTCCGCTATATCCTTGAGGTGCTTATTAAGTAGTTTATCGTACTCTGACATGACCTTATCGAGTTCCTCTTTGGTTCCAGCATTCGCAACTTTCTCATTAAGTTCATCGAGTTTGTCGAAGTCCAACATCACGAAGGGTCTCCCGTAAATGGATCACTTGAACCAGCGTGCACATGTATATCATCCCAATAATTTTCCTCGGCTACACCATCCTGATTATTAATGAACCTGATCGTGTCCGCCGCTAAGGTATCAGCCCCGTTTGTCTTCTGCTTCACGTCGTCCCAATCGGAGCCATCCCAGAAGTAAATTTCAGCAATACCATTAGAGCCGGTGCCAAGTTTCCAATGATACTTCATCCAATGGCTGTTTTCGGCAGCGTTCGAACTCGTAGTTCCCGAGCTACACCCATTTGACTGACAGGCATATATATTGTTCCCATTCACCTAAGCTTCGTGAATGACATAGCCAAGCGCCGTCCCAGCGGTTCCGCCATTGAACAAATCAAGGATCGTCTCATTGTTCTCCATGTTGTCATTGTGGCGAAATTTATAGAGTATCCAGAGTTCACAGGAATCGGCTATGGTAAACACAAGACTCTCGGCAGCGTCGAGATGGAGACACTCGCTACCAACCATATCTATGCCAACGGTGGAATAATCACCATCGCCGTCTTCTGAGGTTATACACGGAGCAGAACCGCAGGCGGACGTGTCATACTCCGTACCTTCGAACGACTCAGTAAACGTGAACGATGCACACGCACCACCGATTACACCGGAGCTGTATAAAGCGACACCCCAAGCCAAAGCAACAGACGGAAATAAAACTACAAATATAGGGTAGAGTATACGCTTCATCTTCATCAGTCTGCTGGTCCCCCATCTGTCCAACCAGCTGTACCATTGCAATACCATTTGTCAGCTTCGGCACATACACACGTCACTTCGTCCAGAGCATTCCCAGGGCTATCAAGCTCATCGTTTGCGCCCAAAGCAAGCCCTGGGTAAACGATAGTATCGCCAGTATCAGAAACCGTAAGCGAAACTGTCTCGGCAGCGTCACGCACGACGAGTTTAACAGAAGCAAATGTTGCCGTGTCACACACATCCGGTAAGTTAACATCGGCAGCGACGGTCATTAAGATGTAGCCGCCTTTAGCTTCATCAGACGTGATGTCGTGCTCCGCTGTCGGAGCGGAACCTTCGAGATAGGCTGTAAGCGCCCCGGAAATATATACATTACCAGAGTTATCCACTCTAAACATATTCGGAGTGCCAACGGTCCCCGCCACAATCAGGTTATTAGTCGCACCCGTTCCTGTAGATCCATCACCCAATGCGGTTTCGGTTACATAGATCCTCAGTGCATTATAAGCCGCTGTTCCAGATTGGTTTATCTTTGGTTCCAGGTACATCCAGGATTGTTCGTGGTCTGTATCTGTAAGCTCAACATTAGTATTTGACCTGAATGTATATGCATCTCCAACGAGCAAATCCCCCTGAAGCTGCCATATCAATGTTCTATTATAGTGTCCAAAAGGCGATGATGTATATAAAGATGAATAATCCAGCTTCCAACTTTCTCCACCAGCCCCGGAGTCCCATAAAACTATTCTTGGGTGGGGATTTGCTGTCAACCCATGATCAGTATCAATATCCCCTATATCCCCAATCCAGAGTGTCCGCGCTGTCTCATCAAGGCCAATAGACAATCGACCACCAAGGCCGGTTTCCTGCACAGCTTTAATATAATGAGTGTCAGTGCCATCGCCCAACGCCAGCGTATCGAAGATACTCCACGTCCCGGTTGTCCCGTCGTCTTTCAAGCGTACAAGCGTATTCGTCCCGTCACCAAGCTCAAGTGCATCATCCGTCGTCTCGTCATACATCAGACAAAAGTCACTATCCGAGCCGAAGTACGCGCAGATATTATCCATGAAAATTTTGGAAGTGCAATACCGATTGGAATCGCCTCCGATAATACTCCCGCCACTACCGGGGCCTATCTGAGCGGAGGCGATTCCGCAGGTGAGCAGGCAGATCGCCACCAAACAAAGTATTTTTTTCACGGCAACCTCCTTAATAACGCACTGTGACGCGGAGAACACCGCTCGTGCTACCTGTGCGGATCGCCCGGAAGTTTTTGAGATCGCTCGGGTTGGTCAGCGTCAACGTCTGTCCTACCTCAAGCAAATGGCCTTGGTTCGCTGCCGGATCGGTCCCGTCGATGCGGAACCTGATCTGGGCAGTCTCCAGCGTCATAAACACAGACCGGGCAGAGCCGTTCGTTGTTGACTTCAGCAACGTAGCAGTGATCCCAATAGCCGCAGCAGCAACCGTAATCGCTTCATAGGCTTTCGCCGCGTAGGTTTCGCTAATCGAAATATCAACCATGGCTACTTACCTCCCTTTGGCATACGCTGCGTTTTCCGGTTCGTCCAGTTTCCTGCTACCTTACCACCACGGGTCGGGTTTCCCTTCGGGAGCGGACGCTGCCTCTTGGACCTCACCGGCCCGGTGTTCTTTCCCTGTGGAAGATTAACTTTCATTGCTGTCTCCCTTATACGTCCGGCAAATCCTCCGGCTTATTCGCCCGGAACTTCTCACGCTCCTCAAGAAAAACGCCGTGGACCTCCTCTTCGGACATCCCGGCGAGTCTGCTGTAAAGGAAATATGACGTGAGAGCGGACTTTGCCAGCTCTGACATTATGGCTACATATTCATTTGTTTCCATTGCGCCCTCCAATGGTTAAAGGTTACGGACCGCGAGATCGACCAAGCGACCGAGAGCTTCGAAAATTTTCTGCTCGGTATCTCCGCTCGGGCTTTGGGTCTCGACGCTTAGGACAATGTACGACTCCAGAAGCGGGTACACATACGTCAGCACCTTTTTCTTCTCTCGCAGTATCTTTTTTTCTGCCTCGGTCAGGTCAGGCAGGGCCGCTTTGAACGTATAGTCATCATATTGGGAATTGTAGACGCTCATCATGTAGGATGCCTTCTGCTCTACAGTGAGCTGTCCCCACGGGATAGGCTTCTGATGCAACGGACACCCCGCGCAGAATACCACCACTGCCAATACAACGACCACCCTTGAATAGATTCTCAACATTTCGCCGCCTCCTTGTCTGTTTCGGCTACATCTTACCGCCGGTCGGTCTGAAGATTCCGCCTTTCTTCGTGGGATTCACGACACCGCGCCGTCCTTTTGCCGGTCCGGGCTTTTTTGGCGTCCCGCTACCCGCTCTCCCCTGACGAAAGTTGGTTTTTTCGCTGTAACCGGCCTTCCCTGCACTTTGTCCACTCATTTTTGTCTCCTTTTACGAATAAATTTAGTGATTAACGCACCATAATACCTCTTCTACGTGGAAATTGTATAACATTTCCTTCGCTCTTGTCAAACATTTCTACCTCTTGGGCAATTAAATGCGCCGGGAGGCCGGAAGTACGCAGATATGCTGCGTATTCATCGCGCTCGTGATCTTCCACGGAGGCTTTTACCCGCTTTGGCGCTACCCGGTTCATACAGGTCTCCAGCGCATCGATGATATCTTTATACATGGAGGTCGGGAAGCCTGCGATCTCGCTCCTCGCCTCTATCTCTTTGTTCTGTATAAAAATCTGCCCACGGTCGAGCGGCGGCTCAAACCCCGTTCTGATACGGTAATTCTTCTCGACCTTTGTTGGCTGGTAGATCGGCACGAACTTGGACCGCCCGAGGCGCTCTTTGGCTTCATCGCGCACCAGCGACCCGAATAAAACCTGCATTCCGTTCGCTTCAAGGCCAAACAGGCGTGGATCGTACGTCTCATGTGCCCGAATCAACCTCTCCTTGAAGTCTGAGGTCGTCTCATACCCGGCCCAGATGTAAATCCAGAACCAGCGGGCGAGCCAATCCCGCGATCCCACGACGATTACCTGTCGAGACCGGCGTTTCCTGCTCTTGCGTGCGTCCTTCCCGGCGGCTAAATCCGCGAAAGCGTACCGCTCAGTGTCACTGATTTTGATTTCCACCTTTGTTTCCCAGAAATTTCCCGGCTGCGAGACCGGCGATTGCCGTGATTGCGTGCGTAACGATGGACTCGACGCTCGTGCACGCGAGAAACATACCGAAGATCGCTACCAAGCCGATAACCCCGATAGCGAACTCTTTTTCGTAGTCTGCGTTAGCCATTACTTTTCCTCCTCACCCGGTTCTTCGCAACCCGCTCGCCTTTGCGCTTCTTCACACGCTTCGGCAACCCTTTCCGCTTCGTGCTGGCGAGCTTCTCCAGTTCCTCCTCGGTCATACCGGTGCGGGTTTTCTTTCCGGCCCGCAGACGCTTCAAGTCAGCTCCGGCAAGACTCTGTTGGGCCTTACTCTTTGCTGGCATCCGCTTCCTCCTCATCGTCCTCAAAAGTAATATCGCACGCTGATAGATCGGTATGCGTTCCACCGCCCGTCACGTTGAACCCCAAAGCCTTCAAACAATCCTGTAGCTTATGGCGCTTGGATACCTCAATCGCCGGTGTTATTTCGAGTTTGTACTTAACCATCGGTTAATTTCCCTTCTTATTGTATACTAAAACGTTTTCCAACACCCGGATTATCCGGTGCGTCTCATACTCAATATCTCCCTCATCCACGTTGAACCTCGCATTCGCAAAAGTCAACAACGGCCTCAAGAGCATCTCAACGCATTCATGCAACGCGCAGGCTTTAAGATGAATATCGGTCGGCCTAACCTCCTTCCAACTTTTATTCAAAACCATCCGGGCGCACATACCCTGACGATTCATATAGACAATCGCCTTATTCCCACCCAGATTTTCGTCCTCCTTCTCGTCGCGATGGTCAAAGGCAAGCGACCAATCGACCATACCGAGCTTCCTCTGCCACATCTTTGCATACTTCTTAAACAAGTCAAATTCCTTACGCCCAACGTCGTACTTTTTATCGCCCGAATCCAACACCTCGCTCATACCGCACCTCCTAAGCCGCCCTCAACCGAAACGCCCGCCTCGTCTCCAGTATCTTCCTCATAATGACATCGTTCAACGGGGTACCCCTCTCCACGACCGGCAACGGAACTTCCCCGCTCTCCCTCTCTTTGCGTCTGTTGAACGCTTTAACCAGCGCCCCGTCCCTCTCATCCTCGGTAAACCGTATCACACCGTTCACGATCTCGAAATCCCTTACCAGCTCAACATCGAAGTCGGTCAATGACGGGTCGGCTGCGCTGTTAAGATAGAGCAGGTAAAAATTCGTCCCGTGTTCATGCCTCAGTTGATCGATATCCTCCATCGTATACTTCTCAGGCCAGAGTATCTTCCCATCCCGTATGATCCTGTGATACTCCTCCCCATTGACCTCTACGCTCGGATCGTTATCCATAATGTACGAGCACAAATCATACACAGCCCACCGTGTAGCCGCGATGAACTCCAGCGATTGAAGCCCGCTCTCGATCTCATACTTATCGAGGAGCGCCCTGCTCGCCACATGCCACTCAATCGCCATGTCCATGACGACTTCGGAGTTCGCGGCCTCCAGTGTGGTCAAATCATCCTTAATCATCACGTTGGGCCGAGCGCCCGTAACAGCCCCCCCGACGCCCACCGCCCTTATTGACGGGTCCGGCCACTCATTCTTCCTCGGTATGATGATCCCATCATTATTCCACTGCTGGCTCTCCCTTTCATTCTCCCAGCACCGGTGAGGCCAGAACGCCCTGAACAGCTTATTCTCCATGAAGATGCTCTGCACGACCCGCAGGTTCTTCTGGGCCATGGTCGCGGTCTCACCCGACAACAGTATCCGGCATTCGCTCCCTTCCAGACCCGGAAAGTAGATGTTCCCCTCAGCGGGCTGGACCAGGATATGGGCGGGCAATCCCCCACTCACAATAGCGGTCTTTGCGTGCTCCCTGGGCATCAACAGCATCTTCCGAAACGGAGGACACCGCTGCAACCAATCGCACATATCCTTATGGAAGTGGCTCGTCAAGAAAAAGCGCCCCAGAACTCCCCTTAAAAAGACAAAAAGCGACTGCTCCGCCCGGCGCTTATACCGAACGATCCAATCGCCTTCATACCCGAGACTCCCCGCCTGCCGTGGCTGGCCGTTTGCTCCAATGACCACCTCCCAAGGGACGAACTCATTGTCACCCGTACCAACCCCGGCACCAGGCATTGTTGAAGTTCCGGCATATAGGGCACCGTCCCGGTCACGATGACCCCGCGCAGCCGGAACGCGCTCGTCCTCACCCGGCTGCGGCGGTTCGGGTAAGAACACGGTGCGATAAGGAAGTGGGCGACTCCCACCCGCACCGACTGATGACGATAAAAAGGAACCATCATAGTCAAACTCGATCACGAAAACAGGACATATCGGTTCCCGGCGCTTCAATACATCCTCGACGGGCATTACCGCTGCGTTCGCTGCTGCTAACTGATATGCCCACAGCGCAGCAGCCTCAGCGGCATCTGTTACGTCCGCAACGCGCCCGTTACTAAGCGATCTCTGTGACGGCGATGGTTCTATCGTCAAATTCATCGACATCTTCGCCCTCTGTTGTAAAACCTTTGCCTTCCATAAGCTCGATGAGGTCAAGGTCATCCCGCGAGCCTGAGTCCTTCAACGCCCGCAGCATCTCCAAAGCTTCCTGCGCGGGGATGGTGAGCTTCAGTGACCTCTCCTCGACATTCCGCGTGGATTTTGGCGCTTCCGGTGCTCTGTCCAAAAAGGTTTGAGCCGCCTTCAACCGCACCCCGCCCTTCATATAGGGATTATCCCGCAACTCTATAAGGGTCGTTACGCTTGGCAAAATCTGATCGTTGAAAATTTCATCGATGGGCTTATCGTACTTGGCCTTATCCTTCGCCTGATACTCCACGCACCGCCTTACCAGCTCCCGGTAATTGAGATTATTCCTGCATCCCATCACGAACAGCATGGACAGGCCCGTGCGTATTTCGATCTCCGCCGGTCCCATACCCATTGCTTCGAGCGATGCGCATATCCGGGCGTTCATGTTCAACCCCAATCCTTCAGCCAGCGTACCCGTCAGGTCAAGGCGCTCCTCGGTCAGACCCTCAGGCAGTCCCATCTGCGGCATTGAGTTTATCATGCTCATCTGGTCGGTCATGGTAAAACCTCACTATACTGATTCACTATAAGCCTACAATGACTCATCGCTGACTGTCAAGATAATTTTACAATATGTAGCGGGGGGTACGCCCGCTCCGCACCATCGGTGGTGTACGCCCGCTCATCACCCAGCCGCCCCGCCTCTTCCTCGCATACCCGCGCCCTCCCCAACCCACTACCGCCCCTACCGCTATACGGCCCCCGCGCACCCGACTGCACAGAAAGCTATGCGGGCAGCCGAAACGGGGCGCGCATGGGGGAAGGTCTTCCACTATAAAGCTCCGAGCCTATGGGGGATCACCGGGGGTTGAGCTGGTGGAGTATGCGCAGGTCAGCGGGCGCGGGCGTGCCTGGGGATAGGGATCGGGAACGCGTAAGCGGGCGGGCGCGCGGGCGCGAAGGCAGCACAAGCCCGGCACTCCCCGATGTAACCCTACGCGACAACGTAACGCACAATTACAGCGCAAGACCATGCACTATAGGCGTGTGACTCTCAGTCACATACAACATGTAACGCACGTTTACACGTAACCCTCAGTTACGCACGCCTGCGTTACACATTAATGTCACGGATACGCGCTTATACTGTAACAGCGACAAACACGATGTTCGTAAAGTACTGATAATACTATATATATATATATACCCATATATTTATTTATTTATTATTTTCTTGTTGCATATCTTTTACATCTTTATATGCATGTAACTTTTTCGTGCATATCTTGCTATTCTTTTCTTTTTTGATAAATAAATAAGTCTCCGAAGTCGCCGATATTCCCAATGATTCCGCATAGTTCCAGACCGGGTGTCTTTCGCTGTTACAGTATAACTGGTTAACTCTACGTTACACGAAAAAGTTACACGGAATTCGGTGTTTCATATTGAAACAGGCAATGTAAAGCGGAGTGACACACCATAACTTATTGATATTATAATTGGATATTTGTAAGGTATTGGAACCATTAGTGATACGCGCGTTACCCTCCGCAAAATGTAACACGCTTTACCAATTTTGACACGCGCAATGTACTGATATTACTAAGAATAAAAATGGGTAGCTTGTAAGCGCGTGTAATCATTAACGATATCAATGACAAAAACTGTCCCTTTTTGGCATGTTAGCGTGGGTTACGTAAAAGTGTGTAATAATTTTCATCCATTGGAATATCGCATACTTATGCAACTTTTACAATTATTTTTTTATATTGGCATATAACTTGCTTTCTAAATAATTAAACATTAACCACGCGCCCTGCGATGCAGGGGAAAGGATGGGAGAAAATGATTAAAGAAATAGATAATGATGCAGATAAAAAGTCTTTTCAATTTGTTTTAAAGGCAATGTCAAAAGATAAAAATGATTTGAGAGATCTTAAAACGCATTTTGTAATTTTGCCATACTTTTTCGAGTCTATAGTATGTGCGACCAACGGGTCACGCCTTCATATCGCTGCATTGAATGATGCCTATGAAGTTGGAGCGTATAAAGCTATAACCAATACAGAAAAACAGGTTGTTATCGCAAAAGCCGAAGATATCTCATATCCTGATATTTATCAGTTTTTCGCTGATATCGAAAAAGCTGCATATGTTTCCGAGTTTTACGAATCGATGCTTGCTCATATTATTCGGGCACTCCCAGCGGATCAAACAGTCAACCCTGAGTATATCAAGGCACCTGTTGAGCATGGACTTAATGCTGTGAAGATAAATAGCAAAATAACCATGACAGGTAATGGAAAATTGGCAATCGTTATGCCTATTCAGGCGCATTAAGTAACTCACCAAATGCATCAGCGCTGTTGGTGCATCCGATTGAGTGGTTTGATTTATAACATAAAAGGGAGATAGGCAATGGACAAACGACTTGAAACCATAAGACAAGCACTTGCGGATTATATGCAATCAGAAGGTTGTTCATGTTGTGAAGATCGTCCGGCACATGAAAAAGCAGCGGCAATGCTCGCCGGACTTCTTGAAGTGCCAATGTATGACGACGGATCGGGGTATAACTTTAATCAATTTGCAACAGAACCAGTTAACACGGAGGGATAAATCATGGGACATACACCGGGACCGTGGGGAATTAGCGGCGTTGATATTTGTTCAAACCACAAAACACCATATTGATGGTGTCAAAGTAAAGGTGGTTGAAGGATGAAAATACTTGTTGCGTGTGAATATTCTGGAATAGTAAGGGATGCTTTTATTAAACGTGGACACGATGCCATGTCCTGTGATTTGTTTCCAACGGAATCAGAAGGCCCACATTACCAAGGCGATGTAATGAATATTCTTAATGATGGTTGGGATATGATGATAGCGCATCCACCGTGTACATATTTATCAAATGCTGGTGCTGTTCATTATTATGGGAAAAAAAGAAAAAATGTTACAGATAGAATCAGAAATGGTGTTATGGCAAAATTGTTTTTCATGAAGATATTTAACGCAAATATAGAAAAAATTTGCATTGAAAATCCGCAACCGCTAAAAATGTTTCATTTACCCAAACACAATCAAGTTATACAACCATATGAATATGGTCACCCCATGCAAAAAAGAACCTTATTGTGGCTTAAAAATATTCCACACTTAGAACCAACTGAGATATTAAAATATAGGCAAAGCACAAAAATACCCGGAAATTGGTTTAATCGTGGAGGAAAAGAAAGACAAAAAAACAGATCAAAAACTTTTCAAGGAATAGCCGACGCAATGGCTGAACAGTGGGGCTAAACCATTTACCGGGCGCATCAATCCTGTTGAGGCGTCCTAATTAATTAAATGATAAGGGGGTGTTGAAATGAATACAGTCGTTTATACAAGGGATGAATACAAGTTTGACGAATTGCCAGAAGAAGCGAAAGAGAATGCAATCGAAAAATACCGGGAAGATAATCTCGATTATTATGACTGGTGGGACTGTGTTTATGAAGATGCAAAAGAAATTGGCAAGCTCATGGGCATTGAGATTGATAATATTTACTTTCGCGGGTTCTGGTCACAAGGTGATGGTGCATGTTTTGAAGGATCTTTTAGCTATGAGACCGGGTGCTTTAAAAATGTCAAGGCATACGCGCCACTCGATAAAGAATTGCACCGAATAGCCAAACGATGGAGTATAGTGCAAAGGCCCTCATTCTATCAACTCAACGGAAATGTAAAGCAATCAGGACATTATTCGCATGAATATTGCACAGACATCAAGGTTTATGGTGACGGTGACTTATGCACCTTTTATGTTGATACCGACACAGAAGATGCCGTCGCAGAAGTCCTTAGAGACTTTATGCGCTGGATTTATAAACAACTTCATGCACAATACGATTACCTACAATCAGATGAATGTATCACAGAAACGATTGAATGTAATGATTATACATTCGATGAATACGGGAATATTATTTAATTATCAAAGATCTCATTCAATCGCAAGGGCCACAACATGAAACCATCGCTTGAAATAGCCCTGCTATCAGCGGGGATGATAACATTAATATATTCAATAGCTCATGCGGTTAAATGGCTGTATGGGTTTTGATAGGAGAAGGGAAATGGAAATTATTAGAGAATTTTCACCAACGGATAGATATTTATATGACTTTGATGTTTGTTCAACCTCAAAAGGGTATGCCCAAATTGATACAAGTCAAGATGCACATTACTTCGGTCAATGGGCAAATCCGGAGAAAATGATAATCGTTCAATACATTGAAGGGGATGTTATTATCAGCAAGGCAGCAAATATTGAAGAGTTCCGAAACGAAATCATCTCAATGAAACAATGGAATAATGAAAACGGATATGCTTTTGGTATTGATCCGGGTTTTAATGATGCTGTTAAGCAAGGATTTATTTCTGCCGGACTCGCAGAATTTTTGCATTAAATTATCAAAGAACCGATTATATACATACCAAATAACTAATTAAAATGCAAGGAGAAAAGGGGGTTATTATGGGCGACAGAAGAATGATAGAAATCAAAACAGAAGATGGATCTTTATTTGTTTACACACATTGGCATGGATATGATTTTGTCGATAGGGCAAAAGGTGCTGTTAAAACGGCAAAACCACGTTGGGATGATGATTCTTATTTTACCCGGATCGTGGTTGACCAACTCACGAAACCCGGACGAGATAAAGGAACGGGTTTTGGGTTGATGCTGAAACCTAACGCCGAAGACGAATATAATAATGATAAGCCATCAATCGTAATCAATTTTAACGAACAAACCCTTGAAATTATTGGAGACAATCCAGATAAATTCAATTTCGGTGATTTATAAATTCACCACGGACAATGCTTGCACATAGCAGCCAGAGAGAATTATTTACCCCTAAGCACCACCAAAGGGGGAATGGCAGATCAGAATGATTGAGCATGGATATTTAAGGGGATAAGTCAATGACGATCTATGCATACTTTATAAAAAATGGAAAGCTGAGAGCGTACGAGGATATCAGCAAATATACTTTGGATGAGGTGAGCCAGGTACAGGCTTTCAGCGTGGGCGTAGGCCGTGAAATGTTAATATCCGAATCAGGGATCGCGGTCTGTAAAGGTTTTACGGATGCTCAGAACCGCTGGCATCGGTGTAATAAATTCCTTGGACACAAGACGGGATTGAAAGCCGGAGAAATATCGCATGGCGTCTGCCCGGAATGCGAACGGGAAATGAGGGCTGTTTGTGCAGCGGTAAGAGGAGGGTAGTGATATGGCTAAAGCGAAACACATAGGTTGGGTAAAACTGGATAACGGGGCGCGTATGCCTTGGTCGGACTTTCTCAGCCGGGAGGCGACCGGGTTGATGCAGAGTCCTATCGTTGGTATTCAATGGGAAGGAGAGACACAATGGCGGGAAGCTTGGGTTATGCGAGTGGTTAATCCTGCAAGTGGGCTGTGGCAGACGATTGAGGTTATTACGGCGCAGGACCGGCTGGTGATCTGGAGAAGACCGAAGCGTAGGATCGGAAAGCGGACGGCTATCGTGATGTTTAGCATTGCGGCTGTCGTGTTGGTTTTGTGGTTGTGTAGTGGGTGTGCTTATCATGCAAGAACGGCTTATTGTGGCCCGCGAGCAATGGCGAATCTTATTATCGCTCAGGATTCTGGCTATGACGGGTACGTGCAGATTACGGGCAAGCGTGTAGGCGGTCGGCCTATAGAAAACGATCACGCTCAGGCATATATAATCACCCCAACCGGGCCGGAACCCCTCTGTGGCGATGGATGGGATATCTGGTGGGGAAGCGATTGTTTTCGTGAGGATTCAAGGCCGGTTCTTGAGAACTTAACGCTCCAGGAAGTGTTTGACCTGCATGTAAAAAGGTTTGAAATTAAACAAGGAGTAAAATAAACAAGGAGGTATCGAAATGTTTAGATATTTATGTCTCGCTGGTTTTCTTGCTTTGTTGACAATTTCGGCACTTTACATAATATCAATTGTAGTAAGTGGCGAGAGCCATATAACGAGTGACCCAGAAAGGCTTCTCAAGCACATAAACTTCGTTGTCTCTGCGGTTTGGTTACTCGTCATGGTCATTGGGATCAAAATATTTTTCGGTTAGGGAGGGAAAGCGAATGAAAAATGCGATGAAAGTGTTGGTGGTATTGGTGGTTACGTTCTACATCGTGGAGTATCAGGAGCATGTCGTTGATAGCAGGGGCATGTGCAGCGGTAATGAGCAATGTACCTACTTTGTCTGCCCGGAGGGGACGGGGGAATGCAAAGTTCCACAGCTTACCTTTTTCTCGAACTCGCTGGAGGGGGCGAGGGCTATTATCAATAAGCTTGGCCTCTACAATCTGGCCCATATTTACGAGGTTACGTGGGGCGGGTACAGTGCGAGCGCGATGGTCAGGGAAATGGAAGCGAAACCGAGATATGATCTGGAGGTTAAGTAGTAAAAAGGGCTAAATTTTCACTCTGCATAACAAATCTATCATTTTGTGCTTGACATGCAATTTTGATGGTGGTAGGGTGGGGTCAGACGGTTGAAAAACCACCCACCTATGCGGAGATACCACCATGACAGAAGAACATCAGGATTTGATACACTACAGCAATCGAAGGTTTCGTAGAGATTTGCATTATCGGCTGAAATTGCTGGCTGCTCAGTTGAATTGGTCGTTGCAGAAAACGCACAATTACGTGGTTGAGTACGGCCTGAATGCGATTGACAAGCAGTTGGCGGAACATGCGAAGGTTAAGTTGCCGAAGTAAGCGGGGTTTCCAATGAGGGAAGGAAAGGATTATGTCCGAGGATGAAATCAAGGCCGAAATGGGCAGCAATTATCATATCTGTAGTCAATGTTCGATGTATAAAGATGCCGCTCTGCGTGAACAATGCAGGCTTTCCAAGCCAATAACAGTCGGGGATTTGGAAGCCGCTGTTGAAAGGATCATCAGCTTTTTGATAATGCGGGAGGTTTAGGATGCCATTCAATTTTGATAACCAGCGTCTCAGGGACCTGTGTAAATGTCAAGCTGCTTATGTAGTCAGACACGTTCACGGGCTGGTCGGTAAGGCTGAAAAAATAGCTGCGGATATTGGGAATGTGTTCCATGCTGCGTTAATTCCCCACTTTCAGGGGGCTACCAAACGAAAAGTTTCGGCGGCGTTCGAGGAGGAGTATAATAAAGTAATACCGCCGGGGCAGCAGCCCGAGGAGGATCGGTTTGAGCGGAATAATTGCCTGAAGATCATGGAGAGGTATTGCGATGTCAGGCCGCTGGATAAATTCCCGTTTGAGGCTGTGGAGTTTGAAACGGTCAAGGGAATACCGATTGATGAAAGCGGGGAACTGATCTTCTGGGTAAAGAGGGACTTGCTTGGGAAGTTGAAAGCAAGCGGGCAATTGGTCCCGGTGGACCATAAAACGACGGGAAGGATAACGGATTGGTGGTCACATAAGTTTAAACTCTCCAGCCAGATGACCGGGTATACGTGGTTTACGCAGCAGGAGAGCGGTCAGGCCAGCACGCTCTGCCTTGTGAATGCTATTGAAGTTGCCAAGCTGCCAAGTTCCAGTAATCGGTGTCCGAAGCATGGCGTTAAGTATATTGAGTGTAGTTCGGAGCATTGTAATTTTAAAATGTTGCAGTATGTGAGATCGCCGGAGCAGATAGCGAAATGGAGGGCGGATGCTATTACACTGGCGCGGCAGGCTGAAATGCTGGAGCAGGTCTACGCGGATATATCAATGATACCGTTTGCGTTGAAGACGGGGTGCTTCAGCGAGGATTGTCAGTTTTGCGAGTTTAAGGACCCGTGTGCGCTGGGATTTACGCCGGAGGCTCTGGCGGAGTTTACGGTGTACGAGAGGTGGGAGCCTTGGACCTTGAAGTGAAGCAGGGTTATAGTTATAGACAGTTACGGGAATATTTTAATAAACATCGTAAAACGCTGGAGACAAAACCAATGAAACAATTAAAACCGATTACTTTGAGGGCGTTGTTGGAGGCGAGACCGGCTGTGGTGTGTGGGGATTTTGATCGAGCTATTGGGCATATTGTGAGAGAAGGCTACGTCCGCTCCGGCGGCAGTGGCATAAACAATTATGGTTACGATTTAGGTTATGTTTACCTTAAGGAAATCTTCGGTGACTTCCCCGCCGGTCGCCAATTCCTGATTGATAACGGGTTTATCGCGGAGGAGAAGACGTATGCAGTTGGGCAGTGGTTTGAGCTTGGAGAAAGCAAAAGTAAATACACATTGATAGTGCTGCCTACAAAAGAGGCTTGTTTAATAAACGCCCTAAATGGCGGCTTTTGGGACGCCCCAATAATCGTAGCCAACCGTACACATTTAGAAGAGAATGAAATGCAGCGTCTCGTCGGTTTATCTTGGTGGTCAACGCTCAAACCAATCCCGAATCCTCTCGCGCAGCAACCAACACCGGGCATGGCATCCATGCCGAGGAATTTGGGGCAGGCTATTAACGATTTGCAGGAGAGCGCGGATGAGCGTGTTGTGTCATTTAAAGGAGAATAATCGATGCAAAAACCAGTAATACACGTTTTACTAACGGGCGAATCCGGGGTCGGAAAGGACAATTTTGCTGGCACCTTTCCCGGCTCACGGTTGGTGTGGCATCTTGACGGCTTCGGTCAGGATATGCCTTATATTGATAATATCTACATGGGCAGGGCGAAAGATGTCGGGGAGCTACAGGAATACCCTATTGGAGTAGGTGTAGTGCAGTATAGAGATATCGTAGCAGCCGATGATTCCATCACCCGGATAGAGTACTACTCCAGCGACAACCCCACTTTGCCGAATATCGCGCAGGTTCTTGAGCAGAGAATGAGCTTCTTTGCTCAGGAACAACAACAGTGGGGAACGTTGATATGCGGTTCTCTATCCAGCGCGGCGTTGGAGAGCAGGCTGTTCGATCAGTACGTGTTGAATCCTCAATACAAAGACCCTCGGAAATGGTTTGGAGCTGCGACGGATTATGTTGAGAGGCTCATCTTTTCTCAGAAATCGTTGAAGTGTAATGTTGTTTTTATTTGCCATATCGGGCGGGACAAGGATGAGGTCGGCGGTGAAATGCTTTTCACCCCGGATTTGCCAGGGAGGTTGAGTTACGCAGCGGGGCGGTATTTCAACGAGATGTACCGGTTGTTTATCTGGCGGGATGAAACGGGGAAAGCTCACAGGTATTTGCAAACAGACGGTGACGGCAGGTATCAATGTAAGAATCATATCAAGGCGGAAAATCCTCTGGGGCCTGATCCGACATATGAGAAGCTTTGGGGGAATTGGAGATGAGTGAGACATGGTCTGCTATATTAAAAAACTGGATAACGGTACAAATCTCCGTTCATGTATCGTTGTGCCTCTGTTATTTTCTTACGAAGTATGAAATATGGCCGTTCAACTAAGGAGGTGATGCATCGGCGCAGAATGAAAACAACCAACCAAGCGATCAGTAATTTTCAAATCACTACTTAAAAAGGAGAAAGTGTATGAATCAGGCAAATGCGGACTTTTTTCCGTGGAACGAGCAGGTTGCAAAGGATGAGTGGTACGCGGGTATCTACCGGGTGCGCATCGTCCACGCGGAAGACGGAAACAGTCAAACAAGCGGCAAAAGAATGCCCAGGATCGGGTTTCAGTGCATTGAGCCGGTCGAGTTCAACTACCTGAGCCACTTTGAGAACTACGTGGTTGGCAGTGACGAGGCTCCGGGGGCGATAATCGAGGGCACAATGGGACACCGGAGCCTTATGAAGCTGTTGTTGGCGGCTCAGGCTCCCCCGGCGAATAGTTTGGCGGGGTTGCTGGCGAGCCTGAAAGGTGCGGAATTGCTCATAGCCATGAGCTACAAGCCGACAGCAGAGTTCGTCAACAACATCACGGCGTATTTCCGGTTAGGTGAGCGTCCCGTGAGCGTGCAGGTTCCCGTTGGTGCTGGAGCGCCCACAGCAGCTCCGGGTACGGCCCCGACAGCTCCCGGTCCGATGACGGCTCCCCCGGTATCCACACCCGGTCCAGCGGTAGCACCCGGCCCTGTAGCACAGCCAAGTGTGGCTACGCCCCCGGCACCCCCGGCTCCACCCGCACCTCCTCAGGAGGTGAGTACGAGTGCGCCGGTGGGGGGTACTTCAACGGCTCCGGGCGGCGCTCCGCCCCCTCCGGGGACACCGGCTCCGGCTGGGGATATCCCGTCAATGGTTCCATGCTCGATGTGCGCTGCGGCGGGTAAAGGTAACGTGATGGTCCCGTATCTTGAGTTTGGCTCCCATGTTCAGGCTCATGCAAATGGGACAATAACCTAATGCCTTCATGGAGAATGCCTTGGGGGGAGTTTAAGGGGCGTGAAATTGAGGATATCCCATCGAATTACCTGTCGTGGCTTGCTCGTGATTGTGATGATGACGAGATAGCGACGCGGGCTGATGAGGAGTACACTTACCGGTCTACTTGGGATACTCACTTTTACGAAGACCAGGGCATTTCTCCTGAAGACAATATCGAGATGAGCAGGATCGAAAAGGAAATTGACGGGCGTATACCCAAGTCAACTATCTTAAAGGAGGAAAAAATGAACAGCGATTTTATCCCGGCTGCGGCATCCTCGACACCTGCGGACAGTCAGCCGACCACCTCGCCTGAGCTTGCGGCCAATCTGGAACTGGCGAAAGCCACGATGGACTCGCGTATCGGGCAGATTTTACAGCTTGGGAATACGCTCAAGCAACTGGAGAAATTCCAGAGGATCGAGAACCAGCAGCAGTATGACCAGGCTATTGATGCGTTTAATGCTCTGAAGGAGGCGATCAACCAGACGGAGGATATCCGGCATCAATACGTGGATTTTCCCACGCAGGTTACGAAGTTGATAAATGGCTTCTTCAAACAGATCAGGGACGGGCTGGAGAAGACCAAAAACCACATTGGGCGTATCATTCAGGTTAAAAAAGATGAGGACACAGCGGCGGCTCAGCGAGCTTTGGAGGAATCCCAAGCGAAAACCGACGCTGAGGGTGCTATAGTACCTGATGGCGACGGGGAAATTAAGTTCGAACCGGAAACGCAGGTGCCGACGAATGTGGTCAGCAGTGAGAGGGGTGCGAAAGTGCATTCGAGGAGCGACATCCATGTTGAGATCGTAGACTTAGACGAGTTCCTGAAGGCGTGCGTGAGCAAAAATAAACGGAACCTCTGGCTCAGTGAGAATGTCAGTCAGATCATCGATGTGAAGATGGCGGCGTTACGGGGGCTTATCAAAGAGAACAAAAAGAAGGTCGTTCCTGGTTTGGAGGTTAGGACGATATCTAAAGTTGTGTAACACAACCTTGTCTTGGAAGGTGGGCATTCAACGGTGGAAAGGCATGGAGCAGTCGGGACCGTTGAGGCAAGCTAAATGGAGGAATAAATCAAATGAGTGAGATAGAAGCAACAGGAACAAACGGGCAAACAACACCGGGGAAAAAACCGGCGAAGGCGAAAGCACCAAAAAAGGCTGCGGCAAGGAAACGGACAGTTGTCGCCGTGAAGGTAAGCGACATTACCATTGATACCAGTGTGCCGATCCCTGAGGTGTCGAAGGATAAAGGGAAGTATCCCTTCTTGACATTGAAGCCGGGGCACTCATTTCTGGTCAAGTGCCCGAAGAACAAAACGAAAGCCATGGTAGCGAACATCCGGTCGGCGTCGAGGCGTGTTACGGCTAAGACCAAGGCGGAATTTCTGGTAGTAGCGAGGCCAGAGGAAGGCGGCGTGAGGTGCTGGAGGACTGACGGGCACACTGAAAAAGGCCCAATCGACCGCTCCCTTGTTGTAGAGGAGCCGAAACTAACGCCTTCCGGTCCTGATCTTAGCGCCTTTTCCGGCCCAAAACCGGAGTAACCCATGCAGGAGGTCTACATCGATTTGACGGCGGATCAGGTTAAGGCTCTCAGGCCGCTGTTTAGCGTGCTCATGGAAATGGCCGAGCAGAGAAAGCCGGGTGCCCTTATCCTGATCCAGCCGGTGCAGGTTAAAAACGGAGGCGCAGTAGCGTCGGCTATTGTGCTTCCTCACGATGTAGCATTGGGGGTTAAAGCGTTAATCGAGTTGTCGGGGGTCGTAGACCATGCAATCGACGGCGAGCGAGTGGGATAAGATTGTAGTATGCTACAACTGTGGATTTGAGGGACTGCTACGTGAATTTGACTGCGACGGCCTGACGCATCTATGCCCGATATGTATGAGTCGGGAGTATGAGTGCGTTATCTGGTGGGGGAGGAAGGAAACTCGGGGTCATTCCTGAAGCTAAGAATAAAGCAAATGGCCGATGATATTAACAGGCTAAGGCCATAATCAAATCAGCAACGGTGCAATACCGTTCGATTCGCATTATAGGAAGAAAAAATGAACCCCATACAACCGTTATACAAAGATGAAAATATTGTTATCAACTTTAAAGTCAAAAGGATGTGTACCAATGGGAGAAAAGATCAAAATATTTGGAATATCTATGGCGCGATTATCCGGTTCTGCTAATTACCTATGTTCAACAAAGATGCTCCAGACGCAAATTATCAACGATTTTCCAGAAGCAACATTTTTATGGTTGGGTGATAAGGTTGTGAATAGGAGGGCGAATTCTTCGAAGATTGGTAAGATGTGGTATGACAGCATGATGTTGCTTGATGTCCTTCAAGGATGTGGTAGAGGAAGTCGGGCAATAGATGATTATTGTGTTGTATATATTGGCGATGAGCAGGTTAGCAGAGTGTATTCGGCGCGGCCATTGGTTTGGCCTGAATGGTTCAGGGATGCGGAAACATGGGATGATATGCCGGATTGGTTTGTGGAAGGGGTAGAGTGATACAATAAAAACTAAGAAATAAGGAGATAAAATATGTCGCCAGGACCAGTATCAGACAGTTATGATCCAGAGTTTAGTACAGGTGAAAATGCTCAGGATGTCGCGGATGGAATAAATTCTATAGTTAATAAAATTGATAGCAAGTTGGGGTCTGAATTAGAATATATTGTTGATGTGGTACATGGATCAGAAGGTAAAAAAGTTGAATTTATTTTATCAGAGCGAGAAATGCGGATTGTTCGGTTTGGCCTGAATCGTGCTTTAGAAAGTATTTAACATGAAAGACCCCAACGGCTATATCACATTCGGCGAATACAAAGGACTCCACATATCGAATCCAGCAATACCAGATCAATATATCGCATGGTTGGCAACCAGACCATCATACAAACAGGTTCCCGGTAATCGGTTCAAGGATTCATGGAAAATACCATTACCTTTATGGGATGCAGCAATGAAGGAAGCAGATAAACGTGGATATAAACCGGAAGGTGAAAGATGGGTGAAGAAATGAGTCAAGAAAAGGAGAAAACAATGAAAACCATATTTAGTGCGGTACAATTCCCAATAGATCAGCAAGTCCAGCCTGGTGGTACGTTATGGGATATTACAAAGGTTCAGTGGGGAACTATTAAGAAAGACACGAATTGCGAATTTGATTCGGACAGAAACCGGCTTATTTTTTTAAATGATGGTACTTATATTGCTTATGCTTCGTTGTCGTACAGGTGGGACTATGAGGCGGTGCTTTCGGGGTATACACATATAATGTTTCGTATTAATAGCCAATTGAATCAGGAAGGTTTAGGAGATGGCGCGGAGTGGGTGTTATCTGGCAAGTGCGCAGAAAAGATTTTATTAACGTGATAAGGGGGTTTAATGCCATGAAAGAATTTAACGGATATAAATTTAATGATAGAGAAACAAGACAGCGCATGAAGTATCTTGTCGTTTATGATGGCGATTTAGATGTCAATGGGGCTTATGCATTCAGATCCTTGAAAGCCCTGAAGGATTACTTAAAAGGGGGTTATTTAGCTCACAATGTGTATGCTGTATTCGAAATAACCGACGTAACAGATAAATATTTGTAGCAACCATAAATTCGAAATCGAAAACC